>CAVRFM010000005.1:0-181563 GCA_963720375.1 uncultured Chloroflexia bacterium | reverse complement strand
ACTGAAAATCCGCGTGTCATCAGTTCGACTCTGATCCTCGGCACCAATTTTTAAGAGTAGTTTGACGTTCTGCAAAGCTCCATTGGGGCAAGGCTACGGCAATAAAGAGGCGGACTCGACCAGATCTATTCGATTCTGTTTACACTACCGTTGCCAGATACTTCTTGCGTCACTTGAGGGTTTCCCTCATAGCAGACGTCTACATCTCCATTAAGGCTGACATCCAAGCTATCACTCACATTAAGGCTAACCCTGCACTCCGGAGAGTCTGTATGGAAAGTGGTGGCATTAACCTCCACCGTGCATTGACTACTTTCAAGCCCTTCAGCTTCGTAAACACCAATACCATCACTGGTAACTGTCTGTTGATCTGCTTTGCCTGACAGACTGACAATGCCCAAATCGGTGATCTCAGTGGTAACCTCGCTGGCTGCGAGGTTCTGAATCGTCACTCCGCCAACACGGTTCGAATTGATCTGCAAGCCCTCCGTCACCACAAGGTTATCAGTAGTCATGTCCCCAAAACCACTCGAGTTGATCACCAAATTACCTTCGACAACAAGATTATCAATACTGATATCTCCGTAACTACTCAGATCGACCTCCAGACCCTCGGCGTGCAAACCACTGGCAGTTATTGAACCAAGACTATTATTAGAGATGCTGTTCAAGTCCTTTGCCGTTAGATGAAGGTTCAACCCTTTCTGGTTATCTCCAACCGGATAATCTCCTCTGAAACCAATGGTCAATTTGCCGGAAGAAACATCAGTTGTAACCAGAGGCACCAGGTTTTCATATGTTTCTATACTTATGGAATCCTGGTCACCCTGCTCAATAACCAATGTTCCGTGCGCCGTAAGTTCCACACTGTTGAAGCTTTCCAGGTCTCTTGTCTTAGTAACTATGCTTCCTGAAGAGTTCACCCCAGTCTGTGATGAGCTACATGAGCTGAAGGCCACAATAGGAAGACCCACCAGGCTGAAGGCAATAAGCAACTTGATGATGTCGTCTATTACTCTCACCTTCACTAGTCTTTTTCGCATTAGGGACTCCTTTCCCTTCATTACTGCCTCTACCTGCTCTTCTGACCTTGGCAACACCCTTTGATGCATCGTGTCCATCTTAGCAGGACATGATCACGAGGAGATTATACCACTCATCCTCAGCCTGGATACAAAGAGACTCCTCCATCTCAAACCGTTTCTGTCTTGGGGCAGGGATTTTCTCCGGAGCGAGAGCCAATGCCAGCCACAACAAGGTGAAGAGGACACGCCCAGCCGTCACTCACAACCCCTTCGAAGGGACTTCTCAACCCACTCTCCTGTCTGCTATATTCTGAGTTGATGGGCAACGAAAGCAGGGACTGGTCAAACCAATGACCGAAGCCTACCTGGATATCGAGACTACCGGCCTGTCTCCGTACTTTGACGACGTAACAGTCGTCGGCATCTACGTCGTCGGTGGGAGTACTCCCAGGTTTGTGCAACTGGTAGGCGAGGAGGTAACCAGAGAGAGCCTCCTCAAAGTGCTGGAGGGAGTAGATACCATTTTCACCTACAACGGCAAGCGCTTTGACCTGCCCTTCATACACGCCCGCTTAGATGTGAACCTTGAGACAAAATTCCACCACCATGACCTGATGTACGATTGTTGGCAAAACAATCTCTACGGCGGTTTTAAAGCCGTAGAGCAACAGCTGGGCATCCCGAGGCGACTAACGACCATTGGCGGATTCCAGGCGGTGCTGCTCTGGTGGAAGTACAAAATCGACGGCGATGAGACCGCTCTGGATCTGCTGCTGGAGTACAACAGAGAAGATGTCGTGAATCTGAGAGTGTTGCGGGAGAGACTGGATGGATGTTGACCCATGGAGAGTGATGCATTGTGTTCAGACGGCTTGAATTTGTAAGACACACGTGGTTCCTGGCACTTGCCGGCGGGCTCGCTCTTTTCCTGGCTATGGATGCAGCGCTGGTCGTCACAAGCAATACCAACCTCATGCCGACTGTAATTCTCCTAGGTGCCTCCCTCGTGCCCGTAACATTTGTGATCTATGTTTACCAGCGTGTTCAAGTGAAGAATGTCCCCATACCAACAATTGCCGTCATAGTCTTCCTGAGTGGCGCAATGGGACTGCTTGTGGCCGGACTGATTGAGTATGCAACGCTGCGCAAACTGGGATTCCTTCAGCTACTCGGGGTAGGCGTGATTGAGGAAAGCGCCAAACTAATCATTCCAGTAGCAGTGTATCTGCGCGGCCGCTACCGTTCGGAAGCTGATGGGTTGCTCTTCGGCGTCGCCAGCGGCATGGGCTTCGCCGCTCTGGAGAGCATGGGCCATGGCCTCACAGCTTTTCTGCAGTCTCAGGGGAGTATCAGCTCCCTTGAGGAAACGCTCCTTGTCCGGGCGCTGGTCTCTCCCGTCGGGCACGGGGCCTGGACGGGCCTCGTGTGTGCCGTCATGTGGCGGGAGCGGCAACGGGCAGGTCACACTACTCTGAACTGGTCAGTAGTCAGTGCATTTCTGGCTGCTGTCCTGCTACACACTGCATGGGACATACTGGGGTCTTTGACCGGTCGCACATCAATCCGTTGGGTCGGCATTGAGTTCATCGGCTTGATTGCTGTCGGGTTGGTCAGTCTAGTTTTGCTCATTCGGCGCATGCGCGAAGCCGGGCTGAGGCACCCCTCCCACTTCGGTGTCACCTCGTAGGGCTTGGGGCTGTTCTCAAACCTTTCCCCCTCATAGTCCTTCACTAAGCCACCCTTGTAGCCAAGCTGAGGCTGAGTGGTATAATGTCGAATGAGCGGAAGAGACAGCGAGCGACATGACTGTCCTCTGGTGGTTCGTGGGCACGGGCCTGATAGTCCTCTCGTTGCGATTTCAGAGTCAACATCAAGTAAGGGAAGGATAATGAACGTGCGTAACATCTTAGGAATTATTGTCGTGATTGCCCTGGCGATAGGGTCCATCTCCGCTATTGCAGGTGTTGCTGTGGCGGCGCCCCCGGGGTCAATCTCCGGCACTGTCTACAAGGCAGGCGGAACGACGGAGATTTTGGACGCTCATGTGATTGCCTACGACACTACTGATAACACTTTGGTAGCAGACACCTACACATCAGGATCCGACGGCAGTTACACGATACCAGGCCTGGCCCCGGGTGACTACCTGGGTCAGGGCGCGGTGCAATGGATACTTCAGTGAGTACTATGACAACGTCACCGACCCCGGTTCAGCCACCCCGGTTCCGGTCACTACCATCGACATCCCGGACATAAACTTCACCCTCACACAATGTGGCTCCATATCGGGCTCTGTCTACGAGGCAGACGGAACGACGCCGGTCTATGGAGGCCACGTCATGGCTTTCGACAATGTTACCGGCGATCTGGTGGACGAGGTCTATATGAGCTCTACCAGCAATACTTACAGAATGGGCACCGATCTGCCCTCGGGCAACTACCTGGTTATGGCAGAGGCCGAAGGGTACTTCAGTCAGTACTACGACAATGTTACAGACATCGGTTCAGCCACCCCGGTTGCGGTCACCGTTCCCAACGAAACCTCAGGCATCGACTTCACCCTCACGCCAGGTGGCTCCATATCGGGCTCTGTCTACGAGCTAGACGGAACGACGCCGATCTATGGAGCCCATGTCATGGCTTTCGACAATGTTACCCACGATCTGGTGGACGAGGTCTGGATGAGCTCCACCAGCAACTCTTACACATTGGGCCACGATATGCCCTCGGGCAGCTACCTGGTCAGGGCAGAGGCCACCGGATACTTCAGTGAGTACTACGACAATGCCACCGACATCGGTTCA
This sequence comes from uncultured Chloroflexia bacterium, assembly GCA_963720375.1. Lineage (GTDB taxonomy): Bacteria > Chloroflexota > Dehalococcoidia > UBA2247 > RBG-13-53-26 > JAPLHP01. The sequence continues at coordinate 177,734 of CAVRFM010000005.1, read as the reverse complement.
GCCACCCCGGTTTCGGTCACCATTCCCGATGAGACTTCGGGCATTAACTTCAACTTGAACGATGAGGCATTGCACATTTCTACCGTAAGCGCCAGCAACATTGCCGCTACCAGCGCCACGGTCACCTGGACCACAGACCAACCGGCCAACAGTAAAGTGGAGTACGGCCTGGACACGAACTATGGCTCAAGCACGACCCTGGACCCGACTCTGGCGACTGACCACAGCGTGAATCTGACCGGTCTCACCTCACAAACCACCTATTACTATAAGGTGGACTCTGTTGATGGTTTTAGCAATGCGGATTCCTCGGGGAACCATACCTTCACTACCCTCGATATCACTCCGCCGGTGATTTCCGCCGTGAGTGCCACCAGCATCACCGATAGCGGAGCCACGATCACCTGGACTACCGATGAGCCGGCCAGCAGTCAGGTGGAGTACGGCCTGGACACGAACTATAGCTTGAGCACGACCTTGGATCCGGCTCTGGTGACCAGCCACAGCGTGAATCTGACCGGCCTTAGCTCCTTCAAGACCTATCACTATAAGGTGGAGTCAAGTGATGCTGCCGGCAATCCGGCTTCCTCGGTGGACGTGGACTATACCTTCACTACCACTGACGTCACAGCACCGACAACCCCTGTGGTCAGCGACGATGGAGCCTCCACGACGGACTTGACCCAGCTTCATGCGAGCTGGACTTCATCCGATGCTGAATCCGGGGTTACCGAGTATCAATACGCCATAGGTACTACTAGCGGAGGCACCGACGTGGTCGACTGGACTTCCGTGGGTACCGACACTGAGGTAACCAAGACAGGACTTAGCCTCAGTGCTGGGACGACCTACTACTTTGCAGTCAAGGCCAAGAACGGCCAGGGGCTGTGGAGCGTTGTAGGCACCTCTGACGGCATAATTGCGCAAGAGACTACCGATGTCACTCCGCCGGTGATTTCTACCGTGAGTGCCACCAGCATTGCCGCTACCGGCGCCACGATCACCTGGACTACCGATGAGGCAGCCAGCAGTAAAGTGGAGTACGGCCTGACGACGAGCTATGGCTCAAGCACGACCTTGGACCCGGCTCTGGTGACCGGCCACAGCGTGAATCTGACCGGCCTTAGCTCCTTCAAGACCTATCACTATAAGGTGGACTCTGTTGATGCTCACCTTGGACCCGGCTCTGGTGACCGGCCACAGCGTGAATCTGACCGGCCTTAGCTCCTTCAAGACCTATCACTATAAGGTGGAATCTGTTGATGCTCTGCCGGTAATCCGGCTTCCTCGAAGTGGACTATACCTTCACTACCACTGACGTCACAGCACCGACAACCCCTGTGGTCAGCGACGATGGAGAATCCACGACGGACTTGACCCAGCTTCATGCGAGCTGGACTTCATCCGATGCTGAATCCGGAGTTACCGAGTATCAATACGCCATAGGTACTACTAGCGGAGGCACCGACATAGTCAACTGGACTTCCGTGGGTACCTACACTTGGGTAACCAAGACAGGACTGAATCTCAGCGCTGGAACAACCTACTACTTTGCAGTCAAGGCCAAGAACGGCCAGGGGCTTTGGAGCAGCGTAGGCATCAGTGACGGAATAGCTGCCCAGGAGTCTGCCTCCAGCGGAGAGATGCCAGCGTGGTCTTGGGTAGTCTATGGCATTGGTGCGGTTGCCGTAGCAGGTGGTTTCGGCTACTTCATTGTTCACGAAACCGGCTAGACAGTAATAGACAGAAACAGTCAGACCTCCAGAGGGGTGGGCAGAGATGTCCACCCCTCTTGTTTGTCATGCAGGTAATCATCCGGCCAGCAGCCTGTAGAACTTCAGTCTGTCCTCATTGGTTGACATTCTCTATTGCCTGTCTGCTATTGTCCCAGATGACTTCTACATATAGGTATGTATAGAGTCGGAAGCGTGGAGGAGAGTCGCTCGTCAAGACTTTGAGTGCTCTGGGCCTGGCAGACCTGCTGTATCGAGACTTCGATGTACTGCCTGGTGTGAGCAATGTCAAGACGCAGTGTCAGCCGTGGGAACCTCTCCCAAAAGAAACAAGGCCATGTAGCTCTGCTCGTCATGCAGGACGTTGGTTCCCCATGGCAAGCTCGAAATGGATCGACTTCTAAGCGTACTCTAAGCCAAATGACAGGAGAGTAGCACTGGACGACTGTGCAAGCCCACCGCCAGGCAAAACAGCACACTAATCACTCTCTGCTGGGAACTGCATGAGCAGAGGATGCCGAAGACACGTATTGCGGAAAGGTTGGGTAAGCACCGAGAGACGATCCACATCTGGATAAAGGGCATTGAACGATATGGGCTATTGGACTTCATAGACAAGCATGAGCAGGCCAAGAAAGGCGAGAGGAGAAGTAGACAGGTAGATCCCATAGTAAAGAGGCTGGTGTGGGAGCTAAGGGAACGGGAGTTTCACTGTTGTGGCCAGAAGATTCAGTACTTCCTGGAGCTGGAGCACGGTATCCACCTGTCGGTCCCCAAGATCTATGAAATCCTGGCTGAGAAATATGTCATCCGCTCCAGGTGGAGGAAGAACCGGGAAAGAGGGCCGATACCACAAGCATCCATCCCCAGAGAGGTAGTACAGATGGATTCGATGGACTTCGGTGGTATCTATGCCTTCACTGCCATCGACACTTTCACCAGAGAAGCGGACATCCTCTTGGCTCCGGAGCTGACCGCAAAGTATGGCGCCAGGTTCCTGTTTCAGAGCATGAGGAGGAGATTTGGGGGACATGTGCATCTCATCCAGACTGATGGTGGGCCGGAATTCAAAGCTGACTTCTTAACGAATGTGCCTCTGTTCTGCCATCGCCACAGAGTAGCCAGGCCGTATCGCAAGAATGAACAGTCCTACATTGAGAGCTTCAACCGCACAGTGAGGAAAGAATGCCTGGGCTGGCAGAAATACCCGGTGAGTGACCTCAAAGAATGCACGGATATGGTGGAATCGTTTCTCCAGAGATATCATTATCATCGACCTCACCTGGGGCTAGGTATGAGACCACCTCTAATGCCAAACAACTCAAAGGAGGCAGACTGTCGGATATTTACGGAGAATAGAGCGGAGACTTGATTCAAGCTGAGGTGGGGTGATACAGTGATGCCAAATCTGGTTGGTGGACTTCCAGACGTTTTGGTTAGCTGTGAGGATACTGCAAGAAGGATGACCTGTCTTGAGACACAGACGTTACTCCTATTTTGTAGGCTACGGATTGTGAAGCTTAGAGGGAAGAAACAACCACCCCTGGGCATCACAGAGGCGGTGTAGCCAAGAGGTTAAGGCAAGAGCCCGCAAGGCTCTAAGCAGTGGTTCGAGTCCACTCGCCGCCTCCAATAATGCTCAAGCCAGGTAAAGGGACTGAGAGCTTTGAGGCTAGTTATCTATCATTCTTATGCTTACAGTGGTGCTGTTGGGTCATTCGGCATAGTGGCTTGTTTCATGAATAGCACTCCTCTGTGCACGGCCATGCTATGTGAGCATGACTGCGCATGAAGGGTCTATGAACAACCGATCAATCGCCGAAACACGTACGTTTAGCAGTGATCTAGTTTGGGTAACCTTGTCGCAAGGGCTCAACTACCTTCTGATTGGCGTAGTGACCTTACCCGCCATAACCAAGGCCTACTCTACCTCGATCTATGGCGTTTGGGTGCAAGCAAGTCTGACGGCGACCTGGCTTGCCCCTGTTCTGAACCTCCAGTTCGGCAAAGCCATCGTAAGATTCCTAGCGGCCGAAGATGACATCCCGAAGAGGCGCCAAGCTTTGGGCGCGATGCTTTGGCCAGTGCTTGTCTTGGCCATCGTGGCTGTAGCTGTCTTAGTGCCGCTCAACAAGGACGTGTCCTCGATTGTCTTTGCCTCTCCCCACTATGCTCCATTTGTTCAACTGGTTCTTCTGTGGGCAATCATGGAAGGTCTCTTCATGTTTCTAATCTGCTACCTGCAAGCCATGAGGAGAATGAAGAGGCTATCTGCAATCCAGATTGTCCTCGCGTTGGCCAAGATGGTGCTGGTATTTACCCTGTCAGGAACGGGGTACAGCCTGCAGACAGTGATAATTGCTCTAATAGCCGTGGATGCGTTTGTCAATGTCCTGGTCTTGGGTATGATAATTAGGGAAATAGGCTGGCCTAAACCAAGCTGCGCTGGATTGAGCACATATCTAGCTTTCTGCCTTCCACAGATACCTGGAGTGGCGTTCCTGTGGATAATCAGTTGCAGCGACAGGTACTTTGTAGCCCATTACATCAGCCTGTCGGAGGCCGGAATCTACTCGGCGTCGTACACCCTGGGGAGCCTACTGTCGCTCTTCTTCAACCCGATAAACTTCGTGCTCTTTCCCGTACTGTCCAGGCACTGGGAACAGAAGGAGTTGAATAAAGTAAAGAACTACCTCGAGTACTCGACCAAGGTCTTCTTGCTGCTGGCTATTCCGGCAGCACTTGGACTATGGGTGTTGTCTCAGCCCCTACTCAGAGTCCTCTCGACCTCTGAATATGCGGTGGGAGGCGCACTGGTTTTGACGGTAGCTTCTGGCTATGTCTTCTATGGGATATATTACTTCAATGTATACATAGTCTACTTGGTTAAGCAGACGAAATGGATCCCCTTGATGATAGGGGTAGCCGCAGCAGTCAATACTGGCCTTAACATAGCTCTGATTCCGAGGACTGGCGCTATGGGAGCGGCGATTTCGACGCTTGTCTCATACTTGGTGCTGGCAGCCATTGTGACGATCTGGGCAAGACGGGCCGTAAGCTACAGAGTGGATTACGTGTTCCTGTTCAAGGTGGCAGTGGCGGCTGCGGTAATGACCATATGCGTAAAACTGATTCATGTCAGTGGCGTCTTGGGCATTGCTCTGGTTGTGATTGTGGGCCTAGCCTTGTTTGCAGTTGGCCTAATGGCGCTGAGAGCGTTCTCAAAAGATGAGTGGCAGCTTATTAGAGAAGTCCTTGGTGTCAGGGCTCGCCTAACTGCTCAGCATCCATCAGAGGTCTTGCCACAGCAAGAGACCACAGCCCCAGGGCAATCACCTGATGAGGAGGAGATCGGCTACTGGCTCGCTCCAGTGCAATCAGACGAAGAGGCAACTGCCGAAGAGACCATAGAAACACTTGTTGGTAAGGAGAAGATTTTCGCATTCGGCGAGCGGACACCTGGTAGGAAGAGAATAAAACCTGGGGACTGGATATGTTTCTATGCAGCCACAAGAGGTGTGGTTGCCCATGCCCAGGTGACTTCAACACCTGAAAAAGGGCCAAACCCCAAGGTTCGTCATCCCGAGAAATATCAATGGACATTTAGTCTGGGTAGCACCAATCTCTATCTCGACAACCCCATTGTTCTCGATGCTTCTCTGAGGAGTCGTCTCGGTGCATTCGATGAGCGAGACCCAAATAAGGCTTGGGGATGGTTTGTCACTGCAACAAGGGGAATAAGTGCTCATGACTTCAAAATCCTGACAGGGCAGGACTGAGGGGAGTGCATTCCACTCGCCACCTTGTAGAACTTCAGGCTGTCTGGTTGTTGCCCCTGTCACCTCACCAAACGCTCTAGGACACCAGTGGGAGACGCACTACGTATGGTTTTTTTGAGGCTGTTCTCAAACCTTACTCATAGTCCTTCACTAAGCCACCCTTGTAGCCAAGCTGAGGCTGGAGAGAGATATGATTTCGCATAGGATTCATGCTCCTATTGCATATTCTGCGGCGATGTGTTAGCATAGCGGCACTGGTTTCAGTTTAGGTTGTCAATAGTCTGTTAGCCCTCCCCGAGTGCAGCCACTGGCTCTGGATGACCCGACTCTAGCCAAATATCCCAAGGAAGGAGGTCATCCTATGAGCTTTGTGGACAAGTCCATCAAGTGCTTTGACTGCGAGTCTACTTTCATCTTCAGCATCAGCGAACAGGAACTGTTTGCCACGAAAGGCCACACCCACGATCCCAAGCGCTGCCCATCGTGCCGCGCAGCCAGGAAACCCCAGAGTAACGGCTTCTCTGGCTACAATGCCACCGTGCGACAGATGTTCCCGGTGGTGTGCGCCCAGTGCGGCAAGCAAACAGAAGTACCCTTTGAGCCGCGAGGAGGAAGACCAGTCTACTGCAGAGATTGCTACATGAGCATAAGACCAAACGTCGTGCGAGTTTAGTCGCATATGGAATTCAGATGCGCTTGGTGACAACACCGAAAGGGAATGATCGGTGGTTAGGTCATCTGGCGATAGGGAGGATTGAAGAATGCACAATGAGAACGAAGTAAGACTGATCGCTTATCAGATTTGGGAGCAGGACGGGCACCCCGGCGGGCATGACTTGGAACACTGGTTCAAGGCTGAGGCTGTCTGGCAGAAGAGACAGGGGCAGATTGAACACAGGGCCGAGGATTTGTTCAGTCATACTGACTTACCGGCCCCAATGGTAAGTCGGGAGCGAAAGCAGACTGAAACACCCCGGCGGCGTTCCAAGTAGTGACTTGACGGTCAGGTAAACCCGAGGCTATTAAGAAGGAGGAAGAACACATGGCAGTTACAGCAAGAAAAGCAGACAGCGTATACAAGGTAATCGAGGTCATCGGCACGAGCACCCAGTCATGGGAGAAGGCTGCGGCGTCGGCCGTAGAGATGGCTGCCAAGTCATTGCGAGATCTTCGCGTCGCAGAAGTCGTCGAAATGGATATGCAGATCGATAATGGGAAGATTCTGGCCTACCGCACGAAGATAAAGCTCTCATTCAAGTATGAGAAGGAAGACTAAAGCTCAGGAAATAGAGGCGCCCAGTTCTAAAACACAGAAGCCCATCTGCAAAGGTGGGCTTCTTCATGTCTCCAGACTCACTCCAGCAGTGCCTCATAAAACTTCAGTCTACCCTCAGACCTTCATGCTCCCCCTAAGTCCTCCACTTCGTTCCTCTCCGTATCCAAACTGAGAACGGGTGGTATAATGTCGCAGCCTCTCCCACAAAAAAGGGAACACGACCCCAGAATCTGTGGAAAGGATTTGGATTAAATGACTGTCAGTGGAAATGGGAATACATCTCCTGACAGCATGAATGTAGAGAGAAAGACCAGTGCTTTGTGCTGGTCAGCACGAATCGTCACCCTGGTAGGAGCGCTTCTGATCGGGTTTCCAGCGACATCCTGCAGAACTCAGACCCATGTACACAAACCTTCCACCATGCAACCTACCTCCATATTGCCCCGGTACGGAGCAGGCATGACAACACAGCCTGGATTGCCGCACAATGCACCTACGACAGTGCTGGCATAGATGAAGGCCAGTGGTTCGTTGTGAAGGTGATAGACGTCGGTGAACCTGGAGCCAACAATGACCAAATAGGCTGGGAATTGTGCAGTAATGAAGGTGCCGCTGCAGCTATGGTTAACAGTGGTAGTTTCGACCAACAGATGCGGACTATTGATATCGGGAACCTGCAGGTTCATAATGGCTACGATGGCGGCGGCCAGCCGGGATAGCAGCTACAGGCCAACAAGGAGTTAACAAAGGTGAGCGAAATTCGCTCACCTTTGTTTATGTTGTTTTTCCCCTTGTATATATGGCATTGGCCTCACACTCCTGGTTGCCATAATTGCCTGGCGTTGGCATCTGCTAGGCGGTATACTCATCATTCTGCCGACTGTTGCATGGCTTATATACGTGTTGGTTGCATACATGTTTTTCAATGAGCGCCCAGCGAGCGAGTATGAGTTCTGGACCATCTATCCGTTTCTTCTTGCGCTTGCCGCTCCATTCCTTTTAGGCGGCGTCCTTCATCTCATCGTCTGGTGGAAGGAGGAAAGGAAAAAGCAGATCCAATCGCAAACATAGCACTATCACCCCAGCGACACCCTGCAGAACTTCAGCCCCATGTATACAAACCTTCCACCATGCAATTTACCTCCATATTGCCCCGGTACGGAGCAGTCATGACGGGTTTGACATAATCACCAATTTGTGATATAAAACAGACCAGGTTTTAAAGCGAAAAGGGTAAACCTGCAGGAATGCAGGGACGCAAAGCCACAAGTCCGAGAGGGATGGTTGGGCTGCCGCTCTAGCCAGACTAGTTGGTCAAGGTGGCTCTTTGGCGTTGCTCAGCCAGAGAGCCATTTTTCTTTTTTGGGTGTGGTCGACTCTCACAAGCGGGGTGTGACATGGTGTCGAAAGCAGAAAGCAACACAGAGGCTTGCCCTCGCTGCAGTGGAAGGGGCTTCCGTGGTATGCCCGCGGTGCAAAGGCACTGGTGAATTGCGTAACGTATCTTGGGTTGTTATCGAGCCATGTAATACATGCGGGCAAGAATTAAAGGGATTTGTCCCCTGCCCAAAGTGCCAAGGGATCATCGGTACGCCCTGCTTTGCTAGCCCTGCACAGCTAGCGAAGGGTCGATGAGGACGACAAGGTGTGGATAACTCTGAAATAGAGGAGGCAACAAACGGATGAAGAAGTTAGTATTGATAGCTGTGGTAGCAGTGCTGGTGCTGACATTCAGCGCTGGGGTGGTGCTGGCTGCAAAGCCTGATACGGCAGGTCCTGCGGCAAAGGCCACAGGAGGTGTGGGGTATTACGAAGGTATTGCTGATACTGGCATATTCCTGGTCCATGATACCTTCGTTGCTCAGGCAACGGGAGATGGTTATGGCAGAGGTAATATCCAACAGTGGACAACGTCAGACCCGGCAGGCGACAGAATGCAGCGCTGCGATGTGGAGTATGTGAATGTTCGGGACAACATAGCCTGGATTGCCGCACAATGCACCTACGACAGTGCTGGCGAACATGAAGGCCAGTGGCTCGTTGTGAAGGTGATAGACGTCGGTGAACCTGGAGCTAATAACGACCAAATAGGCTGGGAATGGTACAGTGATGGAGATACAGCTGCAGCTGTGGTTATGAGCGGCAGTTTTGCCCCAGAGATGCGGACTATTGATATTGGGAACCTGCAGGTTCATCGTGGCTACGATGGCGGCAGCCAGCCGCCGGGATAGCGGCTACAGGCCAACACAAGAGGTAAACAAGGCTGAGCGAAATTTGCTCAGCCTTGTTTATTATTGTTTTCTCCCTTGGGAGGGTTCTCTTGCATTTAGGTGTAGTCACGCTTATACTCCCTATCACGTTGACTCTTAAAGGGGGTGTGTATGTCACAAGCGAAAAAGGCAGGATTCCAGACTTCCAGTACGGCATTACAAGATGCTTTTGAGGTAGTCAAAACTGAGCTATCAAAGAAGAGGGCAAATTGGGAAGCAATCAGTGATGCTATCGCTAAGGCTGTTAGTCCTGCCATCAGTTCGATAAACCTTGATGATCCCGATAGTATCGATGCTAATAAGACACAGGCTTTATTCATGGTATTTGTCATGGGGGGAATAACCCAAATTGGCATTGAGCTAAACGAGACACACGAAAGGCTCGCTAAGGTAGAAAAGATGGTCAAAGAGCTAAAACTGGCCTGTTCCCGCTGATCTCGGATCATAGGCTTCTCTCCCTGTCACTGACAGATAAAGTGTATTCATCCAATCGTGAAGCATAGCCTCTACGACTTCGTAAGGAACACCATATTTCTGAGATAGTCCCTGAGCTATTTCTTCAAATGATTGCAGAGTGTTACTACCCATTCATTCCCTCCTAGAATCCCCACTCGTTCTTCTGCCTTAGTGTGGTCGTCTGTAAAGACGTTTTCTGGGACTTCACAAGCTCCGTCCAGTTAGTCACTGGAGCTTTGATCTGGGCAACCTCGGCAGGTGTCCTGTTACTCAGGCTCATGTGAGGGCGGAAAAAGTTGTAGTGTATCAAGAACCCGTCCAGTATGTGCTCTGCCGTCTCTTTAGTCTTGAATGCTCGGAGAACCTTAGTCCTAGCCTTAATCGTGCCGTGGAAGCGTTCAATAAGATTCGTGTTGATGTCCTCGGAGAATCCTTGTGATTGAACGTGATGGGCATGCGCGCCGAACACAAGCTCTATCCCGTCAATATACGCTGCCAGCTTATCCGAGATGATAACCTTCGGAGGCTTGCCCGCTTTTTGCCAAGCCCTCCGCATTATCGTGGCAGCGTCCAGCGTGGTTCGGGTTCTGGATAGGTGAGAGGCCAGCAAGAACCTCGTCTTTTCGTCTATGATGTCCCAGAACCAGAGATTATGACCTCCGACCTTGATAACAGTCTCATCCACAACCCAAACGCTGGAGACTGTGGGCTTCAGTGAGTCCAGAGTGTTCATGGCTAGGAACGTGTAGCGGAGAACCCACCTATAGATTGTCGAGGCGTTTACAGCGTTGTTGTGCGTCTCTTTGAGATGCCTAGCGATAGCCTGAACGGACATCCCATCATAGAACATGTTGAGCGCAGCCGCCACTTGCTCCGCAGGAGTCTGCATGTGGTAAGGTGCGTCCTTCTCGGTAAACTTCCGTCCGCATGAATGGCAGATGTAGTTCTGCACGCCTTTGCGTATGCCGTACTTCATCACGTCCGTGCTGCCACACCACTTACAGGCTATCGCTTGCGGCTCGGTGAAGTGCGCCTTCTCCATGTGCGCCACACCCTGACAGACAGAGACTACGCTAGGCGCTGTTGGCGGTTCTTTACTCAGTTTGTGGACTATCGTTTCCATTTCCCTGTTTCTCCTCAGTATGTATTTGTCCATCTCTGTAGCCTCCCCGCAAGAATGGCTACAGAATAAAACACAGTAGTTCTCATGTCATCTTTTGAAGATGCCACTGTAATCTAAGTTCAAGTAGTCTGGCTCTGATAAGTACCTCTTGCCCCCTGCTGTTACGACTAGACGCATCGTATGATTTTTGCCCTGCAACTTATCAGGAATTAAGAATGAGACATAGTATGTTTGTTCTTTGCCCACAACCATCGGTAATCTGAAAGTCGGCGCTCCCAACGTTGATATGTCTTTGTAGGGCACACGCATTCTCCCCACTCTCAACTCGATATCCTTCACATCCATATCCCCGCTGTTGCATCTGAACGAAGCCTCTATTACCAACTCCTTTGGCGCTTCAATCCATCGGCTCGATATGTAGTGAACTCGAAGACCCTTTGCGTCAAACCAGTCTGCGACACGCACGAATGCCAGATTCTCAATGTGTAGCCGTTTTCTGATTGGTTCCCAAGTCACAAATGCGGCAATGCCCCAAATAATGGCGACAGTTATAAAGGCAATGCCCCACCTGAATGTTACGTGAAGCACGGCTGGCACTCCGTAACTGAGCAAAGTAAGAACGCCTGTGGGAGTAATGCGCCTGAACCAACTTGAAGACATATCTTCACCCCTACCACGAAGGATAGGAGCATTCTAGCCCTATGTTTTGTGGTAGTCCACCATGTTGCAACAGAACCCTTGGGAGTAGTACATTGACAGGGTATACTATCCAAGGCCATGTATGCTCTCTTATATTCAATGTTGATCGACCGTGTGTTGCAGGGCATCAGGATATATGTTCCCGATTTTTCCGGAATGAAATCAGGCGACAGAGTATTGGATGTTTGCTGCGGCACAGGTGCCCAGACATTTCATTATGCAAGACTGGGTATCATTTCGTCCGGAATCGACCTGGACCCCCGCATGATAGAATTCGCTGAAAAGAGCAGGATAAAGCAACGTTTGCCGAATGCATCCTTTCAAAGAGCAAGCGCTCTGGATTTGCCGTTCCAGGATGAATTCTTTGACTACGCTTCCATCTCCATGGCACTGCACGAAAAGGAAGAAGCAGCGAGAGATAGAATCATTTCTGAGATGCAGAGGGTGGTAAAGAAAGACGGTGTTCTGGTTTTCGTAGATTACATGGTGCCTTATCCGCAAAATGCATACGGCTATTTTGTCAAAGCTGCAGAGCTAATGGCGGGAAAGGATCATTTCAGATATTTCAGAGATTATATCAAGCAGGGTGGACTGGATTCACTGTTGAGCAGAAATCACCTTCACGAAGAAAAGAGAGGTCATACCAGGAGAATGCCTCTTGTAATAGTGACAGTGAGACGCGCCTGAAACACTACCCGCCGCTGAGGCAGCCTAGGATTTCAGCCACGCAATTCCTCTTTGAGGATGGCGTAGAATCTGTCTCTTGCGGTTCGCTCGATCCAGGGACAATGGCCACAGTTCTCTATAGGAATAAACCTAAAGTCTTTTATTACACCGGATAGCGGGGTTCTGATACCTTCGGGAGGATGGGGGTCGTAGTCCCCGTGGATGGCTACTACCGGACATTGGATTTGCTTGCCAAGCGCTACCAGTTTCCCACTACTTCTCAGTTCTGTGGCATCTTTCCAAACACCTTCATAGATATCGTACCGGTATCCAATAACCTCACTTTTGTAAGGCAGGGGGTCATAGGAATCGGCCCTGGAGATATACTCACCAAATTGAGCAAAGATTCTGTTCTTATCCTTACTATCCGGCCCGTTTAGAATTTTCAAAAGAGAAGCTACTGTTACCCTCTCTTCTTCCGTCAGACGACTCAACCGAGTCCTCATAATATTCACTGCATATTTATCTTCGAACACGCCACTGCTAACAAGTATGAGCTTTTTTACCAATGAATGGTTCCGGGCAGTGAAAATGAAGCTCAGCATGGCCCCCCAGGAGTATCCAATCAATATAACCGGAAGATCGCTGTTCTCTTTCAATACAATCTTCAGTTCCTGGAGTTGCCCTTTCAGGGTTGATTTTGTTTGAAGTGGTTCTAGAACACCGTGAGTTGTGGAAAGTTCCTTTGCTACCGGCGCCATCTCTCCAGGAGCACCAGGCCCGCCATGAATGACTGCTACGTTGAAAGGTGACTTCCCATATTTCCTCAGGTTTTCCATATTTGTTCTTAGCTATAATTATGAATGTTACGATTTGGAACGACGTTGATCAGTCCCCAGACATTGTACCACCCGCTAAGCCAGACCCGCCGTCGTTAGAGTCGGCCGGATAGCCGGGGAACCGGAGGTTGATACCCGAGAGAGCTCTGTGCAGCCGATGTTTTCGCAAAGGGATTTCATCGCCAGCGGCTCCCTATAGAACTTCAAGGTATTCGAGATAGTTTTGTGGTATAATATCTCTTATGGGGATTCTCCCATGAGAATCACTTCTAGGTGTAATTGGGGGTAAATGGCTGCCAAAAGTGCTGCACATCTAGCCCATCACTGGATTATAGACACTCTACCCAGAAACGGCTTGTACCATGCTAAGTGCAAGAAGTGTGGCGCAGAAAAGGATTTCCCTCAAGAGGAGCCTCACTTCAGATTGAATGTATATAGAAAGCCAACTGCACCCTCAGTCATGGAACCATCTCACTTGAGCGGCACTACTGTACACGATAGCTACGTCTGAGCCAGGCTTATCCTAAATCCCTTTGCAGTGTCACTGCAGAACCTTGGACAAGCTCTTAACCTCCACCCTTACCCCACTGGTGCATCGTAGAACTTGCGGCTGACCTTGAACGCATACTCCTAAGTGTGTTGACACAAGCCCCCTTTGTACCCAGACTCAGCTTGTGGTGTTATACTCTCCCAAGTATAGCCAAAGGAGGGCAACATGCCAGAGGTAGCAGACTATAGCGGCCCGTTTGACCCCAAATTCACTCACGACAAGCTAAATAAAGAGACCTTGTTGGAACTACTCAAGACCTACAACGAATACATGCTCAGGATAGATGGCTTCTGGTATCTAACCGTTATGAAGAAATGGGGCAACGACGAGGCGTTTGATTGCGACGTCAAGGTGTGGGAAAGGGCCCAACTCTGGGAGATGAAGGCAATCAGTGCTGTGTTGAATATCAACGGTGATGACGTAGCCACCGTCTTCAAATACTTCCAGGTTTCCCCCTGGATGCACATTTATACCTCCGTAATGGACCTCCGGAATCCAAATCACGGGATAATCACCATCACTCACTGCCCCACCCTCATCTCTCTCGAAAAAGAGGGAACAGGACGGGAGAGGCTGATATGTCAAGAGCTAGAGCCGAAGCTCATGGGTATCCAGGCACATTTCTTCAACACGAAGATAGAGGTCATCGGGATTAAACTGCCTCCCAGAACATCCTACAGCGATTGCTGCTGCCAGTGGGAGTACAAACTGGTCAGATGATAGTATCTCACCCCAGCGGCGGTTTATAGAACTTCAGGCTGTTTTCAGACTCGTACTCCTGTTCTGTTGGAGTCCTAGCAGCAAGCCCCTTTTTATCCAGCCTGAGGTTAGGATGGTATAATGGCGCAGTCGCATCCTAAACGTGATCGCATAGAGCATCCGGTTTTGAGAGGAGGAACGCGATGTTCTGCCCAAAATGCGGTAAGGAAACAGCGGGAAATCCCACCTATTGTCCCGGTTGCGGGGCTAGACTCAGCGAGGGGCCGGCTGCAAAGAAAAGAGGGTTCAGTACGGTTGCAGGGATTCTCGATATCATAGATGGCAGCCTTAAGCTTCTGGGGGCTTCTGTCTTGACCATAGTCATTATTGGCGTACTGATCGGGGATGGAGAGGGGGACGCCTTGGCAATTCTGCTGGCTATCGCCATACCACTGGCGGTCTTGGGGATACTGGCGATAGCTGGAGGCATCTCTGCCCTGCAAAGAAAGAGCTGGGGTATAGCACTTGCCGGAGCCATCGCTGCGGCGTTGCCCTTTTCACTTCTCGGTATCGCTGCTCTGATACTTACGGCACTATCCAGAGAAGAATTCAAGTAACCACTGGCATTGAATGTCAATAGCAGGCAGATAGCTATGACATCGTCCGAGGCCACTTCCATGTATAAACCCTTCTAATAGACATATTGCTGGAATACTGGAGAGGGCGAAGATGCCCATAATGAAAGTTGGCGACATCAACATGTACTACGAGATCCATGGCAATGGCGATCCACTTGTCATTATTCCCGGCCTTGGCAGCAGCACAGCATACTTCTTCCGTCAGATTCCAGCCTTGGCGGAAGAATACCGCGTCATTGCCTTAGACAACAGGGGCAACGGCATGAGCGACAAACCAGATACTCCATGCAGTACGGAGATGATGGCGGATGATTCGGCCGGACTGCTTGACGCTCTTCGCATCCGCAAAGCCCACATCTATGGGCACTCCATGGGAGGCATGATTGCACAGCATCTTGCGCTACGCTATCCGGAGATGACGGCCAGCCTCATACTCGCATGTACATCCTGTGGTGGCAGGCACGTTGTGCCGGTTGATCAGGAATTCATAGCCAATTCGTTCGACACACAGCAGACCCCGGAGGAGAGGATTAGAGGTCGACTCCGCTTCGTTTTCAGCCGGAAGTTTATTGATAATAATCCGGACATCATTGAGCATTACATCTCACTTTATGTCAAGTACACTTCACCCCCTCATACCTATGTCAGACAGGCAGAGGCAATAGTCAACCACGATACCTATGATCAGCTGCATGAAATTAAGGTTCCCACCCTGGTGATTACGGGAACTCACGGCAGGTTACAGCCTGTGGAGACTTCGAGGATACTTGCTTCAAGGATACCGAACGCCGAGCTTATGATTATGGATGGCATGCGCCATCTTCTATACATTGAGGGCGCAGAGGATGTCAACAATGCGATCATGAGGTTTCTGAAGCGACATCCCCTGGAGATCCGATAGTTCGGAGACCATGTTTTTGAAAATACTGCATTGGCCTACTTCTACCCGGTGGCTCGTACCAGCGCGATGTTACCCTTTGGAAGGCACCGGAGAGGTAGTGCCTTGAGGCTCTATGCCCAATTGCTTCTTCATCTCGGCTTCTACATCACGGTAGGCTTGTTCCGCTATCTCTCGTAATGCTATGCCACCTTTCTGGGCCAGCAGAAACCTTGTATGTGTATTCCGAAGTCTCCGGGCAATGGTTTTCGTCAAATTGCCTTTCTGCTCGGTAGGAACACGATGAATTGCCTTCTCTAGAATGCCTTTTATCATGTAATTTGCAGCCGGAGTATACCTTTTGTTCTTCACACATCTTATTGCATCAGGGTACTGGTCAGGATACTGCATAAAGCCACCTTCCTTTTCATCTTGTTCGAGTTATTGGCATACCTCATCATGGGGAGATCGATCAACTAAGGATAGTTGTTATATTCCCAACTGTCCAGAGCCACCACAGCCGCTCTCTATATTTAAGAATGTTTGTAGAACTTCATACTATCCCCAAACCTCATCCTCCCGGAGTGATGCCCCATAAGGCCCCTTTGTGCCCAACTGAGGTTGGGGTGCCCTCTCCGGGGGGGCATGCTCAAGTTGACGAAATATCAGCATTTGTGCTATAAGCAGACATAAGTCAGCACATTTGTAAGGGGGGTAACGAAATGGAGCTGATAGTATTATTGGTGAGCAGCTTGCTCATGGTGGGCATAGCTGCGGGTTTCCTCGGTACACTGCTACGCTTTACACCTACCATGTCTGACTGGCTTACCCATCATCCTGAGTTCCCCTTTTGGCCAGTCGCTGCGGCTATTGTGGGCTGCACCTGTATCCTAGTCGGCTGGCTCTTGCTGAAGCAGCGGTGATACCGTAGGCTTGTCGGGAAATCCGGCAAACACATAAGACATGCCACTCATCCGTGGCAAGTCGTGTTGGTCGACCGCTCATGGCCAACCATATTATGTTATGTCTAATGCCTGGGTGAATTAGTTCCTTTTCGACCTACCTTGTCGGTCCAGTGACAACCATCACACAACCTTGGAATCCGGCTACTCAGCACTGGCCAACTCAGCTCTTCTTGAATCGGCCCTGCCAGAAATACCTTTTTCGCCTGAAGTGAAGCTTGACTGTATCCTCGTTCGGCTTGTTTTCCCCCAAAGATGGCTATCAGCCTCCTGTAACATTCTATGGTATCCATATTGAACTTAGCCAAATGTCGCCGGTCTTTTCTGAGAACATTTTGTGGCTACTTTGGCTCCTCTAGGGACGACATAGTGATATTATCCTTGTAGACTGTATTTAGGTGGCGAAGATCACATCTTGTTCAGCTACCAACAAAATGAACGACCAGGTTGAGAACATGGCGAATGTGGCCACATAAGGCCAGGCATGAGATAGAGAGCAGCAACAATGACCCAACAAACATCACTACTGCAGAGAATGGAGGAGGCAATTGCCTTTGTCCGGCTGCTTCAGGAAGAAAGGGATAGGGCGCTTACTCACTCGGCGATGATCGAGCATGAGAAGAACGAACTCCGAGCGTCGTTGGCTCAAGTCGAATCGAAGGTCGACGAAATGTTAGCCGCTGTGTCAATTCCTGCCGACCAGCAGCTTCAATCAACAGTGGCCGCCGTTGAGCTGAACCCCGAAGCGCCCACAGAACAAGCAGGACAGGAATTGGAAGAATGCCGAGAAGCTCTGGAACAAACAAGGGCTGATCTTGAACAGACCAAAGACCAACTGAGGCAAGCAGAATACAAGACGCGGATGCAGGCATCCAAGACACGCCGCCAGAATCCCCAGATGTCAAAGGAAGACTGGGAGGCCCTTGCCAAAACCGGACAAAGAAACCAAGGTGAGTTTATGCGGGAAGTACGTGAAAGAGGCTTTCTTCCATCTGAGTAGGATTGAACCCCTCGCATCTCCTAGCATGCCTCTGAGCAAGAACTTGTTTTCTGCAGTCATCCAGACTGTCGTTATCCAAACCATCAGCCCATCCTGATATCCCGTTCTTCCCCCTGCAGCAAGTCCAGGCTGTATCCAAAGCGTCATACTGGATGGCTCGGTGTATTCTCCTCCATACGGCTGGCCGATTTCGGTTATAGCAGCATATTCTACGCATTCGATATTGGGCAACGGAGGCTCAGGTGGTATAATCCCTCCTGAAGCTTGGCGTAGTTAAACGAAGGGCAGACCTCTTCGGCAAAGGCAGCAAGTGGTCGGCATAGCGATCAACAATTGTGGTAGTATGCAGACTCTCGTGAGGTGACATCATGGCCAAGACTGAGCTACAAAAGATCATCCGGGCGCCGAGAGAAAAGGTAATCGAATACTTTGGCAACCCTGAGCTATACTTCAGTGTGCATTCGAGTAATGATACCTCATTCAAAATCGTGAGCAGACGTGAGAATGAGATATTGATTAACACAAAACGGGAGATCAGAGGTCGCCCATTCAACTCCACATACAGGATAGTCCTCCATCTGCCGCATCGCATCGACTCGGAGACATTAGTGGGTGTAGACAAAGGTTCAAAACAGACGACAACCTTTGAGGTTGTGCCTGAAGGAACAAGGGTAACCTACACCAGCGACATTAAGATCGAGTTTGGTGGAATAGCTGGGAAAGCCCTGCGCAAGTTGGGGGGAAAGTGGATAAAGAAGATAACGGAAGATGAGGTGAAAGAGGCAGCTGAGGTGGATCGCAAGTACCTGGAAGGGAAATAATGGCGACAGAGGAGGGCGGTTCATTTCTCCTCCGCTCTGGCTTCCTCTTTCAGCCCAGCAGCGCTTGTAGAACTTCAAGTCGTCCCCTAAGGTAACTGGAGCGTCAAGCTTCTCCCATTTATCACGATCCCTCGACTCTCTCACTCAAGAAGCCTTACAATCTCCGGACCCATTTTGGAGGGTGCCTTCTCGAACTTGATCTCCGTACCCAGTTTCGCCTCGTTGAAGATCTCCCGACTTGCATAAAAGCCCGAGGTGTATTTGGATAGTTTTCCCCCAGACAATACGCGCACGCTGATGATGTAGTCGAGGTTGGTATAGCCCGCCTCTTCAATTTGTTTTTCCAACGAGTCGCTTACTACAAGGTCACCTTCCGATGGAAAGTAACCTTTGAGATTTTCGTCATAGACCACGATGGGTTGAACTCCTTCTGATGGCCCATCGCGAACAATGCTATAGGCCGATTTGTCCATCATGCCGGATATTGATTTGTACTCAACAACGCCCTCGACGGTGCCGCTTTGACTGCAGCCAACGCACAGCAGGCTCAACAAAACTGAACACAGAAGCACAAACCTCCACACGATTAAGTCTCCTTCTCCGCAAAGTATTGTATCTATGATACTGGAGGGTCACCAATCACATCAACTGCAGTCTGACAACCATAGGGCCACTTCCTACAGTATCATTCCCAGATTCCAAAGCCAATGCCCAATTCGCCCCCCAGTGTATCACTCACCCAAGACGTCCGGAAGCCGCCAGGACAACAGCGTCTTGTAGAACTTCAGACTGACCTCAAATACAATGCACCCGGGGTAATAATACTACACAAGCTTCCTTTGTATCCAAGCCAAGGTCAAGGGTATACTTTCGCAGAAGGATTTTACCCGACTGGCTCAAGATTCGAATCCCACCCTGCCAACCATAAATGAGGAAGGACAGTGATAAATGACAAAGGATGAAGTATTCGCACAACTGAGGGAGGCATTCAAGCTGGACAGTACGCTGAAGAAGTACAAATCCATAGAACCCCTGGAGGGATTGACGGAAGCTGTGAAGTATTGGGACTGGGCAAAGGGTATTCAAGACAGGACGACCTCGGATTCGAAGTGGTGGGCATATGAAAATGAGAAGACACTGGCCTATGTCCTGATGGGGATTTTCTGCTGGCGACTTCTCGGGCATAATGACTTTCCCTCTCTTCCCGATGCAAGTCAAACAACCGAGGAGGTTCTCAGGGACCCACACGCTCTTCTCTGCCTGTGGTCGAGATGTCTTCCTTCAGACCATGTGCATAAATGGGAAAACTGTCACCACCATGGAACAACGAATAAGTCTCCCTCGCATCCAAAGTGCAAGGCAACACGACAGGAGGAATGGGGTGGGTTCTATCATCAAATATGCGGTACGTGTGGTGAAGAGCGACTTGATCCGCAACCGCTGCTGGATAAGGCACACGAAATGCTGGAGGAGAGGGGAGTGAAATTATGAGAAAAACAAAGACACAGTGGAGAAAAATAGAAGCCGACCGAGGAGTAGTAGCGTCTAGTGTGCCTGCGCTTGCGGAACCTCAGACTGTCATCAAAGATCACCGACCCTGTACAGCACCATGTCCGGGGATTGCCAGAATGCAGGACTTGCATCTGCATCCAGGAATGCTGCACTATATAATGTGAGGCAACGGCAGATATGGCAGAACATCAATCGGGAGAAGCAGGATGCAATATGTAAGAAGGATGATCACGGAACTGTTATGGGGCCTTCTGGCATGGGCTCTGGTACTGGGATTGGGGGGCAGCTTTACCCTTGTGGCCAAGTCGGTGTCATGGCGGGTGCTGATGCCACTGGAATTTGCCCTTCTTGGTCTGGTGGTTATGGCCGCCGCTCTTGCAATCAGAAAAACCAGGTGAATGCACTGATGTTTGCCAGAGTGAAATCGTAATCAAAGTCTCAATGGACTGCGGAGTTGCAGTGCCTTATGCGAGCTTTACCTCGTTGGGGCCTCGTAGAAGTTCAGTCTATCCTCAGATTCATGTTCCCATCTATCAACATAAGCATTCTTTGTATCCGAGAATGGTTTGGTGTGGTACAATAATCTTATGTGTATGGATGCTGTCGCCCATCACTGGGTCATAGACACTCTACCCACAGGCGGCACATACCATGCCAAGTGCAAGAAATGCGGCGCAGAAAAAGATTTCCCAGAACAGGAACCTCGCCTCAGATTCCATCTATCTAAGAACCCAAGCCCACCACCAATACCAATCATAGAGCCACCGCGCTAAGCAGCACTCCTGTACAGGATACTTCTCATCAGACTTGTCCCAGATTTCTCATACTATGACTTCACGAACCCATAAATTTCGAACTGCATTCAAAAGTCACCGATATAGTCCATTCCTGAACGGCCTTTGAGGGATTCCCACCTTCCAAGGTCTTCGATCGTCATGGCGTCCACAGCCAGCAACATTACAGTCCCCTCAGAAGTTGACATACTTGTCATATATATGATATAATCTTATATGCATCAAATTGCCATGTATCAGCGCAGGATTTTCCCGTGTCCAGCAGCAGAACAATGGGGTTGCGGCGCGCTGATTCCAGCAAGATGAGGAGGGGACATGTACTGCAGCACCTGCACATGGAGAAATGGCGGCGAGGACAGATTCTGCCAGAAATGCGCACCAACTCGGCCGGTGGCCCAAGGGTTGCAAGTCCGGCCGACTACGTTGACAGCCAATGCAAAATATGCCAGTTTCCGGACAAGGCTTGGCGCTTATATTATTGACTGCACTGTGGCGTTAGGTCTTGTTCTTGTTATCTCATATGTGCTCAGTCTGGCAATCGGCTATTCGTTTAAACTTGAGACTGATGGAGAAATCAATGCAATGGCAATCCTGGTCGGGCTTGCTGTGGTTATAGTTGTCCCCTGGGTATATTGGGCAGCAATGGAGAGTTCTTCCAATCAGGCAACATTGGGAGAGATGGCATTGGCCATCATTGTCACCGACCATAAGGGGAAGAGAATCTCGTTTTGGAGAGCAACAGGAAGACACTTTGCCAGGATCATCTCGGCACTCATCCTGCTGGTTGGCTACATCATGATAGCCTTCACAGAAAGAAAGCAGGGGCTCCATGACATCATGACCTCATGCCTCGTCCTAAAGCTGGTGTAATCCTTGCAGAAAAACCTGAGCTTCTAAATTCAGTCGAGCCATTTGTTGTTACTGCCATATCCCATGCAAATGGCATGGTACTGTTGATCCCCGGCTAGCTCATCTACATCGGCACAGTCATCTATCTCCTGACCCGGCTGAACCTTCTGCCGCCTCTCGTCATCGGCGTCTTCCTCCACATGTCGGCAATCTATCTGACGATGAAGTCAATCCAGGAGAAGGCTGACCAACAGCAACCCGCAAGAATGCCTGAATAGTATAAATCCAGCCCTTCTTAGATCCGTATGTGAGATAGATTTGTGACAACAGCCGTTTCCATTGAGATGGTGCAGTGAGCCAACCTCTGTATAGTAAATCGGCAGGTCGATCCGAAGATGATCCTCAGGAGCCTTCCGGATAATGAGGCTACTGCTGTACAGGATCAACTGAGGGACTAAATCAACAGAATGAGGTGAAAGGAAGAATGAGTACCAAACTGGGCAAATCGCTATCTTTTGTGCTGCTGGCCTTGATCATCACTGCCTGCCTTGCCTGTAAAGGTACGGAGGCATCGCTCTCCGCAGAGCAGATTATGGAAAAGGCAACGGCAGCCCAGGCGGATGTAAGAAGCGGCGTACTTGATGTCGATAACCTGACAATCAATTTCCAGGGAAAATCGTCCGGCTCTGACACGGCAGGAACGATATCACTTAATGGCTCTTGCACCATTGATCAGGCAAATAAAGAAGCGGGAGCCAACGCCAACGCGAACATTAGCATAGGAATACCCGGCCAGCCATCCATGAGCATGACCATGGCAATCCAGATGTACGCAGTCGATAACTATACTTACACGATGATGTCTCTGCCCGGTCAGAAACCAACGTGGACAAAGCAAGAGATTCCCGCAGGTTTCTGGGAGACTCTGAATACCGTAGAATCCCAGACAGACCCTCTTGATATCGCAGACGGTAAATCTCATCAGAGAGGAGAAGGTGGGGGACATCGATTGCTATCTACTTGAGGTAGTGCCGGACTTTGATAAGCTACAGCAGAAATTGGCAGAAGAGACAAATACGCAACTGCCCAACCTGAAAGATATCATCAGCGACTTCTCCCTCAATGTGTGGGTTGCCAAGGATACCTTCTTCATCAGCAAAGTACAGATGGATATGACACTGCTGCTGACTTCGGAGGTTTTAGGTACGTCCGCAGGAGGGGATGAAATGACGCTGAACATGACCATGGACCTGCAGCCCCATGACTACAACCAGCCGGTTTCTATAGAGTTACCCCCGGAAGCCCTAAATGCTACTGAGGGAACATCCTCGCTCTTTGGATTGCCTTTTTAAGCAAAGGCCAACTATAGGCCAATCCATAAAGTGAGAGAGAATACACCAGACTGTATATCGGGGCCGTTGAAAACAGACTGGCAACGAGGAAAAGAGGGGAAAACCTCACTGCTAGGGCTGGGCGGCTCCGTTATCTCTCTTTAAACAAGGGCATCAAATCCTTTGCTAAAGAGTGATCCGAGAGTGCAATTTATTCCGGTTTGATAGAACTACGCCACCCCTGACTGTACTCCATACCCTTCGAAGTATTGAAGACAGCAGACAAAGTTTGTAGAATATTATATAGTTAGTTCTATAAGGTCACCCTTCATAGACAGGGATGGACTGCGGAAGTAGTTCAGCGGTTAGAACGCCTCCTTGCCAAGGAGGAGGTCGTGGGTTCGAATCCCATCTTCCGCTCCAGCCGAAGTGGCGGAATAGGTAGACGCGGCAGTCTCAAAAACTGTTGGGGGGCAACCCCCGTGCTGGTTCGAGCCCGGCCTTCGGCACTCAGAAACGTCAAACCCCAACAACCTCGAAAAGGATCCCTCCCTCTCCACCCAAGGGTCAAGACTGCCTAGCTGATGGCATTCTGAATCAATTCTATGCGGGTTGTCTGGCCATCAGGGCCAACCTCTATTGCTACCACATCAAAACGCCACAGCGAGGGCAGGTTTCTATGGGTTTGAAGATAGGACAGCGCCACGGAGACAAGCTTCTCCTTCTTGGCGGAGGTCACCGATTCCTCAGGGGTGCCAAACTCAGAGCCGCTTCTGGTGCGGACCTCCACAAAGACAAGATATTCCTTCTCCTGAGCAATGATATCAATCTCGCCTTCCCGACAGCGGAAATTCGTCTCCAGAATGCGGTAATGTCTTTTCTTAAGGTACTCCCGTGCCCTTTTCTCCCCCAGCGCACCAAGAGCTTTGCGATTCACCTCTGGATCAACCTCTGAACCGGAGCAAAAGACTGGCGATGGATAGGGCAAGGGCCCAGTTCATTCAATCTCGTCAGGTGCTGGTTGGTACCATAACCTTTGTGCTTGGCCAGACCATAGCCCGGATAAAGACCATCCAGATCCACCATGTGGCGATCCCGGCTTACCTTGGCTACTATGGAGGCACAGGCAATTGAAAGGGACAGCCTATCACCATGGATAATGCCCTTTTGAGGCAAAGAAATTTCGGGCAGGGTCAGAGCATCAATAAGAAGGAAGTCGGGAGAGATTGGAAGGCACTCCACGGCCTTGACCATGGCTAAGTGGGTTGCTTTGACAATGCCCACCTCATCAACAGCAGTGTGAGGGACTGCACCTAACCCCATCGGGATGTCAGCCCGCTGAATCATTTTAAACAGGCGCTCTCTTTGCCGGGGTGACAGTTGTTTGCTATCGCGCACCAGCGATAACCAAGGAATATTGCTCTCCAGAGGCAGTATCACCGCCGCCGCAAACACAGGACCGGCCAGAGCTCCACGCCCCACCTCATCAATACCAGCTATGAACCGGTACCCCTGAGCGCTGAGATCCCTTTCGCTATCAAAGGTAGGCGGTGCAGTCAAGATGCCTCTATTATGCCACCCCCCAGAACCCGCTCACCGTCGTAGAACACAACCGCCTGACCGGGGGTAATGGCCCGCTGTGGTTTATGAAAAAGAACCTCCACCCCCTGGTCACAGGGACGGAGCGTGGCATTTATCTCCGGGGACTTATAACGGATCTTGGCTCTAATAGTTGCGGGGAATTCGGGCTCCTCGGATACAAATCTGACTCCCCTCGCCAGCAGCCTGGAGGAAAAAAGTTTGTCCTCCGGACCAACCACAAGTGAGTTAGTAGCGGCATTAATGGCTATTACGTAGAGGCGTTTTTCGGAGGAAAGCCCCAAGCCTGTCCTTTGCCCTACAGTGTAGAAGGCTATGCCCCGATGTTTCCCCAACACGTTTCCTTCCATGTCAACGATATCACCGGAGGTGGGAGGGAGGTAACTCATGAGGAAGTCACGGTAATGACCACCAGGTATAAAACACAGGTCCTGGCTTTTTGGCTTATCAGCAACCGGCAGACCTCGCTCCGCCGCCATGCGGCGCACCTGCGTTTTGCGACAATCTGCCAGCGGGAATAGCAGTCGTCGCAACTCCCGCTGGCCTAAAGTGTACAGAAAATACGACTGATCATTGGAAGAATCGGCACCCCTGAGCAAGCGATATCCATTTTCTGTGCCCTCGATCCTGGCATAATGACCCGTGGCCAAATACTCCGCACCCAGGGCCAGAACTGTGCTCAGCAGCAGATCAAACTTGATCTGCTGATTGCAGGCCACACAGGGGTTGGGGGTTCGCCCTTGAGCATACTCACGACAGAAGTAATCAATCACAGAATTCCGGAATTCCGTCTCAAAATTGAGCACGTGAAACGGGATACCAAGAAGCCGGCACACCTGATCGGCATCGCTGGCATTTCGAAGAGAACGGCCAGCAGGATGAGGGCCGGGATCACCAGCCCCCTCTTCACGCCACAGTTGCATATGAACGCCAGTGACTTCGTATCCTGCTTCCTTCAGCAAAGCCGCCGACAAAGAGGAGTCCACGCCGCCGCTCATGGCTACAGCAACTCTGGGTTTGCTCACTTTCTATTCTCTCTTCGTAGCATTATGTCAACCCTCTCCCAGATCCGGCTCCGGATCTCCCTTTTGGGCAATGCACCGTCAATTACCAGCCAGCGCCCTGGGTCAGCGTCAGCCATCTTGAGATAACCCTCCCGCACCCGCTGATGGAAGGCCAAGTCCTCTCTCTCAAAGCGGTCCTCTCTGGCCGACCCCTTGCGGGCCAGTCCTGCTTCAACAGGGATATCCAGCAGGATCACCAGGTCAGAGGACAGACCCCTAGTGGCAATGTCATTAATAGCCTGAATGGTATCCAGATCGATCCCGCGCCCGTATCCTTGATAAGCCAGAGTGGAGTCGGTGTAACGGTCACAGATGACCATAGTGTTTGCTTCCAGGCTCGGGCGAATCACTTCCTCCACCAGTTGCACCCGGGAGGCGGCAACGAGAAACAGCTCCGCCAGAGGTGAGAGAGGTGAATTGCTGATTCGCTTTAGAGACCGTCGAGCCTGTTCACCGAAAGGGGTACCACCAGGCTCATGAGTAAGTATCACCGGGATACTTGAGGCCGACACCCGCCTGTAGAGAGCCCTGGCCTGGGTGCTCTTGCCACATCCTTCGCCACCCTCAAACGTTATAAACAGTGCCAAGAGCCCACCTCAGGAGTTTCTAAATATCTCCACCCGCCGCTGTGGTTCCTTGCCAAAGCTGCGAGAGGCCACGCGAGAGCGTTCTGCCATCTGGTGCTGCAACCGACGGACATAGGAATTCTGCGGGCTCAGTTGCACTGAATCTCTCCCATTCATCACCTGAGCGATAGCTTCTTCCGCCTCCCTCAGAGCAGTGCCGATCGCATCCATCCTTCTCCGATTGCCAGCCAGGGATTCCAGGAACTGTCTCATCTCGCCCAGGGTATTGCTCTTCAATACATAAACAGGCAGACCTGCCACTTCAGCATCCCTTACCTTCTGGGGCCTACGGCGATAGTAGGTTTTGCAGGTCACAAAGATGCTAGCCTCCCCCACCTCGGGGACAACGTTGATCCCAAGCTGTTTTTCTCTCGCTGCCTGTTCCAGCTTCGCCCGGTTGACTCCAAAGAGATAAATCCTCGGCACAGCAATAGCATCTTCGGGTGATTCCCTATCACTCTTCTGGGCAGCCGTCTGGTTGTTGGAGAACGGGAGTAATTTTTCCTGCTTTTTCTGCAGACCCCCTTCTTCATCCATCGAGCGAACCTCTCTCGTTATCGGCCTGCCTCTTAGAATAGCGTCAACTACTTCAGCTACGTCAGAATGAACGGCCACCCTGTTGAACTCCTGGATTTCCACCAACACATCAAAGGTGGGAGGAGCTTTTCGTTCTAGGATAGACTTCTGGGTGCCTCTTCGCCGCGCTTCCTCATCACCGAGGGTAACCGTTTGAATTCCACCGATAAGATCAGACAGAATGGGGTTGAGAATCAGGTTCTCCAGAGTATTGCCATGCGCTGTGCCCACCAGTTGAACACCGCGCTCAGCAATAGTACGCGCGGCTGCCGCCTCGAGCTCAGTGCCGATTTCATCAATGACAATCGCCTGCGGCATATGATTCTCTACAGCCTCGATCATCACCGAATGCTGCATGGTAGGTTTAGGCACCTGCATTCTCCGCGCATGGCCAATGGCAGGATGGGGTATATCTCCGTCGCCAGCAATCTCATTGGAGGTATCCACAATGATCACCCTCTTCCCCACCTCGTCAGCCAGGACACGGGCTACTTCCCTAAGCATCGTCGTTTTTCCCACACCAGGACGTCCCAGGAGCAGAATATTTCTGCCTGATTGAACCAGGTCCTCAATCAGCTTCATCGTACCGAAGACGGCCCGGCCCACGCGGCACGTAAGACCCACAATGCGCCCCTGACGGTTGCGAATGCAAGAGACCCGATGAAGGGTACGCTCAATCCCAGCACGATTATCATCATTAAAAGCACTGATTCGAGAAGCTACATACTCCAGGTCCTCCTGGACAACTTCTTTAGGACTGAGGACTACCTCATAATTGGGAAACCTTGCCTCCGCATGGCGTCCCAGATCCATCACCACTTCCAAGAGTTCACTATAATCTCCCCGTTGCCTCAGTGTCTCTGAGACGAATGGTGGCAGGATATCCAGCAAAGCATCCAGGTCATCTATGATTGTCTTTTGCATTGTCCTCCCAGTTAAGCACCTGCTGGCATAAGGCAGGGCTCCGCTGCCTTGACCACCAGTTCCTTTGTCAGAGCAGAATACGTTGATACTTGACTGAAACCCCGGCGCCCCAGTAATTGAGATAGCTCCTGATCAAACGCAGGAGCCAGGCAGTATAAATGATGGCAACCACGGAGGCACATTAAGCCGTATTCCATTACATTCTCCAACGCTCCACGAGAAGCAGCTATTACCTCCAGTTGCCCCATATCGCGGCTGGCCCTAACTGCAATCCAGCCTGCAAAGAACCCCCCTCTTTCAAAAACCCATTCCTGCCCCAGGCTCCTGCCCTTATTGGCCTGCCATTGTGCGAAAGTCAGCCCTTCAACCCTGCGGATCGAAACGGGGACACACTTCTCATATAGTTCAAAAAGTCTCCGCTCATCACCGGCCTGCTTGCGGCGAGGATTAGAATCGGGAGAAGTTTCATTAACCGCCACCTTACCTTCTGTCTCTCTCTTCTCACACCAATAGAGACACTCCGTTGCATAGGGCAGGAAACCAGCCTTCTCGGCAGCATTTAAAAGGGGACTGGTGGCAGGAAGACGGAGGAAGACTCTCTGTACCGCCAGTTCTCCTCCGACAACACCTACATGTTCCAGGAGCGAAATACAGCAGTCAATATCTTGCTCACGGAGCATAAGCCGATCCACCTCCCAAGCCTGAGAGCTGGAACGATTTCTAACGGAAGCCACCCCACGCAGAGTAAAGCCTTCTGTGCATATCCAAACGCGCGTTTTCAATTGGGGATTCAACCATTGGCCCAGGAGGTTGGGCAGACTGGCTAAGGCCGTTTCTTTTCTGACTATGTTGTCTTTGGTGCCAGCTCTATTAGCTAGCGCTCCGCCTTGAAGGAGAATATCCAACACATCCAAAGGGAAAAAGGAGCGAATCATAAAATACGCTCTACCACCCTCGAGTTGCCAGCAACTCCTCCTTGGGAATTCCCTTTATATCCAGCCCTGGCATGGCACCACGCAAGCCTCTGGAGACCTGGGCGATAATCTTGGCATCACGATAGTGGGTAGTAGCTTTAACAACGGCCTTGGCCCTTGCTGCCGGGTCACTGGATTTGAAGATACCAGAACCGACGAAGACTCCTTCGGCCCCCAGTTGCATCATCAATGCTGCGTCTGCCGGGGTAGCTACACCACCGGCGGCGAAATTGACCACCGGCAGCTTGCCTGTCCGATGAACCTCCAGTACCAGTTCAAATGGAGCCCCTATGGCCTTAGCCTCTGCCATCAGTTCCTCTTCACGCATGTTCACCAGCTTCTGGATACCACCCATAACCGCCCGCATATGTCTTACCGCCTCTACAATGTTTCCCGTGCCAGCCTCACCTTTGGTACGGATCATGGCCGCACCTTCGGCAATGCGACGCAGGGCTTCGCCCAGGTCGCGGCAGCCACATACGAAGGGAACCTTGAAATCATGTTTCCAGACATGACAGGTCTCATCAGCAGGAGTAAGTACCTCAGATTCATCTATGAAATCGATACCGAGTGCTTCCAGCACTTGCGCCTCAACAAAGTGGCCGATACGGCACTTAGCCATCACCGGGATAGTCACTGCTTCCTTAATAGCCAGGATCACATCCGGATCAGCCATGCGGGCCACACCGCCAGCAGCACGGATATCCGCCGGAACCCTCTCCAGTGCCATCACGGCACACGCGCCGGCCTCCTCAGCTATCTTCGCATGATCCGGAGTGACCACATCCATGATCACACCACCCTTCAGCATCTGGGCCAGCCCGGTCTTAACAGTCCACGTCCCCGTCTCCATCCTTACCTCCTGCGCTGCTCCCGAGTATATACTACATCTAGAATCATGTCAGCATTAATCCTTGACGTTCCAAACAACTCAACTACAGATTGATAAACCAAGAACCTGCTATAACTCACTCATCAAGTCTATCTATGTTTATACTCCCTATTCTATAGTTGTCATAGTCCTTTATCAAGTGCTGGCCGCCACTGGCAAACCCAGGATCATCCTCGGACAACATTTGCATACAAGGGCTTTCAACAAGCAGCCTGAGAAAGTCATCCGGCCGCGTTATTCAAGCCGCGCACGCCGTGCTTGACTCGGGCCAGCATATTTGATAACTTCTTCTAGTTGGGCGATTAGCTCAGTGGTTAGAGCGCTGCGTTGACATCGCAGAGGCCACTGGTTCAAGTCCAGTATCGCCCACCATTCCACCCGCAGAAGCACAGCAGATCACTTGCTGCGTCTCCGGCAACTGTAACCAAAGAGGTGGTATACCTATTGGGGGCAGGTCAAATCTCGGTAACAGTCACTATGAGTCAATTGGTACCGCTTGCTTATGGTTGGTAATATGACTCATAGGACATATATACCTAATCTGGACATAAAGTTTCCTCGTGGAATGATACCACTACCTGTAGGGGGTATGACCTGTAAGTCAGGTTGTGATATTATCCTCTCTACTAAGGGCAATAATATACTTAGCATGGTCGCTAGAGGTGGTGTACTATGCTAAGTGCGGGGCATGGTAAATATCCTTATAACGAAGGGGGGCATCTTATCGCAGCCGTTGAATTCTGGGCTTACGGGGATGAGAGTGGCATTGAAGGTAATGCTAAGCTATGTATGCTCTTAGGCTACGTTGGCGCACCTAACGAATGGGAATCTTTTAATGTAGCATGGGTTGCTGTGCTAAAGAAGTATTGCGTTCAGGAGTTTCACGCTGCTGACTTTTTCGCTCCAAATAGACGACAATCACGTAAAGATCAATATAGAGGGTGGTCTTCAGAACTTCGCTCCGAATATTTGAACGCACTCCTATCAGTTATTAACACTCACCAAATTACTCCTATCGGATGGGCCATAGATTTGGCCGCATTCCATGCGTTAACACTGGAACAACGGCGATACATGACTGGGGCCTACCTTAAGACTCAGCTCCATATCAGGAGTAAAAACAGAGACAGTGGTGGCCCGCCTTTTAAGTGGTCATTCCAGCGTAAATTAACCACCACAGGTGCTCAGTCCCGACCATATATGCTAGCTCTTATCTTATTCCTTCGAGACCTATTAGATATATCGCCACCTGATTCTCTGCTCCATTGGTATTAGATTGCAACCAGCTAAAACCCGTAGCAGTCCAGACATTTAATAATTTCTGGAAAGGGCAATACCCCGGGCAGCGTTGGCTAGATGACCTCGGCTTCGCCGATTCTGCCCATAGACCGCAACTTCAGGCGGCAGATATGTTGGCATACGCATGGTATCGCAGAATAACCCAAAAGACCATCTCGGCTGAAGTGCTCTGTACTATACAGAGTCTAGCGTCAAAGAAACAGTATCTTAAAGTTGCGAATGATAAGTATTTTAAGCGCAAACTTGAGAAACTTCATCAAGAGTTGAAGGCTGAGAGTACCCCAGGACTATCAGAACCTGAGAACGGAATTGAAATGTGGAGGACATTAGGAGAGGAACCTAAGAATGAGCACCACCACCCCTAGTGTATCCCTCTCGAATACTCGTTATTATGTCCCATATGATGCATCGCCTTATTTTTATTCGTCTACCAACCATAAACGAGTAGAACCAGTCAATTCGGTCACTTGACAGGACCAGGGCACCCTGCTACAATACGCCATGACTGACCAACGGTCAGTCATGAGTGGCTATGAAACATCTTGCTAAGGCTGAACTCACCTGCTGTGACAGAGCGGTATTCTGCCATACTGCAGGCAGCTGAGAGGCTATTTGGAGAGAAGGGCTACCGTGGCGTATCAATTGACGAGATCGCCAAGGCTGCCGGCGTATCCAAAGGCCTTGTCTTTTATCACTTCACCAGTAAGAAGGCGTTGGTTGAGCACATATTGAAGGACGCCATGACTACGGTGTTGACAAAATGGGATGCCATAGCACGGAGTGACGAGTCGGCGCGAGCCAAGCTTGGGGCAGCGGTCGAGGCATGCCTTGACATATTTAAGTCGCGGCCATACCTATTGCGAATCGCATTTTTTGAAGCGATCTTCGAGGATGATATGAAGGACATCCTGGCCAAAATAAGTGAAGAGACCATGCTCAGGATTGATAAGCTGGTGAAGGATGGCATTGCCACAGGGGAATTCAGGCCCGTTGACAGCAGGATTGCCGCCAGTCTGCTGTTGGGGATGACCACCTTGCCACCTTTACAGGCTGCTCTGCAGCCACAGGCTCTGCTGCCGGTCTCGCCGGATCGCTGATGAGATTACCGGAGTATTGTGCGATGGCATCTGCCGGTAATTTTTTTGCATTGGACTGACTGTCTGGTCAGTCAACTCTATGTTACTTTGCCGTGTGAAACGGTGAAGCTGAATTTGGAAATGAGTCAAGCCATCGGGCTGGCTGGACATCTACAGCCCGCCCGAAGGCATGATGAAAGGAATGGAGCAAACAATGAGTATGTTGGGGCAATCCTGGAATAGACATCCTCGGTATCTTCGGTCAGTGCTTCTCATGAGGCATAGCATGGACCGCAGAAAGAGGAAACAGAGATGAACAGGTTCTTTCGATGGTTGGCTAATCTCATTAAGAGCAAGCACGTACTGCTGGTTATCCTGGGATTTTCTCTGCTGATTCCTTCCGTCATCGGGGCCTTGCAACTCAAGATGG
This sequence comes from uncultured Chloroflexia bacterium, assembly GCA_963720375.1. Taxonomy (GTDB): domain Bacteria; phylum Chloroflexota; class Dehalococcoidia; order UBA2247; family RBG-13-53-26; genus JAPLHP01. Next base: position 145,400 of record CAVRFM010000005.1, on the reverse strand, counting down.
AGTCAGGGACCAGTACCTTCGTTTCTGCAGACTCTCAAGCCTATAAGGACTACGAGCGGTTCACGCAGAGCTTCAGTGATGCCGTGGTAGTGGTTCTATTGACCGGGGACAATCTATCCCAGCTCGTGCAGTCTGACGATATGGCGGCTATAGAGGCTGTCGAAACACAGATGGCAGCCGATCCCGGTGTAGTGTCGGCGATCGGTCCTGCGTTCCTCATCAAACAGGTGGTTGCCCAAATGACCGGCACTCCCGAGTTGCCGACAGACCCGCAGACAATACTGGGAATCCTCACTGATCCGCAAGACGGCACAGTGAGGACGGAGTTCCGCAGTGTTTTTCCAGACACCAGCCATGCTTTGATTGCCATAACCATCGACGCGAGCCTGTCGAAAGGTGATCAAGCGGACATCGTTAAGGAGATCAAACAAACCGTGGCCGGAGCAGGCTTTAGGGAGGATGTCAGTGCTGAGGTTACCGGCATGACCTGCAGTCACAAGCGACCTGCAAGACCTGATGCTCAGCGCCATGCGCAACATGTTGATCCTGTCAGCGGCTCTGATGCTCATCATCCTGGCTTTCATATTCAGAGTCCGCGGCTTCTTCGCCTGGCGTTGGCTGCCGCTTGGCATGACGTTTCTCGGTATTATCTACGCCTTCGGTGCCATGGGCATACTCAGCATCCCTATCACCATGGTCACCATGGCAGTCTTCCCGATCCTGGTGGGGCTGGGAGTAGACTACGCCATCCAGTTCCACAATCGCTACGATGAGGAGATGCGAGAGAATAGAACCACTGCCGATGCCGTCGTTAACTCCGTTACCCACATCGGACCTACAATCGGCATTACCATAGTCGCTGCCTGCCTGGGATTCGCTGCCCTCTTCTTCTCACCCGTGCCGATGATCCGTGATTTTGGACTCACTTTGATTGTCGGGGTGACAGCCTGCTACTTGGTGTCAATGGTTGTCTTAGTGGCAATCCTCCACTGGAACGATCGACGCAAGGAATCCAAGACAACTGCGGCACAGGACGGTGTGAGACCCCATTCGGGTAGACAGAGCACCAGCTTCGTCGAAAGAGGTCTTTCTAGACTGGCCCCATGGGTGATCAGGAACACTCTGCTCATCGTCTTCATCGCTGTTCTCCTGTGCGCGGCAGGTCTCGTTGCCGATTCCCGCATCCAGACAGAAACCAACGAAATGAGTTTCATTTCGCAGGACATTCCAGCAGTACGGGCAGTGAACACTCTGAAATCCCTCGGCGACTGGTCTCGTGTCAACGAACCTGCTTATCAAAGCTCAAGATGTCACCGATCCGGCTGTCCTTGATTGGATGTGGCAAATCGAGCAACGAGTAAACGAGGAGCAATCGGCGGCCGTTACTGGCACCACCAGTATTGCTGACGTTATCATGCAAGCCACCGGGGGCCAGATCCCCCAGGATCCACAAGTGATCAGGCAGATACTGCAGGAAATCCCGGAACCCGTCAAAAGGAACCTTATTACTGATGACTTCACTGCAGCCAATATCATAATCTACAATCGGGAGGTATCGAGTGCCGCCTCCAAGGAGCTGGCAAAAGATTTGAGGGATTATACCAGCGAGCATCCTGAAGGCGTGAATGTCACCGTAACCGGAAGTACTGTGATCGAAGCCAAACTTTTAGCTGCGCTGACTACCGGCAGGGAGAGAGATGACCTTACTGGGTGTCCTTTTCGTATTTGCTGGCATTCTGGTCCTCTTCAAATTCAGATTGCTCCGCGCTCTTCTGGCTACTCTGCCGATGATCATTATCATCGGATGGTCGGGCGGGGTGATGTATCTCCTGGGGATAAAATACAGCTCCGCTGACGGCAACCCTGGGCGCGCTTATAATCGGCATAGGCATGGAATTCACCGTCTTGCTGATGATGCGCTACTACGAGGAGCGCGACAAGGGTGAGAATCCGCAACGGGCGATGACCACCAGCATCGTCAGGATAGGGCGGGCCATCATCGCCTCTGGCTTCACCGTGATCGGCGGTTTCGCGGCGCTGCTGATTGCCACTGACTTCCCGATCCTGCGCAGCTTCGCCATGGTCACCATGCTGGACGTTTTCCTCGCACTGGTGACTACCCTGGTGATGCTGCCAACGCTGATCGTCTGGCTGGACTCCTGGAGAGAGAAACATGGGAAATCAAAAACACCGGCAGCCAGCGCTTGAGACTACACTCATTGATTCTGAGTCCGATGAGTGGGAATCCATCTCACAATGGCGCAAGGCGCACGGTCCCCATGTTCTGGTTGGCATGGAGAACCGGCCCGGCACCGGTTGCTCATCAAGTTGAAGACAGGCCTGAATTGATATTTGGAGGACTGATAGATGTACGAAAGAATACTTGTTCCGCTCGACGGTTCGCAGTTGGCTGAGATAGCCCTACCCTATGCCGAGGAGCTCTCGGGAAGACTGGGGTCTGACGTTACCCTGATATATGTCAGCGAGTCGATCGATGACCCGCATCGACACATGCACCAGATCTATATGCAGAAAATGGCTGAGTCCGCAAAGCAAGATGCCGAGGCGTACGCCAGGAAGCTAGGCAAAGAGTTGGCAATTCAGGTAAGGTCCGTGAATCTTGCCGGCAACCCTGCCGAAGAGATTGTGAAGTATGCAGATAGCGAGAATACCGGACTTATTGTAATGTCAACACATGGGCAATCAGGCATTAGGCAATGGACCATTGGGAGCGTAGCCAACAAGGTCGTCAGGGCCACCAAACAGCCAGTGGCACTTGTCAGAGCGGAAGTCCCCCGCCCTGACGTGCCCCGGAAAGACATGCTGAGGAAGGCATTGCTGCCTCTCGACGGGTCGAAAGAGAGCGAGGCTGCACTTCCTTATGTTGCAGAGCTCGCCTCCAGGCTTGGGATGAGTGTGATACTGGTTCAGGTGTTGGCAATAGGCGACAAAGCACTGGCCGAAGATTATCTGGAGAAGATAGGGGCTCAACTGAAACAGAAGGGAGTGACGGTAGAATCCCGGGTGATATTTGGCGAAGCAGCCACAGAGATTATCAACCTTGCTGATGAAATTCACGCCGATGTGGTAGCCATGTCAACACATGGGCGGTCTGGAATCGGCCGCTGGGTCCTCGGCAGCGTTGCAGAGAGGGTCCTGTATGAGGGCAACACTCCTCTGCTACTGGTGAGGGGAACTGTCGGCAGCGGATAGTAAGCAGGAATGAGGTTGCCTCACGACGTGGCCGACACGCCAGACTGAAGGCTAGTTCGAAGCGTGGAGTTCTCGATATCGTACAATATAGCCCACCACTGCCCGCAGGAGTGCGGCAGTAATCAACCCATCCCTTGCCGGGTGTACCATTCCGGCAAGGGCAGGTCACGAAGCGGAAGGCCCCGCTCCACGCTGGCAAGTTCACATCAGGAACTCGCCGCCATAGGGGCAGGCGATGTCCCTTCTGCCCCGGAAGCGGGGCAATGGTGGTTTCGACTTAAACGCGAGGCCGATGGCTACGACCACCCGAATGGCCTTCAGAGATCCGCTAGTCCTGTAGAACAGCTTGCTCTTTCGTCCAAAGGTGCTCTTTGCCGCAAGCCGAGCAGCGCGCCATCTTGTTCTGCTTTATCTGAAGTCTTTCCATCAGAGCCTTGTCACCCACAACACCGGTGAATACCAGCTTTCCAGTGTCCGGGCATTTGATCATCACTTTGGCCATTCTGACCCTCCCGTCCGGGGGCTGAGGCTAGGAACGTATCGTCAGCCCCAGCCCTCTGTCTTGCTATGCGCCTGATTCTATCATCCTCGGGAAATCCTGGCAATCTGGCCCAGACATGCTTGGCTGGGCGATCGGGCCGCACGAATCACGCCTGAGGACAATTGGCAGGCGATGGGTCGCATGATTCAATCTGGCTTGTCTATCCCATATCGAACTAACTGCCAGGATGTCCACATATGGGATATGGGATGCTCCAAGAGATGGCAGCAACCGGGTACTTGCTCCACCAACAAGTTTGGGGAAGAACCGGACGGAGAAGGCGCTAGCCAAGCTGCAAAGGTGAAACTGGTTTGCCACTATATGACTACACCAGACTGAAGGCCAGTTCGAAGCTTGGAGTTCTGTCTATCGTCTAGTATCGCCCACCATTTCGTACATAAGGTAGAAACCGGTGCAGCCTCTGCAAGTCACCTTCGCACAGGATGCACCGACGGGGGCTGTGCTCTGAACCCCCAGTCGGCGCCGAGATTGTCCTTGGTCACCTTCATCAGGACCATCACTTCATGACTGATGACGCCCGGTACCGTGCCCAGGTACTCTCTGACAAATCTTGAGAGATCATCCTGGGTCTTGAAGAACGTGGTGAACAACAGGTCAAACGATCCGGTGGTGATGACAACGTGGTGCGTATCTGGGGATGCAGACAGTGCCGTCGCGGCCTGATCAATCATGCCCGGCCGAACGCCGAGGCCTATGTTCACCCTGATGGTATAGCCGAGACGTACCGGATCGGCAACAGCGATCACCTGCAGAACTTGATCGTTTATCAGCCGTTCGATTCTACGCCGTGCCGTGGCCTTGCTGCACCCAGCGGATGCCGCCAGGCTGGTGTAGGCGCTGCGCGGACTTGCCCTGAGTTGTCTCATCAATTGGTAATCGAGGGCGTCGAGAGTTCGCTGTAGAGGTTCACTCCTGGAAGGCAGTATGTCTCTGTTTGCCAGCAGAGAGAGTGAAAACTTGGCGACCTTGAGGCTCACCATCGTCTCGGCTCTGGTTATGTCTGTGATCGGCGCCAGCCTGGAGCTCACGAACTCCCAAAGGTCCACTGCCTCGGGCAACGACACCGAGGCAAATATGTCATACCTGCCGGTATGAATCGACACGTGATACACCTCCCGTACATCTGCCAGACGACGAGCCACTGAATCGATCTGGCTCGGGGGAGCGTTGATGGCCACCAACACCTGTTTTGAATGCCCGATAGCCAGTGGGTCAACCAGCGTCAGGAACCGGATGACCCTTTCTTGCTCAAGTTTCCTGATGCGGTCGGCAACTGTAGACCAGCTCAGCCGCAGCCGTCCTGCCAGCTCGGCTATGCTCTGCCGGCCATCGCGCTCCAACTCCGCAATCAGGAGCAAGTCAAGATCGTCAAGCTGCAGCACCTGTCTGTCAGTCATTACAAAGAGCCTCGATCCTGGTCACTAGTGCAAGACAATTCGACTGATATAAAGTCCTCTGAAAGAACAGTGCACGTTTTATCCTCTTGATGATCCTTTTAGCGGTATTACGGCTATATATTGATATATTTCATCATAATTATACCATTCTATTGACACTATTGTCAACAGCACAGTAGAATATATGAAAAACACTGGAAGGAAAGCGGACTTGATCCAAAAGATGTGTTTGGAGTCAGATAGATGAGTAGCTTCTCATCACTTTACGAGCCAGGCAACATAGGCACACTGGAACTCAAGAACAAGCTGATCATGGCAGCCATGGGTGTCCCCCTGGCCGAGCCGGAAGGCGGGGTCACAGACAAGATGATTGCCTTCTATAGAGCGCGGGCCGAAGGCGGCGTGGGCCTTGTCACCACCTCGTTCGCCTCGATCAGCCCCGATGCTACATTTCCCTTGACACTGGGCATACACGACGAGAGGTATATTCCGGGCTTCAGAAAACTGGCGGACGCGATCCATGAGGCCGGTTCGAAGCTCTGTGTCCAGCTGATGCACCCCGGGTTGCTTCTCCTCTTCTTGGGGTGGGTCGCCGAAGGCGTCTCCGTGAAAGTTCCGTCTATCACGCCCTGGCTGAAGAAGGACGTACCGTACCATGAGCTAAGTCATGCTGATATCGATCGGTATGTCGAGCTTTTCGCAGAGGCGTCACGCAGAGTCAAGGAATCGGGAGCCGATGCGGTGGAGTTACATGCATCCAACGGTTGTTTGGTAAGCACATTCCTCTCTCCCATCACCAATCGAAGAACGGACGATTACGGGGGCAGCGTCGAGAACAGGGCTCGCTTTGCCCGCAGGATTGTGGAAAGGATCAAAGATAGGGTTGGCCCAGACTTCCCAGTGATCGTGAGAATCAACATGTACGACGACATGGAAGGTGGAGTTGCCCCCGACGAGGTGGTCCGGCAGGCTGAGGTGATAGAGTTGGCTGGGGCCGATGCTATCAACATCTCGTCGGGTCTGGAATACTGGACGACATCGACCATACCATGTTACCTGTTCCCGGAAGGACCCATGCTGTCGATGGCCGAGAAACTGAAGAAGGCAGTGCAGATCCCCATTATTGCGGCGGGGAAGATAAGCCTGGAATTGGCGGATCAGCTTCTCAACGAAGGGAAAGCGGACTTCATTGCCCTGGGCCGCCCCCTTCTAGCCGACCCGGAACTGCCCAACAAAGTCCGCAATAGGCGTATGGATGAAGTGTGGAGATGCATCTACTGCAACAACTGCCTCAACATTGACCTGGACCTCTTCCCAGGCGCATGTTCAGTGAATCCCTTCGTCTTCAGAGAGGACAGCTACCCTCCTCCGAGGGCGGAGACTCCAAAGAGTGTGATGGTGATCGGAGGCGGGCTGGCCGGCATGCGAATTGCCTTGTTGCTGGCCCAGCGCGGTCATCAGGTGTCTCTCTACGAGAGAAGCCCTGAGCTTGGCGGTCAGTGGAAAACCGCCTGTGCCACACCGGCGAAGAAGGACTATGCCTCACTGGCTGATCATCTCGAGCGGTGTCTGCGCGAACAGGGAGTCCTGGTGAGAATGGGCGTCGAGGTCACCAAAGAGAAGGTGCTCGAAATGAAGCCGGATGCGGTGGTCGTGGCCACCGGTGCGGCTCCTGTGGGGCTGAACGTGCCGGGTGCCACCGGAGAGAACGTGGTACAGGGGCATGATGTCATAGCGGGCAGGGCTCCGGTGAAAGGCAAAACGGTGATAGTCGGAGGTCGCTTCATAGGGATGGAAGTAGCCATATTGCTGGCGGAGCAGGGCAAGCAGGTGACTCTGGTGACGCAAGCAGGGTTGGGCCAGAACGGAATCAAGCTGGAACCGATGACATACAAGGCTCTGGCGAGGAAACTCATCGAATTGCGGGTCCCCCTGTACCTTCATTCAAGAGTCATTGAAATAACCGGCAATGCAGTTATGATGACTCTGGGCGATGACATCTTCTCGTTGCCCGCTGACACAGTGATTCTTGCCGTCGGTATGCGGCCCGAGAATAAGCTGGCACAAGAACTGGAGGGCCTTGTACCTAAGCTATACACGCTGGGCGACTGCGTGAAGCCCAAGGACGCAGCCGCAGTGGCGGTCCAGGCAGGGCAATTGGCAGGAGTGATTTAGGCCACGTGGCGCGCAGGGACATGGCCAATGATGAAGGCAGCGATTGTCATGCTGTTCAGATGAAAAGGAGCACTACACGATGGTAGAACAACCAAAACCGCCACTCAAGCTTTCAACCTGTCCATCAACTCGGATATGTTGTCGCGGATATTGAAAAAACATGCAGGTACTATGAATCGACACTGGGAATAGGCCCTTTCTGCCCTCCGTTCGAAGTGGATATGAACGGTGCTATCTTCAGGGGGAAGCCGGTTCAAACGAAGATCAAGGTAGCTTTCGTCCAGTCAGGAGATATTCAAATCGAACTGATTCAACCGGTGGAAGGGAAGAACCCGTATACGGAATTCCTCGCCAGGAATGGCGACGGTATTCACCACCTCGGCTTTGCAGTGGCGGACATGGATGCTATGAAGGCCGAGTTCGCTGCCAGAGGGCTTCAGCCGATCTTCTACCATGATATGGTTGTGATGGAGTTCGCTTACTATGACACCTCCGAAGTCGGAGGGCTGATGACTGAACTGCTGTATTACAAAATGGATATACCGGGCATAAACGCGAAGACATAGCGGAAGGTGAGATGCTCGCGCCGCTGACTCACATACGCGATAAAGAGGAGATTTCAAAATGAGTGCAGAAGCAAGTACGATGAAAGTACCCAAGAAGCTATGCAGGCCAAGTACACAAAGGACTCAGAAACTGAAACAAGCCTACATGGGGCGGAAGCCGAGTATCTGTGCTGACCGCAGTGTATTGGTTACCGATTCATACAGGAAGACCGAGGCCATGCCTCCGGTGCTCAGGCAGGCGATCGCCTTTGACAAGGTATTGAGTGAAATGCCTATCTGGATCCAGGACGGCGAACTCATTGTAGGCAACATAGCTTCCAGACCAAGAGGAGCCTTTCTTTTCCCGGAGTACGACGATACCTGGTTGAAAAAGGAACTGGATACCATTTCAACCAGAAAAGGGGACCCCTGGATTCTGGGTGATGAAGACAAGGCCCGATTGAAGAGCTGCATGGAGTACTGGCAAGGAAAGAACCTGGCTGCGATAGCTGATGCCCTCACCACAGATGAGGTCAGGCAGGCCGAGAGGAACTCATTCATCGATATCCGCATGGGGAAGCAGGGTGGTATAGGTCACATTGTTCCCGACATCGCGGGAGTCATCTCTCGTGGCCTGAACTCTTTCATTGAAGCTGCAGGAAGCCACGTCAGTCGTTTGGATCTGACTAATCCTGACGACTATGCCAAGCTGCCCTTTCTTAAGGCGGTGATACTTGCGGATAAGGCTGTGCTCAAATGGGCCAGAAGGTTTGCGGACCTGGCGCGTGAGAAAGCAGCGGTTGAGCAGAATCAAGAGAGAAAGCGGGAATTGGAGCAGATAGCCGAAATATGTGACTGGGTGCCAGCCAATCCGGCCCGGAACTTCCGGGAAGCACTTCAGGTCGTGGCGTTCATTATGGCTTCGGTACAAATCGAATCGAATGGGGTCTCAATCGGTACCGGCAGGTTAGATCAGTATTGCTTTCCGTATTATGAAAGAGACATCAAGGAGGGGGTGATCACGAAAGCCCAGGCATTGGAGCTTCTGGAATGCCTGTGGCTCAAGCTGGCAGAGTCGAACCGCGTGGCTAACGAACTCCTGACATATGCACATAACGGCTACCCTTTCTGGATACAAGTACCCATTGGCGGGCAGACTGTAAACGGATATGATGCGACAAACGAATTGACCTATCTCTTGCTGGATGTATCCAGCAACATGCAACTCCACGAGCCAACGGTATCAGCCAGAATACACAAACGCACACCGGATAAATTCCTGATGAAGTGCTGCGAGGCGATTAAGAGCCATGGGGGAGGACACCCCGCTCTGTTCAATGATGAGGTGATCATTCCCAGTCAACTGGCCTATGTTCCCGGCATGACGAAAGAGGATGCATATGATTACTGTATTATCGGGTGCTCCGAAATCTCCTTCGCCGGGAAGGGGACTGAGGGAATTGCCTATCATGCCCTCAGTCTGGGTAGACTCCTTGAACTGACGCTGCAGGGGAAAGACCCTGTTACCGGATCTCCTCTGGCGTCAGATACTGCCGGTATGCTGAAGTGGAAAACCTTCGATGACATGATGCAGGCCTTATCCGAGCAGGCAAGGATTCTCTCCAGGATCATGTTCATGCAGGTACTGCCGCTGATAGAGGCACACACTAAGTACCGGCCGTGTCCCTATCTTTCCTCGCTTACAGGAGACTGTATAAGCAGAGGCAAAAGCTACTATGACGGTGGTGCGATATACGGAAACCGGGCGGCAAACGCCTGCATCATTGGAATCGCCACTCTGGCCAACTCGATGGCAGCTATCAGGAAGCTCGTCTTTGATGACCAAGTCATCACCATGTCTCAATTGCAGCATGCGCTGGAAACCAATTTTGAAGACACCACGACGAATCCCACCGGCCCAGCGATCCAGGAGCTATGCCTCCGCGCCCCGAAGTACGGGAACGACGATCCGTACGTGGATAATCTGGCCAAAGATAGTCTGAATATCGTGGTAAAAGAACTGCGCAAGCACCATACCATGACAGGCCAGGGTTACGGGGCCACCATCTCTCCGGTGGCAGCCCATATGAGCTATGGGCTGATTTGCGGGGCTACTCCGGACGGTCGGAAAGCAGGGACTCCGTTGAGCGATGCCTGTTCTCCGGCTCAAGGCACCGATGTCAACGGACCCACAGCCACCATAAAGTCGGTGGCCAATCTGGAGCACATAAACCTGGTTCAAGGAACAATCTTCAATATGAAAATGCACCCCGGCCCATTGGAGACCAATGCAGGTATGCTCAAGTGGGCGAATCTGATCAGGACCTATTTTGATCTAGGAGGATGGGAGATCCAGTTCAACGTCGTGAGTGCAGAGACCCTGAGAGAGGCCCAAAAACACCCCGAAGATTATAAGGACCTGGTGGTCCGGGTTGTCGGATACAGCGCCTTCTTTGTTGAGCTGGAGAAAGCGGTCCAGGACGATATCATCAAGAGAACTGAACACGGGGTATGATACCGCAAAGAAGATATCATGGCAGGCAGAACAACCGGGCAGGTTTTCAACATTCAGAGGTATTCCATACACGATGGCGCCGGAATCAGGACGCTGGTCTTTTTGAAAGGCTGTCCGCTGAGATGCCTCTGGTGCTGCAATCCGGAATCACAGAGAAGCGGGCCTGAGCTCGGGTTCATCGAATCCCGATGTGTTGGCGTCGAGACGTGTGGCGGGCCATGCATATCCGTATGTTCTGTCGAAGCATTTCACCTCAACGGACAAGGCAAACCGGTGATCGACAGGAAGAGGTGTAACACCTGCGGCAAGTGTGCCGAGGCGTGCCATAAAGACGCCCTGAAGGTCGTTGGCCGTGAGATGACCGTTGATGAAGTAATGACGGAAGCTGAAAAGGACAGAGCCTTCTACTGGAGGTCAGGCGGGGGGATCACAATTGGAGGTGGTGAACCGCTAGCGCAACACAGATTCACTAGCGAACTTCTCGAGGCGGCCCAGAAAGCATATCTGCACACTGCCCTGGAAACCTCCGGCCATGCACCGTGGAGTCATCTTGAGACTGTGCTGAAGCACGTCGATTTGCTGCAGTTTGATCTGAAGCACATGGATCCGGTAAGGCACAGGGAGCTGACAGGGCAATCGAACGAACTGATTCTCGGTAATCTCAGGAGGGTTCTCCACGTCAAGTCTCCTCGGGATGTCATTATAAGAATCCCGGTGATTCCGGGGTGTAATGATTCCATCGAGAATATCAGGGAGACGGCCAGGTTTGTGGCTGAACTGGGTTTCAAGCAGACCGAGCTGGTACCCTACCACAGGCTGGGGGTTTCAAAGTATTCTCAGTACGGCATGGTCTACCCACTGGCTGAGTCCGAACCCGCACCCCAGGCTGATTTGGATGCTCTCAAGAAGATAGTAGAGGAATTTGGGTTGATGGAGATGACCGGGAGTATTTAATCCCTTTGTTTTACTGAAGGAGCGAGAGAATGCGTGCTGTCTATTTCAAGGATGGAGAAGTAGAACTGCGAGAGATTCATGAGACTCCCGATGAAGGAGTAAGGGTGCATGTGCGTTCGATCGGCATTTGTGGCTCTGACCTGCATATGCTGGAAATGAAATCACCCTTAGAATGCGTAGTAGGGCATGAAGTTGCGGGTGTGCTTGATGATGGAAACCCTGTTGCTGTGGAACCTGTAGTGCCCTGTAATGAATGCACCAATTGCCGGGCCGGTGATTACAATCTGTGCCAGTTAGGGGCCACACGGACACTCGGTGTTGGTCGAAACGGGGGCATGGCAGACGAACTCCATGTTCCGGAGAGATGTCTGGTCTATCTGCCGTCAAATGTTGACGTGAGAGACGCCTGCCTGGTTGAGCCTCTGGCTGTGGCAGTGCACGGAATGCGCCAGGCTGGTTTGGATGCCAGTCAGCGCGTGGCTGTAATAGGGGGAGGCACAATCGGCCTTTGCGCTGTTGCAGTTGCCAGAGCCGGTAACGCAACAGTGGGGCTGTCCGCACGCTATGACCATCAAATAGCTGCCGGCAACCTGCTTGGGGCGGAAGGAGATTGAGGGCCAATACGATCTCGTTGTTGAGTCTGCGGGGACGGAGAGGGCGGTGAACAAGGCAATCAAGTTGTGCCGACCGAAGGGCAGAGTCCTAATGCTCGGGACACATTGGAGCGGGCTTTCATTTCCGCAAATGGCAGTCATGATGAAGGAGATAACGATCATCTCCTCTTACATGTACGCCGCAAATGGCGCAGTGCGGGACTTCGATGTAGCGGCGATGCTGCTGGCGAGGCATCCTGAAATCGCCAAGGCATTGATTACACACCGTTACCCGCTGGCGGAAGTGAAACAGGCTTTTGCAGTGGCGCGAGACCGAAAAGCAGGTGCCATCAAGGTAGTGCTGGAACCCTAGCTGATACTGATCTCTTGATTAATGGCGTCCGGTTCTGCGATACGACGGCAGCAAATCTGTTTGCGTTCTCGGCCCACCATGGTGCGACCACACCAGACCGAAGGCTAGTTCGAAGGTCTTGGTATTGAGATTGCTGAGGAATGCAATGAGGCAGTATCAAGATTCCCGGACTGGTGCAGCAGGTTGTTCTCGAACGTCTGTAGCGTCTGCTACTGCTCTTATCTCACCGCAATCCGGCTGTCTACCACCCAGTAGCCCTCAGCATGCGGCATTACTTTCACCGGGTTCAAGTCCAGCTCACTAATCTGTGGTATATCCTCGACCAACGCCGAGAGTCTAAGAAGCAGATCCTCTAGAGCTTGGGTGTCACTTGGCGGCGAACCTCTAAACCCCTCAAACAGCTTCGCCATCCTGACGGAGCCTATCAGCTCCCTGGCATCCAAATCGGTGAGCGGGTGTAACCTGATGGCGACATCATTAAGCAGTTCAGCATATATTCCTCCAATGCCGAACATAATGAGCGGGCCGAAGGAGGGATCCTGCGTCACGCCAACTATAGCTTCTATCCCTCCCACGACCATGTGCTGCACAATGACTCCCTGCATCTCATGGTCACGGCCGATCTCCTTGAGCCCGGCCTTGATGTCGCCGAAGGCCTTCTTCACTTCATCCGCTGATTTGAGGTCAAGTATGACCCCACCGACATCAGTCTTGTGTACAATGGTGGATGAGTTGAGCTTGACTGCAACAGGAAAGCCTATCCTCGAAGCCACGGCAGCCGCCTCAGTTGCTGTCTTGGCCGCCATTGTCTCAACGGTGCGTATGCCGTAGCAGGCAAGTAATTCAGATATGGCATTTACCGATAGCCAGAGGGGCCTCTGGGCGCTGCCGCTCATTGCCGTCTGAACTATTCTTCGACCTCTCTCCCGCTTGATGCCGCGGATCCTGGGAATGACGCCCCGCCGGTGTTTAGCCAACTCTCCATATTCGACTGCTTTGGCTAGCGCCGAGACCGCCCCCTCAGGGAAAAGATAGCACGGCACAAATTTGTCCCCGGTCCCCAGCTTTCCCTGTATACCTCTTTGGCCGATAAAGCAGGCCAGCAGGGGCTTTCGATGCCTCTGGAAGACAGGCATTACCCGCCGTATGGCGTCCTCCATAGCCCCGGGGTCTACGACTATGGGCGGCACGAATATGGTAAGCACGGCATCAACGCCCTGATCACGAGCCAGTATGTTCAACGCACTCTCGAACTCCTCAGCAGTAGCACCGGCGGTCAGGTCAAGGGGATTACCAAAACCGATATCGCGCTTGACAGCAGATTTCAGTGCATTTATCGTCTCTGCAGAGAGATCCGGCAGCACCAGCCCGTGATGAGCCGAGGCATCGGCAGCAATTATGCCAGGTCCGCCGCCGTTCGTGACTATGGCCAGCCTTCTGCCTCCAGGCACCGGCTGGGTGGAGAGCAGAGCAGCAACATCGAAAAGCTGCTCCACAGAATCTACCCTGATGATACCTGCCTGCCGGAAGAGAGCATCGGACACTATGTCCGGCGTTGCCAAGGCCCCGGTGTGAGACAGCGCAGCGCGCGAGCCGGCAGCAGTGCTGCCGCCTTTGACGGCCACTATGGGTTTGGTGACCGACACCCTCCTGGCAATGCGGCTGAATTTGCGGGGGTCACCGAATGACTCCAGGTAGAGCAGGATAACCCTGGTCGCCTGATCCTGTTCCCAGTAATGCAAGAGATCTGTTGGCGAGATATCAGCCCGATTGCCTATGCTGATGAAGGTGGAGATGCCGATATTGAGATCATTGGCATATTCCAATATGACCAGTCCCATTGCTCCGCTTTGGGAAAGAAAGGCTATGTTGCCTCGTTTCGGATAGCTTAGCGAGAAGGTAGCATTCAGCCTCAGGGCTGGATCGGTGTTGATGACCCCCATACAGTTTGGGCCCACCAGTCGCATACCGCGACCAAATGTAATCGCGCGCAGCTCCTGTTCGCGGGCAGCACCATCCGAGCCTCTCTCCCTGAAACCATCAGAGATAACAATGATGGCACGCACTCCCCTTCGGCCACATTCGTCAGCCACTTTAACCACAAGCTGGGTCGGTACTACAATGACTGCAAGGTCAACATCACCAGCGATATCGAGCACCGAAGGATGTGTTTTAATTGACAATACTGCGTCAGCATTCGGGTTCACCGGGTAGACAACTCCGGAAAACCCGTTTTGCACTATAGACTGAAGAACGAGATGGCCAATAGTACCTGGGGTTCTGGATGCGCCTACCACTGCCACCGAGCGTGGGTTTAGGATGGCGCGCAGTGAAGCCAGTGTTGAGATAAGCTCCCTTTTCTCTTCCTTCTTGACCATCCTTCTGGTCCGGGCTATTGGAAAGGTGACGTGATATGTGCCTCCCTCGAGCTCACTGGTGATGTGGAAGCCGTAGCTGCGGAAGACCCCCATCATCTCCCGATTCTCAGCCAGCACATCGGCTTCGAATGTGGTAATACCATTATGACGGGCCAGATTGACCAACCATTCCACAAGACCAGTACCAATGCCCTTTCCCTGATAGGCATCCTCAATGACAAAGGCTACCTCTGCAGTGCGCTTGTCGGGCAAGCGGTAGTAGCGCCCGATAGCTATTATGTCTCTTTGCTGTTCCCTCAGTAGCTCGGCCACAAAGGCAAAGGTATTGGTATAGTCCACCGTGCAGAATCGAGTAGCATCCTCTAACCCCATCTCTTTTGGCACGTGGTGGAAGCGAAGATATTTGGTGCGAGAGCTGAGCCGATGAATGAAGCCAAGCCAGCGCTCAGTGTCGTCACACCTGATTGGTCTCAGGAGGACTATTGAGCCATCGCGCAGAACCACCTCGGTCTCATATTGCGATGGGTATACTGTGTCCGCTTCAGGTGACATGCGTGTACCTCCCGACCACCCCTAGCAATAAGAAATGCGTGATAATGCTCGGCTGATGCTTCTACCTGCCTCGCTGCGAATCGGCACTGCCCCAGAATTCCGGCAGAAGTATGTGTGTTAAGAACCTGCATCTATCCGGGTTCTCTTGCATCATGATCATGGCCATTTCCAGGAAGCGCCTACTGAATATGCAGGTCTCCAGTTCCTGTGGAAGCTGCCGTACCACACCGATGCCCCTGAGCAACTCACTTTCTCTTTCTTTGCATGCTTCTATCTGAGCATCTATCTTCTCTAACATCAAGCGATGGTATGTTAGGTCATTGATCAAGTTGTCCACTATACGAACTCCCTTCCATTGCTTCGATAATATAGACCATGCCATGTCCTGTCAAATCATATCTCACAAGTGCACCGCCTCAATGGTCCGACTTCGCGCAATATGCAATAGTTTTTCAACATTATGTTATTCCTCAAACCTCGCGACTGCGCAGTTACAGGTTGTAATTGTGCTCTTTTTTGCCCAGGGTGGTATTATGTAAATGTAAGGCAAGGGCTATAGTGAGAATCAGAAGTTTTGCGTTAGCACCATACACCACAGGTGAACAGATAGATCCCTCTTCCTTTTGTGAAGCCGCAGGCGTAATATACGGTTTTGGAGTGCCATTATGAAAGCCAATGAGCGGCCAGGAAATGGGGCAAAAAGCTTGAACCACATGCGCCGGCAGCTCTACCAGCCAAGAAGCCAGACGCCATAATGGCGGCAGGAGTCCAAACACGCTGGCGGCCGATCGCGAACAGTCCAGGAAGAATCGGCCTGAGAGCGAAACTGAAAAAAAGTACCTTCTGCTTGCTGAGAATGTGGCCGACGTTATCTGCACTCTGGATCTGGACATGCGCGTGACCTATGTCAGCCCTTCAGTCACCCACCTCCTGGGCTACTCAGCAGAGCAGGCACTGGGACAGCAGTGGGAACGGTGGATAGATGCATCCCTCACCCCCACTCCAGCGGGAATCGTCGCCAAAGATTTCAAGGAAATCAAGTCCTGCGTGAGCCAGAGCCAGGAAGAGACGTTCAAGTCGTGGACTATGGACCTGGAGTTTATCTGCAAGGACGGCTCCACCATCTGGACGGAGAGTAAGGTGAGCATCCTGCGCAGCCCGGACGGAGCGCCTGTCGGTTTCGTCGGCATAGTGAGAGATATCGCTGAACGCAGGCGGGCGCAAGAACTGTTCAAGACCCTGGCCAATAATTCACCAATTGCCGTCTACATCGTCCAGGACGGCAAATTTCAATTCGTCAACGTGCAGTTCCAGCAACATGCGGGAGTTAACGAATCGGAATTGTTAGGTATGGATGTAAGCGAGTTTGTCCTGCCCGAGGACAGAGATATGGTAAAACGAATGTCCCTGGCCATGTTAAAGGGAGAGCGCTCTAATCCGTATGAATTCAGGTTTGTCAGTCATGACGGGCGGATCAAGTGGGTCATAGAGAGAGTGGCTTCCATCCAACACAATGGAAGACCGGCAACTTTAGCGAACTTCATGGACATCACGGAACGCAAACATTCTGAGGAAGTCCTGATGCGGTCCGAGTCACAACTCAGGCTTCTATCACAACGAATCATCGAGGTTCAGGAAGAGGAGCAGGCTCGCATTGCCCGGGAATTGCACGACCAACTGGGGCAAGAACTTGTCGCTCTTAAGATAGAAGCTGTTTCGCTGGCAGAAAAACTGGCAGATGCACCCGTGCTTCGTGAGCGGGCCGGAGCAATACTGGATCTGGCGGAACGGTTGGATGCCACCTCACACCGCATTGCGGTCAACATCAGGCCAGAGATACTGGATGAACTGGGGCTGGTGAAAGCAATTCAGTGGTATGCTGAGGACTTCGAGCGGCGCAGCGGCATCTCCTGCCCTGTCGAAGCTCCAGTCGATGAGCCAATGCTGCCCAAGCAGACTGCTACCTCTGCGTATCGCATCGTCCAAGAGGCCCTGACTAATGTCTGGAAACATTCAAGAGCATCTCAAGCTAAGGTCAAAGTCACCGCCAGAGATACAGTGCTGTCCGTGTCTGTTTCCGACAACGGGGCAGGCATGGACCTGAAGCGGCTTTCCGATATGCCTTCGCTGGGCTTGCTGGGTATGCGCGAGAGAGCCAGACTGGTGGGCGGCAGACTCAGCATTAAGCGTAATCACGGTGGCCGGGGCACGTGCGTGGCAGCACACCTGCCCATAAGCCCCAGTCACGCTGAGACCAGTGTCAACTTCGCAGGTCAAGGACACAGCCATGATTAACGTGCTTCTTGTAGACGACCACAGCCTGGTCCGGGCTGGCCTTAGACGCGTTATCGAAGAAGCCCCGGACATCCGCGTAGCGGCCGAGGCCTGCAACGGACGGGAGTCAATCAGCAAGTTCATCGATGTCAATCCCGACGTAGTCGTGATGGACATCTCCATGCCTGAGATGGACGGAATGGAGGCTGCTAAGCGGCTCCTTTCCCTCCACCCTGATGTACATATTCTCATACTCACCAGATACCAAGAGGAACACTATGCCGTCCGGACCCTGAAGGCTGGCTGTCTGGGATACCTCACCAAAGGATCCTCCACACGGGAACTCCATGATGCCATTCGTGCAGTAGCCCAGGGACGAAAATTCTTGTCAGACATAGGTAAAGACGTTGTCAACCTGCAGCTTCTATCCAGCCGCTCGGGTCTTGCCCCTTTGGAAAGTCTCTCCGACCGGGAATTTCAGGTATTCTGCCTTCTGGCACGGGGACGGGTGCTGAAGGAGGTGGCGGCAATACTCGGCCTGAGTACGAAGACTGTTGAGACCTACCGCTCGCGCGTCCTGCAAAAGCTGCGCTTGCGCAATGATGTGGACATCTGTCACTTTGCTTTTCAGCACGGGCTCATTGACAATAGAACCGCAGCCGAGCCACAGCGCAACTAGCCCAAAGATAATACGTAAGGAATATCCTGATAGCCGACTCAGGATATTCCTGATACGCAAAGTATAGTTGTTTGGGTTAAGCTAACTAAAGATGCCCTGGGGGGATTGAGAGCCTTTTAGCAAGGCCCACAATAAAGGAAAGCTTTTCTCCTTATTGCTTTCTGGTTGTGGCTTTGTTTTAGTGTTCTCAGTATCTAAATCGTTGAACAGGAGGTTAATATGAGTGCGGATGAAAGATACGATGTTGTCATCGTAGGTGGAGGGCACAATGGGACCACAATCGCAGCCTATCTGGCCAAGTGCGGACTGAGCGTTTGCATTCTCGAAGAGAGGCCGGAATGCGGAGGCGCCCAGGAAAACACCGAGCCTATTGCCGGTACGCGCCTCTCTGTACACGCCATCGCCAACTACGGCGGGGCAGCCCCGGGCTGGGAGCAACTGGAGCTTTGGAAGTATGGCTTCCGGATGGATCTTCATGCCCGGCACCCGGAGTATCGGCCGCAGGCGACGGGATTTATGACCGGTGAGGGCATGTACCAGGTGGGCAATGAGGAAGCCATGGGTTTTGCCAAGATATCAGGCTACCTCGGTCAACCGAAAGCATGGACCCAGGAACTGCTGAGAGCCACCTTCTGGTGCCCGCCGCATCCTCCGGAGGTCGAACTGACGCCGGAGAACATCCCCTTCATGCAGGTGTACAAGAAGTATGCACCTGAACTCTGGACTGAGGAACTTCTCCGGTGGACCATGTTCGACTTCTTTGATGAGCATTTCAAGACCGGCGAACAGCTCAAGACGATCATGGCTTATACCGCCGCGGTGTCCGGAGCTTTTGGGCACCACGAGGGACAGGCTGTCCCGGCGTTGTGCAGCGTCATTGCTGTCACACCGCCATACATACCCCGTCCGGTTGGCCCGCGCGGCAACATACACGGCTACTACCATGCTCTCTTGCGCTGTGCCATAGCCCACGGTGTGGTGGTCCGCACGTGCTGCCCGGTGGAAGAGATAATAATCGAGAACGGTGTAGCCAAGGGCGTGCGTCTGAAGGATACCGCTCCCCGCGGGGAGAAGAGGATCTGGGCCAATAAGGCAGTCATCAGCGCTACCGACATCCGGCAGACCTTTCTGAAACTGATCGGACCCAGCCACATTGATGCCGGGTTCGCCCAGCGGATCAAAGACCTCAGCCTCAAGGGCGGCAGCCTCTACGTGACCCACTGGCTGACCCGCAAGCAGCTGAAGTTCCGTCCCGCGTATGCCTCGGCCATGTCCGGCGAAGGTATCTTCACCGGCGGCCCGTTCGTCGGAGGCGCGGCCACCAGGAAGGAATACTTTGCCCACATGGCAGAGGCCTTGGGGTGGAAAGGAAGGCCACGGATACCGGCCAAGGAGGGCTGCTTCCTCTGGGTGGGGAACGAGAACTATGATGTCACCCATCCGCAGTGCACCAGGCCCGGACAACAGATCTGCGGTCCCTTCGATACCATTGTGTCCACGCCCGAGTACGATCCGGAAGGCCCCGAGAACTTGAACAAGATAAAGGCCGAGATGGATGCCTACAACCTGGAGCTGGCCGGTGTGGTCTGCGAGAACCTTGATGGCGACAACATCGTCAAGACCTTCGTCAACACGCCGTATGACTCCGAGCTTCGTAACACAGGCCTGCTGGGCGGTTCCTGGTATGGCGTTCGATGCGACAAAGATGAATGGTGGAACACGCGGCCTCTGCCGGAACTGGCGCGCGGCCGCACCCAGATTGACGGGCTATACCTGTGTCATCAGTCATCAATGCACCCGGGCGGTCTGTGCCTGATGGCCTGCGGCTATAATCTGATGCACACCATGATTGAGGACGGCATCGCCAAACCCGGACCGTGGTGGTATGCCTCGCCGTGGTACATCCCACAGCAGGGCAAGATATCGGCGAAGCGTCCGTAGAAAGAAGGAGGACATAATGGACGGGATTTGTGGAAAGCTATTTGACGAGTTCCCTGCGGACAGTAACTGGGATGCAGTGATCATAGGCGGCGGCCCCAATGGTCTGATGACGGCGGCCTACCTGGCGAAGGCCGGAGCCAAAGTCGCCGTTGTTGAGCGACGCTATGAAGTCGGAGGCGGGTTGGCCACCGAAGAGGTGCTCTTCCCCTGCTACTACTCCAACATGCATGCCATCTACCACTTGATGGTGGACTACATGCCGGCCCTCAAGGACTTCAACCTGGATGTGCACGCTCTCACCTGGATCAAACCCAACATGCAGATGGCCATGGTGTTCAGCGACGGCAGCACGCTGCTGCTGACCAAGATGATAGAAGACACCATCGACTCCATCAGCAAGTACTCACCCAAGGATGCCGTGGCCTTTGGCAAACAGATGCGATCCTGGCAGCGGATGATGGACGAGATAGTGGGGCCAGCCACCTACTTCCCGCCCAAGCCATCCCTGGACCTGGTCGTGGGCTTCCAGAAGACCGAGATCGGACGGGAGTTGATAGAGCTCAACGAGAAGAGTCCCATGGAGATCATGAAGGAGCACTTTGAGAACGACAAGCTGAGGGCCATGCTGCTGTACGCCACCTGCATGTGGGGACTGGATCCCAACGAGACCGGGCTGGGTTTGTTCGTGCCTCTGCTGCTCACCCGGGCCATGGACAAGGCCCTGCTGCTGGGCGGGTCGCACAAACTGGCCGGTGCCTTCTCCCGAGAGATAGTCCGGAACGGCGGGTTGATACTGGATGCCACCGAGGCGAACAAGATCATAATAGAGAACGGCAAGGTCACCGGTGTGGATACCGTGGAAGGCCGCACGCTGCACTCCAAGGTAGTCATATCCAGCCTCGATCCTAAGAGCACGTTCCTGGACCTGATCGGGCCCAAGAACCTGCCGGGGACCTTCTTGAAGGAAAGCGCCGAGTCCTGGAAGTATGACAAATGGAGCTACTACACCCTGCACACAGTTTCCAAGGAGATTCCCAAGTACAAGTGCGATGACCCCTGGGCCAACGAGAGCTTCATGACCGTCGTCGGTTTCGACAGCACCGACCAGATCTTGGCACACTGGAAGAACGTCATGGGCGGCAAGCTGGACTACAAGCTCATTGGCGGGCACGTCACCTGCGAGAGCTACTGGGACCCGCACCTGGTGCGGAAGCCCGGAGGACATGTGTCCTTCTTCCAGATGCACGCCCCCTATGGAATCGAAGGCGGCTGGGAGAAGAAGAACAAGGAAGTCGAGGCGGCGGTGCTGGAGAAATGGCACAAGGCGGCCCCCAACATGAAGAAAGAGAACATTATTATGACCCTCGGC
The DNA here is from genome assembly GCA_963720375.1 of uncultured Chloroflexia bacterium. Taxonomy (GTDB): domain Bacteria; phylum Chloroflexota; class Dehalococcoidia; order UBA2247; family RBG-13-53-26; genus JAPLHP01. Next base: position 123,880 of record CAVRFM010000005.1, on the reverse strand, counting down.
GAGACGCCGGAGGACATCGAGATCCGCTTCCCGAACATGCGGCGCGGTGGCATCAAACACGGCGACTACAACATAATGCAGCTTAGCTACAACCGACCCAACATCGAGTGCTCCACGTCCAAGACGCCCATCCCGGGACTGTATCTGTGCGGTGCGTCTACCTATCCCGGCGGAATGGTCACCGGCGGACCGGGCTACCTCGCAGCCAACAAGGTGGCCGAGGACATGGGACTCAAGAAGTGGTGGAAGCCGACCAAGCTGATGGAGAAGTACACTAAGACATACGGTTAAATCACTTCTAAGCGCCAGCAAGACTGGCTAATCGCTTATATCGTGTACTAGGCCACCCTCTCAGGGTGGCCTAGTTATTTGGCGCAAACTCCGAAAGCTTCTTCACTGGCCGAGTACGCTCATACCATCACATTTGTCACAGGAGCATCGCTCTGCTATACTAATTACTCATTGCAAGAGCAACTGCCGGGCTTGATGACTACCTGGCAGATTGCCAACAAGGAAGTTCAGACTGCGCTACGATAGCATCCCACTCAGATCGCCAACTCCTTATGCAATAACAATGAAAACGGTGCGGCTATGACGGTACAGAGAAAGCCTTCCGATCAGGAAGAAAAGCCTGCCAAAAAGGTACGGATCGTCATACAGAAGGATAGGTGTAAAGGCTGCCGTTACTGCGTGGAAATCTGCCCCAAGGGGATACTCACCATAGGCAATGAGATGAATGCAAAGGGCTATGCCCTCCCCAAGGTGGCGGAAGAGAACGGGTGTACGGGCTGTGGCCTGTGCGAGATGATCTGCCCCGACTTTGCGATTTGGCTGGCCTAAGAGGATGAGGAGGAGTGGCTCAACATACTGATGTCTGAAAACAATATTCTCGAGGGACAGTTCTTTATCAATGGCGATGAGGCCTGTGCTGAGGGAGCTATCAGTGCAGGCTGTCGTTTTTTTGCCGGCTATCCCATCACCCCGGCTACCGAGATAGCAGAGCGGATGAGCCGCCGACTCCCCGAGATCGGTGGTGTTTACGTTCAGATGGAGGATGAGATCGCCTCGATGAATGCCATACTGGGGGCATCATGGGCAGGAGTGAAGGCGATGACCTCTACCTCAGGCCCGGGATTCAGTCTGATGATGGAGAACCTGGGGCTGGGGGTGATGCTGGAGACTCCCTGTGTGCTAGTCAATGTGCAGCGCGCCGGACCTTCCACGGGCCTGCCAACATTGGTGGGGCAGGGAGACATGATGCAGGCCAGGTGGGGCTCGCACGGAGTCTATGAAATCATTGCCATTGTCCCCAGTTCACCCCAGGAGATGTTCGACTTTACTATCAAAGCGTTTAACCTTTCAGAGAAGTACCGCGTTCCGGTGCTGGTGATGGCTGATGAGACAGTGGGACACATGAGCGAGAAGGTAGTGATACGACAGGTATCGCCAGGGGAACTGGTGCAGCGACGCCGGCCCACGGCGCCACCTGGAAAGTATTGGCCTTATAAACCAGACAGTGATCTTGTCCCTCCCATGGCCATTGCCGGTGAGGGATACCGTTTTCATGTTACCGGTTTGACCCATGACGAGAGGGGCTACCCGGAGATGACTGCCGCAGCACAGGAAAGGCTGGTACGCCGACTGGTAGATAAGATCAGACTGAACAAGAAAGACATCATAAATTATGAAGAGGTGGGCACAGAGGATGCGGAGGTTGTGGTCTGTGCCTATGGAATAACCGCCCGAGTCGCCCGGCGTGCCGTCCAGCAGGCACGAAACGAAGGAATACGAGCAGGCCTGTTGCGGCTGATAACGGTGTGGCCCTTTGCCGAGGACCGCGTCAGAGAGCTGTCGCAACAGGTTAAGGCATTCGTAGTTCCCGAGATAAACTACGGCCAGATCGTATTGGAGGTGGAGCGATGCGCTGGTTCCAAAGCCAAAACATTGCTCCTGCCACACATGGGCGGCGGTATGCACCAACCCCAGACCATACTGGAAGGCATAAGAGAGGCATTGCGTTGACAGAAACAGGTTGTGAAGAAAAGAATCCCATTGACGCCTATCTCCGGGTAGATCGGATGCCTCATATCTGGTGCGCCGGATGCGGCATTGGCTCGGCGGTTGGTAGTTTTATAAGGGCTATCGATCGTGCCGGGCTGAATGCAGACAAGATGGCTCTGGTTTCCGGAATAGGCTGTAGCGGCAGGGCGGCAGGCTATGTCCGGCTGGATTCCTTTCACACAACCCATGGACGAGCCATCCCCTTCGCTACCGGGTTGAAGCTGGCTAATCCCGAGTTGAATGTAGTGGTCTTCTCAGGAGACGGTGATCTGGCAGCCATAGGAGGCAACCATCTCATCCACGCCGCTCGCCGCAACATCGATATGACTGTTATTTGTGTCAACAACTTTAACTACGGCATGACCGGTGGACAGCTGGGGCCGACCACACCACTGGATGCCCGAAGTGCCACTTCGCCCTATGGCAACTATGAGCCTCCCTTCAATCTGCCGCGGCTTGTAGCTGCTGCCGGAGCTACTTTCGTTGCCCGATGGACAGTGTTTCACTCGCGCCAACTAGAAAGGTGCATTGCCGAGGCACTAGTCAAACCCGGGTTCAGTTTTGTGGAAGTAATTGCGCACTGCCCCACTGTATACGGCCGACTGAACAAGCAAGGGCAAGGGGTAGACGGATTGCGCTACTACAAGGAAAAGAGTGTCGTTAGAAACGGGGCAGACCCTTCGGAGGCCGATATAGGTATGAGTGGCCCTATTCTGGTGGGTAAATTTGTCGATATAGAACGGCCAACTTTCTGGAACAATTACATGCAGGTGTCTAACAAGGCAAAGAAGAAATAATGATTGTCAGAGACAGACTTCCAAGGAAGTGTTCATGAAAGGGAGCAGCGCTGGTAGAAGAGAGATACGAATAGCCGGGTTCGGCGGGCAGGGAGTGGTACTGTTTGGGGAGATCGTGGGCAAGGCTGCGGCTATATATGACAATGGTTTCGCCACTTTAACCCAGAGCTACGGCCCGGAGGCCCGCGGAGGTTCCTGCACCGCAGAGGTGGTGGTCTCCAGTGAGCCGATAGACTACCCGCGCGTAGTGAGTCCCCAGGTGATCGTAATCCTAGCACAGGAAGCCTACACCAATTACGGACGCAGCGCCCCCAAGGGAACTCTGGTCATTATAGACCCCGATCTGGTAAAGACTGATCCATCTCAAAGTCCAGCGCCCCTTTCTATCCCCGCTACTCACATGGCCCGCGAGATGGGCCGGCCAGTGGTGGCCAACATCATCATGCTGGGCTTCCTGGCAGCGGCGAGCGATCTGATTTCTCACAATGCTCTGCGGGAAGCCGTGCGCGCCTCTGTGCCGGAAGGGACAGAGGATTTTAACCTCAAGGCCTTTGATATGGGCTACGCCTACAGAACGGAGCAGGTTGAGAAGCATGGTAACACAGTCCGCTAAGAGATCTAGCATCATCGGTGGCAGCACATCATCGACCTGAGTCATCTCTGGGACATCTCCCCTCCAGTAAGCACTATTGACAAATCCTTCTTTTGACATGAGAATAGGTGATTGTTAACAGAAATCCTTTTTTGGTCGTAGCGTTGCAGAGGTTGTTGGTTCAAATTCATTGTTGCCTTGATGGGAAGGTATATTTAGATTTAACTCAGCGCAACAGCAGACTGTGAACCTCTCGTGCCCTGACGGCAGAGAGGTTCCTAATTTGGGGCAGAATGGGGATAAAACAAGTGTCTGATGATAAGTCAAAACTGGAGACAATGCGCCATTCAGCATCTCATGTTATGGCCGAGGTGGTGAAAGAACTTTTCCCTGAAGCAAAACTGGGCATAGGTCCAGCCACTGAGGATGGTTTCTACTACGACTTCGACCTGCCTCGTCCGCTTGTCCCGGAAGACCTACCCGCTATTGAAGAGGGTATGAGAAGGGTGATCGCTGCACATTCGCCTTTCATCAGGGAAGAGGTAGATAAGGAGAAAGCACGTCAACTATTCGCCTCGCAGCCCTACAAACTGGAACTGATCAATGACCTTCCAGATGAGTCAGTCAGCACTTATCGCCATGGTTCCTTTGTTGATCTATGCCGTGGCCCTCACCTGAACTCTACCGGTCAAATCGGTCCTTTCAAACTGCTGAACATCGCCGGAGCCTATTGGCGCGGGGATGAGCACCGACCGATGCTGCAACGAATCTACGGCACAGCCTTTGATACTCAAGCAGAGCTCGATGAACACTTGAGGAGGCTCGCTGAGATTGAAGCCCGTGATCACCGCCGGCTGATGAAGCAGCTCGACTTAATCAGTTTCCATGAGGAGGCAGGGGCAGGATTAGCCTACTGGCATCCCAAGGGTGGGCTAATACGGGTGCTGATAGAAGACTACTGGCGGAAGCAGCACCTGGAAGGCGGCTACGACATCGTGTTTACACCCCACATCGGCCGAGCACACCTGTGGAAGACTTCAGGGCACCTGGACTTCTACAAGGAAAGCATGTACTCGCCAATGGAGATCGACGAGCAGGAGTATTACATCAAGCCGATGAACTGCCCGTTCCACATTATGATCTACAAGTCGAAGCTACGTTCGTACCGCGAATTGCCACTGCGCTGGGCCGAGCTCGGAACTGTCTACCGCTATGAACGGAGCGGCACACTGCACGGGCTTCTCAGAGTGCGGGGCTTCACCCAGGACGATGCACATATCTTCTGTACCCCAGAGCAGATTGAGGACGAGATCCTGCGAGTACTGGATTTCAGCCTCAATATGCTGCGTGCCTTTGGTTTCGAGGAGTACAAGGTGGAACTTAGTGTGCGCGATCCTCAGAACCTGGGGAAGTACGGGGGCAGTGACGCCATGTGGCAACAGGCGGAGGGCTCTTTAGTCAAGGCGTTGGAAGCCCGAAATCTGCCCTATGAGAGGAAAGAAGGCGAAGCCGTATTCTATGGGCCCAAGATTGATATAAAGATCAAGGACGTCCTGGGGCGCGCGTGGCAGTGCTCGACCATCCAGTTCGATTTCAATGAGCCTGAGCGGTTCAACATGACTTTCATCAGCGAGGACGGGAAGGAGCAGCGGCCTTACATGGTTCACCGTGCTCTCCTGGGAAGCCTGGAGCGCTTTTTCGGAGTGCTGATAGAGCACTACGGCGGAGCGTTCCCGGTATGGCTAGCACCTGTTCAAGCCATGATCATTCCCATCTCGGACCGGCACATCGACTATGCCAGAAAGGTGGAAGCTGAGCTGAAAGCCGAAGGCCTTCGCACCCAGGTTGATGTACGCCCTGAGAGGATGAACTACAAGATTCGCGAGGCCCAGTTGCAGAAGATTCCTTACATGCTAGTGGTTGGCGATAAAGAAGCGGCTGCTGCTAGTGTCTCGGTGCGCCTACGCAATGGCGAGGACCTCGGTAAACAGTCGGTAGCAGAATTCAAGGCCATGGCCAAGTCTGACATACAGGCTAAGAAATAGACTCAGGTCGGACATAAGCAGGTCTTCAGACACAAACCACGAGCTGAAGAGATATCTGCCCATCCTCTAAGATCGGAACTGAGACCGTGGTGCAGTGCTTGGCCCTGCAGTCGGCTCACAACTTCAAGAAGCCCACCAAGCGTCCAAAGTCAATTAGACGCTTTTAGAAAAGATATGACAGGTGCGTCAATCTGCCTCATCTCTTCAGGTACTCTTTCAGTGGATGAACATTGAAAGCATGATTGCTGCTCGCCATGGCTTCCACTGCCACCCGGGCTGTGTCCAGGAAAGTGAAGCAAGGGATGCGCTTCTCAGCAGCAGCTCTGCGTATGGCGAACCCATCTCGTAGTGGAGTACGCGCTCCCGTGACAGTATTGATGACACCGTCAACCCAGCCTTCCCTTATGACATCCACCACATTGGGGTGTCCTTCACTGAGCTTTTTGGTGATCTGCTTTACCGGCAGTCCTTCCTTTTCAATCATTAATGCTGTGCCCTCGGTCGCGTAAAGCTTGTAGCCAGCGCCCGCAAGTCTCCTGATAGTTGGCAGCGACTCAGACTTATCTCGATCAGCAATACTTAGAAGGATTGCGCCATTGGGAGGTAACATGAGGCCGGCTGCCATGAGTGACTTTGCCAGTGCCGCTTCGAACGTGTAATCAATACCCATCACTTCGCCGGTGGACTTCATCTCTGGGCCAAGGTAAGTATCCACCCCTATCAATTTCGACATAGAGAAGACCGGTGCCTTTATACCCACCAACTTCTGTTTTCTCCAGAGACCCGTTTCGTAGCCCTGTTCCCGAAGTGATATTCCAGCCATAACTTTAGTGGCTATCTTGACCACGGGAACTCCAGTGACCTTAGAGATGAAGGGAATCGTACGACTGGCACGAGGGTTCACCTCTAATACATAGACTGTGAAACGACCCGCCTCCCGCATTATGATAGACTGAACATTCATCAATCCTTTGACCTGAAGGCCCAGGCCAATGCGCACTGCATGATCCACCAGAGTACTCACCTCCAGATCCTTTAACCCCAGGCCTGGATACACTGTCATCGCATCTCCGCTGTGTACTCCAGCTCTCTCTATATGCTCCATAACGCCCGGGATGAGCACCCTTTCCCCATCACAAATCGCATCCACCTCCACTTCCTTGCCTTCCATATACTTGTCGACAAGGACTGGGTGCTTGATTCCCAATTTCAGTGCCTCTTCCATATAGAGAGCAAGTTCCGAGTCATTGTACACAATCTCCATTGCTCTGCCCCCAAGGACATAGCTGGGACGAACCAATACCGGATAACCAACCAACCGCGCCACACTTTCAGCCCCTTCCAGGGTTGTAGCAGCGCCACCAGGCGGCTGGGGGATACCCAGGCGATCTAAGAAATCCTCAAAACGGCGACGGTCTTCGGCCATGTCGATGGTTTCAGCACTGGAACCAATAATAGGCATCCCGCTACGAGCCAGTGGCTCACTCAAGTTAATCGCAGTTTGACCACCAAACTGCACTATAGATGGCGTGAGTCTGCTGCCAACACTCGATTCATCTACGGCTGATCCAGACGTCCTAATGCCGTTCTCGTTCTCCAGGATATCCCTCACACTCTCCTCATCCAGTGCCTCAAAGTAAAGGCGATCACTTGTGTCGAAATCAGTGGAGACGGTCTCCGGATTGGAGTTGATCACGATACTGGCAAAACCTGCTTCTTGAAGGGCCCAAGCCGAGTGCACGCTACAGTAGTCAAATTCAATACCCTGCCCTATACGGATAGGCCCACTGCCAATGACAACAGCCTTCTGCATCGCCAAAGGTTCGGCTTCGTTCTCTGTCTCATAACTACTGTAGAAATATGGAGTAGAAGCCTCGAACTCAGCAGCACAAGTATCGACCATTTTGTAAACGGGCCTGATGTTCCAATCATGGCGGACCTGGCGGATCTGCTCAGGCAGTCTATCGGCTAAAGTTCCGACCTGTTCATCGGAAAACCCTAGCCGCTTTGCCTCCAAAAGTAACTCCGGGGTCAGTATCCCAGACAAGAGACGCTTCTCCATTTCCACTATGTTGCCCATTTTATAGATGAACCAAGGATCGATTCCGCTGCGCTGCGCTAGTTCCTCCGGGACAGCCCCGCGACGCAATGCAGCCATAATTACCCAGAGTCTCGTGTCATGTGAGTACAACGGATAAGCTCCAGGGTTATCACCCCAACTACGATCCTCCCAGAGTAGCGACCGGCCACCAAATTCGAGCGAGCGAACTGCCTTCTGCAAGGCTGCTTCAAAGCATCGGTCGATAGCCATAACCTCACCGGTGGCCTTCATCTGACTACCCGTAGTGCGGTCTCCGGCAGCAAATTTGTCAAAAGGCCAGCGGGGGATTTTCACTACACAGTAGTCCAGGGCCGGTTCAAACGCCGCCTTGGTTTTCCCAGTCACCATGTTGGGAATCTCGTCTAAGCGTTTGCCTACGGCAATCTTGGTAGCCACGCGAGCAATAGGGTACCCCGTGGCCTTGCTGGCCAGAGCTGAGCTGCGGCTCACTCTGGGATTGACCTCAATCACATAGTACGTGGTACCCACCTCTCCGGATGACCACTTCTCGGCTACTACTGGGCCGGGAGCTAGGGCAAACTGAATATTACACCCTCCCTCAATGCCAAGAGCACGGATGATCTTGATGCTGGCCGACCTCAACATCTGATATTCCTTATCAGAAAGGGTCTGGCTGGGAGCAACCACAATGCTATCTCCCGTATGTACCCCCATCGGATCGATGTTCTCCATGTTGCAGATGATGATGCAGCTATCGGAGGCATCCCGCATCACCTCGTATTCAATCTCCTTCCAACCCAGAAGGCACTTCTCAACAAGTACCTCATGGCTGAGGCTAGCAGATAAGCCGGCAGCTACAATACTCCTTAATTCGTCTGAGGTATGCGCAATGCCTCCTCCACTTCCCCCAAGAGTAAAGGAAGGACGAACTATCAGAGGCAGGCCAATTGTCTCCGCAAATTTCAATGCTTCCTCAACCGAATTGGCAGTGACGCTTATTGGCACCGGCTCTCCAATATCCACCAGCAACTGTTTGAAAAGTGACCGTTCCTCTGCCTTCTTAATGGTCTCTAAGGGCGTGCCCAATAGATGCACGTTGTATTTGTCCAGAATGCCGGCATCAGCCAGCTCTACAGCAAGATTCAATCCGGTCTGCCCACCCAAGGTTGCCAAGAGCCCATCAGGCCGCTCCCTCTCAATGATGCGGGCGACCACGCCCACTTCCAGAGGCTCGACATAGACCACATCGGCAATGCCCTCATCCGTCATGATGGTAGCAGGGTTGGAGTTGACCAAAATAGATGTTACCCCTTCCTCACGGAGAGCCTTACACGCCTGGGTGCCGGCATAATCGAACTCTGCCGCCTGTCCGATGATGATAGGGCCTGACCCTATTATCAGTACCTTCCTAATATCGTTTCGTCGCGGCACCAAGACTCCTTTCCATAAAAGTGTGCGCCCATTCTGTGGTGTTCACTTGCTTTCCCTGGCCATCTGCAAGAACCGGTCAAAGAGATAGATACTATCCTGAGGACCAGGTGATGCCTCGGAGTGATACTGGATGGACAGGATGGGAAGGTCCCGGTGATAGAGCCCCTCCACAGTCCCGTCGTTCAGGTTGATGTGGCTGACCTCCAATCCCCCCGTCAGAGTGTCAGCATCCACAGCATAGCCGTGGTTCTGGGCAGCAACGTACACTCTGCCAGTTTTGATATCGCGCACAGGGTGATTGCCACCGCGATGGCCAAACTTAAGCTTAAACGTCCTGGCCCCAAAGGCCTGGCCGATAAGCTGCTCTCCCAGGCAGATGCCCATAAGGGGCTTCACCCCCACCACCTTCCTTACGGTCTCAACTATGTAGCCAAGCAGAGCAGGATCGCCCGGGCCCGGTGAAAACAGGACGCCATCGGGCTCCAGACCGAGAATCTGCTGAGCAGAGTAAGTACAAGGGACAACAGTTACTTTGCATCCCCGACGTCGCAGGATGCGGAGAATGTTATATTTCAGACCACAGTCAACGACCACAATGTGGGTCACATCATCAACCTCATCCTGTGAAGGTTCCCATTGGTAGGGATCCTTGGTGCTAATCTCCTTGACGAAATCGACGTTATCGTAGCGGGGCTGGCCTCGAAGCCGCGCTAGAACATCCTCAGGAGATTGATCACAGGCTATAGCCCCCATCATTACTCCACGAGACCTCAGGTGCCTGGTGAGTGCTCGCGTATCCACGCCATAGACTGCCGGCACGCCGCTATTCTCCAGGAATCGATGCAGTATCATGTTGCTCTGCCAGTGACTGGGCTCTTGACATTGATCTCGAACCACAAAGCCGCGCACCCGGATGCGCGCTGATTCGAAGCTAGAATCATTGATGCCATAGTTCCCGATGAGCGGGTAAGTGAGAACGAGTATCTGCCCGGCATATGACGGATCGGTGAGCATCTCCTGGTAGCCGGTCATACTGGTATTGAAGACAACCTCACCATAAGCGAAAGCCTCTGCTCCGAAGGAATTACCCTCATAGACCGAGCCATCTTCCAACACCAAAATCGCCTTCTTATTCATTATCGGAATCCCTCACCATCATTGACATGGGCAAGCCCAAACATCGTATCCATCCTGATAGGTCGTTTTCCCTTCGCAAGATAAGTGGGCGAGAAAGGATCAATAGCTCATGACTTCTGCTCGTGAGAGTGCTGCATGACATCAGAGTAAACATAATCACCTCATCGGGCATATAAAAAAACCTCTTGCCAACGCTGGCAGGAGGTTTTTTATTCTCGTATTCTCTAGAGTCTTGATACAAGACCACTTCCCTTGCCAGCCTCACTGGACTGACTTAAAGGTTCTATCGCCGCACGTTGCTAAGTCACCGCAGGGGCAGATCTACCCGAACCGTCCTTAGCTCCCACTGATCTAAGATAATAGCATGCCTTTGATGCCTCCTGCAAATGGCTACAGATTCGCAGTCGGCCTATAATTTCCAAAAGCTCACCAGACTCCCAAAGTCAATCAGACCGCTTTCGGAAAAATTGTCGACCTCGACCCCTGCCTCCACCGCTGCAGCCACAGGGTTGAGCCCCCCTAGAAGCACCATGCCAATGCGATTCAAGCCCAGCGCAATCTGGCAAATGGGCTCACTGGTATTACCCAGAACATAGACTCCACCAATACCAGCCTCTTTCATTTTGGAGACTGTTTCCTCAACGGTGGACTCTCGATGGGGCCGGTAACTCTCGAAAATTGGCCAGTATCTTGCCGCTCCCGGTTCTGGCTGCTTCGCCCGCGCTGGTCATCTTGGCACGTATATACTGCTCTGATGGATCAAGGGACGTGCCATCGTAGTTGATTATAGCGACGAAGCGCCTTGGTTTCGAGTTCTTTATTTCGAGCACACCACCAAATCTGGATTCTACAGGGACACCAGCCTTCAGTAGTACCCCGTTTATAGTCACGCTGCACACTGTCGCCAGACCCATCTTACCACTGGGTATGACTACGTTGCCCAGTTTCTCACCCCCAGAGGCTACTACCACAAGGTCACTCACGCATAGCCCAGCCTTGAATACCTCTCTCATAGCCGCCAGGGCCTTCTTGAACTTGTCCTGGCTGAAGATTGAAGTGTTGATAACCACCTGTCCAGTCCGCTTACTGGGATTGAACGTGGTCTGGAAAGCCAAGAGATCGAGTCTGTCCAGGACGAAGCCAATTTGATCCGGCGCCAGCGCTACCTCTAATTCATTGAGTCCCTGGGCGGTGATCATCCTGCCATCACGTCCTCCAGGCTGCGTGTAGCCTCGCTCGTCTGTAATTCGCAGGTGGTACCGCACTGCCCTCTCGCTCAGGGAAACTCCGTAGCGTTCGAGCTGTCGGGCTATGGTGATCGACCCCATTGGTTCGGTAGATTCGCTGAGAACCTTCAGGATTGACAGGATCTTTTTTTCGCTATCGGAACCAGCCCCTTGTATCATGCAAGACTTCCCCTAAGTAAGCTGGTGCCCATTATAGCACCTCCACTTGAAAAGCCAAATACTCGATGAGGATTCGTTGGAACATTCGGCCTGAAGATACTCATCCTGACTTGGACTCCGCTACCTCTCGTAGTCTCAGGTACATTGCCTCCAGGTCTTCCAGCCATAGTGCTGGTTCAGCATCGGAGGGCATCCTCCAGTCACCTCGGGGAGACAGACTCACGGAACCGATCTTCGGCCCCTCAGGCAAGCACGTCCGCTTGAACTGATTTGCGAAGAACCTCTCGATAAAACTCCGGAGCCATCTCCGTAAGTCGTCGAGTGTATATTGACCTTCGAAGAGCCTCTGTTTTCTGGCTTCGTTGGCCAGATAGAGGATCTTGCCTGGTCGCATTCCAAATCGAATGAAGAAATATAGATAGAAATCGGCAAGTTCAACCGGGCCGATGATCTCCTCAGTCTTCTGCACAATCTCGCCGTTCTCCGGCCGCCGCAGTTCCGGAGAGATTGGGGTTTCAAGGATATCGTACAACACATTTTGTGCTGGTGAGTCAGACAACTCTTCATCTGCCACCCACCGTACGAGATAACGGACCAGTGTCTTGGGCACCGAAACATTAACGTGATAGTGCGAAATGTGATCTCCCGCAAATGTGCACCACCCCAGAGCAACCTCGGTAAGGTCACCTGTTCCCAGTGCAATTCCATTGAGCTCGTTGGCCTTGTTGAAGAAGAACTCCGTACGATAGCGAGCCTGCACGTTTTCAAATACCACGTCTTCCCGGCCATCATGCCCCAGATCTCTCAGTTGTGACCTGCAGCTCCTTGTGATGTTCACCTGTCCATAACTCGCTCCTAATGCTCGGCACAATGCGCTGGCATTGGTCTTGGTCCTTCGGGTAGTGCCAAAACCAGGGAGCGTGTAAGCATGGACGTTACTTCGTGGCAACCCCAGCAGATCTAAGGTCTTAGCAGCAACTAAGAGGGCTAACGTAGAATCAAGCCCTCCGGAAACCCCCAATACGATGTGGCTCTTTTCAGCCCCAGTCAACTTCTTGCCGAGGGCCGCTACTTGCATGGAAAAGATTTCACGGCATCTCTCTGCCCTTCTAGTGGAATCGCTCGGCACGAAAGGATGAGGATCAATAGTTCGCCACAACCTGCCAGGGACCGGGTCTGCAACTTCCGCTTCGACAATCCTGAAGACTTTCGGCTCTCCGGAGGTATTGCGGAAACTTGTGGTGACCCGGCGATCATGTACTAGCCGTTCAAGGTCGATATCGGAGAGTAAAAGCTGAGAATTTGGTGACAGTCGGTCTGATTCCCGGAGGATAGTCCCGTTCTCAGCAATGATCGCGTGCCCGCCAAAGACAACGTCGTTTGACGACTCCCCCATACCTGCCGAGACATAACAGTAGCCCGCTATGCATCTACCAGACTCAGATGACACCATTGTCCGACGCCAGTCCGACTTTCCAATCACCTCGTTGCTGGCAGAGAGATTGACAAGCACAGTCGCGCCTGCTAATGACTGGTATTCATGAGGTGAGAGCGGCATCCACAGGTCTTCACAAATCTCCACGCCGATGATGGCTGACGCAATCCCTCGTAATCTAAAGAGAATGTCTGCCCCAAAGGGGACACGTTGTCCCAGCAGCTCGATACTGTCCGAGTGGGCATCCGTGCTGGATACGAACCATCGATCTTCGTAGAACTCCTTATACGTGGGCAGAAGCGTCTTGGGGATTACCCCGAGAACCCGTCCAGCATTCACCACTACAGCACAGTTGAAAATCTTCTGCTCCACATATAGCGGCATCCCCAATATCACGACCATGGGAATGTCAGTGCTTTCATGCAGGATATCGCTCAGTCCCTTTTCTGCTTTCAGCAACAATGCCTGATGCTGCACAAGGTCTCCTATGGTATAGCCAGTGACAGCCATCTCCGGAAAGATCAACACCTGCACACCCTGACTACTGGCTTCCCTCAAGTTTTCGATCATGGTTTCAACGTTAAAATCAACGTCAGCCACTCGAAGTACAGGGATTGCAGCACCGATACGCAGAAATCCAAGGCCTTTGCTCAACTGCACACCTTGGCCCACTCACTACCTCCTTATAAGAGCACCAACCGCCACAAATTCCAGTCCGCCCCAGAGACCGGGCAGAATGATAGTGTTACTTCTCTATACACCCATCATATTTAGAAGCAGAACAGGGCGACATCCGCAATTATGTAAGAGATCAACCGAGAGACCTGCCAAAGGCAACATTCACCATACTACTGATGAGTCCCAGCAGATCTCTCGGGCCTCGTTCTTCCTGGAGTACCCAGCCAGTTAGCCGTGTCTCAAAATATCTCCAATCTAGAGGATTGGCAGATATCTCTTCAATTCATAGTCGGTAACTTGAACCCGAAAGCGGTCCCACTCTATCTTCTTGTTCTCGATGAAGGAGTTGAAGACGTGCTCACCAAGAGCCTCCCGCACGACGTCACTCTTTTCAGTGAGCTGGATAGCATCCCACAGGCTCGCTGGCAGGGTGCCTATGCCCCGGCTCTTTCTTTCCTCTTCGGACATATGATAGACGTTTTCCTCCACGGGTTCCGGAGGGGTAAGACCCTTCTCGATGCCATCCAGACCCGCAGCCAGCATCACGCTGAAACAAAGGTAGGGGTTGCAGGCCGGATCAGGTGATCTGTACTCGACCCTGGTGGCGTTTTCTTTACCCGGCTTGTACTCGGGAACCCTTATCAGGTCAGATCGATTCCGCCGTGCCCAGGAAAGGTATACCGGGGCCTCGTACCCAGGGACAAGGCGCTTATAGGAGTTAACCCACTGGCTGGTGACAGCGGTGATTTCAGGGGCATGTTTCAGCAGTCCGGCTACGTAAGATTTGGCTGTCTTGGACAGATGGTACTTATCATCCTTTTCAAAGAAGGCGTTCCTGCCGTCTTTGAACAGCGACTGGTGCACATGCATGCCGCTTCCGTTGATCCCAAAGACCGGTTTCGGCATAAAGGTAGCGTAGACACCGTGGTTCAGGGCTATCTGCTTCACCACCAGACGGTAGGTCATGACACTATCAGCCATAGTGAAGGCATCGGTGTACCTCATATCTATCTCGTGCTGGCTACTGGCAACCTCATGATGGGAGTACTCGATACCTATCCCCATCTCCTCGAGGGTAAGGACCGTATCCCTTCTGAGGTCAGTCGCCACATCCAGAGGGATCATGTCAAAATAGCCGCCCTCGTCCAGGGTCACGGTGCCCTTCGAATCCTGGAAGTAGAAGTACTCCAGCTCCGGCCCAACGTAGTAGGTGTAGCCCAAATCCGCTGCCCTTTTGAGATTTCTCTTCAGTACATACCTCGGGTCACCTTCAAACGGTTGCCCATTAGGCCAGAGGATGTCGCAGAACATCCTCCCTACAGCATGGTGCTCCTTCGGTCTCCAGGGAAGCAATCGGAAGGTGTCGGGGTCAGGCAGGGCTACCATGTCGCTCTCATCAATGCGGGCAAACCCCTCGATGGATGATCCATCAAAACCCATCCCCTCCTCCAGGGCTCCTTCCAGTTCCTCCACAGTGATGGCAAATCCCTTGAGCATACCCAGGATATCGGCAAACCACAACCTGATGAACTTTACATCGTGCTCCTTGGCCATTTTGAGCACATATTCCTTGCTTTCCTTCTTAGACTTAGCTGTCATTTCTCCTCCTTTCAGTACTACCTATTCTGGTATGCTGCCTTGGCGTTCATATCCGCCCTCTCCCTATCTATATGGCATTTTCTCCTTCATCACCTGTCCGAACACGTATGGCATTTTCGATGGGCAAGACAAATATCTTGCCATCTCCCCGTTCACCGGTCCTGGCTTTCACCATAATGGTATTCAACGTCTTTCCCAGGTCCTCATCCAGGACCACCACCTCGATTTTAACCTTGGGCAGGAATTCCACCCGGTATTCTCCCGGCTCTCCATTGCAGGGGAATGCCATTCTGGCGGCCGCGGCCGCTTACTTCCATCACCGTCATGCCGATGATGCCGATTCCCTCAAGTGCCGCTCTGACCGGTTCCAGCTTCTCTTCCCTGATGATCGCCTCTATTTTCTTCATCAATTATATCCCTCCATAGGCTTTTTCACCATGCTGGGATATATCCAGTCCCACCACCTCTTCCTCACTCTTCACCCTCAGGCCAATGACAGCATTGATGATCTTGGCCAGAATCCAGGTGCCGGCAAAGGCGAAGACCCAGACGACAGCCACGGCTGCGATCTGCTTACTCAGCAGCAGGGCACTCCCATAGATCAGGCCATCGGTTGCTGCTGCATTGACAGTAGCGCTGGCGAAGATGCCGGTGGCCAAGGCCCCCCATGTGCCTCCCATGCCGTGACAGGCCCAGACATCCAGAGACTCATCAACCTTCTGCTTGGATCTCAGGATCATGAAATAGTATGAGATTACTGCCGCTACCATGCCTATAGGTATAGCAGCCAGAGGAGTCACAAACCCTGCGGCTGGCGTAATGGCCACCAGGCCAACCACGGCCCCTGTGGCAGCACCCAGGAGAGAGGGGCGTTTATTGATCCACCCCAGGATGATCCAGGTGAAAGCCGCAGCGCAGGCGGATGTATTGGTAGCTACAAAGGCGCTCGCGGCCAATCCGCCGGAGGTCAGGGCGCTGCCGGCATTGAAACCAAACCAGCCAAACCAGAGCAGCGCTGCTCCCAGGGCCACCATAGGGATATTCGCGGGCTCCATTGGCTGCTTTTCGGCATATCCCTTACGCGGTCCCAGCACCAGTGCCAGAGCCATAGCCGACACTCCAGCACTTATGTGAACCACTGTTCCGCCGGCAAAATCGATGGCTCCCAGCTTGGCCAGCCAGCCACCGCTGCCCCATACCCAGTGAGCTACGGGGCAGTAGATCAGCGTAAACCATAAGACTGAGAAGACCAGCAAGGCGCTAAACTTGATCCGCTCCACCACCGCTCCGGTGATGAGGGCCACCGTGATGATGGCAAACATACCCTGGAACATCATGAAGGCCAACTGGGGGACAGTTTTAGCATACGTAGAAGAGGGGCCCTGCCCCACATTTCTCAGGCCGATCCAGTCAAGCCCGCCGATGATGCCGCCTTTGTCAGGCCCAAAGGCCAGGGTGTAACCGTAGAGTACCCAGAGTACCCCTATGACGGCAATGATGGCAGAAACTCATCATCATGGTGGAGAGAATGTTTTTCTTCCTCACCATGCCGCCATAGAACAGGGCCAGCCCGGGGGTCATCAGCATCACCAGGGCAGTCGAAATCAGAAGCCAGGCAGTATCACCGCTAGACATCCCACACCCCCTCGCCAAAACTATTGGACGGGATGGTGCAACCGACGTCCATACCATTCGCCCCGGCAGCCTTGCAGCAAACCGACCAATAATAGACCGCGATCATGCTGCACATGTCTCCCTGATTGAGTTGCCACTGGTGATCACCTCCAGATTGAACCCAGATGTCAATGGCTCGGAACCAAGCTTCATGATCTTACAGGTGCTACTCTTCATGACTAACCTCCCTTTTCTGCTTATAACCAGAGGGTAGCACCTATATGTTTCCAACAGATTTCAAGGAGGTTAAATCTGTATTAACAATCAGCACAATGTACAGGCTTCAAAGATGGAGTGAGCTACAAATAGTCACTCAACCTGTAGCCGATGTTCCTCACTGTCTCGATGCAAGCAGAGTCCCCAAGCTTGCTCCTGAGTCTCCTTATGTGTACATCAACTGTCCTATCGCCGCCGTAATAATCGTAGCTCCAGACCTTATTGAGCAATGCCTCTCTGGTGAAGACCTTGCCTTTGTTGGTTGCCAGAAACCGGAGCAACTCGTACTCCTTGAATGTCAGCTCCACAAGTCTGCCCCTTACAGCCACCTCGCACTTGGCCAGGTCAATCGTTATGTCACCGCAGTTGATCAAGTCCTTGGCGTCCGAAGTCTTTTTTCGTTGCAGGATCCGGTTTGCTCTTATCACTAACTCGTTCACATCCCATGGCTTGACAACAAAGTCATCTATGGACGGATCACAGTCAAGGACATCAAGGCTATCACTTGATAGAAGGGTGATAACAGGCAGATGCGTTTCCTGCTTGATCCTCTGGGGCAAAAGCCTCATCCCCGAACCGGGCGGCGAGCCATCTACAGCTACTACCAAAAGGTCAGCAGCTAGAGTATTGACTTCCTCCAGCAATTCATCATCACCAGAGACAATCGAGCACAGGAAGCCCCTCTCGGCAAGTCCGGAATTGAGTTCCCTTACCTGCTCGCTTCTATCGGCTATTATGAATACCCTGAACATGGCTGGTTATACGCTGCTCCTTTTATCCGCAATATCTCTAAATCTGCTCAGATTCTTGTATTCAATTAATCCACTCATGGCACGGTTTGTGACCTCTATACCTGCTTCCGCGGCGGCTGCCACCGGGTTAAGCCCATCATAAAGTATCAGCCCAACCTTGTTCAATTCTGATGGTGATTTCGCATATCGGTTCATTCGTCTCTCCCAGCTTGATCAGGCCATCGAAGCCCGCTGCCTTCAGCTTCCTCATAATGGCCTCCGTTTCCGGTCTGCAGGGAGAGGGAATCTCGCCGAAGCTAGCCAGTATCTTGCCACCGCCTTCGATACTTGCCTTCCTGACACTGGTCATTCTGCTGGCAATAAATATCTCAGCGGGGTCCAAGGAGCACCCTGAGTACTCTATCAGATCGGTGAACCTGAGTGGTTTTTGATTCCTGACCTGCAGTATGCCTCCAAACCTGGAGACCAGTGGGATACCGGCTTTTAACAGGGCACCGCTCACTACAATGCTGGATACTGTGGCCAGCCCGACCTTGCCCTGGGGTACCGTCACTCCTCCAAGCTTTGCCCCTTCTTGGGCGATTGCCACCAGGTCACTGACGCACAGGCCAGATCTAAAGGCATCACTCATCAGCCCTAGAGCACGGTGGAATTCCTCCTCTGCAAACAAGGATGTGTTGATAGGGACCTGCCCACCATAGTTATCAAGGTCGAGAGAGGTGGCATACGCTAAGAGCTCGATCCTGGCGGCTATGTGTCCCAACCTATCGGACACCAGGGCACTCTTCAGTTCCTCAAGCCCTGAAGAGGTGATCTGTCTGCCATCCTTCTTCCCTACAGTTTGGGTCAAACCTCGCTCATCCATCAGCCTCAGATGATACCTCACCGCCCTCTCACCGAGCTCAAAGCCAAGATCATACAACCGGCGGGCAATCACCCTGCCGCCGATAGGCTCCGGGGAATCGCTGAGCACTTTAAGGATGGCGACCACTTTCCTTTCAACAACTCTAGTCTCTTGGCCTATCATTTCTGACTCCCTGATTCAATCGGTGTCTAATATCCAAGATGAATCTCTCTCTATTGCGAACCTTGGTGGGAGGTAGGTCTTTCATCATAGTAATCCTCTCGTTACGTTACTATCTCCTTATGGGAATCCCCTTTCCTGCCAGATAGTCTTTCGCCTGGCGAATCGAGTAGGTCCGGTAGTGAAAAATGCTGGCAGCAAGAACAGCATCCGCCTTGCCTGCAAGCAGGGCTTGATAAAGATGCTCCAGGTTCCCAGCGCCGCCGCTGGCGATGACCGGTACTGATACCTGCTCGCTAATAGCCCGGGTGAGCCTCAGGTCATATCCGCTCCGGTGGCCGTCATTATCCCAACTGGTCACCAGCAACTCCCCGGCACCGAGTGCAACGGCCTGATTCGCCCAAACGACGGCGTCAATTCCCGTTCCCTTCCGGCCGCCGTGAGTAAGAACCTCCCACTTTGGTGCTTCACCGTTTTCCACCAGCCTGGCATCGATGGCTACAACGATACACTGGGAGCCAAATCTTTCTGCTCCTTTACCTATTAGTTCCGGGTGGAGCACCGCCGCAGTGTTGACGGTTATCTTATCGGCTCCGGCCTTCAGCATCAGTCGCATATCATTGACACTGCGCAGCCCTCCGCCTACGGTAAGCGGGATGAAAACCTGCTCGGATACACGTTCCACTATCTCTACCATGGTGTTACGGCCCTCAGGCGTCGCACCAATATCCAGGAAAACCAGCTCATCGGCATCTTCCTTATAGTAGAAGGCAGCCATCTCCACAGGGTCACCCGCATCACGGAGATCCATGAAGCTGGTGCCTTTGACCACTCGCCCGCCGGTCATATCAAGACAGGGTATGATCCTCTTCGTTAGCATTGCCGAAACCGTCCTTACTTAACTCCGACCATCTTCAATTGTCTCTCTCCGACTTTGGTATCCACCGGCCGCTGGAGGGGTCCTTCCCAGGTCACGTGGATTAAGCCCTCTTTCCGGCCAGCGCCATCTTGAGGAAGTTATCGTACATCCTCAAGCCATGCTCACCGCTCTTCTCAGGATGAAACTGGGTGGCCACCACATTGTCCCTGATCACGACACTGCAGAAAGAAACCCCATACTCTGTTGTTCCGGCTGTCACTGACAGGTCTTCCGGAGCAGCATAGTAGCTGTGAACAAAATAGAAGTTGGCTCCGTCCGGTATAGAATCAAATAGCGGATGACTCTCTTTTCGGTTCACCTGGTTCCACCCCATGTGAGGGATTTTGAGCCCTGGCGGCAACCTTCTCACAATTCCAGGAATAATCCCCAGACACCTGTGCCTGCCGCCCTCTTCAGTTTCTGTGAAAAGAACCTGCATTCCCACGCAAACCGCAAAGAGGGGTCTGCCGTCAGTGACTAGCTGACGAACGGCCTGGGACATGCCCGACCTATCCAGATTGTGCATGGTATCAGCAGCTGCGCCGACACCGGGGAGGATAACTGCTGCAGCGCTAAGCACATCGCCAGGGTTGCCCGTCACCTTCGGCTGGTAACCCAGCTTGGCGATGGCATTAGCTACACTGCGCAGGTTTCCGGCACCGTAGTCGATGATGGCAATCATTTAACCTTGCCTCCGCCGTCACCATCAATACTCAGTACAAGCGCTTCATTCGGACAGTTGGCAATGCACACTGGGGTCTCCTGTCCAGCGCTGAGGTCACATTTGACCGACTCGCTCAACCCGTCGTCGTCTTCGGCAGAGGCCGCTGTCTTTTTCGGCCTGATCTTTCTGTAGACGTCTTTGGGGGCCCTTTTTCTATCGTCAATCGTCAAAAGCCGGTCGATGGTGATGTCGAAAAGTCTTTCATTCTCCTCGAGATAGGGCTGGATCAATTTCCAGTCGGCATCCGTGATCCTGGCGAACTCGCCGCCATTGAGCTGCTCATCAACCAGTTTCCGGTGCGGGTCGCGCACATAGATCGCACCGCCGGAGGCCAGGGAAAAGATATTGGACCCCGGATAAGGCGATTCATACTCCCGGATCGACCCGTCATTGTCATCGAAGCCGATGCCGTTCAGGATGACAAACCCGCCGCCGTTCAGCGGATCGCCGGCCATGAAGGATTCGGCCAGGTAGTCAAGGGCGGTGCCGTTGATGACCACGCGCGGCTTGCCGACGGCATTGATCAGGGGCCGTCCGGCGGCATTGCCCATGATATAGGCCGCGCCTCCCTTGGCGCCGTACATGAATGTCTGCCCGACATCGCCGAAGACCACCAGCTTGCCCTCTTTCATGATCTGGCAGAGTTGATCCTGGGCGTTGCCGTGCACGTAGATCTCCATACCGTCGATACCCGATGCCAGATAGTCGCCGGATGAGCCGTAGACGTCGATCCGCACGCCCTTGGTCGCCGGACCGCAGCCGCAGCCCGTAAACCGCTGGCCGCGGTATTTGTACACGATGAAGCGTCGCCAGCCGAGTTTGTAGGCCTTGACTATCATCACCGCATCGCAGTTATCGCCTTCCGGCTCAAAATGCTCCGCATCGATGACAAGGATCTGATTGTTCTGCTGCGGCGCCCGCAGGGTATCACGGGTGGCAAAATCGATTTGACTGAACTGCGACGCCGTCTTTTCCGTAATCATGGGCGTGGCGGCCAGGATCTCATCCAGGTTGATTTTCAGGACATGCTGCACGGAGCTGCGCTTGATCCTGCCGGTATTGTAGCGCCGGTCGTTCAACAGGGTCAGGGCCGTGATGGCCGTTTGCTTGAAGGTATCATTTTTCAGGGCCTGACCTTTGATGGTTTCAATCGCGAACCTGAACCTCTCGGCATCAAATCCCCCCATAGCGTCCCGGACATAGGCGAAAATCTTGTGCGCCGCAGAAGACCCGTCTGCTTCCGCGAATAAACCACGGAGACTCTCTTCTATGGCCTTGCCTTCGGCCGTTGTTTCTTTCAACTTCTTCGAGATATCGCAGATGACCTTATCCTTGGCCGTTTCGATCACCTTCCCGAATTTGTCGGTACAGATGAGCTGCTTGTTGCCCGAGCCGTCGCCGGTATCCTTCAGGCTGAAGATGAACGCGCCACCGTCGGTATGACTGCCGCCGCGGGCGTTCCAGTATTTGTCGGCAATGGGCCTGAAGCGCGGATCTTCCCGTTCCAGCGAGATGAGCGTCGCATCGATGGCCTGTTTTTCCGAGCAGATCAGGCCGACCTGCACCTCGCCCTCCTGCAGGGCGAACACCTGCGGCCTGAGCATGGCCGTATCCGTGATGCCGATCAGCTGGAACTGATCGTTCTGCACGTCATTGCGGGCGATAATGAAGAACCACGGCCCGTCGGGCGATGAATAGACGTGATGAGTCTGAATGGCCTTGTACAGCGCCTGCTTTTGTGCCGGCAGCATGTCGAAGTCCATCTCCGAGGTCGGCGCCATGGCCTCGATCAGGTATTCCAGGGGATATTTGTAGACCCTGCTCCACAGATCGAGCAGGAGCGCCGCCTCCTCCGTATCGGTCAGAAACAGGGGGTGGTAGTTGCGCTGTTTGAGATATTCGTAAACGGACTGGTAGTTGGCAAAGTCGCCGTTGTGCACGAGCGCCTCGTTGAGCGCGCTGAAGGGATGACAGCCGCCGGGATGCCAAACCCGGCCGCGGGTCGGATAGCGCTGGTGGGCCAGCCAGGCGTAGGCCTTGAAATCATCCAGTTTATAATAGCGGACGACGTTCTCGGCATAGCCGACGATCTTCAGGATCATCATGTTCCGGCCATGGGACATGACAAAGGCCCTTTTCTCGCCGAGGGAGGCATAATATTGCTTGTTGATCCTGAAGCTGTTCTGATAGACAAACTCGTCCTCGGCATCGCGCCGGTCCAGGGAGGTGAAATGGTTCTCCGCGATGAATTTATCCAGGACGTCGTCCTTGACACGGACGAAATAACGCATAATATCCGGGGGCCTGACATCCAGACCGATACTGCGATGGTCATCGAGCGTGGCGAGCTTCTCGGATTTGTCGATCTTGAAGTACGGCTTGATGAAGGTGTTTTCAAGCTCATCCGCCACGCCGGCATCCAGGAGGGCGATGTGGAACATGTAGTCCTCGTCCAGGACCTGCCTTGAAACACCGAGGGCCTCGGGGATAAATCCGACGGCGCCGATGCCGCCGCCTTTCCCATTGCCCCGGTTATGCATCTGCACGGAAGGCTCGAAGATGTTTTTCCCGGTCACGGGGATGGAACAGATAAATCCGGTGACGCCGCAGCCGCCTTCCTCTTCGGTGTTGGGGGCGAGAATCGGTATCTGCCTGCACAGTTCAGTGCGTGAAGACAATATTTTTTCGGCATTATCCATTATGAGCAAACTCCGTTTCATGACTGTAATCTATATGCTCCAGCAGGTCCGTCCGTCCGACGAGTTCCTTGACGCTACGCATGCCGAACCTCTGGAGGATCTCGACCAGCTGGACATTCCAGGCATGGTACATATTGACCAGGCGCTGTGTCGCCCAATCCTCGTCAAACAGGTCGGCCAGCTCGGAGTCCGTTGTGGCGATGCCCCGGGCGCAGCCGCGTCCCGATTCACAGTTGCCGCAGCGGACGCATTCCAGCGAGACCAACTCCGCCGTGCCGATAACTGCCCCATCGGCGCCCAGGCAGATGGCCTTGGCCAGGTCATGGGCGGTCCGGATGCCGCCGGAGGCGATGAGCGTCATGGCATCGCGGGCGCCCTCGTCCTTCAGGAAGTTATGGACCTTGGTGATGGCATACTCGATGGGCATGGCGATGTTCTTCTTGGCGATATCGGGCGCCGCCCCGGTGCCGCCGTAGCCGCCGTCGATATGGATGATATGCGCGCCGGCATAGTACGAGCCCACGGCGACCATGTCCACGTCGTTGGGGGTTGAAACCTTGACGGATACCAGGGCGTTGGGGTTCATCTCCTTGACCCAGTCGATGTGCTTCTTGTGATCTTCAATGGAATACACCGAGTGGAACGGGAAGGGGGAAAACAGCGAGGTAACCCTTGACGGCCTCGCGCATTTTGGCCACGCTTTCCGTATTTTTTTCACCGAGAAGGTGTCCGCCGAGGCCGGGCTTGGCGCCCTGGGCATATTTGAACTCGATGATCTTTACGCGCTGGATGGTCTCCTCGCGCACCCCGAACAGGCCGGTGGCGATCTGGGTGATCACGTGGTCATCATACGGCTGGAGCATCTCGGGGTAGCCGCCCTCGCCGGTGCAGGTAAAGGTATTCCATATGGTCGCATTGCGCGCCTTGGAAATCATGGTGGGCAGGCTCACCGATCCGAAGGACATGCCGCCGCCGTAAACGGGGGTGGAAATGACGACATTCGCCCGCCCGTCGTTTCTGCGGTTCAGCGGGATGGCGGTGGAGATCTCGGACTTATCCACCTGGGGTGGATGGGCGGGGAACTTGAACCGCAGCTTGTCGAAGCCGCCGCCGGAATTGCCCACGTTGTATTCGAGGTCGGTGCGCTGCGGCGGATAGCCGGTCTCGGCCATGATCCAGGTCCCGGTGATCATGTCCGCGGTCCAGCGGAAGTCGCCCAGCGTCTCATACATGGGGTTCAACGACAGGCTCAAGGCCTTGCGCGGGCATTTGGCGACGCAGTAGAAATCCTTGTCCTGGCATTCGAAGCCGATGCATTTGTAGTCGATGGGCGGCTTGACCTTGTTGTGCCCCTCGACCCTTTCATGCACGCCGTAAGGGCATGTCTTGGCGCACGTACCGCAGTTGATGCAGGCATCGGACCGGGTGACCTTGTATTTCGGCACCTGATGCTTGAACCTGGAAGGCATCTTTTTGATTTTTACGGTTGATGGTTTCATATGCTCACCGCTTCTCTTTTTTAAATATTTTTCCAAAGGTGTCTTTGTCTATTTCTTCAAAGAATATGGCCCGGCCGCTTTCTCCCCGCAGACGACGGGCCTCGCGAATACCCATGGCGCCCATCATCTCCAGGATCTGCGAATGCCAGGCCCCCATGAGGTTAACGATCCGCTGGGTGACGATTGGGAGCGGAATTTTACCGAGCCCTTCCGGGAAAATCAGCAATTTCTCCGGCTCTTCATAGAGCCTGGCGCCCAGGGCAATCATGAGCGGTATGTCTATGGCCGTCAGGTCGGCGCCGCAGAGCATGGCCTTGGGCACGTGCTCCGCCATGGCGATACCGCCCGAGGCGATAAGGGTGATCTCATCGCGGATCCGGTCTTCCACCAGCCTCAGGTGGACGGCCCGGATAATGTCCTTGAGGAGACGCCGATCCGATCCCGCCGATCCGTTGATCTCCTGGCCGCGGTAATCGGCCACGATGTGGATGATCTCCGCGCCGCTGTGCGCCAGCTTGGCAACGATGTCTTCCACGTCCTTCACGGCCGGGATGCGTATGATGGTAAGGGCATGGCCGAGCTTTTTGATTTTTGCCTTCAGGCCCGGGAAATCCTTCAGCACAGCATCGCTGTATTCGATGGCCACCAGGCGCGCCTTTTTGAGTACGGCCTTATGCGTGTCGATTTCCGCGGGCGCAAGGCAGGGGATGATGTTGTCGCTATATTTCTCGAACTCGGGCGTGATGTCGGCCGCCGGCATGATGACGCAGGTGTTGATCTCCGCGGCCGCCTTCAGCAGGGCCTCTTTGACATTCGGAGCTCAGATTATCCGCCGGGATATCGAAGAGGATGGGGATGGGGATATCGACGGTATCCGGGACCTTCGATGTCAACTGCCCGTCGGCATCAAATGCCAGATGATTGAGTTTGCGGCCCAGGTCAACGGAGGTGCTGATATATTCCCGTCCGTGGATCCCGTCCCGGGTCGGGCGCACGATCTCGGACATGTCGGTCCACATGCTGTCGAAACCCGTTCCGGTAAACGGTCCGCGGTAACCGGCGCCGGAAACGGGGACCTTCCCGTCCTCGGCCTGCTTCCAGAGGCTGATCAACATATCGGGCTTCCAGAACGCGCCGCCGATATTGGCAAAATCCTTATCAAGGGATTTTTCCAGGGCCCCCCGCGGGCACTCCTGGATGCAGCGGAAACAGTTCCTGCATACCACGGTGTTCGGGTCTGCCATCTTGCGCGGATCGTCTTTTCGGCGTTTATGCGCTTCATAGATACAAACTTTGGTGCATTTGCCGCAATTGATGCAGTTCTCCCCCCGCACGATCTTGAATTTGAATACATAGTCCAGATCGAGGGGCGTAGCCTTGGGCGTGAATATGATATTTCTTTGGCATAGTCTTTATCCGTCTTTCTTAAATTCTATTTATATGCGGAGGTTCAGTTGTTCCGCTCCACCATATCCCAGTACTCCTTGCTGTCATCGACCTTTTTCAGGAACTCCGCGATCTGAGCCTCCGGCCGGCCGAACTGGCCTTCAATCCTTTTTTCCAGGGCGTCCCAGAGCATCATCAGCTCGAGGTTGGTCTGGCATATCTCCTCGCAGGCCTTGCAGTGCATGCACATGAAGGCATTGGCCGCTTCCTCCGGCGTCACTGCCTTTCCGTCAAGGAGTTTCTTGGCCAGGGCGATCTTGCCTTTGGCCGTCACCGCTTCGTTCTTGGTGACAAGATAGGCCGGGCATACCGCCATGCAGTTCCCGCATTTGGCGCAGGCATGGATGCTGAGCTCGAAATCCAGGCTGTCGACCTTCTTATCCTTGCCCAGGACAGCCGTGGAGACGCCTTCCCGATCACAGGCGACATCAGCACCATGAGCTGCATGGCGGGGCCGAAAACGGCCGGATGGAAGATCAAGGCGGAGAGCCCATTTGAACCGACGCTGAAGAACTTTGCCCGGGTTCAGGATGTTGTTGGGATCCACCTTGGCTTTATAGGCCTTCAGCTCGCGCAGCTTGTCGCTGCTGTACAGGTCATGGATAAAGGCGGCATTCCAGAGGCCGAGCCCGTAGGGTTCCGCGCCCAGCCCCACCGCGGCCTTGGTGAGCATGGCGACCAGGGGCAGGTTGATGATAATATTTCTTCTTCCTGGAATCACACAGGAAGGTGGCCATGATGAGCGCCTTGTGGGCGTCGATGATGTAGGAGTCGATGCAGATCTCCACCCCGAAATGGCCGCCTATCTTCTTGGCCTTTTCGATAAAGGCGGCGGCCGACGCAATCGGGATGATGACTTCACTGGCCAGGATGGTCGGCCCCAGGCGCTTGGTCTTCATGCCGAACAGGCGCTCGTTCCAGAGGTAGCTCGCCACGTAGCGGGGCGCTTCTTCAATGCCGCCGTCTTGGGCCATGAATCTCACGAAATGTTCTTCATCCTCGGCGCTGCCGAACTCCACCAGAACGGCGGCGCTCTTCTTGAATATGCCGGCCCGCATGATCTCGTTGGTATCGCCCAGATGATTTTCATCCAAAAACCGGATGACATTGGGGTTGAGCTGCGCGGCGCTCATATCTCTTACGAACCGGCCGATGAATGCAAAGGCCTCCTTGTCGCTCGGGAAATACAGGAGATGGGGGTATGAACCCTGGGGGACATCCCGCAGCTTGAGGGTTACCTCAACCACGATGCCGAACTCTCCCTCGGTGGAGACGAAGTAGCTGAAATCACGGTCCGATGGGGATAGCTTCTTGACCTCGCCGGAGCCCGTGACGACCGTCATGGACACGATCTGTTTCGACAAGTGGCCGTACTTGAAGCTGTTGATGCCGTATCCGCCGGTCGAGATCCAGCCGCCCACCGTGGAAAACTTGCTTGAGGGATATGTCATCAGACACAAGCCCTCTTTCTTGGCCATGATGTCGATATCGCTCCAACGGGCGCCCGCTTCTACGGTAACGGTCTTTTGGGCGGTGTCGATCGCCAGGATCTTCCGGAAGGGGGACAGGTCGATAACGATTCCCGCGTTGGTCGGGATGACGCCGCCGAAGCCCCACGAGGCGGCGCCTCTCGGCACCACGGGGATTTTCCGATCGTTGGCAAACGCCAGGACCTTTTTTATCTCATCTACATTTTTAGGCTGGACGACGAAATCGGGTAACGTCTTAAAAAACGTCTTGGTCATGATCGGCGGTACATCACCGATGTCATGACTATACATCTCTCTTTCTGCCGCCTTGTCGAGGATTTTTATATCGCCCGCGATCTTTCTGAACTCATCTGTCTTCATAGTTTATAAGTCTCTTCACTCGCTATCTATAATGATACGGAGCCAATGATCCCCCTTGTCTCACCTATCTAGTAGCGGTCGGCGGCAACCGCTTGCCGCTTACCTATAAAGTACCACGTTTTATTAGTGCTGTCAAAATCCCCCAACCCCAACAAGGAAATGGGGAACTGGGGAGGCTGTCGACAGCAAAGAAAAACAGGTTACAATCAGAGCCATTAAATGTTCAATGCCGGCAAGAGAGGCTCGATTCAATATAAACCAACGATATCAAGGAAGTATCTGTGAAATCTCAAATCAGCCGTCAGTTCAGGATGAAAGGCAGCGGCTATCAACTTACCTTGTCTGGCAGCCACGGTGGTACCGTTTGATAGTTTGCCCAATATTTCCACCGTCGAGTTTGCCTTCTCAATGATCGGGGCACGGATGAAGACCGCATGAAAAGGAAGCTTGCCTAAAGCCGGCATCTCTAAATCAGTCTCAAAGCTGTCCACCTGGCTTCCAAAGGCATTGCGTCTCACTGTGATATCCATCAGCCCCAGGGTCTGGAGCAGAAAGCCAGGCACCGTCTTCGCCAAAAGGATCATACCAGCACAAGTTCCCATTATAGGGAACCCCGCTTCGGCCAGATTCTTGATTGGCTGCATCAAGTGGAGGTCCATCATTAGTCGGCTCATGGTGGTGCTTTCGCCACCAGGGATAATGAGGCTGTCGAGACCTTCCAGTTCCACAGGAAGGCGAACCATAGAGGCCTCTGCACCCAACTGCTGAAGAATCTGAACATGTTCTCTGAAATCTCCCTGTAAAGCCAGGACTCCGATTTTCATCTTTTTCGTTTGTTTCGCTTTGCCCTGCGGACTTGACAAAACCGATTCTTCTATCCTAGACGAGGCAACCGGTTACCTACGACACTATTAAGCTTGCCTGCACTCTATAGGTCATTATACCGAACTTTATCATGAGGGTGCAAAGAGAAGTGAAGATAGTAAAGGTAATACCCTGCCTGGATTATGAAGGATGGCAGGGTAGTCAAAGGAATCAAGTTTGTTAATCTGAGGGATGCCCGTGACCCTGTGGAGGCGGCCGCAGCCTACTGCCGCGAGGGTGCTGATGAGCTGGCCTTCCTTGACATTGCGGCTACCGTTGAAGGCAGGCCCACCAAGCTCGAATGGGTGAAGAAGGTCCGCAAGGCAGCTACCGTCCCCTTCACTGTAGGCGGCGGGATCAGGGACATCGCCGACATGAAGAAGCTCTTTGATCTCGGGGTGGATAAGGTCTCCATCAATACCGCGGCTGTCAAGAATCCGGACCTTATCAAGGAGGCCTCCCGGACCTTCGGCAAAGAAAAGGTGGTGGTTGCCATCGATGGCAAGAAGAATCCGCCGGGGAGCAAACTACCCAGGCTCGAGGTGGTGATAAGGGGTGGCATGGAGGGAACCGGCCTTGACATTGTCGAGTGGGCCAAGAAGGTGGAGAAGCTGGGAGCAGGCGAGATCCTGTTGACCAGCCACGATGCCGACGGGACCAAAGAGGGCTACGACCTGGAAATGACCAAGGCCGTAGCCGAAGCGGTAAGATTACCCGTTACCGCTTCCGGAGGCGCCGGCAAGCTGGAGCATCTCTATGAGGCGGTGATCATCGGCAAAGCCTCCGCAGTGCTCTGCGCCTCTGTTTTCCACTTTGGTGAAATTACCATTCCCCAAGCAAAGAAGTATCTCGCCGAGAAGGGGATACCGGTAAGACTTTGAGAATCGATACACATCAAACGACTATTTGGAAAGGTGATCAAGAAATGGAGTCGATTTCAAGAAGGTAGATACTATAGTCGATTATTATGGGTGCAACCGTGACAGCCTTATTTCCATACTTCAGGATGTACAAGCCGAATACCACTATCTTCCTGAAGATGTGCTCCGGCAGGTGGCCAGGCGGCTCCATCTGCCGCTAATTCAGGTTTATGGTGTAGCCACCTTTTTCAAGGCATTCAGCCTGAAGCCGCGCGGCGAGCACATGGTCCGCGTTTGCCTCGGTACTGCCTGCCATGTGAGAGGTGCACCTGCTGTATTCGATGAGGTAAAGAGACGTCTTGGCGTCGAACCGGGCGAGACGACCAAAGACATGCAGTTTACGCTGGAGACGGTCAACTGTCTCGGGGCATGCGCCCTGGGTCCTCTCTTGGTCATGGATGATAAGTACGAGGGACAAATGAGCCCTGGAAAGATTAGGAAAGTCCTCAGAGACTATAAGAAAGACACTGAAGGGAAGTAAAGATGAGGAAACTAAAGTCACCAGCTGAACTGGAGCAATTACGAGACAGAATAGTGGGCCAGCACGATCCAGAAAGGCCATACATCTCTGTATGTGGCGGTACTGGCTGCCATGCATATAAGTGCGAAGATGTCGCCAAGGCATTGGGCAACGAGATAAAGCAACAGGGGCTGGGCGAGCGGGTCGAATTGAAAGTCACAGGCTGTCATGGTTTCTGCGAGCGTGGCCCATTGATAGTGATATATCCTGAGAAGATTTTCTATCAGCGAGTTACTCCGGCCGATACATCCGGAATAGTCTCAGAAACGGTTGTCAAAGGCAAGGTCATCGATAGGCTACTCTATACCGATCCAGGAAACGGACACAAAGCACTGTCTGACGATGACGTGTCATTCTATAAGAAACAACAGAGGCTCATCTTTGACAACAATCGCTTCATCGATCCCAACAACATCGAGGACTACGTTGCCCAGGGTGGCTATTCTGCTCTGTGCAAGGCCCTCTTTGACATGCATCCGGAAGAGGTGCTGGATGAGATAAGCAAGTCCGCTCTGCGCGGCCGCGGCGGCGCCGGCTTCCCTACATTCAGGAAGTGGGAGGCCATGCGCAACGCCCCTTCCTACGACGGCATCCGTTATGTCATCTGCAACGCCGATGAAGGCGACCCCGGCGCCTTCATGGACCGGAGCCTCCTCGAGGGCAACCCCCACAGCGTCATCGAAGGGATGATCATCGGCGCTTACGCCATCGGCTCGCACCACGGCTATGTCTATGTCCGGAATGAGTATCCCCTGGCGGTGAAGAACCTGGGCATAGCGCTTGGAGCAGGCGAGGCAATACGGCTTTCTGGGGAAGAACATCCTCGGCTCCGGTTTCGATTTTGACATCAAGATATCCAGAGGCGGCGGCGCTTTCATCTGCGGCGAGTCCACGGCCCTCATGGCCTCGCTGGAAGGCAAGATCGGCGAGCCGCGCCCCAAGTACATTCACACCGCGGATCAAGGGACTCTGGGACCGGCCCACCAACCTCAATAACGTGGAGACCTGGGCCAACGTGCCGCTGATCATCAACCGCGGCGCCGACTGGTACACCGAGATCGGCACCGAGGGCAGCAAAGGCACCAAGATATTCTCTCTCGTGGGCAAGATCAACAATACCGGCCTGGTCGAAGTGCCGATGGGCATCACCTTGAGGGAGATCGTCTTTGACATCGGCGGCGGCATCCCTAACGGGAAGAAGTTCAAGGCGGTTCAGACCGGCGGCCCATCCGGCGGCTGCATCCCGGAGAGCCTGCTCGACCTGCCCGTGGACTTCGACAGAGCTGACCGAAGCCGGCTCGATGATGGGCTCCGGCGGCATGATCGTCATGGACGAGGACACCTGCATGGTCGACATGGCCCGGTACTTCGTCAAATTCCTGACCGAGGAATCCTGCGGCAAGTGCGTGCCGTGCCGTGAGGGGCTGGACAGGATGCTGGATATCCTCAACGACATTACCGAGGGGCGAGGGGAAGGAAGAAGATATCGAACTTCTGGAGGAGCTGGGCGAGGTCATCAAGGAGGCGTCGCTCTGCGGTCTGGGTGGCACTGCTCCCAACCCCGTTCTCTCCACCATCAGGTATTTCCGCGACGAATACGAGGCGCACGTCGATAGACAAGCGCTGCCCGGCCGGCGTCTGCAAGGCGCTGATCACCTTCACGGTCGATGCCGTCAAGTGCACCGGCTGCCGCGTCTGTGCCAAGGAATGCCCGCAGGGTGCGATAACGGCGAGAAGAAGGAAGTGCACGTTATCGACCAAGAGAAGTGCATCAAATGCGGGCTCTGCCGCGACCTCTGCAAGTTCGATGCGGTCCTAGTCTCGTGAAGAGGTTGAGATATGGTTGAATTGACGATTGACGGGAACAAGGTCCGGGTGGTAGAGGGGACGAGCGTCCTGGAAGCGGCCAGAGAGATGGGCATCATCATCCCCACGCTCTGCTACTATCCGGGCCTCACTTCCTACGGTGAGTGCCGCGTCTGCCTCGTCGAAGTAGTAAGGGCAAGGGACGCTCTTCGCTGGAGGCGTCTTGCGCCATGCCGGTAGAGCAGGGGCTGGTGGTGCTGACGAATTCCGAGAAGGTGGTGAAGGCCCGCAAGGTGGTCGTGGAGTTGCTGATTGCCTCCTGTCCCACCTCAAAGACGCTTCAGGACATGGCCTCCAACATGGGGATCAACAAGATCCGTTTTGCCATAAAGGACAGAGGCTGCATCCTGTGCGGGCGCTGCGTCCGCTACTGCAAGGAGCAGATGCGGTCCGGCGGCATCGGATTCGTGGGCCGTGGCACGTCACGCAAGGTGGCCACAGCCTTTGGCGTCACGCCGATCGAGTGCCGGAACTGCGGCGGCTGCGAATGGATATGCCCGGTCTGCGAACGGGCCTGCACGGCGAACAACCTGGTGAACGGTCTCTGCGGCGGTTGTCAGAACGTGGCGCCGGTCGAGACCTGCCGGATATGCATAGGGTGCTCGGAGAGCGTAGGAGCACATGGACATTCGGTCTATTAGAGCCACAAAGCTCTTCAGAATATACGGAGATAGCTTGAGAGAACAAGGAAGGAGACAAAGATGACACTCACAAGGTATAACGCAACGGCTTCTACTCTGACCAAGAACAGGACGGGTGGCGACTGGTGTCCCATCAGCGGCATGTGCGTCACCTGCGTCGATGGCTGCATCGGCATGTGCGAAATCGGCAAGAGCGCTTACCGGGGACCCGAGGTCATCTACCCGCAGCCGTTTGGCATTATCACCACGGCGTCACAGAAGGCTTATCCTGTCGACCTCTCCCATTTCAACATAATGGGAACCGCGGTAGGAGCCTACGGTATAGAAGCGGACTCCGACAAGGCCATCTTCCCGAATGTCAGCCTGGAATCATCGCTGGGGCGTGACAAGGGGATCAAGTTGCGTGTCCCCTTCGTCATCCCCGGTTTGGGGTCGACCAACGTGGCCGCGCAGAACTGGGATGGTCTGGCCATCGGCTGCCGCGATGTCCGGCGTACCGCTGACCATCGGTGAGAACGTCTGTGCCATGGACGTTGATTCCAAGATAACCAAGGGACGTATTCTGACGTCGCCCGACATGGAGAGGCGCGTTAAGCTGTACAAGGCAGTGGCAAAAGGACGGATACGGCGGCATCGTCGTGCAGGCCAACGTGGAGGACTTCCGCCTGGGTGTGCTGGAGTATGCCATCGAGAAGCTCAAAGCCACCGGCGTTGAGTTGAAGTGGGGTCAGGGTGCCAAAGACATCGGCGGCGAGGTCAAGCTCCACAGCCTGGAGAAGGCGCAGCTCCTGCAGCAAGCGCGGCTACATCGTGCTGCCCGACCCGCTGGATCCCTTCGTGGTGGAGGAGTTCAAGAAGGGCGTGTTCACCGAGTTCGAGAGGCACTCCCGCGTCGGCATGGTGAGCAAGGAAGGCTTCATGCAGCAGGTGAAGCAGTTGCGCGATGCCGGCGCCAAATACGTCTCTCTGAAGACCGGCGCCTACCGGCCGGCCGACCTGGCCCGCGCGGTCAAGTTCTCCTCTCTGGCCAAGATTGACTACCTCACCGTTGACGGCGCTGGCGGCGGCACCGGCATGAGCCCTTGGCGGATGATGAACGAGTGGGGCGTGCCCGGCGTCGAGCTATGGTCGCTGACGCATGACTACTGCGACCGCCTGGCCAAGAAGGGCCAGTACGTGCCGCCCATCATCCTGGCCGGCGGCTTCGTTCTGGAGGACCAGATATTCAAGGGCTTGGCGCTGGGTGCTCCGTATGTCAATGCTATCGGCATGGCCAGAAGCCCGCTGGCTGCGGCCATGGTGGGCAAGACTATCGGCGAGGCCATCAAGAGCCAGCAGCTTCCCGTTTACTTCGAGCGATTTGGCGGCACCAGGGAATCCATCTTCGTCACCGCCGAATCCCTGAAGCGGGAGTACGGCAAGGACTATGAGAAGATTCCTACCTCGGCTATCGGCCTCTACACCTACTTCGAGCGACTGTCTCAGGGGTTGCGCCAGTTGATGGCCGGCAACCGGAAGTTCGGTGTCCAGCACATAAGCCGCGACGACATCGCAGCGCTCACTCCGGAAGCATCGAGGATCAGCGGCATTCCTCTCGTCACCGACATCGATGCCAAAGAGGTAGACAAGATACTGGCATAGCCATATATAATTGAAACAACAAGAGATTTGAGCTGCCGCACCTGACCTAGCGCTCAGGCGCGGCACAACATATGAACCACCAGGCTACAGGAGTTCAAGCGGCAGACTGGGTTTAGCATGAAGAGACAATGATAGGTTCCAGCAGCGTCGAAGTCGAGAGGAAAGTCAATGCTATCCTCAGAATATTGAGTGAGTCCCATGACGCCATCGGTGCCAGGGTGATTGCCCGCCAGTTAAAAAAACACGGCATCGACCTCAGTGAGAGGGCAGTCAGGTATCATCTGAAGCTGATGGACGAGCGGGGACTGACGCAACCTGCAGGGAGAGATGGGAGGCTGATTACCCCATCTGGTGTTGAGGAGCTGCAGAATGCCCTGGTGAGTGACAAGGTTGGTCTTTTTAGTAACCGGATAGAGCTTGTCTCCTTTCGCACCACCTTTGATTGGCAGAGCCGGAGCGGGTTCGTGCCAGCCAACCTCTCGCTTTTTGATAAGGACGATTTCCCACAGGCGCTAAAGGCGATGAGGAACGCATTCAAGGCAGAGATATCCGTCGGAGATCTGGTGGCAGTGGCCGGAGAGGGAGAGAAGCTGGGAGACAGAACTATTCCCAAAGGCAAGATCGGCTTTGCCACAGTATGCAGTGCTGTGGTCACCGGGGTCCTCCTCAAGGCCGGCGTACCTACGGATTCAAGATTCGGTGGCATACTGCAGATCAGAGACCATAAGCCACTTCGTTTCGCAGAGCTCATCTACTACAGCGGCCGAGACCTTCCAGTTCCACAGGAAGGCGAACCATAGAGGCCTCTGCACCCAACTGCTGAAGAATCTGAACATGTTCTCTGAAATCTCCCTGTAAAGCCAGGACTCCGATTTTCATCTTTTTCGTTTGTTTCGCTTTGCCCTGCGGACTTGACAAAACCGATTCTTCTATCCTAGACGAGGCAACCGGTTACCTACGACACTATTAAGCTTGCCTGCACTCTATAGGTCATTATACCGAACTTTATCATGAGGGTGCAAAGAGAAGTGAAGCTAGTAAAGGTAATACCCTGCCTGGATTATGAAGCATGGCAGGATAGTCAAAGGAATCAAGTTTGGTAATCTGAGGGATGCCCGTGACCTGTGGAGGTTGACGCATTCAAGGCGGAGATATCCGTCGGAGATGCAGCACCTCTTTGGATCCATCAGAGGTCTTCATCAGGGGCAAGATGACCAACGTGACTGAAGCGGCCAAGAAGGGTGAAGGGAAAGTACTGGCAAACTTCGCTGAAGTTCCGGCCCAATGCAGACCTTTGGCAGAAGGCATGATTGCCAGGTTGAAGGAAGCCCACCTGGGCAGCCTCGCTGTTATGGGAAATGTCGGCGAGCCGATCTGCGAGGTGCCCGTAGAACCAAGCAGAGTAGGGGTAGTCCTGCTCGGTGGATTGAACCCTGTTGCCGCCGCTGAAGAAGCTGGTATAGAAGCTCAGAATGCTGCTATATGCTCTGTTGTAGAATACCGACGACTGAGGAGCTTCTGGGAATTATAAAGCGTCGTCCCAGAGTGGATACATCACCAGACCGGTGGGCAGCTTGGGATAGAAATAGGTTGACTTCGGCGGCATCCTATCGCCGGCATCAGCTACAGCCAGGACGCTGGAGATAGGAATCGGATTCATCAGAAAAGCCAGTTGATACTTACCTGAATTCACCCCCTCGACAGCTTCCAGACCGTCCCTGGTGTACTCTAGAAACCTGATCTCTTTTTGTGGAGTATCTATGCCCAATATCTGCCGCAAGATCACCCAGTGAAGGATAGACACATCCAGACTTCTCCATTGCCGGCTGCGATCAGATGGCATTAGCTTCATCAGGTATGTTCCCTCCCGGGGAGTGAGCAGGCAAAGGCATTCTTGGCTAAGACCGTAGACCCCTATAGCGCCCCTCTTACCATGCCCCGCCAGAGTGTTCAACCAACTTCTGAGCACCTCAGACCGAGAGGCTGCAGCAGGTTGGACCTCTTCCATGATGAAGAGTTGGGCTAGCTTCTCCTTGAGTCCCGATAGAAGGTCAGGCTTGATAGACTTCACGATGCGATGAGTGGGCAAAGCAACCAGCCCTGGATCATTAGCACCTACCAGAGTCATCATCACAAAATTGGAGGATTCATTGCCGGTAGAACGGGAGCTGCCCATCTGCGGCTCTCGCTGATAGGCCAGGGCTGTTTCATAACGGTGGTGTCCGTCGGCGATATAGACAGCCTTGCCAGCGCACCAATCCGAGATGTGCGCTATGCTCTGTTTGTCCCTGATCACCCACATGTTGTGAACCACCCCATCACGATCTACGACGCCGATTTCCGGCTTGCCTTTGGCCGACTTCATGAGGAGGGATGTAAATCCATTCTGGCCATGATCGATCATGGCCAGAATGGGGCTGAGATTCACACGACAGGCACGCAACAGTTTGAGGCGATCCAGTATCCGCTCTTCCATAACACTCTCATGGGGGCGAGCTCCACCATTACCATAATCGCCCAGCTGCACGCGGGCAGTCAGGCCCCAGCGCTGTTTTACAGTACCTTCGAGAGTGAAGCGGTGTTCAAAAATGTAGAAGGCGGGCGACGGCTCACGAAAGAGGATACCCTCTTCGAGCCAGCTTGCCAGCGTCCCCGCCGCGCGGGTGTATTTGTTGTCTTCAGCAGAATCAGATGGGTAATCCTCTCCGAGTTCGAGACGGATTATGTTGTGCGGGCTCTGTTGATGATAGGCCCGCTGCTCCTCAGGGGAGATTATGTCATAGGGTGGAGTTATGACTGATGAGAGATCCTTAACTCGCTCAGGACTGTAACGAATACCCTGAAACGGCCGAACATCAGCCACTTAATCCACGTCCACCCTTGGAAATATCAAGTGGGTACGCCTAAGGCGCACCCACTACAGTAACTCCACAGACAAACTTGCCGGGATGTCCTCCCTGATTATGTGCTAATCCCAGCTTGACATCTTTGATCTGACGTGCCGGTGTGTCGGCCTTCTTCTGTATCTGCTTGTATATCTCATACACCTCGCGGCAGCCGCTGGCACCGATGGGGTGACCGAAGGACTTCAGTCCACCGCTGATGTTAACCGGCATCTCGCCATCATGGTAATAAGCCCTGGTGGCTGTCATCTGGTCCTTGAACTTGCCGGTCTCGCAGAGCTGCATCGATTCGCTGGCAATCAGCTCAGCTATGCTGAAGCAGTCATGCAGTTCCACCATGTCCAGTTCCTTGCGCGGGTTCTTGATACCAGCTTCGGCATAAGCTGACTTCGCAGCCGCCTGTGTGGCATCCCAGTAAGTGAAGTCGTAGTCTATGCGCTCCTTGCCCCATCCCGGGCTGGCCGACATGCCGAACGCCTTGATGGTAACGTAGTCTTGCCGGTACTTCTTGGCATCCTCTGTGCGGCAAAGGATGGCCGCCGAAGCTCCGTCCGTCACGCCGCAGCAGTCGAAAAGTCCCAAAGGCCAGGCAATCATGGGAGCGTTGAGGACCTGCTCCACAGTCACCTCTCTCCTCAGATGCGCCTTGGGATTCTTGGCTCCATAGAAGTGGCTCTTGACTGAGATCTCGGCCAGGACTCTCTTGCCTTCTTCGTTGCTCAGGCCATATTTGGCGAAGTAGGCCACGGCCGCCATAGCATATCTCCCCGGACCGGTGCCGAACGCGCCGTAGACCGG
Organism: uncultured Chloroflexia bacterium; assembly: GCA_963720375.1. Classification (GTDB taxonomy): domain Bacteria; phylum Chloroflexota; class Dehalococcoidia; order UBA2247; family RBG-13-53-26; genus JAPLHP01. The sequence continues at coordinate 85,681 of CAVRFM010000005.1, read as the reverse complement.
TTCCCAGCGTCCGATCCAGACTGAAGGCAGTCCGCCGAAACCCATGTCCTTAACCTTCTCCACCCCTACAGCCATGACCAAATCATAACCCTTGGCGGCCAAGGCGAAAGTGGCTCCCCGAAGGGACTCTGCGCCAGTGCCGCAGGCATTCTCTACACGGGTCACCGGAATGTACTGGGTCTGCAACGTGCTGGAGACCAGTGTGCCGGTGGCGACGCCGCCTTCCGAAAGCTGAGTACCCCACTGGCTTCCCTGCCAAATCGCCTGTATGTCCTTGATCTCTACACCAGCATCTTTGCAGGCCTCGTCGACGGCCTCGGTGATCATATCCTTGGCATCGGCATCCCATCTCTCACCGAACTTGGTGCAGCCCATGCCTACGATAGCGACTTTGTCCTTTATACTCTCTGCCATCGCTCTCCTTTCCTAATTCCGCCCTAGTCCCTGGCCGGCCGGCATTTCCAGAAGTAGTTGTGGACGCCCAGAGCATCGTGGATTCTCCGGAAGGTCATCTCCATCGGCATACCCACTTTGATGGTCTTCACATCCCGATCGGTCACCTGGCTGAAGATGCGCACTCCACCTTCCAGGTTGATAGCCCCCAGAATGTTGGGCGGGTCAGTGACCGCGGTTCTCTCATCCATGCTGTAGGTGAAGAGGACTCCCTTCCGGTCCGACAGGGGCACTTCCTCCAGGTACTTCTCCTCAGCCTGGCAGTACATGCACCGCTTCTGCAGCGGGAATTGGGTCTTGTCGCACTTCTTGCAGTGATGTCCATGGCAGCGATAAACCCAGTTGCGATCTCTCCACATGGCTGACAGAGAGGTCCGCGGCCTGGTCATGGGTGGTGCCGTTTGCCAAGCCGGCCCATCATCAGATGCCATGAGGTTCCTGAAGGTAACGTACTTCCCGTAGTTTTCCAGCATGACCTTGGAGGCCAGATGTCTCTTGATGCCTCTGCGGTCCCTGATCTTCTCAATGGCCTGGGTCACTTTCAGCGCGTGAACGTCGGTGCCATCTCCCCAGTTGCCAAACAGAATCTTATCCCCTGGCTTGGAATCCTCAAGCGCCTGCACCAGGGTCATCAGGGCCATGGCCGCACCGGTGTTGCCGACGTTATCGAAGAGCGGCGCTGTCACCTGTGTCTTCGGATCGGCCCCGAGGGCTACCGCCACCGTCTGGTGGCTCCTGGCATTAGGACCATAGAAAGCGACCTTGGCGAAATCCTTGGCTGTCATCTTGTGCGCCTTGAGGAAGGCAGCGAAGGCCTTCTTCATGTGTTTTTCGTAGCCTTCGTCCAGAATGAAACGCTCTTCCCACTGGCGCGGGAACCGGTCGGTCTCGAGGCGCCAGACATCGAGGAACTCGCTATACGTGTAGGCGCTGGCTTCGATCTCGACGGCGATGTCGGTAGCCCCGATCAACAGGGCAGCGGCGCCGTCGCCCAGAGCGCCCTCACCGGCCGAGTTGGGCGCCGGCAAGCGGCAGTCCGCAACGACAACCAGCACTTTATTGGCTGACCCTGCCTTCACGGCATCCAGAGCCGCTCGGAGGGCTAGCGTCCCGGCTCTCAGAGAATTGCCGAAATCGCTGGTGGTGACATCTTCGCGGAGGTCCAGAGCTGCCGCTACAAAACTGGCTGATTGTTTCTCTTTGAACGGTGCTGTCGTGCTGGCGAAATACACGGCATCCACAGTCTTTTTGTCTGTGCCCTTGAGGCAGTCTGTCCCGGCCTCGACGGCCATAGTGATGCTATCCTCATCGCAGTTGCATATAGCTTTCTCCCCCTTCCCACCTCCACCCCAGACCTGGCCCAGAATTGCCCGACTGAGCCTGTACATAGGGATATAAGCCCCATAAGAAACTATTCCGGCCATATCTTCTCCTTTCCTCTTCTAGGTTTAGGCCTTCTTGTCTACGCTAAGACCAAGCTAGTGGTAATTATATTCCTAATCGCCATTCCGAGGCAAAAAGAATTAGCATCTCATGCGCTAAGTTCGTTCTCGGGCAACTCCACCCGAAGACTTCGGGAAGAGGCAGAACAAAACCAGGCAGCAACTATCACAAAGAGGGGCCCTTCTGCAGGCGGTTTTGCCGTGGCGAACCAGGAGGGCATGATATTCATTGAACAGTGACTCGTCATGGGAGAGACGCTGCATAAAGAGTACCTGGAAAGCAGCATAGCTGTTGTTCGAAGGCGCCAGACCGAGGCGGGTGATAATACGGCGAGTATAGGCATCAATAACGAAGATAGGTTTGCGGGCAGCGTACAGGATTATGGAGTCCGCAGTCTCTTCACCCACGCCGTGGACGGAAAGAAGCTCCTGTCGCAGTGCAGGGACATCCAGCGCAAACAGCCTGTCGAGGTTATCATCGTAATCTGCTCCCAGCCAGTCGACAAAGGCCTTGATCTTCCTCGCCTTAACATTGTAATAACCCGAGGGGTAAATCAACCGGGCCAGTTCGCCCTCGGGAAGCTGCCGCAGCCTATCGATGGAGAGCACCTCTCTGGCCTTCAGATTGCCAATAGCCTTCTCTACATTGCCCCAGGCCGCCGACTGGGTGAGAATGGCTCCAACAATCATCTCCAGAGGAGTCTCTGCCGGCCACCAGTGCTGAGGTCCGTAGCGATCGAGAAGACGATGGTAAACATCCAGCAGCATGAGGGTATCAGCCCCTTGAATAGCTGACACTTATTTGAGATTGACCGGCACCTGCCCGGCCAGTTCTATTTCCGTCGGGCTTACCCGGCATTTAAAGGCGTAGATGCCCACCCCTTCGCTTTGAGCCGCTCGTAGAGTCTGCCCAAACTCGGCATCAATCACATCGTTCGGAGAAAAGCCCCTGGCGTCCTCTCGTTGGATCACAAACAGGATCGCCGCTTCATACCCTTCCTTCTTAGCCCAGATCAAGCTTTCAACGTGGTGTCTGCCCCGCAGGGTGGGCGCGTCGGGAAAGAGAGCAACACCATTTTGAACAAGGGTGCTCGATTTTATTTCGAGGAAGCACTGAGAGCCACGGTGGCTTAACAGAAAGTCCAGCCTGCTTCTCCCGCGGGGTACTTCTCGGCGTATCGAGGAATAGCGTTCAAACTTAGGCAAAGCCTTCTTGCTCAAAGCCTCGTACACCAGTTCGGCAGGCACGCGATCATCCACCGAAACAAACTTTCCGTCCAGCTCAACTACTACCAGGTCATATCTTGTTGCCCGGGAGGGCGACGACCTATCAGCCAGGAAGACTTTGCTCCCCGGCAAAAGCACCGTCTCCAGCCTCCCCGAATTGGCGAGATAGACTGTTTCAGTCTTGCCTGCCAGTTTCACGATGCAGGAGAAACGATTCTCCCTTCTGATAAAACTGGCCTGCACTACCTGGTCAGCTATTTTCATCATGACCACCTTTGGCTGAATACCCTGGATGACTCCGGGCAGTAGATATCTTGCACCTTTTTCAGATGTCAGATCACAGATGAGACAGGTGTCCGCCATCGATGAGAATCGTATCGCCGGTCATGTAGTCAGATGCCGGTGAGGCCAGGTACACCACCAGTGGTCCAAGGTCTTTGGGTTCGCCAAACCGGCGAAGTGGGATCCTCTTCAACAGCTCTGACGCGGTCTTCTCATCCTCGGTGGCCTTCGCGCTGAATGGCGTACGGAAGTAACCGGGGGCGATGGCGTTCACGCTGATGTGGTACCTTGCCCACTCCAGGGCTAGGGCTTTGGTGAGCAGTATCAAACCAGCCTTGCTGGCGCAGTAGACAGCCTGATTGGTGGCGGCGACGAAACCGGCGGTGGAGGCGATGTTGATAATCTTCCCTTTCTCCTGCTTGATCATGTGCTTGCCGGCTGCCTTCGAGCACAGAAAAGCGCTCGTCAGGTTGATGTTCATGACGCGGTGCCACTCGTCCTCGGTGAGTTCGATGAAGGGCTTCGCTATCTGTATTCCGGCATTGTTAACCAGGATATCGACCTTGCCGAACTCTTTGACAGTCGTTTCCACCATGTTGTCGACCTCGCTGCCTTTGGTGAGGTCCACTTTGACGAATATGGCCTTCCCGCCGGCCTTCTTGACCAATTCCACGGTCTGCTGTCCGCCTTCGACCATCACATCGGCCACCGTTACCTTCGCTCCCACCTCGGCCAGAGCGGACGATATGGCCCTGCCCATGCCCCCTCCGGCACCGGTGACAATGGCTACTGCTCCATCAAGCTTGAACTCATCAAGTAACATCTCTAACCCCTTCTCCTTGTCTCAAGAACTACCAGACTCACCGAAATGAACTGCAAGAGATCAACGTCGCCAGCCGTTCTTCCGGCGACATCGGCCCTCCGATTTCTTGTATAGCCTACTGCTTGGGTCCGAACAGGGTATAGACTCCCTTGTTTGCCTTATTCCCCAGGTAGCCGCTCTCTACCATCCTCTTCAGAAGGGGCGCCGGCTTGTACCTGTCCCAACCTGTCTCTTTGTAGATTGATTCGCCCAGATCCATGACCACATCAGCCCCGACAAGGTCCACCATCTGCAGGAGCCCCATGGGCCAGTTGAACGCCAGCCGGCAAACCTTGTCGATGTCCTCGGCGCTGGCCAGGCCCTCTTCCAGTATCTTGAGCGCCTCGTTGGCTGCCAGGTTGGCTATCCTGTTGGCGATGAAGCCTGGAGAGTCTTTCACCACCACCGGCTCCTTGCCCAGCGACTTGCCGAGGGCGACGCTGACATTTATGGTCTCCTCAGAAACGGTCAGTGACTTCACGACTTCTATCAGTTTCATTACCGGCACAGGATTGAAGAAATGCAGGCCGACCACTTTTGTGGGACGCTTGGTCACTGCTGAGAGGAGGCTTATGGGAATGGAAGAAGTGTTGGAGGCTATGATGGTCTTCTCAGGGCAAATCTCGTCAAGCTGTTTCAACACCGGCTGCTTGACCTCGGCCTTCTCAAATACGGCCTCTATGACATAGTCTGCGTTCGAGGCAGCGGCTTTCATGTCGGTGTAGGTCTTGATCCGAGCCAGCACCTTGTCCGCGTCATCCTGGGTCATCGTGCCCTTCTTCACTACTCTGGCGAGGCTGCCCTTGATAGCGTTCATTCCCCGATCAAGATACTCCTGTTTCACGTCCACCATGGCCGTGTCGTAACCTGCCTGAGCCACCACCTGCGTGATGCCATTGCCCATTGTCCCCGCGCCAATTATGCATACCTTCTTAATTTCCATTCTCGCCTCCTTTTACTTGAGAGTTCTCAGACAGCAGCCCGCCCTATGCTGGGAAGTGGTGATTTCTCCGACTGAGCGTGAGGTCAGCCCGGCCCAAGAACATCTTCGGCCTATAATTCTATACGCCAATAGATTCTTTTTCAACATTGTGGCTTCCGCCGCTGCCATGGAGCCAGTCATGTCCATAACCAACGGAGGAGCGCATTTTGTCACATCTGCGTCTATAGAACAGGCCACAAGTGGTCGGCTGAACCCTCCCTACATGAGTGATGCTGTTGTATAATGTTAATGTCACATTGCATCCAAACGAACCGAGCAGAGGTGACTGAGTGGCAGCCAGCCAAGGTCCGGTAGAACTGAGACTTCGTCCACACCACATCATGTGTGAGCCGTTTCTGGTTCTGGAGACTTTCGACCGGGGAGAAGCCTTCAACACTCTAGCGAACCATATCAGGGAAGCTCTCGAATCCCAACCAGCTACACTCATAGAGGTGGTTGAGGGGACAGATGACCTCTGCCAGAAATGTACCCTTTGCCAGGATGGTCGCTGCCAGAGTCCTGATGGGGACGAGAACGCCGTCCGAAAATGGGATGCCATCGTTCTCAGAGGAATGGAGATATCCTACGGAGACAGGCTGACTGCCGGATACCTCTCGGTACTGATTCGGCAGAAGACCCCTTTGCCGCTGTGCCTCACCAAGTGCAGGTGGAGAGGCAACTGCCGCGTGCTGTCATCACGTTGAAGATTCGGCGGCACATAGACCCGGACATGGAAAACGCCGGACCAGCGTTGCAGCCGGTCCGGCGTGCATTTGAAGGCTGAAACCTTAGATAGACTTCCTGGCTACTTCTTGGCTTCCTTCGGCTTGATTTCCTTCTCAGGGATGCCAGCCAGCCTTCTGGCGATATTCTTCTTCTCCTCCATGGGGTAGTTGCCCAATATGGCGATGTCCTCCATTATGGGAGAACCACCGCCATGAACTCCGGCGATCTGCATGTTGGAGGCAACCGGCCCGGCAATCAAATCCTGAGCCAGGCGGAAGGCGCGGTGCACTACTTCAGGGTCAACGTCCTTCTTCCTGGCGAAGTACTTGTCGAGATAAGCTCTCCACTTGGGATCAGCATACTCTTCCTCATAGGGCATGGTCTGTGGCTGTCCACCGCAGACGTCGCACAAACTGTCATACTCGTGGTAGATGTTGACACCGGCATGTCTCCGGCCAACGTTGCAGTAGATGACATTCGGTACCTGTGTTCCAGAAGAAGCCTTGGTGGATGTGTAGGCTGCGGCGATGCCGGCGGCAAACACCAACTCGGCAATGGATATCATCTCCGCCAGCTTGTGTTTGACGTGCTGCTCCTTCTCAATGCCGCTGACTTCGGCGATGAGCGCGGTGGTGCCCATCAGTAGATCCGTATAGGCGGGCTTGCATCCTGTGTAGCTGTGCCTGTGGTACAGCGCGAAGAGAAGCGCCGCACGGCCGCCCAGCGCAGGATCGTTGTCCAGAAATACCCTGTCCCAGGGCACGAACACATCATCAAAAATAGTGACGCTGTGGGCGATGCCGTGTTTCTCTACCTCCGCCGGCAGGGCCTTGCGGGGAGTGGGATTGGCGGCTTCGACCAGCATGTGTACTCCCTTGGCGTCTGCCGGGATGGAGAAACAGATGGACCAGTCGCCTTCATCCTTGGTCAAGGTGCGGCAGGGGGTGACAATGAGCTCATCGCAGTAGGGGCCGACGGTAGTGTGTACTTTGCATCCCCGCACCACTACTCCCTTCGCATTTCTCTCGATCACCCTCATATACATGTCCGGGTCTGTCTGTTCGTGGGGCCGGAGCAGGCGGTCGCCTTTGACGTCGGTCTGGGCCGCGGCGCCCACCATGTCCTTCTCCTGGAACTCCTTGCAGAATGCCTTGAAACGCTCATAATACTCAGTCTTGCCGCCGTTCTTCTCGTCGGCCTCTTTGGTTACTATGGACAGAGCGTTCATCATGTCCACACCCATGCAGCGCTGGATGCAGGTGCCGGAGAGGCGGCTGAGCACCCTGGTCATCAACTGCTTCTTCAGCAGATCATCCACGCTTTGATGGATGTGAGTGAAACGGTTGATGGTCTTGCCGGTGAGGTGGGAAGTGGCCGTTATGAAGTCCTTATACCCCGGGTTGTCCACCAGGTCGTAGGTCATCAAGATGTCTTTCATGGAAATCATCATGCGTGGGTCGTCGCGCTGTATCAACTCCCCATGCATGTAGCAGTTGGGCCGCATTGTTTTCAGCCTTTCCACAAACTGTGCGGAAGTAATCATGGTCTAACCTCCTCTTATCTAACCTTCCAGCCCTCTCTGCTGAAATAGGTTCTGAGACTACTAAAGTGCGGGAACCCGTGTGTCACGACTTCTAGGCCGGCTCGAAGTTCAATAGAGTAAGCTCGCTATCCATATCGTCATACCGGACTCTAACCGGCATGCCGGCCTTTATCTTGGCGCGATCGGCGTTGATCAATCTCCCGGCGATGCGAGGGCCTTCCTCCAGGTCTACCATAGCCACCACAAAAGGCACTTCCCCGCTCAATCGCTTGTCCACCGGGTGATGAATCACGATCCAGGTGTAGATCACCCCTTTGCCCGAGACGGGCTCCCAGTTTCCCCCCAAGGTACCGCAGTAGTAGCAACTGGGAGAAGGGGGGAATCGAAAGCGGCCGCACTTGCCGCACTTCTGCAGCTTGGCTTTATGCTGCCGCAGCGACTGCCAGTATGGTGTGCTGTCCTGGTCTGCCTCTGGATGAACTATATATCGTTCCATTCTTGGCTTTCCTCACTAGACCGTCAGGATGCAGGCGCTGCCGATAGTGGTGGCGCCGGAAGTGACCATGGCCACTTCAGCATTGGGCACCTGACGCTTTCCTCCCTCGCCGCGCAGTTGCATGACCGCTTCAGCGACGGTGTTCATTCCATGAATATAAGCTTCCGAGAGCATGCCGCCATTGGTGTTGACCGGTATCTTCCCATGAAGTCCTATTGCGCCCGAAGCAGCAAAAGGTCCACCTTCGCCCTTGGGGCAGAAACCCAGACCTTCCAGCGCCATCAGGACGGTATAGGTGAAGCAGTCGTAGATTTCCGCCACATCGACATCCTCCGGCTTCAGCCCCGCCTCCTCGTACAATCTGGGAGCCAGGAATTTGGTGTAGTTCTCGGTCAGGTCCGGCCAGAGGAAGCTGTCGGCCCACATCGGGTCAGCGACGGTGGCCTTCCCGAAGTGTCCCGCTGCCCTCACATACACCGGCTTCATGCGGCAGTTTCTGGCTCTTGCTTTGGAAGTAACCAACAGGGCGCAGGCGCCGTCGGTTTCCAGGGACATGTCAAACAAATGGAAAGGCTCCGCAATAACGCGGGAAGCCATGTAGTCCTGAAGGGTCAGCGGCTTGCGCTGAATGGCACGTTCGTTGAGCAGGGCGCTCTCCCTTTGCGAGATGGCGATAGCCCCCAGGTGCTCCTGTTTGGTGCCGTATTTCTCCATATGACGCCGGCACCAGAGAGCCATGTTCTGGCCGAAGGTCAGCCAACCGTATGGCACGCGATACTGGGCCCCCCACTTGGGGCGGAAGGCATCCCCGCCACCCGCGCCCCCCAGCCGGAAGCCCGAGCGACCATTCATGGCCCGGTATATGAGAACTGCCTTGCTCATTCCGCTGGCCACGGCCATGCTGGCGGTGGCTACCAGGGCAGAGGGAGCAAAACCGCCGCAGAACCAGTCGGCGGCGTAGTTGACTTCGGGCAACCCCAGGCCGGCGGCAACGCTCTCCGTCGGAACAGAATCGCCCAGGCTGAATTCGAGAATCCCATCAACATCTTTGGGGCCCAGCCCGGCATCGGCCATTGCCTTCTGGCAGGCCTCGACAGCCAAAGCCAGAATGCTACGTCCGGAATCGAGCGAGTACTCGGTGAAGCCAACCCCTACAATTGCCGCATCAAGTTTAGCCATGTATCACCTGCCCTCAAACTTCGGCGGACGCTTCTCATCGAAGGCCACCAGCCCTTCATAGCTGTCATAGCCGGAGACGCAGTAGTGAACGTTCTCTTGAATCTCCAGGTGGAGAGCATCCTCCAAACGCATATTCAAGCTCAAGTTGCAGAGTTCCTTGGTGAGCCGGGTGCCCAGAGGGCTTTTATCAGCTATCACATTGGCAAACTCCAGGCCGGCGTCCAGAAGCTTGTCATCAGGCACTACCCGATTCACCAGCCCCCAGTCCAGGGCCTGATCGGCAGTCAGCAGTTTGCCGGTAAAGAGGAGTTCACGGGCTCTGGGCGGCGAAATCAAGCGCGGCAACCGAACATTGCCCCCAGCGCCACCTATCTGGCCAAAGTTAGGATGGCCATCGCCAATCTTGGCTGACTTGGCGGCGTAGGCGAAGTCACAGGCCTCCATCAGCTCGATTCCCCCGGCAATGCAATAGCCGTTGATCAGAGCCACCACCGGCTGGGGAAGCGTGGCCATGGAGTCAAAAGTGACCCGCATATCATGCAGGAATCCTCGGTATTCGGTCTCGTGGCGATACAAATACATGTAGGCTTTCAGGTCGCCGCCGGCGCTGAAAGCCCGGCCGGCGCCGGTGATGGCGATGACGCGGACGCTGGCGTCACTTGACAGGGTTTCCAGAGCTTTGCGCAGCTCCTTCACCATGGCCCAGTTCAGAGGATTCATTTCGTCCGGGCGATTGAGAGTGATCAGTCCCATGTACTGATCAGCTACCTTCAGCGGCAGCTTCTTGATGAGAACAATGTTCTGATTGGTCTCTGTCATAGATGATGCCCCCAGATGTGTGTAAGATCGCTAACCCGTAAGAGCCCAGTCACACTCTCAATTATAGAGGGCATGAACTCCTTTTTCAAATTCAAATTGTCTCGCCAAGGCCTTCGGGGCCGCTCCATTTTCTACGGCGTGATGGTGAGGATCTGGCGCACCTGATCGGGGTACTTGGCAATGAAGCAAAGTTCGTCGTCAGTGAGATTGATCTGGTTATGGGCGCTGGCGTAGCGAACCAAATCCAGGATGCGTTTGGCTTCCTCCTTGGTGCTGAAGGTGATACCTAACCTGTTGTATACATGTTCAAAGCCAGCCAGCCCCCCAAATTCACCGGTCGTAATCACCCTCCCTTTGGGAGGCGGGGCCTCCAGATCCAGACCGAGAAGCTCATAGTCATAAAGCTCGTAATTGCGGCGGTCCTTAAGAGCGCCGTCAGCATGAATACCAGCCTCGTGAGCGAAGGCATTCTCCCCTACTCCGGGCTGATTGATGGGAATCGGAACGCCAAAGGCGTAGGAAACGTAGCTGGCCAGTTTGGCCGAGACTCTAAGGTTCAGAGGGTCACCAATTTTGTATTCTTCCATTTCCCGGGCGAACTTGATAGCCAGAATACAGCTCAGCAAATCCGCTTGCCCGGCCCTCTCACCCAACCCGTTCACCGAGGTATTGATATAGGCGTCCACTCCTCCATCAATGGCTCCACGCGCCCCGGCAATGGAGTTGGCCACCGCCATGCCAAGATCATTATGGCAATGGATTTCGACGGGCATTTCTACCTGCTCTGCCAGAGCCTTCACCCTCCGATAGATGGTATTCGGCGTTTCGTAACCCAAGGTGTCACAGTACCTCATCCTGTCTGAACCAACCCCTTTCGCTGCTTGTGCAAAAGCCACCAGAAAACCCAGGTCCGTCCGGGATGCATCCTCGGCATTCACCCCGACGGTTTTCACACCATGCTCCTTGGCATAGGTCACCGCCGCTACCATCTCCCGTATCACAGCCTCTCGATCCAGCCTCCCGCTGAACTTGTGTCTAATCATCTGATCCGAAGTAGATATGGAAAGGTTCAGATCCTTCACACCGGTGGGGACTGCCTCAGCTACATCGGAAACCAGAGCCCTGCACCAGCCCTCCAGAATGAGATCCCCCATCACCCCCATTTCCTTCAACTGCAGGTTCGCCAGCACGTAGTTACGTTCGATCCTGGCATAAGGGAAGGCAAACTCCGACTGATGGATACCCATCTGGCCGAGATACAGGTTCACCATCGTTTTCTGCAGCTTGGAAAGGTTAATTCGGGAGGCCTGCACTGTATCCCGGTTAGTGACATCAATGAAATAAATCTTAGGCACAAGAATCTCCAGTGGGCGCTCGGGTTGATTGTACAGCCGTATGATACTGGAGTACCTCCAAGGTTTGCAAGCTACCGCGAACCATCATCTCGCCGACAAGGACGGACAGTTTACACATTTTGACACCCATGCAGACCTCTGCTAAAGTTTATATCACAATAGCAGCAGGACAGAGACAGCACGAAGTCAGCTGCTTTTGGTGATATCTCCGAGCTGAAATGTCCCAATCCCTAATGGGTATGGCATTCAGCCGGTGGGCTTCGGCCCCGAGGGTGCGAGTGGAAACGCTCGTGCCTCCCATTTGGAAAGGAGAGAAATGCTAGGTGACATCTTCTGACAGAGCGCCCCGGCTGGAAGTGGGCGCTTTCTTTTTTGGCCGCTGGTAGCTGCAATGGCATACCAACTTGGGAAAGCTATTCCTGAGTCGTGGTGTCTGTGCGCGTATCTAGTCTAGCCTGCGGCTGATAAGGTTGGGCTCGTCGCCCAAGTGCGACGTACATGTCCCCTTCCCCGAGCCTCAATTTCCCGGCTTGCGTTTATCGATACAGTCTAGGCACGCCCTGAAGCGGCAGTTGTCTGCCAGATGCCGTGGTCTGTAAAGACCTGGCGGTTGTTGGCATGACTGCTCTGATGGGAGTGGGTAGTGTCTGCACATATTGCTGTGTGCGCTGCCATGTAGACTGGCCACGATTGCGGCTAATGTCGCTGTGATCGTCGATCATCGGACAAAGTCGGTACCAGTAGCGGGAAGCAAAGGCAAAGGCAGAGACGAGCCAGGCTCATGCATTTAGGCACCAGTTGTGCACGATGTCCGCCTTCCCCCTTTCGAGCAGGTGGGCTAGGTCAGTTCGACCATCGGCATAAGACCACTGGGTGCGCCTTCCTCCCAGCCGGCGCAGGATGCGCTACACCGTAGCCTACTTACACAGTGTGCTGCGCCCCATGATCCTGGAAAAGCTAGTTGGGAGACCGTGGAGTCTCAAAAAAACGGAAGGAGGTCATACATGGCTATTGTCAAACCGCTCAAAACAGAACCCGGAGCCAGGCGTCGTCTTTCTATTGCCAGTCCCGCCACACTGGAGCTAATTGGTCAGATAGAGGTACAGACTGCGGAAGATGTCCGTGCCGCAGTCCGGAAGGCCCGCCAGGCCCAGCCCGCTTGGGCAGCGCTCTCCTTTGAGCAACGTGGAGAGTACATGCTGAAGGCCCTCAAGATACTGCTTGACCGTCAGGACGACTTCATTGACGTTATTGTAAGTGAGGGGCCCAAACCTCGCATCGATGTCTTGAATATCGATATCTTCCCGGCCTGTGATGCATTGGACTATTATGCTAAGAACACGGCCAAATTCCTGGCCACCCAGAAGGTGGACATCCATGGTACGCTCTCCATGGTCAAGGAACTTTACATCATGTACAAGCCCCTCGGTGTGGTGGGGGTGATCAGCCCGTGGAATGGCCCATTCGTGCTTTCCATCGTGCCCACTATCCAGGCTCTGATGGCAGGCAACGCGGTGGTGCTTAAGCCATCTTCCATCACTCCAATGTCGGGTAAGCTGGTCGGCGACCTCTTTCACGAGGCCGAGATACCGGATGGAGTCATGACGGTAATCATCGGCGACAGTGAGACTGGCCAAGCTCTCCTTGAATCAGGCGTGGACAAGATCAGCTTCACCGGGAGTGTCCCGGTCGGGCGGGAGGTGGCGAGGGCATGTGCTGAGAGACTGATCCCGTGTACCCTCGAACTCGGTGGGAAAGATCCAATGATAGTCTGTGCCGATGCCGACCTGGACAATGCGGCCGGGGGTGCGGTTGCCGGATGCTTCACCAATGCCGGGCAGTACTGCTGCGGGACCGAGCGGGTTTACGTAGTTGATTCAGTGGCTGACCAGTTCATTCAGAAAGTCGTGGAACGCACCTCGAAGCTACTGCAGGGTATTGACGGCGACTTCGATGTCGGAGCGCTGTTCTCTCCACAGCAGATGGAAGTTGTTGAACAACATGTCGCTGATGCAGTGGCCAGAGGAGCAAAGGTGCTCATCGGGGGTCGCCGGAATCCGCATCTGGCTGGCCTCTACTTCGAGCCGACGGTGCTCGCCAACGTGAACCACAGCATGCTTGTCATGAGTGAGGAGACCTTTGGCCCCGTCATGCCCATCATGCAGGTACGGGACGAAGACGAGGCCATCCGGATGGCAAATGACAGCGTCTTTGGGCTTGGAGCCAATGTATGGACGAATAATATCGATAAGGGCCTGGAGATCGCCAAACGCATCAATTCAGGAAGCGTGAACATCAATGACATGACCATCACCTTTGGCATACCGGAGGCCCCGTTCGGCGGAGTGAAGAACAGTGGTGTGGGACGGGTGAATGGTGAGATTGGTCTCAAGGGGTACTGTCATATTCAGCCGGTGATCGTCGACCGATTTGGGGGGCAACTGAGCGCGAATAAGTATCCTACCGGCTCTGAGAAAGCTCGAGACATGCAAAACGTTATCAAGTCCATCTGGGGTGCCCAGTTCGGGTGATAGTGATCGGCCAATGACTGCCACAGGCTCTGCCTGTGGATATCTACGGAGGCATGAAATCTTTCTTTGAAAGAGCTCTCAACTACTGTAGGGGCCGTTCGCGAACCGCCCCTACATTGCACAAATTGCCCGTGGCTTTCAGCCAATGCTATAATTAGGTTTCTTCAAGCCAAGAGCGTCTGCTTTTAGGGGAAATGCACTGAAATGAAGCTGAGTCGTGAGGAAGTAAAGCATCTGGCTCTCCTGATCCACTTGGGTCTCAGCGAGGATGATGTAGAAAGATTAAGGGAACAACTCTCCAACATCCTCGAGAACTTCGAGATATTGCAGCAGGTGGATACCACCAATGTGGCACCTACAGCTCACTCCATTGCCCTCGAAAACGTCCTCAGGGATGACGAGGCTACCTCATCACTCCCTGCTGACAAAGTGCTCGCCAATGCCCCCAACCAGGAAGAAGACCATTTCAAGGTACGTGCGGTGCTTGAGCAGTAGAAATGAATCTCCATCAATTGACCGCCCATGAGGCAGGTGATCTGCTCCGTCGCCGTGAAGTCTCCTCCCTAGAGCTAACCAAGACCATCCTCGACCGGATATCAAACGTGGACCAGAAAGTCCACGCCTTTGTGACCGTCAGCGGGGATCTGGCCTTAAAGCAAGCGCAAGAAGCCGACCGGAGAATAGCGCGGGGCGAGGCCACACCGCTCACCGGCATCCCGGCAGTGATCAAGGACAACATGTGCACCAACGGGGTACGCACCACCTGCAGCTCCAGGATGCTGGAAAACTTCATACCGCCCTATGATGCTACAGTCGTGGAGAGGCTGAATGCCGCCGGAATGGTCATGCTGGGCAAGGCCAATATGGATGAATTCGCCATGGGGTCTTCCACCGAACACTCCGCCTTTTTCCCCACCCATAACCCGTGGGACCTGAGCCGTGTCCCCGGCGGCAGCAGCGGGGGCTCCACGGTGGTTGTAGCTGCCGACGAGGCCATCTATGCCCTTGGTTCCGACACCGGCGGGAGCATCCGCCAGCCTGCCGGATTCTGCAACGTAGTGGGCTTCAAACCAACGTACGGAAGGGTTTCCCGGTTTGGACTGATAGCCTTTGCCAGCTCTCTTGATCAGATCGGGCCTTTAACAAAAGACGTCACCGACTGCGCCATCGTCATGAATGCCATCTCCGGCCATGACTCCAGAGATTCCACATCGCTACCTCACGCCGTGCCTGATTACACCAAGTCGCTTATCCCCCACCTCCAGGGACTGCGCCTGGGGATACCCCAGGAGTACTTCGTCTCCGGGATGCAAAAGGGCGTAGCGGATGCCATGCACAGCGCCATCAAGCGGCTGGAGGAACTGGGAGCCAAGGTAGAGTGGGATGTATCCTTACCTCATACGCGATATGCCCTGGCTGCTTACTATATCATCGCTCCCTCGGAGGCCTCCGCTAATCTGGCCCGCTATGATGGAGTGAAGTACGGTTTCTCTGCCCGGGACGCTAGCAGTATGTGGGACGCCCTGGAAAAGACCAAACAGTTCGGTTTCGGGGCCGAGGTGAAACGGCGCATCATGCTGGGCACCTATGCCCTCTCGGCAGGCTACTACGATGCCTACTACCTGAAGGCCCAGAAGGTACGCACCCTGATAAGACAGGAGTTCGACCGTGCCTTTGAAAAATTCGATGCCCTGATCACTCCCACCTCTCCCACAGTGCCCTTCAAAATCGGTGAGAAGATGAATGATCCGGTGCAGATGTACCTCAGCGACGTCTGCACCCTGCCCGTCAATATCGCAGGAGTCCCGGCCATCTCCATTCCCGCCGGCTTTGTCGACGGACTCCCCGCAGGCATGCAGATAATCGGCAAGCCTCTCAGTGAAGAGACCCTGCTGCGCATTGCCTTTGCCTATGAACAGTCCACTGACTGGCATAGGAAGAAACCACCACTATAAGGTGAGGATCTTTAAGATTCATATAAGGAGGCCTGTTTTTAAATGATGCAGAAACTCGATGTTCTCGAGATTGTTGATCAGCTCTGTGAGAAGCTGCAGAATACTGAGTTTGGAGAGTATGATTCGGAAGACGACCTGCTGCTTGACCTTGCCGTGATTGTCACGGAGTTCATCAATGCCGAGATGGGTGAGTTTGGCTCGGTTTGGGTCAGCGGAAGGGACAAAGGCAAGATCAGGTCAGTGTGGGCCTATGGAACTGATTTCTGGCCGGACATGACCGTTGAGGCGCGGGATTTGCCCGGCATCGCTATTACGGTGAAGCTGGCCCCGAGGGGTGAGGATCTGGCGGATGTGTTAGCCTCTGCCGTCGGCAGTTCGCTGTTCTACTCTGTCCAGTATTCCTGTGCCATCGCATTTGTCCTTGACAGGACGGAAAGCGATGAGCGCCAGCACTGGTTTGATGGCGAGATAGAGGATCGACTCTGGGAAAACCACCGCATCAGTCTGGTTATTGTGCGGTAACCGGTTGAATACACGCCCATAGTCGTCAATAATTCACGGCACAGGGAGGCTCTTTGGGAGGTGATCATTTGAAACAAGGAAAGTACGATGTGGTTATTGTGGGCGCCGGCATGGGCGGGTTGTGCTCCGCAGCCCTCCTCACTCACTCAGGCTATAAGACCCTTGTCGTCGAGAAGCTGCCCTTCGTAGGCGGCCGGGCTTCATCAACGAAGTACAAGGGGTTTACCCTCCCCACAGGCGCCCTCTATGTGGAGACCGGCGGGGTAGTCGAGAGGGTCTTCAAAGAGGTAGGGGCTGCCTTCCCGGTACGCGGCTTTCCGATGCAGCTCAGTTTCAGGATGGGCGGCAAGGATTACCTCATGGCCCCGAAGGGTGGCCTGAAAGGGCTGATCTCCAATTTTGCCGATGATGCCGAGACCGCCAGGGTCATGGGAGCCATTCGGCGTGCCTTTGCCTGGAAAGAACCCTCCGGCGCCATCTCGATTCATGACTGGCTGCTGCAGTACACTCAGAACGAAAAGGTCCTGGCCATATTCAGGGGACTGGTCAATTATCAGTGCGTTAATTTCAACGATATGCCGGCCAGTGAATTCATCCGGCAGCTCAGATTCGGCACCGGAGCCAGCGCCGGCGCTCACCCCCAAGGTTTTCTGGCCCTGATGAAAGAACTGGTGAAGGTCATAGAAGCCCGTGGCGGGCAAGTCCGGACCTCCTGCCGGGTAAAACGCATCGTAGTGCAGGACGAGGTAGCCAAAGGGATAATTGTGGAGCAAAACGGCATCGAGCTGGATATAGCCGCCGGCGCGGTCATCAGTGATGCCGGCCCGCACCAGACAGTAGAACTGGCAGGAACCAAACACTTCGACAAAGGGTATCTCAAGGAATTGAAGGAGAACGTGCGGCCCCTCTCATATATCTGCATTGAGGTTTCCAGTGAAAAGCCCCTGGTTGATTTCCCCGGGGTTATGGTTGTCCCTGAAGGCCGGAGGCAGATGACCATGATGTGCACCAGCCTAGCCTATCCGGAATTCGCCCCTAAGGGGAAACACCTGCTCCAGGCATGGGCTGCCCCGGATTCCTCTTTTCTACCTATGAATACCGCCAGAGAAATCGACCTGGTAGTCCAGGATATAAGAGACAGCATCCCCCGATTCGATCGGGAGGCTGAAATCCTGCACGTCAGCTACTGGCAGAAGGACTGGCCGATGTACCGGGCCATGCCGGGCGCCCTCACTCAGAAGACTTCTGTAGAGAACCTGTACAATGTGGGTGACGGGGTAGCACCCCTGGTGCCCCTGGGTCTGCCCGCCTGCGCTGAAACTGCCCGCATCGTAGTGGAAGATATCAAACAGCGGATCAAACCCGCTGCAGCCTGATCCCGAAAAGGAGGTAACCTATGCTGGTGGTTGACGATGATAGATGTGTCGGCTGCGGTCTGTGTGTCACCATCTGCCCCCGCGAGGCACTGAAGGCCTGGGGGGTATGCCGGATAAACCGCGAGGAGTGCAATGACTGTCTCGTCTGTGTGGACTACTGCCCTGTGGACGCACTGGCGGTTCTGGAGGAAAGCAAAACCTGAAACAGCGCCGGGATGTATCGCGCTGATCAAATGACTATTCAGTCAGGTAGAAGCAGTCCACCGGCAATCTATTGATAAGGCAGTCGCTTGCTCTCCCGGATCAGTTCGATTGCCTTCCTGTGTAACTTCTCCAGGCATGTCCTCAGATTATCGCGGTCTTTCTCTGACAGGCAGGATATCAAGTCTTTTTGGGCGGCATCCGCCTTGCTCTGTTCTTTGAAGGCCTGCTCACCCTTCTTGGTCAATACCACCCTGACCTGGTTCTTCCTGGCCAGGGTCTTTTCTTTTCGGACCAGACCCCGCTTTTCCATGCGGCTGATCAGCCCTGATATTGTATGAGGCTCCCTGTAGAGAGAACGCGCCAGTATGGCAGGGGTTACCGGCTCCTTGGACGCTTTCACGAAGTAAATGACGCTCGCCTCGATCAACGAGAGCTCGGCCACTCCGTGCAGTTCAACCTCTCTGGCTCTGCGTATTGCCTGCGCAGTCCGGTTCCACAGCACCCAGATGTCATCAAGTGCATCCGCTTTCTTTACTTTAGCTTCCATCTCACTCCTCGCTGAAAATAATGTAATTCTTATTACATCCCTTATATCCACTGTAACACAGAAGAAACACCATCGCAAATGCAATGCAGGTGGTAACTTCCGAATAGCCGTGCCAGTCCTCATATCCTCACAACCCTTGAGAACAATGAATCCATCCACTATAATGAGCAACAACATGAGTGGTCGGTTGGAGACGCGGCCGAAAGGAGCTGGGATGAGGAAGATTCTGGAGATTCTGGAAAACGATGCCAGGGCAACACCGAAACAGATTGCCACCATGACCGGCATGTCAGTGGCTGAGGTGAATAACATCATCAAGAAGGCCGAGAAGAAACGCGTCATTGTGAAGTACAAGACCATGATTAACTGGGAGAAGTTAGGCCATGATGAGAAGATATGGGCCATGATCGAGGTAAAAATGCAGCCCCAGAAGGACGTGGGTTTTGATTCTGTGGCCGAACGCATCTACCGCTTCCCTCAGGTTCGCACGCTCTATCTGGTCTCCGGCACCTACGACCTGGCGGTCTTTGTGGTCGGCAAGACCATGCAGGAAGTCGCCTCCTTCGTCTCTCAGAAGCTGGCTCCCCTGGATGGTGTCCAGGGAACAGTGACCCATTTCCTGCTCAAACGCTACAAGGAGGACGGCGAAATCCTGGATGCCGGAGGGGAGGACAGGCGATTGCCGCTGACCATATGAAAAAGTGCACGACAAGGCGTCTGGATAAGGTACCGCCTTCAGGTATCAGGAAGTTCTTCGATCTCATCTCCTCCATGGAGGGGGTTATCTCCATGGGAGTGGGCGAGCCAGACTTCGCCACCCCGTGGCATATCACCGAGGCAGCCATTCATTCACTGGAGCAAGGCTTCACCATGTACACCTCCAATGCGGGGATGCTGGAACTGCGCCAGGAACTGTCTGCCTACCTCAAGCGGACCTATGATCTGGACTACGATCCCAATACCGAACTCCTCATCACCAGCGGTGTCAGCGAGGGACTCGACCTGGCTATGCGGGCCATCCTCGACCCTGGAAACGAGGTGATCATGCCCGATCCGGCCTACGTGGCCTATCCGGCATGCGTCCTTTTTGCCGACGGCGTGCCCGTCCAGGTTCCCACCTACTGTGAGAATGACTTCAGGCTGCCGGCCGCCGACGTTGAGGCTGCCATCACGCCCAGAACCAAAGCCATCCTCATCGGCTACCCGGCCAATCCCACCGGGGCGGTAATGGAAATGGAAAGACTGGCCGAGATAGCCGATGTAGCCAGGCGGCGCAAACTGCTGGTCATCTCCGACGAGATCTACAACCTGCTGGTCTATGACATGGAGCCTACCTGCTTTGCCTGCCTGCCCGGGATGAAAGACCACACCATTATGCTGGGAGGCTTTTCCAAAGCCTACGCCATGACCGGATGGCGTATCGGATACGCGGCCGCCAGGCACGAGATCATCGCTGCTATGACCAAGATCCATCAATACACGGCGCTCTGCGCTCCCACCATGGGGCAGACGGCAGCCATCGAAGCCCTCAGGTCAGGGGAGCCGGAAGCCAAGCGGATGATAGCAGAATACGACCGCCGCCGCCGTGTCATTATCAAGGGACTCAACGATATGGGGCTGGACTGCTTCGAGCCCAGGGGGGCTTTTTACGCCTTTCCCTCGATCAGAAGCACCGGCATGTCCTCAGAGAAGTTTGCGGAGGGCTTGCTCATGGAAGAGAAGGTGGCTGTAGTCCCCGGCACAGCGTTCGGCAAATGCGGGGAAGGGCATGTCCGCTGCTGCT
This sequence comes from uncultured Chloroflexia bacterium, assembly GCA_963720375.1. Lineage (GTDB taxonomy): Bacteria > Chloroflexota > Dehalococcoidia > UBA2247 > RBG-13-53-26 > JAPLHP01. Next base: position 65,397 of record CAVRFM010000005.1, on the reverse strand, counting down.
ATGCAACCTCAATGAGCAATATTGAGGAAGCGCTGCGTAGAATGGCCAGGTTCGTCCACAAGCACCGCCCTGCGTAGGGCACCACACCAGGGCCCCCTCCATTCCTGTGTCACTGCGGGGAATGCTTTTCTGTGTCATTGAGAGGAGACTGTAGGGGCGCTTCGCGAAGCGCCCTCCGGTGAAGCAATCTCTGTAGTCCCCACCCTCTACGATCCATGAGCTATGATCTCTCAATATGCCTCAGATGTCCTTGAAATGCAGTTGCGGCTGGCCCTCGATCAGTGTCAGAAACTGCCGGTGCACTATCTCATTGCCCGCCACGATCTCCCTGCTGTGAATAGTGGCCGGTTTGCCCTGCCAGTCGGTCATCTTCCCCTTTGCTTCCTCCACCAGCGCAACGGCGCCGGCCAGATCCCAGGGGTAGAGACGGGGATGGATGTAAGCATCCAGCCGCCCGCAGGCGACGTAAGCCAGGCCCAAAGCTGCCGACCCCATCAACCTCAGACCGCCCAGTTCGGGCCAGCAAGACCCCGCAGCGTCCAGCATCGCCTTCCCTTTATCGGCATCATAGCCCAGGTCACAGCCCAGAAAACACTCCTTCATCGACGTGCGCCGGGCCACGGAGATCGGCTGTCCATTAACTGAGGCGCCACATCCTTTCTGCGCCGCGAAAAGCTCTCTCCTCACCGGATCGTAAGTCACTCCCAAAAGCACTTCCTGGCTGCTCGCCAGGGCGATGGCCACGCAGAAGAAGGGAACGCCGTGGACGTAGTTATTGGTACCGTCCAGAGGGTCGATGACCCAGGTATACGGGGAACCCTGGGCTATGGCCGGCGACTCCTCGGAAAGGATATCGAAACCCGGATACTCACTGCGGAGAACGGACATGACGCTCTTCTCGGCCAGAACATCCACATCGGTAACCAGGTTGGCTCTACCCTCCTTGTACCCCAGCTTCAGTTGGCCGTGCATATGCTTTAAGAGGAGGCTTCCTGCCTCCTCCGCTGCCTGGGTGGCTACCTCCAGAGCTTCTCTGCCGCTTCGGGACAAAGGTAAACGCACCATCATGTTCCCTTCGGAATAAGACCCATCCTGTCTTTAACTTCTCTGATAGTCTCCCTGGCGATAGTCCGGGCGCGCTGCGCCCCCTCGGCCAGCACATCCCTGACATACTCCGGCCTGGTAGCCAGCTCACTCCGCCTTTCGCGGAGGGGTGCCAGGGCCTCGTTGATCTCCTGGGCCAGCAGCCGTTTGCATTCCACGCAGCCGATGGCCGCGCTGCGGCACTGCGGGGCTATCTCCTCCGCCTTGCCGGGTTTAAACGACTGATGAAGGCGGTAGATGTTGCAGATTTCGGGATGCCCCGGATCGCTCTTGCGCTTCCGGGCTGGATCGGTGAAAGCGGTCATTATCCGCTCCGCGGTCTCCTGCGGCGTGGCGGCCAGCTCGATGTGGTTATTAAGCTGCTTGCTCATCTTCTGCACGCCGTCCAGGCCCAGGATCAGCGGTGCGCTGGTCATCTTCGGCTGCGGTTCCGGGAAGGTATCGCCGTAAAGGCTGTTGAACCGCCTCACGATCTCGCGCGCCAGCTCCAGGTGGGGCAATTGGTCCTCACCCACCGGGACAAACTCGGCCTTATAGAGCACGATGTCTGAGGTCATCAGCACCGGGTAGCCCAGCAGCCCGTAGTTCACATTATCCGGCTGCATCTTCACCTTCTCCTTGAAGGTGGGCACCCTCATCAGCCAGCTCAGCGGGGTAGTCATGCTCAGCAGGGTGTGAAGCTCGGTCACCTCGGGCACCTCTGACTGCACGAAGAGGATGCTCCTCTTGGGATCAAGGCCGGCTGCCAGCCAGTCGAGGATCATCTCGCGGATATTCTGTTGAATGTGGCCAACTGCCTCAGCACCCTGAAGGGTAGTCAGGGCGTGGAGGTCAACAATGCAATAGACACACTGGTACTCTTCCTGGAGACTGACGTAATTCTGGATTGCCCCGAGGTAGTTGCCGATGTGCTGTCGGCCTGTGGGGCGGGCACCGGAGAAAACACGCTTCTTCATCTAGCAGGCTTGTTCCTTTGCGGGTTCAATTATAGCACGTTGGGGCGGTCAGATATAAATGTGAGTGGCTGACCTGCACAATCACAATGTGACGAAACGTTTAATGACTCACTCAGCATTATTGACATTATGATAGACAAAGGCTAGTATCTTACCACTGAACATATCGAATGCGCTATGTCAGTGCGATCACGCTTTTCGGGGTGATTTGTGGGAATGTTAATGACTGGAGCCTAATCTTATGAAGATAGAAGGCGTGAGTTTAAGAACGAAGTGTCTAATAGCAAAATACCTACACCAATAGTCCAAATAGGAGAGAGAAATGTATTACAGAGAAGATGGCCGACGGTTGAAGACCAAGATTATTGCCACTATTGGTACTGAAGGCCGCACATTGTTTGATCCCGACGGTAATGCATGTAGTGACGTAGGATACCAGACACTGATCCCATGGTTTGAGCAGCTGGGAAGAGACTGTGTTATGGTTGATGTACTGCGGCTGAATATGGCTTTTTATTCAGCCGATCAGCAAGAAGAGCCATACAAAAGGATCTTTGACTGGCTTAAACAAGAAGAGAATGGTTTGGCGAAGAATCTTGGTATCTTGTGTGACTTGGCTGGTGCCAAAACTAGGCTTGGTGAAATACAAGGTGGGAAAGCCATACTAAGAAAAGGAAGGGATTTCAAGCTCTTGTTGAAAGATAATAGCCCGGGCAATAGGGATGGAGCCAGTGTCTTAGCTTATGGTCAACCGCTTATGACACTCAGTCAGTATTCCATGATCATGGCTAGATTACGAGATCGCTTAGGACCGGGGAAACCAGGACTAATGGTCTCCTTAGGTGATGGAAAAACTACTCTAAAGGTCATTGACGAAAAGCACGGCATTCTTGAGTGCAAAGTGGAAAAAGAAGGAGTAATAAAAAGTAATTGGGGAATAACATTTGAAGGCGTGGACCTTGGTCTACCTTCTTTTCAAAGACCTGACCAAGAAGCTCTGAAATTCCTTCTAGGCAGTCAGTGTGATAACGATCAGGGTTTCATCTCGTTTATTGGCGTTTCTTTTGTTCGAGAAGCACGGGATATCCTGAATGTTAGGGGGTTTGTGGAGGATTACTTTGTTCAAGAACTTGGTTATAGCGCGGAGGATGCCCGCCTCCGCTGTCCGAATATAATAGCCAAGATCGAAACAGCACAAGGAGCAAATAATATTGAAGAAATACTTGATGTGGCCGATGGGGCCATGGTTGCTCGTGGCGACTTGGCTCTGCAGCTTGGTCTTGAGGAAGTTCCCGGCAGACAAAAGGAGATAATCAGTCTATGCAATAAGCGCGGTAAAATTGTAATTACAGCTACCGAGATGCTTGCTAGCATGGAAGACAATCCCAAGCCAACGCGTGCCGAGGTGAATGATGTTTTCAATGCCATTATGGATGGGACAGACGCGGTTATGCTTTCGGGCGAAACTGCCAGTGGGAGATATCCAGCTCAGGCAGTCAATTATATGGCTAGGATAGCCGAGAGAGCTGAAACATATTATGAGAAAATCTATGCTAGAAAAAGCCCTTTGAATACACAGAGAATCCAGGAAATGCGCAGGGGTTCGGAGGATTTGATCAAGGATACAAATAAACGGCTCAGAGAGAAGATTCGTAAGGCACGTGATCAGCGCTTTGCATGGGAAGAGAACCTATATCGAGAAAAACTTCAGAAAAGCCAATACCAAGGCACCACAGATAGAATTTGTGCTGCAGCTTGCGAATTGGCCGAAGAGGAAGAATTCAAAGCTATTGTTGCATCGACTGCGTCTGGAAGAACAGTGAGAATGATATCACGATTTCGACCTAGCGTTGATCTCATTGGTATCATATACGATGATAAGTGCCGTCGTAAATTACTGCTGAGCTATGGAGCTTGTCCATTCAGCATAGGAGAGAGTTCGCCATCTACAGGCACAGCATGGCAGGAACCCGAAGAAGTCTTCAAAAAAGCAGCCGCAGAGTGTTTAAAGAGTAAACTCAGTAAAAAAGGAGACCACGTTATTTTCGTCTCTGGTACTCCTTTAGGTAAGTACGGCCAAGGGAAAGTAAATATTCTGAAAATAAAGGAGATACAACAGCCCACTAAGAGGGCAGCTACGGCAGAATTTCCAATGATAGCTGTTACAGTAGAGGAAGCTGCGCTGGACGAAGTTCTGAAGGTTGCCGCCAAGTTAACGAGGCAAGCCCAAGAGTACGGCGTAGAACTAAAGGTGGAATACAAGAAGAATTCCCCTGTGGAAGTGATCATCACCATCCTAGAGCATATCGAAAGGGACCCCCTGTTGTCGGCTTTGATTTGGGCGTTGATCGTCGGCTTCTCGTTGAAAATAATTGGGCACACAATAGAGAAGAGGACAAGAAAAAACCTCCAAATGGCAACCATCCAGGCATGGCACTACCTCAAACAACATGCTAAGGTTAACATAAGGCACTTGACCCTCGAAAGAAGCGATCAGAGGGTTACTGGTGACTTCTGGCTTGTTTTCACTGGTGATGGCAAGTGGCATAGGCTGGCCATTTCAGAAGGATGCCAAGTCAAGAAGTACTCAGCAAAAGAAGTGTAGCGAGGCCTTGGGAGCGTAGAATGCTCCCCTAAATCGATGGTGGCAGAATGAAAGCTATCATTCATGCCATATCTTCAATATGCAGTCACCATTACTTGGCACCTGAGGGGTATCTCATCACAAGAACAGAATCCTGCTGGGGTGAGCTATTAGGCAACAAAACTGGCGATTGTGCAACGATTCCAGCGCTCCAAAATGGCAGCTCTTCCCTGGAAGTCGGCAAGGATGTAGAATCGGCCAGCGCCAGAAGGACTTGAATATTGCTAACACAGTGCTGCAATTATCTCCATGCAACATAATAGTCGAATTCTGATCCTACTTACTGCATCCTGTCCGACCTTGCCAATTAGGCTATGGTTTTACACACTTGACATCTTCGACGACTGCACCATAAGATTTGCGCAACTATTGCAGCAATATGAAATACAATGTTGGCCAGATCTCGGTTTCAACTCTTTGAGCCGCTGTTGGTGAGTAGTTGGCAATAGCATCGCATCCAGCATGACTGAGAAGGAATACACTGATCAGGTCCTTATACCGCTCCTGAGGCACATGGGTTTTCAAGAGGTCACGAACAACCATGGAGTCAAGGAGTTTGGCAAGGATATCCTCTTCGTTGAGTATGATCGATTTCTTCTAAGAAAGTACTATGCAGCCCAGATAAAGGTTGGCGACATCTCGGGTGGGAACTCAAGTCAGCTAGGTGACATCATAGAACATACTGCCCATGCGTTCGAGATCAACTTCGAGGATCTGATCACAAAGCAGGAGGTCGCCATATCTGACTACTACGTCATTATCTCCGGCCGATTCACGGGCAATGCCAAGGACATCTTACTGCGAGACAATCGGTTGAAGCCATATCGGCACCGGGTGCATTTCTATGAAGGTCATCACATAGACGAACTGAGGGCCAAGAGTTACGCAGATATTAGCCATGCTTTCACTTCTCTCTTACGCGAACTTGAAAGAAACTCCCACCTTTGCACTAGGTTCCTGGTTCACGCCAACAACCGCAAGATTCCTCTCCACCAATTCTCGACAACAGGCATAGCTAACGTAATATTCCTCTTGGGCGGCCTTCCAGAATACAGTAATCTAACAAAGCAGCTTGAGGACTTGCAGGAATATATCGAGAGTACCAATACCGTAATCCGAAATATGCCTGTGCTTGATCCAATCATGGGCACAGATAAAGAACGGGCTAGACTCCAATATCAGTTACCCAAGATCAGTCAGGCTATTGACCAGACCCGTCAGATACTCATAACAAGTCTAAGCCAGCATACTTGAGTCGTACTTAGCTCAGAGGCTTATCCGGCCAACCATTCTCTGCAGCCGATGCTTGGGCTTAGCCTCAACATAAGTGAACGTCGTTCCGGCCCAAGCGCGGTTGATCTTGGTCCTTAGACTCAAAATCATTTCTCGCGGAGTGCCAAAACCAAGTCCTTCTGGCACCCGCTTCTGCACACACACGCCCCGCCCGTGATTACGACACAGGCCGTGCCCATTTTGGAGCATTGTGTCAGCTCAGCATCTGGCAGTGCGGCCGCCGAATTGGTATTATTATCTTGCGCCGCAGCTGCCTCAGGTGATGCTTCCGATTGAGCAGGAGACTCGGTTTTGGGGGCAAGGGGGCAAGGTCATGAACCTAGAACAGACGCTCGTTATCGCGCTAGTAGGGGCCAGTGTCACTGGGCTGTCTATCGTGCTGGGCATCATAGCATCCCGGTGGGAACAGGCTCTTGGGGTTATACAGATCATGGGCATTCCTGCCCTTCTTCTGCTGGTGTCAGTCCTATTACTACTCTTGAGCCTCGATGACAAGGGAGTAAACACAAAACTATTGGCATGGCTTTGGGTAGGATTTCTGTTCTTTCTAGGATTAGCCATAATGGCTGGGATGCTATACCTCTGGGCATCAGAGAAATACAAGGATGGCCAATCGCGAAGTTTCGAAAGCTGGCAACCGCAGCCATACGAGAAGTGGGCCGACCCATCAATAGTTCTTCTGGAGTTTGGACATCGACGTCTAAGAACCTTGCCTAGCGCCCTGAATGCTGTGGCTATCATGAGGTATGTGTCACTAGCGGCTTCCGTGGCTTGTCTCACTATATTGGGGGTGTGGGTTCTTTGATATGATTGTGTATAAGCCCGTAGCTCGGTTAGAGCCTTCAGTAGTTGTTTCATTCCTCCCTGGCCTAGTGTAGACCATAGTAAATGCTGGAAGTGGGAGCCTCTGAAGTGACTGCCTACATGGGTTGTCGATGACCTAGAATAATTAACCTGAAGGCCGCACTTTCTCTCCGGTTCTCCTCTTGTTACGGAGAAGAATGTGAGTATATAATAACCGGTCGAGGCTATGAAAGAAGATATTCTTGAACAAATAGCAGCCGACTACCTCAACCTGAGTGGTTATTTCACTCAGACCAACATAAAGTATCGACCCTCAGAAAGTGACCCCGAATGGAAAGTCAAGGAAGACAGTGTTTACAGTGACATTGATGTCATCGGACTTAACCCGCTTATGGCACCTCCTCGCAGAGTTATCGCTATAAGCTGCAAGAGCTCGCAGGACGGCTTTTATGCCCAATGGGAGATTGACGCCATAGCCAGCCGTAATCGAACGGTTGGCGGCAGGGCAAGGTGGAAGGCCTTTCGAGAGCTTGCATCACCGAAGTGGGGTCGCGCTTTTCGCAAGACAGTCAACAAACTCACCAGAGAAAGGACTTTTGAGTATTGGATTGTGTGTACAATCTTTGGCGATCCAGACAATGAAAAAGCCTGGACGCAGAACAAGGAATTCCGCAAGAACCTCACGCCCCATTTGCGGATTGTTCCGTTAGATAGGATTTTTCGCGAGACTGCAGAAAAGACTAGTACGACGCCAGCGAACAGCGACCTCGGCCGTCTCATTCAGCTCCTTAAGGCCGCGCACCCAGATTTGGTCGGCTTGCCTGAGGCATGACGAACTAGAGTACCTGCAGCACTTAAATCGAGTTCAAGACCATAGTCGAAGCTACCATACATGATCCGATTGCTGGCAGGCTAGGCAGTATCTAGATCGTCTCAATCCGACAGGTGAACAATGAAGAAAGTTATTTTAGACATGGGGAGGGACTGTTCGGGCACACTGTGGCAGGTCGTGATACGAGACGATAGAGCCTACGGGTCCCATCGGGCTAGGTTCTTGGGTTGGTCATCGGGTCCTGTGCCTCATGCCGATGTGTGGGAAGACGCGAGAGTCAGAGCACAGGTGACCTTCATTGATGCGAAATCCGGCAAGCTGGATGATATCAGGGTCAAGCCGTCGTTGGAAAACCGGCATATCGGTTTAATGTTGCTGGCCTCGGTGGAGAGGTACGTGGGCACACAAGGCATTCAGCACTTGTGGGGTGACATAAGCATCGAAGACAGCGACCATTTCGATAAGCTGGAGTACTTCTACAAGAAGAACGGATGGACATGGCAAGTGTTTTCTCGCGACGAATCTAGTGGTAGACGAGGGTCTGCTATTGTTGGTAGAATTGAGAAGGACCTAATACATCCTCCTGCCTGACCATGTCACAATCATCGAGGTTCCTACCATCACACGCGATGAATGACTTCTCGCCATACGACGCGCTGATGTAGTAGCTCCAACCTTGACTTCGATACAATCTGAACGAGACCCATACAGTCAATCCGTGTTTCAGGGGGAGTTCGACTCTACTCAGAACTCCCTATCCAAACAGTGTGAGGCTAAGCATCCATTGAATAATCGCTTGTTTTTTCAGCGATGCAGTGCTGAGTGGAGAGAGCAGGACTGGCCAGTTAAGTCGAAGGTCAGCCAAAAAGTTCCGCTATTCACTGCCAAAACAACCGACTTGCCTCACAGGGTCTGAACGACGTAAAATTATGCGCAAATAGATTTCTCATCCCTGACTCTGGAGGTGGACCATGGCTCACAGAAGATTGCCCATAATCTGGACAGCCGCTGGAGTGATATTAGTATCGTTGCTGCTGGTATTATCTGCGTGTGCAGTGCCACCTAATGTCATTACCACCTCACTCCCCGATGGCGCTGTCGGGGCTGCCTACTCAGGCATAGTGTATCTCAAAGGAGGCTCAACCCCTTACACCTGGTCCCTAAGCTCCGGGGCTTTGCCGGATGGACTGTCGATTGACAGCTCGACCGGCGCTATCTCCGGCACCCCGACCACCGCCGGCACCTTCGACTTCACCCTTATATTGGCCAGCCATGCAGCCAGCCGGCCGGCCGGCAATGTACCCACCAGACTGACGGATTTCTCTATCACTATTAACGCGGCACCGGTCATCAGCACCACATCACTGCCCGGTGGAGAAGTTGGTACAACCTACTCAGAGGACATGATAGCCACCGGAGGGGCAAGCTACTACATCTGGTCAATCAGCTCCGGAACTTTGCCGGTTGGGCTGTCGATGGATTCCTCCGGTCATATCGCCGGCGTACCGACAACGGCCGCTACTTATAGCTTCGCTGTCCAGGTGAAGGACGGCAATGGGGCTATCGCCACGCAAAACCTGTCCATCACAATCATTTGAGGCCCGGCCACCGGTTTTGAAATGCGTAGTGGCGGTTCGCGGACCGCCACTATAATTATCGATATCTGCTTCTTGAGGAAGAAGCGTCAGAAGTCAGATTTGCAGCTGTTCTTTAGCTGCTTCCCCAGCCTCCAGAAGCGTATGTAGTGCTTCATTAAGTAGCTGCAGCTTTCGCTGATCGAGCATCTTCAACAGCAATTCAGCGTTGCCTCGTGCCAATTGCCACAGCCCTGTTATCAGCTTCTCTCCTTGATCTGACAAGCGAATTAAGACTATGCGGCGGTCGTTCGGGTCACCCTCCCGTGTCATCATATCCTTCTCTACCAGACGATCCACCACCCCCGTTGCCGTGGCCAGGCTGACACCTAGTGCAGAAGCAATGGTACCCATTCGCTCCGGACCGTTCAGGAACAGAAGGAGCACCACCTTGAGCTGCGGCATAGTCAGATCCAGGCTAAGCCACTCTTTGGGCAGGATGGGGAAGAGGTCACGAAATGCCTTTTCCCCCAGCTCCAAAACGCTTTCAACAAGCTCCTCTTTGGTTCTCTCTCTTATCATTGATCCGCTCCTGTCCAATCTTGCCCGGGCAATCATCTCCGCCTGCTTCTACACTTCGGGTTTGTGCACGACAATATGACGGGCTGCCCGCTGACGGATTCAGCCTTCTTCACAAAGCATCCACACTCAGGGCAGTGATTGTGGCCGCCATTGGCTCGATGGAAACGGCTAGGCATCCACATGGTCAGATTTCTCCTTCCGGCTCCCGTTTAACTCGATATCCATCGCTTTCTCGTAGTGGGATGATAATCTCTCACGCTCAACACCGGTTTGCCGTCTCAGCCAACCGAACATACCGTTGTGCTTCATACACCTTCTCCAACGCTCATTCCTGATTGCCAGACTCAAGACTGCAAAGTCTTCATCTTCTGCAAAAGAGGCCGGCTTCGGACAAGCCAGCAATGCCACATCCAACTCTATGAAGTCACCATCGGATAGCTTCTTGAGCTGCTTTTGTTTGGCGACGGCACGACGCTTCAAGTCCATACGCGCCAATTTCTGTGGCTCTCCAATGGGGCTATCCATAACTTTCACCATTTTCGCTACCTCCGGGTAACCGGGAAAGATTTATCTATCAATAGAGGTAACACAAAACAGAATGAGAATAAGGGGAGGCTGATCTTTTGGAGGTAAAAACAATGAGTGCCGATTGAGGCAGACGAGCGACGTTTCCCACCCATCCCCACACCCCCTACCTGTTAATCCTCACCTAGCCCCGCTCGGGCACCAATTATGGAGATGCTCTATCGGACAACTATGTCTTGAGGTTCGATTTAGAATATCACATTCGAACTATGGTGTCAACCTCCGGGCGCTATGGGACTCCATACATGAGTTTTCGACAGCGAAAATCGGAATTGACAGGGACGTAATAATAGATTATTATACGTGAAGATACGTGACACGGAGGTAAAATGAGGCAATTGGTATGCCCCTACTGTGAAAGGAGATTCTGGATAGAAGAACAACCGGTCTCCGGACAGAACGCAGGGAGGGCTAAAGGGGCCGGGAAGATAAATGGGATTCAAGTTACAGGCTGGCATGAGAGCTCAGTAGTGCCAGGTTATGCGGCAGAAAAACCCTCAATTTATAAGCGCGCCATCCAACTGGAGGCTGTCAACACCACCGATGGAGCTAGAAGGCGGTTCGAGATTTGGGAAAGGTCGAAAGCCGATGCTCATGGTTACCTGCTGACAATAAACGGGTGGACTGCCCAGGGAAGATCGAAGAAAAAGGATTTCAAGATAGGGAAAAAGGGATTGTTTACGGTAAATAAGGGCGACGGAAGAGACGGAAAAAGCTGGACAAAGCTATCCGCCTTTGAACTCGAAAGACGCAAACACAGGAACGGCACACTGACCATAGCCAAAGGATCAGAGGAGAAATCGGAGGGCTGGTTGCTCATCCGGCTGAGCGAGACCAAACCCGTATTGTTGGATGAAAAAGATCGGCTTAACGAGTCTCTTGTCAAAGAGATGATACAGGCATGGGCGATATGTTGGGATCCTGAGTATCTGCACTGATCAGTGACAAAAACAACAAGAAAGGTCTGAAATGAGACCATCAAGCATCACTCCAAAGAATACTACGTTTGTCATTCTATCCTTCGAGGGGCCGGACCCGTACTCGTCAGCCGGAGGTCTCGGGGTGAGGATAACCAACCTTTCGCAGACTCTGGCCAAACTGGGCTTTGCCACCCACCTCTTCTTCATCGGGGATCCCGCCGGAAAACGCGAAGAGACGAGTCAACGGGGGCAACCTTTGGCTTCACCGCTGGGGCCAGTGGATCAGCCGGTACTACCCCCATGGCGTGTATGAGGGAGAGGATCAGAAGCTGTATGACTTCAATGAATCGATCCCGGGATTTGTGACTGAGCAAATCGTAAAGCCTGCAGTGGAACAGAACAAGCTGGTGGTCATTCTGGGTGAGGAATGGCACACCGCTGAAGCCATGTGCCGCATCAGCGACTACCTTCACGGCCAGGGTCTAAGGGACAGTGTGGTGATGTTCTGGAACGTCAACAATACGTTCGGCTTTGATCATATCAACTGGAAACGGCTGGCATATACTACGACGATCACCACGGTAAGCCGGTATATGAAGCACATCATGTGGAGGCTGGGTGTAAACCCGCTGGTGATTCCCAACGGGATCCCGGAGTCTCTCCTCGATGAGGTCGATGCAAATGCATCAACCAGATTAAGCAGAAGTCTCAATGCCGACCTGATATTGGCCAAGGTGGCCCGCTGGGACCCCGACAAATCCTGGAACTCGGCGGTGGAGGCAACAGCCAGGCTCAAGGCCAGAGGCATGAGGACTGTGCTCCTGGCAAGAGGAGGAATGGAGCCCCACGGCGAAGAAGTATTGCATCACGCCTATTCTCTGGGTCTCAAGATTAAAGACATCAGGGATAATACCAGCAGCCTGAGAGACCAGTTGAAAGCCATCGGAGATGCAGGCGAAGCTGATCTACTGAACATACAGGGCCATTGTTCGCCAGACCTTCTGCGGGTAATTTATCATGCTTCGGATGCCGTCCTGGCCAACAGCGGTCACGAGCCGTTTGGACTGGTTGGACTGGAGACTATGGCGGCAGGAGGCATCGCCTTCACCGGCGGCACCGGCGAAGACTATGCCGTTCATTTCCACAACTCGGTAATTCTGGAAACGGCCGATCCGAAGGAGATCGAAACCTATGTGGCCTACCTCGCTGAACACCCTGAGGAAGACCACTTGATTCGCCAGGCAGCCAGACTCACCGCCAGGCGTTTCACCTGGGAAGAAGTCAGCAAGGACTTGATCCGAAAGCTGGCGTACCAGGCCACGGCCCAGGGCCTGCTGAAGCCCATGGAGAAGGCCGCTAACGTGAACTCGGGGCCATCCGGATGAGCGATGCGGAGGCCGGTGTGTGAGACCGTGCTCATATCAAGCGTATAGAACCGCCAATGGGCTGATTGCCCACAGGGCCGTATCAGAATAAGGAGGAAGAAATGCAACACAACGAGGAAATCAGATTGATCGCCTATCGCATCTGGGAAGAGCAGGGGCGTCCGGACGGGCGTGACCTGGAACACTGGCTGAAAGCCGAGGCTATCTGGCAGGCGAAACCTGTCCAGCAGGCCCTGCCCGGTCGTACCGCGTCAGCTCCAAGAGTAGCTGCAGAGAAGAAACCGGCTGGAACACCCCCACAGCGTTCCAGACAGTGGACTCAATAATAAAGTCACACGTACCGTAAGGTTCGAATTTGGATATCGACCTTGACGGCTATCTGGAATTGCTTGCAGGATATATTGCCCTAAAATGACCTGCAAAACATGACTTCCCGACACTGGAAAAGGCGAGGCATTCCATACTTATGCAAAAGGAGGATGACAAAATGAGACCCCACGCCAAATATATCCGTTGGTTCGAAGAGATCAATATCGGGGACGTCCCCCTTGTCGGCGGCAAGAATGCCTCGCTGGGAGAGATGTATCGCGAACTTGTACAGCAAGGAGTCAGGATCCCCAACGGCTTTGCTGTGACCGCCGAGGCGTACTGGCATGTTTTAAGATCGGCAGGAATACTTGACAAACTCGTGGACGCTCTGGCGGGACTGGATAAGAGCGACGTGACAGATCTTGCCAGGCGAGGCAAGAGAGCGCGTGATCTGATCTTAGGCGCCGGCATTCCCGATGACATGTGGTCTGAAATAAAGACTGCCTATGATAAGCTCTGTGAGGAGTATGGCCCCGACGCAGACGTTGCAGTGCGCAGCTCAGCCACCGCAGAAGACCTCCCTACTGCCTCGTTTGCCGGTCAGCACGAGAGTATTCTGAATGTGCGCGGATATCCCGTCTTGAGAGAGGCCTGCAGCAAGTGCTTTGCGTCGCTCTTTACAGACCGGGCGATATCCTATCGCATCGACAATGGCTTCGACCATTTCAAGGTGGCTCTCTCCATAGGGATCATGAAAATGGTACGTTCTGACCTGGCTACGAGCGGCGTGATGTTTACTCTTGATACGGAGACAGGTTTTCGTGATGTGGTTTTTATTACGGCATCATACGGACTTGGAGAAAACATTGTCCAGGGAGGTGTCAACCCTGATGAGTTCTATGTCTTCAAGCCGACTTTCAGAAACGGCCACAGGCCTATCATTAAGAAGAACCTCGGAAGCAAAGAGGTCACCATGATCTACGGCCTTGGCACTTCAAACGTCCTGACCCGGAACGTGGATGTGCCCAGGGCTGACCGAAGACGTTTCTGTCTTACGGATGACGAGGTACTGAAGTTGGCGGGTTACGCGATTGCCATAGAAGACCACTACTCCAGGAAACTGGGTGGCACTCGCCCCATGGACATCGAATGGGCAAAGGACGGAGAAGATGGAGACTTATTCATTGTTCAGGCGAGGCCTGAAACCGTCCAGTCGCAGAAGCCCAAGGACTTTCTTGAGACCTATTACCTGGACAAGCAGGGTCCGATACTGGCAAGGGGAAAGCGGGTAGGAGAGAAAGTTGCCACCGGTAAGGCCCGCGTAATCGCGAGTGTTGCCCGTCTTGCTTCGTTCAAACCCGGGGAGGTACTCATAGCCGATGCCACTACTCCCGATTGGGAGCCGGTGATGAAGACGGCTGCCGCCATTGTAACAAACAGGGGAGGAAGGACTTGCCACGCAGCTATCGTCAGCCGTGAACTTGGTATTCCGGCTGTGGTCGGGGCGGAGGATGCTACGGAGAAAATCCGCAGCGGACAGGAAGTCACCGTCTTTTGTGCAGGAGGCGATGAAGGGATAGTCTATGAGGGAATTCTTCCGTTTCATGTCGATAGGCTCAGCCTCAAAGACCTCAAACGGCCAAGAACGAAGATCATGATGAATCTTGGCAATCCTGAAGAGGCTTTCTCCCATTCGATGATCCCTAATGACGGTGTGGGGCTCGCACGCATGGAGTTTGTCATCAACAGCTACATCAGGATTCACCCCATGGCCTTGATCCACCCTGAAATGATAGCGGATGAGGCAGTGAGGAATGAGATAAACGACCTTACGTACGGCTATGAGGACAAGAAGGAATACTTTGTGGAAAAGCTGGCCCATGGGATAGGCACCATAGCCGCCGCATTCTATCCGAAACCGGTTATCGTGCGCTTGAGTGACTTCAAATCGAATGAGTACGCCAGCCTCATAGGGGGGCAGTACTTCGAACCAAAAGAGGAGAACCCCATGTTGGGTTTTCGAGGAGCCTCCCGTTACTATAATGAACGGTACAGGGAGGGCTTCAGGCTCGAGTGCATGGCCATTAAACGGGTCCGGGACGGTATGGGGTTGACCAACCTCATCATCATGGTGCCGTTTTGCCGGCGGGTGGACGAAGGTGAGAGAGTCCTGGCTGAGATGGCCAAACATGGCCTGAAGCGCGGAGAAAATGGACTGGAGTTCTATGTTATGTGCGAAATTCCCAATAATGTCATCCTGGTTGATGAATTCAGCAAGCTGTTTGATGGTTTCTCCATCGGATCCAATGACCTCACCCAGCTCGTCCTGGGGGTTGACCGTGACTCAGCGCTCGTCGCCCATGATTTTGACGAGCGGGATGCCGGAGTGATGAAGATGATTTCCATGGCCATTCAAGGAGCCAGAAGGAACCAGCGCCATAGCGGACTATGCGGTCAGGCGCCGAGCGATTATCCCGAGTTCGCCGAGTTCCTGGTGAAGGAGGGGATAGACTCAATATCCCTCACCCCTGATGCAGTAATGAAGGTCACTCTCAAAGCGCTGGATGTAGAGCAGGAGATGAACCTGCAGAATGAAGGGCTGCAAAAAGAGCAAGAACATGAGGAGCCGGGGCTGGTCAAGGCGTAGTTGACGCCAATTCTCATCCGTGCTCCATCCAGGCAAATGCCATGTCAGAAATAATGAAAAGACCTGCACTCAGGTCTTTTCATTATTTCTATGAACTGCCGGAGAGTTGCTAAAACTCGCCGGGGTGCTTTGGCTCGGCTCTCCACTTAGTGGAGAGCAGCAGCTTGATGTTCTTCCATTTCAGGAGGCCTTTGATGACCTGCCATATGTCCGGCTTGGCGATGGCCACCCGGATCTTCCACTTCACCGGCTCAGTGGTCTCCACCTGCAGGACCAGATAGTCCTCCTGACGTACCAGTCCGGAAATCTTGCCCTTGAGCTCTGTCTTCCCCAGTCCCGTGGATCGCATTAACATCTTGTGTTCACTCCCTTCCGTGAGCTGGCTCACATTTTCATGACGTAGTTGTTCTTGATTGCTTCGGTGACTATCTTCGGCTCTGACCACCACTTCTTTATTCCATAGTCCTCGGCCACTGCATTGGCGCAGTTGTAACCCGGCCCCCAGATCACACAGCCACCGGGGGCAACGCTTGACCCTCCTACATAGAGGTTCTTCACCGGCGTTCTGTACTGTGAGCAATACTGGTTGGGTCTGAGGTATCCCATCTGGAGCGGGTGGTAGGCGCCCTGCTTGTAGCCGCCCTTGACCATGTTGGCAAACTTGTTCTGAATGTCGGCCGGAGTAGTGATGTACGTCTGCAGTACCTTGTCCTTCGTCATATTGGGGGCGTATTGCTGCAGCTTGGCAATCTGCTTCCACATATATTCCTGTCTGAACTTGCGGTTCAGCCATTTCTCATGCCCGCCGTCTTTCAGATCATAGACGGCCATCTGGGAGATGAGCCCGGAGCACTTTCCGGGCGGCGCCTGGTAGGGATCATGGACACTGGGGAAGGTGGCATTGTACCCGGCATCATCCGGCATCTTGCCCTGCTTCATCTCGTCCCAGTGGCGTTTCAGGCTGGCCAGGTTCTCATAGCCGATAAGGTATATGAAGGCCTTGTTGATCTGGGGATCGGAGGCGGCTGCCTTGAACTGCGGCGGCTCCGCCAGGGCCAGATGCACGTCGAAGAGGCTCCACTTCTCCCACTGCCAGATCTTGACCATTTCCACCAGTTCCTTGTCCAGGTTGTTCTCCCCCACATACTTGAGGAAGGTCTGGTGGGGGTCAATCGTGCTGATGACGGCCTTGTCAGCCAGGTACTGGGTGCCGTCTTCCAGTTCCACACCCTTGGCAGTGCCGTTTTCGATGATGAAGCGCTTGATCTGGGCGCTGGTGCGCACCTGCCCCTTGTTCTCGAAATATCTCTTCAGCAGGGCATTGGAAATGCGGTGAGACCCGCCGGCCACCAGATAATAGTTGGCCAGCCGGTCCATGTAGATAGCCAGCATGAAGCCAACGCCTGACTGGCTGTAGTCCAGGCCCCAGTGGCAGCAGGCGTAGAGCATGAGCGTCCTCACGACGTCATTCTCATACATCTCGCAGACTACCTCTTCCGGGGTCTTCTCTGCCATTTTGTACATCTGCCTGCCCAGAGTCTGTCGACTCGGCATGGGCGGCCATGAGCGGAGCGGGCCCCATGGGATAATAGGTCTGCGGGCCGCCTATGGCCTTCATCATCTCGTCGAACAGCTTGTGCATGCTGCGATAGGTGTCGGCGTCTTTCTTGGAGAACTTGGCTATAGAGGCACAGGTCTTCTCTACATCGGTGTAGATGCAGAGGCACTTGCCATCCTTCAGAGGCATGGCCCACTGGAGCTCCGGTTTAATGTGTTTCACCAGGTATTCATCGAAATTGAGGTCCTGGTACACCGGCGCGTAATCCACCATCATGTGGTAGATGGCGTGGGTATTGTGGAAGAAATCCGGCAGGGTCACCTGTTCTGTCATCAGGCCTCCGCCGACCTCGAACCTCTTCTCCAGGAGCAAACATTTCTGACCTGCCTTGGCGAGGTAGGCACCGATCTCCAGTCCGTTGGGGCCACCTCCGATGATTATTATGTCGAACTTCTGTGCCATTTCTACCTCCTTAAGTTAGGTATATGTTGTGCGCTGCGCAACATCGGTTTCCTACCCGTACTTCTTCGGCTTGGCCGAATCCTGCACTCTCTTCTTGACCTTGTAGACCTCTTCTACCAGCGAATCCGGTTCCTTCTTGTCCGACTCCTCCCACGGCTTGGCCAGGTTCAGGTCCTTGGCAATGATCTTGTAGCAGTTGTATGACTCCGTTGACCCGGCATTGGATCCCAGGTGCCAGCACCCTCCCGTGGCATATAGGTTCTTTATCGGCGTCCGGTGGTTCGCCAGCTCCGGAGTGGGCCTGTTGGCTTCCTGCTGCCAGTAATTGCGGTCGATGCCCGCCATCGTCCCCATCGGTGCCAGGTTCTTCATCCTCAGGTGGTCATACGGGCTGTTGGTGTCAACACCAATGACATTGTCCCACGTCATGTTGGGAGCATACTGCTGCCAGATCTGGATCAGCTCATCCGCATACCGCTCCTTGATCTCCAGCCACTCTTTCTCAGTATGACGAGTGGCCGGCGGGGCCAGCTGCTCGTTCTGGAGGACATGTTTCCCCGGAGGTGCATAGGCAGGGTCAGCCAGACTGTGGCAACCTACAGTTGGAGCATAGTCCTCAAAGGGCGGCCATTGCCCCAGCTTCATGTACATGCACTCCCTGGCTATGTGGTCGGGGCTGGGGTCCGGCTGCATCCCCAGCCATTCACATTCGTGTATGTCCGGGTTGAAGGCCTCCGCTTTGTACTTCGGAGCCTGGTGGACGGCAAAGGTATACCACATCAGGCACCCGAAGGACTTGTCTATGAGTTCTATCCGCTTGGCCAGCAACGGATCAATATACTCTTTCCCGATCAGATCAAAACAGAGTTGCTGCGGCGACATGCCGGCACTGACAACGATCTTGTTGGCCTTGATCTGGCTGCCGTTCATCAGTTTGATGCCTGTGGCAGCTCCATTCTCAATGACTACCTTGTCTACCTCAGCATGCGTGAAAAACTTGCACCCCATCTGCACCAGTATCTGGTGCGCCGCATGCGCTATCTGGTGCGTCCCTCCAGGCGCAAAGCCTACCAGCGGAAGATATGACGCCAGACCCATGGCATAGGGCCCCCATCCGGGTTCATTGATATCGTTCACCGACGAAACCGCAAACCTCAGTATGCAGGACTGCAGCTCCTGACTCTCAAACCATTCCCTTATTATGCGGTAGCTGCTGGCAGTTAGAACCACCCCATCGGGTGTAAATCCCGCCTCCACCATCTTCGGAAATAACTCCAACTGTCTGTTAAAAATCTCGGGAGCCGTCTTGAACTCCGCCGGATTGTAGAGCATGTCCGCCTGGACTCTCCAGTATTCCTTGCTCCGCTCCATTGTCGACAGCTTCAGCCACTTCTCAGCATCCTTCTTGGAGAAGCGGGCAATCTGCTGGGCAGTCCGTTCCTGCAGCGGATCGTACTTCGTGCTGTAAATGCCGAGAGCGGTCTCGTTCTTCTGAAAGACGAACCCATCACTGCACAGATGCTGGTCCCACCGCCCACCATATTCCCAGAAATCAGGAAAATCTCGCCACACGGGCAGATAATACATCGGCAGTATTATGTTGGCATGCGTGTTGCCACGAAAGCCCGGAGCCGACGTCTCCTCCGTGGCCAGGCACCCGCCAATTTCATGCCTTCTCTCAAAAATACCAACGCTCATGCCACCATATTTCATGAGGTACATCGCCAGCAGCAGCGCTTTATTCCCTCCCCCGATTATCACCGCATCATAACTAGCATCAGCCATTCTACCTCCTTCGCTCAGGTATTCGACTCACGTTGGAAGACCGTTGGACAGCAAGAGAAAACTACAATCCTAATGCATCCTCCTTTATTAAGCACCCGGGGCACTTCGCCCTCCGAACACCCGAGGTGCAGGACTTATGCTAAGGCATGTAGGGGGGTAAACTCAGCAACACCTAGCGTACTGGATTGTAGCAAGAAAACAATAAGAAAGATACAAGAAAGATGTAAGAAAACGCCCGGGGCTCTTGCTGCCTTACAGTGGGTTGATCAGCGAATACCCCACACCCGCCTTGGTGCGGATAATCTTTGGCTTCTTAGGATCAATTTCAAGCTTTGCCCGGAGGTAGCCGATGTAAACCCTTAGACTCTCAATAGCACCAGGATAGTCCTCACCCCAGACTGCCTCTGTAAGCCGGGAGTAAGTGGTCACATGACCCGCATTCCTCATCAGATTTTCCAGGATGCGACCTTCAACAGCAGTCAGGCTTATTTCTTTTGATCCATGGGTAAGCTGGTAGGTTGAGGGGTCAAGGCGCAGCGACCCACAGACAATTGGCGCCTCTTCATCAGGATTCACCTGTTTGCGCAGCTGAGCCTTCAGTCGTGACAGTAGTTCCAACTTGCGGAATGGTTTGGTAATGTAATCATTAGCGCCACGATCAAGCCCCCTGGACACATCCCTTTCCTCACCCCTTACGGTGAGGACAACGACAGGCACAGATGAGAAAAGCCGAATCGATTTCAAGACCTCCAGACCATCTATGTCAGGGAGTCCTAAATCAAGGATGACGATATCCGGCTCCTCCGTCTCCACAAGCTCTATGCCTTCCTCTCCCATTCTCGTTGAAATCAACTTAGCCTCCGGCCAGTCCTTCTGAAAGGCCAGCGAAACCGAATCCACGATTTCCGGTTCATCTTCTATGATCAATACCTTCCACAGTTTTGTTGCCATATTCGAGTCTCTTGTCTCCCGCCCACCACTGTCCAGGGGCAAAGAAAAGGCAAAGGTTGAACCCTTGCCCACCTGGCTTCTCACCCATATCTGCCCTCCATGCAGTTCCACCAGTGTCTTGCACAAGGCAAGCCCAAGCCCCAATCCACTGAAGTGACTCCTGTCGCTGACCCGCCGATGATAGGGCTCAAACAGCCTTTTCTGTTCCTCTCCGGACATGCCATGACCCGTGTCCTGGACCTCAACAATCAGAAAGCTCTCTCTTTCCCTGGCCCTGAGGGTGATCTTTCCGCCCCTGGGAGTGAATTTGACTGCATTCTCAAGGAGATTAAGAAGTATCTGCTGTACCCGTGACACGTCAGCACGAACCATGCAGACGGAAGAGGGCAGGTCCAGAGTCAGAGACTGGCCATGGCTCGCAGCCACCGGAGCCAAACCCTCACCTACCTCTCGAAGGAGTGGCAGAAGATCGACGGGTTCCGGATTCAGTTGCAGCATCCCCACCTCACCCCTTGCCAGGTCAAGAAGCTCGTCTATCCTGCTGTTCAGGTTATTGGCACCCCGGCTTATATTCCTCGCCAGGCTTAACAGGCGCTCATCCCGGATTTCAGCGAGGAGGGAATCCACAGAGGCAAGCACCGGCGTGAGTGGCGTCTTCAGTTCGTGTGCCAGCGCTCTGGCGAACTCCACTCTCCTGTTCATCTCGGTCTCGATCTGCTGGCGCAACTCCTTCTCCTGCTTGTAAAGCTCCTGCAGTTTCTCTTCGGACTTTTTGCGCTCGCTAATGTCGCGGGTGACCCCCAGCAGGCCAGCCGTTTTGCCTTCTGCATCCAGCAGCAGAGTCACCGCTGTCTCGGCCCAGGTTGTTGAGCCATCTTTACGGTATATCTCCACCTCAATCGTGATCGGAGCAGCACTGGTCGTATCCCCTATACTCTCTTTGGCACGTCTTTGTGCATCAAGCTTCTTGGAAAGCTCCCAGGAGGTTCGCGTAATACCCCTCGCCGGGTCTATTGCTATAGCCTCTTCCAAGGTGAAACCAAGAACACGCTTGACTGAAGGACTGAGGTAAGTGAAGCTCCATTTACCATCCCTATTCTCCATAGTCCAGATGATGTCCGTCACGTTGTCAGCCAGGAGACGGTAGTGCGCTTCACTGGCCCGCAGTTCCTTCTCCACACGCTCTCGCTCGGCAACAGCTCTCAAAACATACAGGATCCCTTCCAGTCTATGAAGGTCCCTGTTCGGCCTGACTGTCAACATGGCCGCAAGTGTGGTGCGGTTCTTGCGAACAGCTTCCACTTCTGCCCACAGTCCGCTTTCTTGCTGCGGTGTCGTGGCGAACATCCGACGTATCTCCTGAAGGCCATCGGGTTTTACCAGGGCGAGATCGGCGATACTCTGTCCAACCAACTCGTGTGCTTCATAGCCCAAAATGTCCTTCACGTTCTTGCTCACCTCAGTGACTGCGCCACGCCTGTCGATGCGAAGAACCTCCTCGCTTGCTCCTTCCATCATGGACGCGAGTTTCTCTGCTGATTGCCGAAGTGCTTCCTCTGCCCTCGTCCTTCGATCGGTTTGGCGTCTCTTCAGCAGATCTGCCATGGTAATCCTCCTGTAGCCCACCACCGTTGCGATTTGAAAATGGAGGGCCTCTTGTCCCGCCCGGAATCCTGACCCAGCCCGATTATAGCATGCTGCCTGGCACCAGGGCAGCAATATCAGCCGGCTGGGCAACTGACAAGGGGACTCGATCAGGGATGGCGTGGTCGCAGGAAACGCGGGTATCAGACCAGCCTATGGCCTACCAGGAATCGGGGGAGCGAAGAAATTTCGCAGTTATTTCTGAGGTACGGTACAATTATGTGTATGCGATCGCTTTGGGCCGGAGCATGTGGCCAGAGACTCAGACCGACCTTGGTGATCGTTGACGTTTAGGAATGCTGCGGTAAATTATTGACCAAGTAATGAATACCACGCCCGAAACAGTAGTCGAAGTCAGCAATCTCGTTAAGTCCTATGGAGACCTCAAGGCTGTCAACGAAATCAGCTTCAGCGTAACCAAGGGGGAGGTCTTCGGCATGCTCGGCCCGAATGGTGCCGGAAAGACCACAACGGTAGAGATAATCGAAGGGCTGCGCACTGCTGATAGCGGCATAGTGACACTGCTTGGCATGGACGTTTCCAGGGACGTCCGTGCCATAAAAGAACGTATAGGGGTGCAATCACAACAGCCTGCGCTCTACCCGAAGTTGACGGTACTGGAAACCATCAACTTTTTCCGCACCCTGTACAAGAAATCCATTCCTGCGTCGGACATCATCAAACTGGCTGCTCTCGAAGAAAGCCGTAAGGTTCTCTACCAAAACCTTTCAGGTGGTCAGCAGCAGCGGCTGTCGGTAGCTTTGGCCTTTGTCAATGATCCGGATGTTATCTTCCTGGATGAGCCGACCACAGGATTGGACCCTCAGGCACGCCGCGCTATGTGGGAAGTGATCGAGAATTTCCACATGACAGGCAAAACAGTTTTTCTGACCACGCATTATATGGAGGAAGCAGAGCGGCTCTGTGACAGGGTTGCCATCATGGATCACGGACAGATAATCGCCCTGGAAAGTCCCCAACGCATGATTGAACAGCACATTAAGGAGAGCGCCATTCAGTTCAAGATGACGAACTATCCCGGCGATGAAGCCCTGACCAACCTTTCTGGTGTAACCAAAGTAGTCAAGGAGGGGGACGACATCATCCTTTACACAAACAACATCCCCTCCGCTATATCTGCACTGCTGAACCTGGCTTCAGCGAAGTCGTCAGAGCTGTCCGAGCTTTTCGTCCGGCAGGCTACGCTTGAGGACGTCTTTCTCAAATTGACCGGTAAGAGGATAAGGGATTGAGAGCTTTCGCGAGCGTATTCGTAGTGCATCTCAGGCAGTTCATCAGGGACAGAGGCGCCCTGTTTTTCACCTTTATCTTCCCGATCATGTTCATCTTGCTTTTCGGTTGGGCTTTCAGCAATGCAGGCACACAAACCTTCAAAGTGGGGCTGGTTGATCAGGGTTCCCCCAACAGCACCGGTATCCTGAGACAAAGCCTGGACAATGTAACTACAGATAAGAACCATAAGGTATTTGAGATCCAGGAAGGGGCGCTGGACGAGCTGATGCAGTCACTCAAAAAGGGTGACCTCGATGCAGTGATAGTCATCCCGGAGAACATGGACATCTCCTTATTAAGTCAGGGGCAACCTGCGAATGTTCAGGTTTACTACGACCCCACCCGAACCGTCAATCAGCAGACCCTGATTCCCATCCTGAATCAGGTAATCGACGGGATAGACCAGAAACTGCAAGGAACCTCTCCACTCCTCGGTATGGAGCAGCACAGCACTCAAACGCACCAGTTGAGGTACATCGACTACCTGGTACCAGGCATATTGGGCATGTCCCTGATGTTCACCGGTGTCTATGGCGCCATGCCGATCATCCAGCAAAGGCAGGCACATATCATCAAGCGTCTGGGCTCCACTCCCTTGCGGCGTTCAACACTGGTTCTTGGTGATCTGACCTTCCGCATGATACTGGTTCTTCTTACGGCGGCCCTGATCGTTCTGGTGGGTCAACTTGCCTTTAATGTGCAGATGGTCGGCAACTGGTTCAGTTTTTGCGGAATCGTGATTCTTGGAGCCCTCGTCTTTACCAGCCTGGGTTACCTGATGGCGGCGTTGGTGAAGACCGAGGAAGCCGCAATACCCATCATCAATGTCATCACCATGCCGATGATGTTCCTCTCCGGCACTTTCTTCCAGGTGACCAGCATGCCCTCCTTCATCCAACCTGTGATAAAGATCCTGCCATTGACCTATCTCTCTGATGCCCTGAGGCAAATCATGGTAGAAGGCACTCCATTGCACTCGATGACAACGGATATCGCCGTAATGGCGGGGTGGGTAGTCGTTTGCCTCGGCATTACGATACGGTTCTTCCGGTGGGATTGAACAACGAGCCACGGCAATCTTTGTGCATCAGGAGTAAGAATCTCTCGCGCAGATATGGCCGAGTTCATGCCCAAACATAACTATTCCACATCGACAAATCCGGACATCCACCAAAGTTGCTTTATGGCATGACCTGAAAGATAGTTGGCTAAGTACCTGGATATATCCCTCGGAAGACAGGCTTGGGCGGCGGCAGAGTTGCACATTTTGGACTCTGGTATGACACCATGAACTGGAAGTTGTACAATTTTCACCAGAGTAGGGTAATATTGGTGGTCATTTACTGACAACGATAAGAATGTCAATGCCATAAAACCATTGATGAAAAATGAATGCCACGCCTGAAACAGTAGTCGAAGTCAGCAATCTCGTTAAGGCCTATGGAGATGTCAAGGCTGTGAACGCAATCAGCTTCAGCGTAACCAAGGGAGAGGTCTTCGGCATGCTCGGCCCGAATGGTGCCGGAAAGACCACGACGGTAGAGATAATCGAAGGGCTGCGCAGCGCTGACAGTGGTTCGGCTACCGTGCTTGGCATGGATGTCTCCAAAGACACCAGAGCGGTGAAGGAACGCATCGGGGTACAATCACAAAGTCCGGCCCTCTTCCCTGATCTCAAAGTACGAGAAATCATCAACTTCTTCCGCAGCCTGTACAAGAAGTCGGTTCCGACATCGCAGATCATCGATCTGGCCTCTCTACAGGAAAGCCAGAGATGTTCTCTTCCGGAACCTTTCAGGAGGCCAGCAGCAGCGTCTCTCGGTAGCTCTAGCCTTCGTCAATGACCCGGAGATAATCTTCCTTGACGAGCCCACCACGGGATTGGATCCTCAAGCACGCCGGGCCATGTGGGAAGTGATTGAGACTTTCCGCAGCGGCTGGGAAGACGGTGGTACTGACGACGCACTACATGGAGGAAGCCCAGCGACTTTGTGACCGAATCGCCATTATGGACTACGGGCAGATAATCGCCCTGGACAGCCCCCAGCGGCTGATTGAGTCCAACATCAAAGAGAGCGCCATTCAGTTCAAGATGAAGGAATACCCTGGCGATCAAGTTCTGGCCAGCCTGCCGGATGTCTCCAAAGTAATCAAGGAGGGGGACGATATCATCGTCTACACCAACAACATCCCTTCCGCCATCTCCGGACTGCTGGGTTTGGCCTCACAGAGATCAGCCGAACTGTCTGAGCTGTCAGTCCGGCAAGCTACGTTGGAGGACGTCTTTCTGAAATTGACCGGGAAGAGGATAAGAGATTGAGAGCCTTTGGCGCCGTATTTGTGGCCCGGTACAAGCAGTTCGTCAGGAACCGGGGAGCCCTGTTCTTCAGCTTCATCTTCCCCATCATCTTCATCCTGCTTTTCGGCTGGGCCTTTCAGAACATGGGCACCCAGACTTTCAAGGTGGGACTGGCCGATGAGGGTTCACCTCGAACTACCGCATACATAACCCAAGGTCTGGAGAGCGTGGTCCTCCAAAGCAATCAGAAGGAATTTCAAGACTCAGAGTGGGAACCTCGACGATCTATTAGCCTCGCTCAAAAACGGCGACCTTGATGCCGTGATAGATCGTCCCCGCCGGGATGGACACCTTGGGCTCCGGTCAAAGCGATAACGTTCAGGTTTACTATGACGCCAGTCTAGACGGTAAACCAGCAGACGCTGATTCCCGCTCTATACCAGGTGATCAACGCCATAGACCAGCAGCTGGGGGGATATACGCCACTCATTGGCATGCAACAGACAAGCGTTCAGTCGCACGAATTGAGATATATCGACTTCCTTCTGCCAGGCATACTGGGCATGACATTGATGTTCATCGGCGTCCAGGGAGGACTGCCCGTCATTCAGCAGAGGCAGGCCCATATCATCAAGCGACTGGGCTCCACGCCCCTCCGTCGATCAATGCTGGTCTTGGGGGATGTGGTATTCCGCATGATAGTCATCTTGGCTTCCGCCGCGCTGATCATCCTGGTAGGCCGTCTTGTCTTCGATGTGCGGATGGTCGGCAACTGGCTTAGTCTATGTGGAATCATTCTCCTTGGATCGCTCGTCTTTGTCAGTCTCGGTTATCTGATTGCGGCTCTTGTCAAAACACAGGAATCGGCAATTCCCGTCGTCCAGATTGTCAACCTGCCGATGATGATCCTCTCCGGCACTTTCTTCAGCGTCGCCAACATGCCTGCCTTCATCGAACCACTGGTGAAGATTCTCCCGTTGACCTATCTCAACGACGCCCTGAGGCAGATCATGGTAGCCGGAACCCCGCTGCACTCCATGACCACGGATATTGCCGTATTGGCGGCATGGGCAATTGCCTGCCTCGGCGTGACGATACGGTTCTTTCAGTGGGATTGAACAACGAACCACGGACCATTGTGCGTCAGGAGTAAGAATTTTTGGCGCAGATATGGCCGAGTTCATGCTCAAGCAAGTCAGGATACGGAATACCTGCGGCAAGCACCCGTAATCAGCAATTAGCGATGATTTATGTTAAGTAAAAGGGGGCCCTAACAATTGATGGGAAAATGATGGTATACTGCCAGCGATACCGCACTGTTACAGTAGCCACACACCAGTGTCCACGTCAGAGGAGGTGAGCCATGGCCATCAAATTAATCTCAGACGAGTGGATAAAGGAAGTCAGCCGTCAGCTCAATGAGAGCAAAGACTACGAGAGAGCAGCCAAGGACTGGGAGGGCGACTTCATATTCGTAATTGAACCGGATGAATCTCATCAGGGCCGAACCTACTTCTTCCTCAGTCTCTTACACGGCAAGAGCCCGGATGCGGCCATGGTCGCGAGCGAGAATGAGCGCAAGGCGGATTTCACAATCCGAGCTCCCTACAGCACTTGGCGAAGGGTGATCGAAGGGAAACTGGACCCGATTCAGGGGCTCATGACCGGCAAGCTCAAGCTGCAAGGCAATCTCATGAAAGTCATGCGCTACCCTAAAGCAGCGAAGGAGATCATTGCCTGCTGCTCGAAGGTGCCAACCGACTTTGGAGATCAACCGCAGAAGTAGTGGGGGTGAAGTATGTGGTACTTCGTCTCGCCGCAGATCGTCTTTGGTGAAGGAGCTCTTGATGAGTTGGACAGGCTGGAGGGACGCAAGGCCTTCATAGTCACTGATGCCAGGCTCTCCAGGACAAGTCTGCTGACCTATGATCAGAGGCCATCTGGACAAGGCCGGCCTGAAGATGGATGTCTTCGATGGCGTGGAACCAGAGCCCAGTGTCCAGACAGTCAAACTGGGAGCGGAGCTAGCCCGGAAGTCAGAGCCTGACTGGATTATTGGACTGGGAGGCGGTTCGGCGATGGATGCCGCGAAGGCAATCTGGGTTCTTTATGAACGCCCTGACCTTGAGCCTGCAGACATAAACCCCCTCATCCATATTGGGTTGCGCAAGAAAGCACGCCTCGTCACAATTCCCACCACCAGCGGCACCGGGGCAGAGGTGACCTGGGCCATAGTGCTCACAGATAGTGAGCAGAAACGAAAGATGGGTTTGGGTAACCGTGAGAATGTTGCCGACATGGCAATAGTGGACCCGGAGATGGCCAAGGGCATGCCTCCGCAGTTGACTGCCGACACGGGGATGGATGCGCTCACCCATGCTGTTGAAGGGTACACCAGCAGTTGGCACACGGATCTGACCGATGGCCTTTGTCTTAAAGCTGCCCGCCAGGTGTTCGCCTATCTGCCTCTGGCTGTGGCCAATGGCTCAGACATGGAGGCTCGTGAGCGGATGCACAACGCTGCAACGTGCGCAGGATTAGGTTTTGGCAACTCGATGGCTTCTGTGGCTCATGCTATGGGGCATGCACTTGGCGCAGTGTTCCATATTCCCCACGGTCGTGCTGTTGCACTCTTCCTGCCGTACACCATCGAGTTCGCCGCCCGGGAAACTCCGGAGCGTTTCGCCGAGGTGGCTGTTGCTCTCGGCTTCTCGAGTGAGACGAATGAGAAGGCAGCCAGGTCGATAGCTCAGCATGTCCGCAGTCTAAGTCAGAGGATCGGCAATCCGATCTGCATCACTGAAGCACATGTTGAGCGTCAGGACTATGAGACGCAGTTGGACAAGCTTGTGGATGACGCATTCAATGACACGCAGATGGTCACGGCACCTCGCTCGCCGACGTACGAAGAGTTGCGCCAGATCTTTCTATATGCTTACGAGGGTAGATCAGTAGACTTCTGAATCCGGATCCGTCGATCTCGCCAGCAAGGCAGCCACAGGACGGAGGTGATCCATGAATGGTTACATGGGAAAGCTCCTGAGGGTAGATCTTACTACTGGAGACCTGTGGGATGAGGATATCAACGAGGAGTATTGCCGGGCCTTCGTCGGAGGCAGCGGTATGGCAGCCCGTCTGATATACGACATGGTAGACGCGCACACCGACCCACTTGGGCCGGACAATCCGTTGGTCTTCATGACTGGCCCGCTCGTGGGCACAGCCGTGCCTTCAGCCGGCCGCTGTAGCGTATGTGCACTCTCACCGCTCACTGGCATTTGGGGTGAAGCAAACACAGGCGGCTTCATCGGGCCAGAGATGAGGTTCGCCGGGTACGATGGGATCGTCATTAGTGGCCGGGCTGCCAGACCAACCTGGATCTCGGTCATGGAGGGGAAAGCTCGGTTGGGCGATGCGACCGAGGTCTGGGGAGCTGATTCTTATGCTACTCAGGAATGGGTGCGCAAGGCCATGGGTGACGCAAAGGCTCGGGTGGCCTGCATTGGCGTAGCCGGAGAGAACCAGGTGAAAATGGCTGCAGTGATGAACGATCACGGCCGTGCAGCAGCCAGGGGTGGATTGGGTGCTGTCATGGGAGCCAAGAAACTCAAGGCCATCGGCTTCCGAGGCTCGGCTCGAGTTCCACTGGCCAATCCTGAGGCATTCCAGCGCGTGACGCGGGAGATTCTTGCTGCTGTGGAGGATGATGTTGCAGCGAAGTCGCTCCGCCTGGCAGGTACTGCAGGTGCGTGGGACGTGGCGCTCATGTTCGGTGACCTTCCCATCCGCTATTACCAGCAAGGAGAATGGGATAAGGCCGCCGACCTGTCTGGGGTGCTCATGACAGAGCAGTACCTCAACAGGAGAACTGCGTGCTACCGCTGTCCCATTGCCTGTGGGCGCGAGACTCGCGCGCCCACATACGGACTGGCGAAAGTGGATGGCCCTGAGTATGAGACACTGGGAGCATTCGGGAGTCTGGCTATGGTTAGCAACCTGGAAGATGTGATCTACGCAGGACATTTGTGCAACGTTCATGGGCTCGATACCATCAGCGTGGGGTGTACCATAGCCCTAGCCTGCGAAATGTTCGAGCGGGGCATCTTGACTACGGCATCCACAGGGGGATTTGACATACGTTATGGTGATATCAGAATGACACACCACCTCGTGGAGATGATCGCTCGGCGAGAGGGTTTTGGCGGTCTTCTGGCAGAAGGAAGCATGGCTTTGGCCAAGAAGTTCGGAGTGCCCGAACTGGCAGTGGTTGTGAACAGGATGGAAGTACCGATGCACGACCCACGTGCTTTCAGTGGGATGGTAGTGAGTTATGCCCTGTCACCACGGGGCGCTTGCCATATGGAAGGCGACATGTACGGAGTCGACATGGGCCAGGGCCCAGCTGTTGAACTGGGCATCGAGCCTGGCGATCGGTTCGATTCGTCAGAAGAAAAGGGCCGTACGGCAGCACGACAACAGGCGTGGCGAAACCTGTACAACTCGCTCATCCTGTGTCAATTTCAGAACCCGGGCGTGGACAAGGTGCTTGCTGCCCTTGACAGTATCACAGGTTGGAGGCTGGGAGCGGAAGACCTAATGACATTAGGCAAACGGATAGTGACGATCAAGCGAATGCTCAATCTGCGACTTGGAGTCACTCGAGCCGATGATCGCCTGCCCAATCTTCTCCTGCAGCCCTTGAAAGATGGCGGGACGGAGGCTAATGTACCCGATGTCGATAGAATGCTATTGGGCGCCTACGGTGAGTTTGGATGGGATACGGAGACTGGCCGGCCGAAGCGAGAAACGCTGGAGAAGATGGGATTGTCGTTTTGCCTCTGAACCAAAATTGCCGTAGCTGGTTGCCAGTTTCTGTCTTCCAACTCAGGCCTGATTCGTGGATGATACATAGCTCATGGATCACAGAGGGCAGGGTAGGAACTACAGAGATTGCTTCGTCGCTACGCTCCTCGCAATGACCTCTGAGCGAGAAACGTAGGGGCGGTTCGCGAACCGCCCTACAGAGAATTTACTCGTTGATGCCCTGCCTCTTGAGAAGACGCTTCAGAGGGCTGTCTCTCAAATGGCGCCGCGGATTAGCCGCCCTGAGCCTTCCCGGATTCAGACTTCGTCGTCTTCTTCTTCTCCTCCTCCACCAGCACCCGGCGCAGCACCTTGCCTATGGGAGATTTAGGAAGTTCCTGTCTGAACTCCACCAGCTTGGGTATCTTGAACTTGGCCAGCTTCGTCCGGCAATACTCGGTGATCTCCTCCGGGGTTGCCGTCTGCCCTTCCTTGAGAACAATGGCCACCTTCACCGTCTCACCGCGGTAGGCATCAGGGACACCATAGCAGACGGCCTCCTTGATCTTCTCGTGCTCATAGAGAACTTCCTCAACCTCGCGAGGATAGATGTTGTAGCCGCCGGCGATGATCATCTCCTTCTTGCGATCCACGATAAAGAAATAGCCGTCCGCATCCACCTTGGCCAGATCACCGGTGTATAACCAGCCGTTGCGCAGCACCGTGGCAGTCTCCTCAGGCCGGTTCCAGTAGCCCTTCATCACCTGGGGCGCCTTAATTGTCAACTCGCCAACCTCACCCATTGGCATTTCCTTCTCTCCTGTCTCGATATCCATTATCCGGGACTCGACATCAGGGAAGGGTACCCCGATGCTCCCCATCTTGCGCATACCGAGTAACGGGGCGCAATGGGTGACCACAGCAGACTCGGTGAGGCCAAAGCCCTCCACCAGCTTGCCCCCCGTGAGCTCCTCGAACTTCTGCTGCACCTCGACAGGGAGAGGCGCAGCACCGCTGACACAGGCCTTGATAGAACGCAGATTATACTTCTTCACCTGCGGGAAATTGTTGATGGCCACATACATGGTAGGCACGCCGGGGAAGAAGAACGGCTTATATTTGTTAATGGCCTTCAGCACCTGCGTGGTTATAAAGCGGGGCAACAAAACCATTGACTGGCCGGTAAGGACAGTGAAATGCATCACTGTAACCATTCCATATACATGGAAAAGGGGCATTACCCCCATCACCGTTCCCTCACCTTCCTTAGTGCCAATGGGTGCAGCCCAGGCCTTCATCTGGTAGGCATTGGCCAGGGGGCCGCGGTGGATTATTACCGCGCCCTTGCTGACACCGGTGGTCCCACCGGTGTACTGCAACATGGCCACGTCGTTCTGGTCTACGGCCACAGAAGGCGGCGTGGGCGGGAATTTCCTCAGCAAATCGCGGAAAGCATAGGTAGCGCCAGCCCCTTTGATATCGGCACGGTGCCCTTCCTTCCGCTCTCGGAGAAGAGTGAAAAGTACGCGGCTGATCGGCGGCAGGTACTCCTTGACATTGGTCACCACCAGATTCCGCAAGCCGGTCCGCTCTCTTAATTCGGCCACAGTCTTATAGAAAAGGCTGAGGAGGATGATCGTCTTCGCACCGCAGTCGTTGAGCTGGTGCTCTATCTCTCTCCCCGAGTACAGAGGGTTGAAGGCCACTACTATTCCCCCTGCCTTGAGGACAGCGTAATAACTGATGACGAACTGGGGGCAATTGGGCATGAGCAAGGCTACCCTGTCCCCTTTCTTCACCCCAAGGTCTATCAGGGCATTGGCCAAGCGGTTGACCTGCTCATTCAGCTCTTTGTAGCTCAAACGGCCGGAGTCTCCCAGGGCCCCCGGGAAAATGACGGCGGTGTTTTCAGGGAAACGGCGCACAGTCTCCTCAAGCATCTGAGGCAGTGTTAGCCGAGGATAGTCAATAGTCGCCGGCACCCCGGCGTCGTAATGCTTGAGCCATACCTTTTCCATCAATCCCCTCCTTTAAGCCGAAATGGGCTCATGCCAGCCCCTTCTGGCAGCCTAGCAGATGAATTTCTCCGCAGCTATGATCTTGTCTGCGACACTCCTCCGTGCTGCTACAGTGTTCATAGGAGCAAACTGGGTGAGATTGGTCAAGTTTACCAGTTGTTTGTGAAGAGCCTCGCCCGTCTCTACCGCAGTAAGTACCATCCTGGCATGATCGATGACCCGTGCCATGGCATCATTGACGTATATCTTCACCATGTCTATCTTAGTCTTTGATGCCTCCTGGCCATGGCCTTCGATGGACTTCAGGGCTCTCAGAAGACCGCTCTCCATGGCATATGCTTCGGTGGCGATGTCGGCCAGGCAGCCAATGATCTCCTCCTCCTCGCTGATAGCCTCGCCGTACTTCCCCACTGCAGCTCCGGCGACGAACAAGAAGGTCTTCTTGGCCCTGTCTATAAGCTGGCGCTGATATCCCAGGGGACCATCATGTGACTCAGGAGAGACAGGCTTCATCCCCGGCATCTCTTTTTGCAGCTTCTCCATCGCGGCCAGCAATGGTATCTCATTCTTCAAGGCCTTCCTCATCAAGAACGCCACAGTGATGAGCCTGTTTATCTCATTTGTGCCCTCAAATATCCGTAAGATGCGGCTGTCCCGGTATATCCTTTCCACCATATAGTCCTCAATAAATCCGTAGCCACCATGTATCTGAACCGCCTCATCAGCAACATAGTCCACCATTTCTGAGGCATAGACCTTGTTGATGGAGCATTCTATAGCATACTCTGATATGCTCTTAGCGCTTTGCCTGCCAACATCTTCAGCAGAGCGGTCCACCGTCTCCAGGATGGTCTCAACCAGCCCGCCAGTCCGATAGAGCATGCTCTCGGCCATATACGTTCTGACGGCCATCTCGGCAATCTTGTGCTTTATCAGTCCAAACTGGCATATCGGCTTGCCGAACTGGACTCTTTCCTTGGCATATTTCACAGAGCTCTCCAGAGCCAGCTTGGCCACTCCTACAGCCCCAGCCGCCAGCTTGAAGCGGCCCAGGTCCAGTATGTTGAAGGCCACCGTATGTCCCTTGCCGACTTCGAAAATGACGTTCTCGACCGGCACCTTTGCGTCCTCGAGGATAATGCTGGTGGTGGATGTACCGCGAATACCCATCTTCTTTTCTTCCGGGCCTGTGGATATCCCCGGGAAAACCCGCTCCAGTACAAACGCGGTCATCTTGTCGCCGCCCACCTTGGCATAGGTAATAATGATATCGGCAAATCCCCCATTGGTAATAAACTGTTTGGTGCCATTGAGCTTATAATACTTGCCATCCGGCGACAACACCGCCGTGGTACGAAGTGACAGAGCATCTGTTCCCGCGCCAGGCTCTGTGAGGGCATAGGCCGCCACCTTTTCACCCCTGGTCAGAGGAGGAAGGTACTTCTCCTTCTGGCTCCTGGTGCCGAAGAAGACCAGCGGCATGGAGCCGATCCCGGTGTGAGCATTCAAGGTCACGTTAAATGAACCTGATCCGACCGAGTGCTCACAGATCAACAGTGAAGCTATGATACCCAACCCCCCACCACCGTATTCCTCCGGTATATCCGCTCCGAGAAGCCCCAGTTCCCCTGCCTTTTGCATCAGGCGGCGAGCTATCCCAAAATCCTTGTGTTCCAATGCCTCCAGATAAGGCGCAACTTCATTCTTCACAAAGTCCTCAGTGGTAACAATGATCATCTTATGTTCTTCACGGAAGTCCTCGGGCGTAAAAACTCTCTTTGGCGGGAGTTTCTTCGACGAGAAACGCGCCCCCTTTTCTGATCACTTTCGCTGTCATGTTGTCCTCCTTCCTTACGGTTCTCTTTCGAAGACAGCCGCCGCCCCCATGCCCCCACCGATACACATGGTGACAATGCCGTACCTGGCTTTTCGCCGCTCCATCTCATAGAGGAGCTTGGCGGTGAGATACACCCCCGTGCAGCCCAGCGGATGGCCCAGAGCAATAGAGCCGCCGTTGACATTGAGCTTGTTCGGGTCTATGCCCAACGTTCTCATGACGTAAATGGATTGGGAAGCAAATGCCTCATTCAGTTCTATGAGATCCACCTTGTCGAGGCTGATCCCGGCATACTTCACTGCCTTGGGAATGGCCACCACCGGGCCTATGCCCATGATCTCCGGCTCCACTCCACCGACGCCGATAGACCTGAAAACGGCCATCGGTTTCAGTCCCAATTCCTTGGCCTTCTCCCGTGACATGACCACTGCCGCTGCAGCTCCGTCATTCATGGGGCAGGAGTTTCCCGCCGTCACCGTCCCCCCGGCTCGGAAGATGGGCCTGAGTTTGGAGAGGGCCTCCAACGAAGTATCCGGCCTGACACACTCATCTTTATCAAATATCTTCTCACGGCTTACAGCCCTTCCGCCTTCGAAGCCGCGGTCTACCACCTTCAATGGCAGAATCTGTTCTTTGAATCTACCCTCAGCCTGCGCTTTGGCTGCCCTCTGATGGCTTCCCAGAGCGAATGTATCCTGATCTTGCCTGCTTATCTTGAACCGCTGGGCCACATTCTCGGCCGTCAGCCCCATGGTTATGTAAGCTCCAGGCCAAATCCCTATCAGGTCAGGATCGGGGAGCGGCTTGTTTCCCCCCATGGGGATCAGGGTCATGTGGTCCGCACCTGCAGCTACTACGACATCAGCAAAGCCACACATGATCTTCTGACTGGCAATAGAAATGGCCTCCAGACCAGAGGCACAGTACCTGTTGACCGTGATACCAGGCACCTCAGAGGGTAGCCCTGCTTTGAGAGCCACCACGCGGCCCAGGTTCATGCCAGCCTCTGCCTCAGGAAAGGAGCAACCTATGATGAGATCATCGATTTCTTCAGGCTTTAGCCCTCTGGCCTTCTTGACAGCTTCCTTCACCACTTCCGAAGCCGTGTGCTCCGGCCGGCTGTTTCTGAGGCTGCCGCTCGTGGCCTTGCCTAGGGCTGTCCTCACTACTGATACTATGACTGCTTCCCTCATCGTCTTATCTCCTTGCACCTGCGATTAGTTTCTCAGCGGCCTGCCGGTCTCGACCATACTCTTCAACCTGGCTTGACTCTTCTCTTCACCGGCAAGTGAGAGGAATACCTCTCGTTCCAGGTCCAGCAGGTATTCCTCGGTTACCAAGGTGTTCTGGTCAAGATCACCGCCGGTTATCACATAGGCCAGCTTCTTAGCCAGATGGGCATCGGTTTCAGTGATGTACCCCGCATCTCGCAATAGATAGACCATCAGTTCCAATACGGCTCTTCCTGTTCTGCCGACTACCCTGATATCGTCCCTCCGCCTCGGCGGATGGTAACCCTCCCCGACCAGAGAAAGCACCGATTGCTTGGCATCATAGAGCAGGTGGTCCAGGTTCATGGTGATCTTATCATGGGGTCTCATATATCCAATCCCCTGAGCATCCCGTGCAGAGTTGGACACCTTAGCTGTAGCTATGGTCTCAAAAGCTCGCGCCACATAGGGGATAAGGTCAGGACGGCCTCCACCGGGTGCTGCGCTGGGAACACTCGGCGGTACCCAGTCAATGGCCCTGAGAACCATCTCCTTGGTGCCACCTCCACCGGGAATCAGGCCAACTCCCATCTCCACCAGGCCCATGTAGGCCTCGGCATACGCCCTAACCATGCTGGCGGCCAGACAGACTTCACATCCTCCTCCCAGCGTCATGCGGAAGGGCGCGGCCACCACCGGTTTCTCTGAGTACTTTATACGCATGCAGCCCTGCTGGAAGCCCTTCACCGCCTGCTCCAGGGCCTTCCAGTCCTTGTTCACGGCAAGGCTATAGATCAGCTTGACATCGGCCCCCACGCAGAAGTTGACACCCTGGTTGCTGATAACCATCCCTTCCCAGTTCTCCTCCACCTCCGCCACGCTGTCGTTCATCATCTGAATGACATCGCCATCGATGGCACTGTTGGCAGTATGAAACTCCAGGCAAACAACGCCATCGCCCATGTCCAGGAGGCTGGCTCCTGCATTGGAACGGACCACCCTTCCTTTCTTCCCCTTCAGCGAAGGCAGAAGGATGATCTGCGGCTTCTCTTCGATCTCCACATAATCCGATTTCGCAAAGTCAAAGTAATAGTGCCGCCCGCGCCGCTTCTCATAGAACCGCTCCTTGCCAGCCGAGAGCATGTGCTCAATATTCGCCGGTATTCTCTCTCCTTCCCGTTGCATCCTTTCCACAGATTTCCGGAGACCTATGGCATCCCAGGTCTCAAACGGACCAAGCTCCCAGTTAAACCCCCACCTCATGGCCTGATCCACTGGCAGGATGTTGTCCGATATCTCAGGAACCTTCGATGCACAGTAGAGGAGCATCTTCTTGAGCACCTTCCAGGCAAAACGCCCGGCCCGGTCATCCGAATAAGCAAGCTTCTGCAAGCTCACGGCGGGATCAGTCACCCGCTTGAGCTCGTCAAGAAGGGGCAGATTGGCTTTTCTCTGCAGGACGTATTCCATGGTGTTGTAGTCCATGGAATATATCTTGGTTCCTGAGAGATCTGTCACTTTCTTATAGAACCCCTTTTGCGTCTTGTCTCCAAGGAGGCCAGCCTCCGCCATCTTCGTCAGCAACGACGGGACAGCGAAAGCCTCCTTCTCGGATGCATCCTGGATATTGTCCCGCACGTTCTGGGCCACCTTGATGAAGACATCCAGTCCCACCATGTCTGCTGTCCTGAAGGAGGCGCTCTTCGGCCTGCCCATGGGAGGCCCGGTTATGGCATCCACTTCCTCAATGGTATAGCCAGCCTCCAACATGTCCCTGATGACCACCAGCATGGCATAGGCACCAATCCTGTTGGCGATGAAATTGGGCGTGTCCTTGGCAAAGACAATGCTCTTGCCCAGCCGCTTCTCGCAGAAATCAGCCATGAAGGAGAGCACCTCTTTATCAGTGGACCTTCCAGGGATGATCTCCAGGAGCTTCATATGCCTTGGCGGATTGAAGAAATGCGTTCCCAGAAAGTGTGCCCTGGTCTCCTTCGACAGCCCTTCCGATATCTTCTCTATGGAGAGTCCGGAGGTGTTCGTGCTCACAATAGTGCCGGGTTTGATGACAGACTCAACCTTTTTCAGCAACTCCGCCTTTATCCTGATGTCCTCTGCCACCACCTCGATAACCCAGTCAACATCGGATAGCCACGCCATATGGTCCTCAAAGTTGCCTGGGGTAATCAATTTGGCATCCTGTGGAACAAAGAAGGCGGGTGGGCTGGCCATGAATGTATTGTCTATGCCCGTCTTCGCCAGCTTGTTTCTGAACTCGGGCGATTCTCTGGTCAGTCCCTTCTTGATATCCTTCTGATCAAGTTCTTTCGGTACGATATCCAAGAGGTAGGTAGGGATATCGACACCAGCCAAGAGAGCTGCGATCTTGCTGCCCATTACGCCAGCGCCGAGGACTGCGGCCTTCCTGATTCTCATCTTCGCTTTCTTCATAGATCCCTCCATAAAATATCAGAGTGAAAAGAAACAATGATATAGTAGCCTAGCTGAAGAAGATGGAGATGCCCAAGATAAGGAGTCATAGCTGCAATTCACCCCCCATGCAAGCAGCTTCCTTATGGCTGACTACAATCAGCCAGCACTGAATTCAGTATCCGAGAATCTGCTATCTGAAGATAAAACTACTGTTGATGTCTCCTGATCCAATGATTTCGCAAGTTGGACGCGTTTATCTTGGTCATATTTCTGAAACACCTCTTGCTCGACAGCCTTAACCCCATTCAGAAATGCGTCCAAGCCCCCAATCAATGCCTCTTGCTCAGCAGGGCTAATCCGCTCCAGAACCTGCGCCAGTAAAAAGTAGCTTTCGCGATATGCCCGGTCACATGCTTCTCGCCCCTTTGTTGTTATCTTGAGACGCGTCACCCGTCGATCCCTACGGTCATCGGCTCTTTTCACCAGTCCCTTTCTAACCAGTTCATCAACTATGCGCGTAGCCGCAGACTGAACAATGAACATGTCCTTTGCAAGTTCACCCATGGTAAGATTGTCTTTCTTCAAGACTGTTGTCAGTGCCTGGGTCTGCAAACTGGTAAGATCTAAATCCGAACCGGTCCTTGTTCTGTGAAGTCCGACTTTTGCCAGCACCTCTCGAAGCAGGGGCAGAAGCCTTAACAAATTGGCTTCGTTCATCGGCATCTTGGATGCTCCTTCGCACAATACCGCCACAAAATTGTCTTGCATTTATTTATCAATGATAACTGTAACATATAATTAATATTTCACATTGTCAAGTGTATTGTGTGCATTCAATAGTGGCGCAACGTATTTTGTGCAAATTTTCTAAAGAGAAGGGTGTATCCTTCAAGGATTAGGAAAGCGAAAACTAGAGAAAGGAGGGACACGCCCTAGTGAAAACGCTCCTCGCGTGAGCGCGATTAGAAACAGTCAGAGACAGCGCCTCGAACGTTTCTACATTAGAGAACGGTCTGCCTAAAAGATCTTCCTTATGTCGGGATGCAGCCCGCTGCCTATCTGCTCGATGGTCTCATGTCTCAATCTGTTAAGTTCCCTCATTTTGGCTTCGAACTCCGCATGAGAGTACAGCAGCTCAGGGTGGAAGTAGATATCGTCCACCAACCTCACTGCTGCGGGCACTTTGAAACCGGACGGAGAGTCTACCCAGTCTTCCAGCCCTCCCCTCAGCAGAGAATCGAGGATGGCCAGTGTATATTCCAATTTTATTTGCCGGTAATGTTCTCCCTCACCTATCCCGCTGGTATTGATGAGATAGTAGTGCATATGAGGAAGCCCCTTCAGTATCCCGTAGAATATGTTCGCGTGTTCTGCCTTATCACCTGCCATAAATGGGTCATAAAAGAACTCGGTTCTGATGGTTCCTGCCCGGGTTGGATCGCCGGCTGATGACTCCATAGCCTGGCCCAGAATCATGAGTGCCACCGTCTGCTCCAGAGTCAGCTTAGCTATCGCCGGGATCAGAGGTCCCCTGGTGAGAAGAATCAGGTTATCCACCCTTTCAACGTCGATATGAGTGCTGGTATGCATGAAATCTCTTCTCTGGATGACTGCCCTCCCATTGGAAGTCATATCCAGGTTGTAGAAATCAAGGTCACCATCTTCTGCAACGTAGATGTTTTCGCCAAATGTGCCCGGCTTCAACAAGCCATAGTAGATCTCCGCCTGCTCACCCGGATTGACACCCTCTGTCTTCACAAATATGCCACCCATTTCAAAGCCGTGATAAGACCCGTCCGGCATTAGAGTACCCCCATCATCCTGCACCAGCCAGGACTTTTCCTTCCCTTTTCGGGCCAGGGTTTTGCCGGTAGTAGTGGTTTTTCCGTTAGCACTTAAGGAGGCAAGTAACGTCCTGGTCAGCCGGTAATCGCCGTGTGCCGATTGGAGGTAGTCCTCTCGACAACCGGCGTGCAGGAAAATTCCACCCCTCCTAGTTTTGGCCACCCAGTCCTCCGAAGCAAAAACCCCCTTCTTGTATTCACCGATATAGTTGCAGTTCCTGACCACCTTGATGACTCTGCCATCATCCAGCATAGCCAACCTTATTGTGACATCCTTCTTAGGAAGAGGCTTTGATTTGTTGGTCTCGAAAGCCTCATCATTGAAGAATATGATCTCATAGTCTGGTTGCTCAACCTTTCGTTTTACCGGAATAAAAAGGTTCTTTCCCCCATAGGCAACATGCGCAAATTCCTCCGGGACAGTTACCCTCACCACAGTTTCACTGTCTTCATTGCCAACTGCCCTGTCTATGGAGATTAACTTCTTGGTGGCCAGTATCCTTTCGCATTGGGCCAGGAGTTCCTGCTCTCCCTTGCCAAAGGCATTATCAACGCTATTCCGGGTAAACATCGCCGCCCGGGAGGTAGGCTCACTCCTAGCAACCATGTTTCCGTATATTGTTCTCCTGACGCCTGGCTCCCTCTCCACAATCCGTTCCAGTTCCTCATCAGGAGGGTTGTGCATCAAGCGGCCTTCCTCCGCTGCCTTCTTCCTGATCCGCTCGGCGGTTTTGGCAAATTGGCTCAGATCAAATCCTGTCATGTTAAGCCTCCAAAATACTGGCTTTCCTGGTCAGAAGCGGCGGGGTACAGCACGCGATGAATTACTGCTAGTGGGGACGCCTATGTGGTAGAACTCTACTTTCGCAAGGTCATATTGTCTATCAGCCTTGTCTTTCCTACATAGACTGCCAGAGAAACCAGGGCCGGTTGTTTTATCTCCGTTAGCTCCTCCAGCGTTTCCGGATCGGCTATGCTGATGTAGTCAATCCTGGCCAAAGGTTCCTCCCGGATCAAGTCCGCCATCTGCTGCCGCAGAATTTCAGCTTTCCTTTCTCCTTGTGACCAGAGCTGCTGGGCCAGATTGAGCGAGTTCCACACAACCAGGGCTGCCTGCCGTTCCTGCGGATTGAGGTAAACGTTGCGACTGCTCATAGCCAGACCATCCGGCTCACGATGAGTAGTCACTACTACAACCTCCAGATTCATATTCAGATCGGCCACCATTTTCCTGACCACCACTACCTGCTGGGCATCTTTTTGCCCAAAATAGGCCCTGGTTGGTTCTACGATATTGAATAGCTTGGCCACTACAGTAGCTACGCCCCTGAAATGCCCGGGGCGAGCAGCACCCTCAAGCCTCTCTGTCACCTTCTCAACATCAACCCAGGTACTGCATCCCTCGGGGTACATTTCCTCTGCAGAGGGCATGAACACCAGATCGGTTTTCTCTTTCTTTAATAGGGCCAAATCGCGTTCGGGATCCCGCGGATAACGGGCAAAGTCCTCCTTTGGGCCAAACTGCGTAGGGTTAACGAAGATACTCGCCACTGCAACTTCGTTTTCCGCCTTTGCGCGACGCAGCCAGAACCAAGTGCCCCTCATGGAGATAACCCATAGTGGGCACAAAACCAACGGCACCATCTATCCTTCGTCTGGCTTTCTTGAACTCGGCGATGGTTGTGAGGACTTTCATTCTGCGGGGTATCCCACCGGGATAATATAGAGGGGTCTCTGCTCCTCCGGCAGGGCAAGAATCTTGTGCACCTGCTCATCATCGAAGGCGCCAATAGGCACAGAACCCAGCCTCAAAGCTACGGCTTGAAGATGGATGTTCTGGGCCACATGTCCTACCTCAATACAAACATAACGGGCAGCCCGTTCTCCATACCGTCGGTCTGCCCTTTGATACTCAGCAGCAATAACTATGTTAATGGGCGCCTCTAGCACACATTCCACACCTAGCGCTGCCTCGGTAAGCTGGGGAAGTATATCGCCCTTAACAGTTTGCTCCAGCTCATGCGATTGCGGTATATAGTGATAAACGCCTTCCTTTGTCACCACATAGATCTCCAGAGGGTACAACCCCCCAGCCGATGGAGCGGTTCGAAACCCTTTCTGAAGCGTACCCTGGGCTGCCCATAGAAGCTGGGATATGTGCTCCTCGCTCAGTCGCATGGGCACAAACTTACGCTTGGACCTTCTCTTTTCCAGGGTCTCTTCTAACGAGGTAGTTCCTTTTTTCTTCGGGGGAGGAAGTTTCATCAACCCTACTCCTGTTCAAGCCCTGCCAAGAGGCTCTCATCCATAGAATGGCTCTCTTTTTCCGTAGGGAAGGTGCCACCTTGCACCTCACCAATATAGTCAGATGTAGCTTTCTTGATTATATCACCTAGCTTAGCATACTGCTTGGCATGCTTCGGTACAAAATCAGTGAAAAGCCCTAAGAGGTCACTGATGACCTGAACCTGCCCATCGCAATAAGGCCCAGCGCCTATGCCAATGGTAGGAACACTCGCCCTTCGGGTTATTATCTTGGCCAAAGGAGTGGGGATGGATTCTAGGACAATGGCAAAAGCGCCCGCGTCCGCAAGAGCACACGCATCCTTCACCAAACGGATGGCTGACTCCGGTGTTTTACCCTGAACCTTGAAACCGCTGAGCTGATGTACAGACTGCGGAGTAAGCCCGATATGCCCCATAACCGGTATACCGCATTCTACTAACCGGTGCACTACCTCAGCCATCGGCTCACCACCCTCAAGTTTGACTGCCTGAGCCCCGCCCTCCTGGATAAAACGGGCGGCGTTGTGAAGAGCTTCACCAATGCTGGCTTGGTAGGTCATGAAGGGCATATCGCCAACAATAAGGGCGCGCTTTGTTCCCCTGACTACAGCCTTGGTATGATGGAGCATTTCTTCCATCGTTACGGGGATAGTAGACTCATAACCTAATACCACCATTCCCAGACTGTCCCCAACCAGAATAAGAGGCACACCAGCTTCATCAATCAGCTTGGCCGTAGCATAGTCATAGGCTGTAAGCATGGGTATCTTCTTACCCTTCTCTTTCATCTCCTTGATCTGACTTATTGTAACCCTCATCTCCCCTCCTTAATCCCCCTGGAAGCTTTCCAAGCCTGTGACACTGATCTCCCGGCCCGCTAG
The DNA here is from genome assembly GCA_963720375.1 of uncultured Chloroflexia bacterium. Classification (GTDB taxonomy): domain Bacteria; phylum Chloroflexota; class Dehalococcoidia; order UBA2247; family RBG-13-53-26; genus JAPLHP01. The sequence continues at coordinate 22,457 of CAVRFM010000005.1, read as the reverse complement.
AATCCTCCTTGAAAATACCACCGCATCCTCATCCCAGCTTCGCCTGATGCACCGCCGGTATCTAGAGTTTCTTCAATGACTCGGCCAAGTCATCCACCCATCCATGACCATTCTTCTGATCCTGGATGGTATTATTAGCATCCACATAGACCACTTTAGGCTCAAAATGGCGCGCCTCTTCGTCGCTGACTGTGCAGTACGTAAGGATAATCACAATATCACCTCTGGCAGCCAGTCTTGCTGCTGCTCCATTAAGAACAATCTCCCCAGAACCAGGTTTCCCCTCGATAGCGTATGTCTGAAATCGAGCCCCATTATTAACATTCAACACATGAACCATCTCATAGGGGAGAATATCGGACGCTTCCATGAGTAGCTTATCGATGGTGATGCTGCCCTCATAGTCCACATTCCCTCCAGTGACCCTGGCTCGATGAATCTTGCTCCGCAGCATTGTTCTCATAATTCACCTCCTCTGAAGTCGTTGTAAGTTGTTCACCAATCAGATTGGCTCAAGAGCTTCTCTAGCTCATTCGCCTTTTTCTCATCGATTCTTCCCTTGGCAAGAGCAATGGGAATGGTTTGCCGCCCCAGCTCCTGATAGGGTGCAAGCAACTGTGGTGCCCTGGCCTTCAGTGCTGCCAGGTGCTTCCGTACTGTCCCCGAGTCGCCTCGGGCAATAGGTCCGGTGAGGCAATCAGGCAATCCTACATTATGTAAATTATTGATAGTGCCCCGCAGTAGAGGGAGCAGCGCTTCCGTGGCCTCCGGAGTAGAGACCCCCAAGGTACCCCAGAGGTCCGTAGCCAGTTTGGTCAGAGTTACCAGATAGTTGCAGGCAAAAACCGCCGCGGTATGATAGATAACCTTGTCTCCAGGCTTAAGCTGTATCCACCGCCCTTCAAGGGTAATGGCCATCTCCTTTATTGTGCTCAATAAAGGCTCTTCTGCTTCCAGGGCAAAGGTAGAACCAGGGATGTTTTCTATGGCATGGGTGATGCTGGCGAAGGTCTGTAAGGGGTGAAAACCCCCTGTCGAGGCTCCATTTCTTGTAGCTGGAGCGAGGATGTCCAGAGAGTCTGCTCCACTGCAGTGCACCACACTTTGCCCTGGATGCCATCTTATCTGCGCCGCTATCTGGGGGATGACCCCATCAGGAGTAGTGATAAAGACCATCTCCGCTGCATCTGCCACGCCCTGGCCACTGTCGTGGACCTGGCACTTATCAACCATAGTAGCCAATCTTTCAGCCGAAGCCCGAGTACGACTCGACACGGCAGTCACGTCATAGCCCTTCTGCTTCAGCCTCACAGCCAGGGCTGTTCCCACCGTTCCAGCACCTATGAACCCTAAGCTCGGCATATTCACCACCCAAACAAAAAGCCTTCTCAGCAACGCCAAGAAGGCTTTTTAGATCCATCCTCTTAACCGTCTCGGTCGTTACCGATCCAAGCGATTCTACTTGTTAAATCTTTTAAGAACAAAAATGCTCACCGCCTCGCGGTCGATGGCACTTTGAACATACCAGATTGAGGCCTATCTGTCAAGTCTCAGCGCTTCTGGTGTTAGCACAGCTCAATAGATTTCTTAGATAACTCCTTCCGCCTTAAGCTGAGCAAGCTGCTCACTCGTAAAACCCAGAAGACTGCTGTAAACCTCCTGATTGTGCTCTCCTGGCTTGGGGGCTGGCATCTCGATGGCTCCAGGAGTCCCGGACATCTTTATGACCACACCAGGTACGGGGACATTCCCGATACCGGGGTACTCAATGTCAACCAGCATGTCCCTGGCCTTGACCTGGGGGTCATTAACCATTTCAGCAATATTGTTCACCCGGGAACAAGGCACCCTGGCTTGCTCCAGAATCTTGATGGTCTCGTCAACCGTCTTGTCCTTTAACCACTCCTCCACCATGGCCTTAATGACTTTGCGGTTTTCAAAACGATGCTTGTCGTCTTTGAACCGGGGGTCTTCCTTCAGATCCTCCCTGCCAAGCGCCCTGAGGAACCTCCTCCAGATGGGGTTACCAGAGGTGCCAAGCATCACCCAGCCATCCTTGGCCTTGAGGCAGTTCGTGAAGTTGTAGTAACTGGCATTGCCCTGCCGCCCTCGGATGATGCCCGAGACCTTATATTCAGCAGCCACAGCCAGACCAGCCACACAGGAGACAGCTACATCCAGCAACGCAACATCTATGAATTGCCCTTTGCCGGTTCTTTGTCTGTGGTAGAGGGCGAACATTATGCCCAGTGCAGTATGGGCGCCGGTACTAAAGTCTACCCAGGCATAGCCGGACCTGGTAGGGGCAGTCTCAGGAAAGCCCGTGTAGCTCATCGCCCCTGATAGCGCCTGAGCAATAGTATCAAAGCAGGGGCGTTGTGTGTAGGGCCCCGTGGAGCCAAAGCCTGAGACCTTGGCCACAATAATAGCCGGGTTGATCAGCTTCAAGGAATCATAACCCAGCAGTTTTTCTTCCCCTGAGCCACTGACATAACTATGCAGCACCACATCACTGTTTTTAACCAGTTTCTCCACTATCCCCTTACCTTTGTCACTGAGAGGGTCCAGAGTGATTCCCTTCCTGTTTTGTAGGGTGACCATAGTGAGCATGCTCTCACCATTGGGAGTAAACGGTCCGAAGTTTCTCTCTTCTTCGCCGGTAGGCCTTTCAACCCTGATTACCTCAGCGCCCATAGCAGCCAAGAGAGTAGCTGTATAAGGGCCAGCAAACCAGCGGGAGAAGTCCAGAATCCTTACGCCTGTCAATACCTTTTCCAAGTAGTAAGCCTCCTGCAGTTCAGTATATTAATTGTTAAGCCATAACAGCACGGCATGTTTCAGCTTATGGTAAGCCATCATACGTTACAGCTGACTTCCCGTCTTTTGATCGGGGGTACCTGCCTCCCCACTTTTGCTCTCCTCCTCTTCAAGCAAATGCACCAGTTGTTCCGCCCGAGCAGACCCAATGTGCAACTGCCGTTGCAGATAGGATGCCGAGATCTGTTTGTGGTCTTTTGCCAGTTGCCTTGCCTGCTCCAGCAGCGGATCCTTGGAGCCTTCCTCACCAGTATAAGTCAAGATCTCAGGCGGCTGGGCCTTCGCCTGTTTACTCCAGAAAGCTGTCAGTCTCTCAATTTCCTGGGGAGAGACAAAACATCCTTGAAGACGCTTCGGTTTGGACAGTTCAGGAGAGAGGTAAAGCATGTCACCTCGACCCAGCAACTTCTCTGCGCCAACCATATCCAGTATGGTGCGCGAGTCGACCTGGGAAGCCACAGCAAAGCTGATGCGGGTGGGGAAATTGGCCTTGATAAGCCCCGTGATCACATCCACCGAAGGCCGCTGAGTAGCCACCACTGAGTGAATGCCTACTGCACGGCCCATCTGCGCCAGACGGCAAAGCAGGGGTTCCACTTCATCAGACTTTAACATCATCAGATCAGCCAGTTCATCAATTATAAGCACAATATAAGGCATTTCCTTTGTCAACTTAGCGTTCTTGTTATATGCTTCGATATTGTGAGCTCTCACCTGGGCCAACCTCTTGTAGCGATTGTCCATCTCCTGAGCCAGCCACTTAAGTATCTCCTCCGCCTTCTCACTCTCAGTGATAACCGGGTTCATCAAATGAGGCACACCATCAAAAGCGATAAGCTCAACACGCTTGGGGTCGATCATAATGAACTTAACATCATCAGGTGTATTATTTATCAGCAGGGAAACAATGATAGTATCTAAACATACTGTTTTTCCGCTTCCGGTAGCTCCAGCAACCAGCAGGTGAGGCATCTTGGCCAGATCCGCCGTTGCTACCTCACCACCAGTGCCTTTGCCCAAAGCCACAGCAAGCTTCGTCCGCCCACTGAGCTTCTTGAATGAGGTGCTTTCCAAGACCTCGCGAACGGCGACCAAACCCGTAGAGATATTAGGAACCTCGATTCCCACCATAGACTTGCCTGGCACCGGCGCCTCCATCCTGATACTGGGTACAGCCAAAGCCAAGGCCAGATCATTTGCCAGAGAAGTGATGCGCTCCACCTTCACTCTGGTCCTGGATACCTCTTCTGTTCTCACCTTGGGGTTGCCATACCTGTCCTTCTCCTTTATTGTTTTGTACTTAATGTCCCAGCCAGGCTCCACACCAAACTGGGTCACAGCAGGACCTACATTTACCTGTACCACCTTTGCATCAACGTTATAGCTGGACAGGGACTCTTCGATCAGTCTGGCTCTTCTGTCTGCGTCAGCCTTACTGAGCTCCACCTTGACAGTCTCATCCAGAAGATCAATGCTGGGTAGCTGCCATTCATCGAGAGAAGCAGCAGACAGGTTTGTGGGTACCACCTTCGGCTCTTTACGAGACGCCTTCGGCTGTGGCACTGACTTTTCCTTCGGCTCACGGAGACGGATCGCATTTGATATCAAGGGGATATGGTGCTCTCTTATCCAAGACAGGGCATTTCGATGAACCGGATGTTCGGAGTAATACTCGCCCAGCCGTACCGTCGATCGTTTCGTCTGCTGCGTAAGATGCTTCCCCACAGGAACGGCTCTCCTCAGCCAGACATTCAACTCATGCCAGACAATATGTGGTAAAACGAGAGCTGTCCCCACTATGATTACGGCAGTGACACGCAGGACACCGATGGCGGTATGCCAGTCATTATTGAGGCTCCGTCCACCGATAATTGCCTGACCCCATTTGCCCCCCAACGAAGCCTCTGCTAATGTACCCTGACCTCCAGGTGCGAAGAAGGCCAGTATACCGAGCAAAGCAATGACATAAACAATAATACCCAGCCAGAAATTCCATCGCTCCCAGAATATATTGAGCCTTCGCAGCCAGAATGCTATAGACAGGCCAATTACTGCCAGAATAAACAGGGGGACACCTAGGCCTAAGGCAGTTAGCAGTCTATCCCAGAAAACGTATGTCAGGACCCCGACAAAAACAAGCCAGAAAAATCGCAGTGCCAGCACCTGGAATGGAGCAGATATCCCTTCGTTGTTCCCGGACTTTTCCTTGCCCATTCCTTCTTAACCTGGCACTACGCGTTTGATTCTCTTCGTCGTGTTTAGCATGCCATGCTCACCAACATCCCCAGTCTGTCTGGAGTCATACAGACTTCTAAAGCAGGGTTAATTGCTGCGGCTTTTCCGCTGCCTTGGTTTCAGGGAGTTTCTCTATCTCTGCCAGTAGGGACGGAATCTTAAGCATGTCAGCCTTGATCGTCTCGCGTAGGCTCTGTTGGTGGAGAGCAGCTGCGGGGTGATACATGGCATAGTAGATGACACCGCCTTCCCTGCGCGCCTTGCCATGAACTTTGGTAATTGTCTCCCCGGGGAAAAATCTCGCCATGGAGTACCTCCCCAGAGTAACAATCATCTTCGGATGAATCAGCTGCAATTGACGATCAAGCCACTGCTGGCAGGTCTTTATCTCTGTTGGCAGAGGGTCTCGATTGCCTGGTGGCCGGCACTTGAGCACATTACATATGTAGACATCCTGCCTCTTTAGTCCGATCGAGGCAAGTAACTCCTCAAGGAATTGCCCGGCAGGGCCTACAAATGGGCGGCCCTGCTGATCTTCATGCCACCCGGGGGCCTCACCAATAAAGAGTACGGCCGCATCCTCTGCACCCTCACCAGGCACCACTCTAGTACGCTGCCTGGCCAACTCACACTGACGGCAGGTAGCTATTTCCTTATAGAGCTCAGTCAGTGCAGACATCCCTTCGGCCTGTTGCGATACTAACATAGCTCCTAACCGAAGTCAATCTGAAGCCGAACGCCATTGCTTGCCTCCCATTTTCCTCTGTGCTAAACTTTAGCCTGACTTGGCCCTGCCCTTTCGGGAGGCTAATTGGGTAATTTGACGCCTAAGAATATTGTTCAAGAGTTAGATAAGTATATTATCGGTCAGCAAGAGGCAAAGAAGGCCGTAGCCATTGCCTTATGTAATCGCGAGCGACGCAGGAAACTGCCGCCGCAGATTCGCTCCGATGTCGTTCCCAAGAACATTCTGATGATAGGACCGACAGGAGTGGGAAAGACAGAAATAGCACGTCGGTTGGCAGCAATGATAGATGCTCCATTCGTCAAGGTTGAGGCAACCAAGTTTACCGAGGTCGGCTATGTGGGCCGCGATGTAGAATCTATTATCCATGACCTCATAGAGGTAAGTGCAAGTAATGTCTACCACGAAGAGTTGAAGCAGATAGAGAGTAATGCAGAGAATCTAGCCACAGAAAGAATTGTGGGTTATTTATGTCAACAGCTGGCACAACGGGGTAAGCAAGCTGCAGAGAAAGGTCGGCAAGTCTCTGGCAGTGTTTCTAAAGCATCGAAGCGTTCCCCTGTCTGGCAGGGAGGAGGAAGGGCTACAGTAACGCGTGAGAGACTGACCAAGCTTCTGGCCAGCCATAAACTGGAAGACCAGTTCGTCGAGATTGAAGTAGGTGATTCAGAACTGACAGTATCACTATTCGATCCCCGTTTGGATACAGACTTAGAAGATGACAACCTTTTCAACGAAATGTACAAAAACTTAAGAAGTCAAAACGGACAACGGAAGCGCAAGGTCCGGGTTAAAGAAGCAAGACGTATACTGACCAGAGAGGAGGCTAATAAGCTGCTTGATTTCGACCAAGTCGTAGAACAGGCTGTAAACAAGGTGGAGGAAAACGGCTTGGTATTCATCGATGAAATTGATAAACTCTGTGGCCCTAAGATGGATGTGGGGAGAGATGTATCCGGGGAGGGAGTACAACGCGACTTGCTTCCACTGCTGGAGGGCACGATAGTGATGACACGCTATGGTCCGGTGAAGACAGACCATATACTCTTTGTCGCCGCTGGTACCTTCTCGCAGAACAAACCATCAGAACTCATACCTGAACTTCAAGGCCGCTTCCCTTTAAGGGTGGAACTTAGTCCGCTGAGCCAACACGATCTGGAGATGATTCTGGTAGAACCCCGCAACTCCTTGACTAAGCAGTACGAAGCACTACTGGCTACAGAGGGGGTCACTCTTACCTTCACTGAAGATGGAATTAGAGAGATAGCCCGCTTAGCGGTATTAATGAATGAGCGAACAGAGAATATCGGCGCTCGGCGACTATTCACCATAATCGAAAGGTTAGTGGAAGACTTGAGCTTCACAGCCTCAGAGAGAAGAGGTGAGCAGGTAACAATAGATGCCAGCTATGTCCTGCAGCAGGTGGGCAGCCTGATCAGGGACGAGAATCTTAGCAGGTATATCTTGTGAGGTGATATGACACAACAGGCTACTACAAACGCAGTTTCCGTCAAATTGTTATTGGAGGCAGGGGCCCACTTCGGACACCAGGTTGGTCGGTGGAACCCTAAGATGAAGAAATACATCTTCATTGAGCGCAACGGTATTCACATTATCAACCTGGAACTGACCATAGCATTGCTGGAACGAGCTTGCAGGTTTGTCACAGACCTGGCCTCTAATGGAGGGGATATCCTTTTCGTAGGCACAAAGAAACAAGCCCAAGAGGCGATTGAGCAAGAATCTAAACGATGTGGCATGCCGTACGTCAACCAGAGGTGGATTGGTGGTATGCTTACCAATTTCAATGTTATTCAATCGCGTGTTGATTATCTTGTCCACCTGGAAGACCAGAGGACAAGAGGATTCTTCCATCGGTTGCCCAAGAAAGAGGTATTGAAGTTAGAAAGAACTATCCAGCGGCTAAACCACCAGATGGGTAGCTTTAAGGAAATGACCAAGTTCCCCAGCGCCGTTTTTATTATTGACCCATCCAAAGAAAGGATTGCAGTGGCAGAGGCAAAGCATTTGGGAGTCCCCATTGTGGCCATAGTGGATACTAACTGCAATCCCGATGAAATTGATTACCCCATCCCAGCCAATGACGACGCAGTAAGGGCAGTAAAGCTTATGTGCAGCAGGATGGCCGAGGCTGTGCTCGAGGGAAAAAGAATCTTAGAGAAAGCAGAACAAGAAGGCGCAGAGATGGCTGGAGAGGAAGCAATTGAATCACTTGCCTCATTAACCTTTGTTCCTGAGGAGGAAAAGCGTAGTGGAGATTTCAGTGACCTTGATAAAGGAGTTACGGGAGAAAACTAGCGCCGGTGTAATGGAGTGCAAGCATGCTCTTCAGGAAGCTGCAGGCGACCTGGACAAGGCATGTGAGATTTTGCGGGAAAGAGGCCTAGCTAAAGCAGAAAAGAAGATGGACCGTGTCGCCCTCCAGGGGCTAATCGAGGCATATGTTCATCCCGGGGGACGATTAGGGGCCATGGTTGAGTTGAATTGCGAGAGCGACTTCGTCGCCAATACCAATGAATTCAAGGCTCTAGCCCATGACCTGGCACTACAGGTTGCAGCTAGTGCTCCACAGTTCATCTCCCCCGAGGAGATTCCTCAAGGGGCAGACCTGAATCCCGAGGAGGTTTGCCTTTTAGCTCAACCATTCATTAAGGATCCGGGAAGAAGAATCTCAGATATCATTGCCGACGTCTCAGCCAAGGTTGGTGAAAAGGTAGCTGTAAGCAGGTTTATCAGATTCGAGCTTTGTAAGTAGCACTGATAAGCAGGGCTGAACCCTTTGTGGCTAGATAGAAGCCTAAATAAGATTGACTGGGAGTATTCTGAATCATGCCTTCAGCTAAGTACAAAAGAATCCTGCTAAAGCTCAGTGGCGAGGCTCTGATGGGTGGGGGCCAGTTCGGGATCGATGGAGAGATCCTGAAGATGGTCGCACAGCAAATCAAAGAGGTTAAAAAATCGGGTGTTGAGGTAGCCATAGTTGTGGGTGGAGGTAATATATGGCGCGGAGCTGACGCTGCAGCAGAAGGAATGGATAGAGCAGCCGCTGATTATGCCGGGATGTTGGCCACGGTCATAAATGCCCTGGCCCTTCAAGACGCCCTGGAAAAGGAGGGGCTTGTTTCTCGGACCCAATCAGCAATTCCTATTCAGGCAGTGGCTGAACCCTATATCCGCCTTCGGGCCATTCGTCATCTAGAAAAAGGCAGGGTAGTGATTTTTGCGGCTGGCACCGGGAATCCCTACATGACTACAGATACCGCAGCAGCCTTGCGAGCGATTGAGATAAGAGCAGAGGTACTGCTTATGGCAAAGAACAAGGTTGACGGCGTCTACACTGCAGACCCTAAAAAAGACCCCACAGCCAAGAAGTTCGATCACCTGAATCACCGTGAAGCATTGAACCTGGGGCTTCAAGTCATGGATGCCACGGCTTTCTCCCTGTGCTTGGAGAACAACCTACCCATAGTTGTATTCGATCTCCACGCGCCCAACAGCATACAGCGTGCTGTAGCAAAGGAGCTAATCGGAACCTTGGTTTCCACGGGGGGTGCAAAATGATTGATGAGGTACTCCTGGCAGTCGATGGGAAAATGCAAAAGACCGTCCAGGTTCTTAAAAGAGAGATGGAAACCATCCGCTCCGGCAGAGCCACGCCAGCCCTGGTAGATCACATCAAGGTTGATGCCTACGGCGGCGTGCCCACCCCCCTGAATCAGCTAGCCACAATCTCCGTACCAGAGGCAAGGCTGATACTCATCCAACCTTGGGACAGAAGCACCTTAGCCACCATCAACAAAGCCATCCTCAAATCTGATCTGGGGCTAAATCCAATAAATGATGGGGACGTTATTCGTTTAGTGATCCCCCCTCCTACTGAGGAGAGGAGGAAAGAATTGGTCAAGGTGGTTCGGAAAAGGGTAGAGGATTCAAAAGTAGCCATTCGTAACCTGAGACGCGATGCAATGGAAGAACTGAAGAAGTTGGAGAAGGATAAGCAAATTTCGCGTGATGAGAATTTACGAGCCTCTGATCGGTTGCAGAAGCTTACCGACCGTTTCATAGCAGAAGTAGCCAAACTAGGTCAAGACAAAGAGACAGAGATCATGGAAATCTAGCCCAACTTGCCTGGCGGGCTTCCGGTTGGTGTAAGATTCGAGAAGGAGATTGTCTCTCTAAAGAATGAATCTGAGGAAAGGTTGCCAATACAGGTCTTCCTCCAGATAGGTGGCCGAACCAAAAAGGCCTGAGAAGTCCCGGTACTCTGTTATCCCCGAGGAAAAGCGACCTCATCCATAAGAATGGCAAGCGCACAAACTGACATCGGCACGATCTCCCCTATCCCAGTCCATGTGGCAATTATCATGGATGGCAACGTAAGATGGGCTGAGAAGCAGCACCTTTCCCGCCTCGAAGGCCATCGTGCTGGGACAGAGAACATTCGCCGCGTTATCGAGATCTTAGTCAAATACCAGGTAAAATGCCTCACGCTCTACGCTTTTTCGACAGAGAATTGGAGACGTCCCAAAGCTGAGGTCAGAGAGTTGATGCAAATCCTCGGCCGGGTGATCAACCGGGAAACCAAGGAGATGCATAAGAGAGGAATCAAGCTCCACCACCTGGGAAGACTGGACCGGCTGTCTCCAAAACTGCAGGAACAGATTCATTACGCTATCGATCTGACCAAGAATAACAATGTAATGACCCTCAGCATTGCTTTCGACTATGGGGGCCGGGCCGAAATCGTAGAGGCCGTGAAAAGGATAATAAGAGAAGGGCTGTCACCGGACACGATTGATGAGGATCTCTTTGGCAGGTATCTATACAGTGCGGGATTGCCTGACCCTGACCTCATCATTCGCACCGCTGGTGAGACGAGGCTGAGCAACTTCCTCCTCTGGCAATCAGCCTATAGTGAGTTCTATTCCACCCCTGTCTTCTGGCCAGACTTCAATGAGGAAGAAATCAGAAAGGCACTGATTGCCTATAGTAAAAGGGAGCGAAACTTCGGAGGCTAACACAGCAAAAGGTGACTCCGTTGGGTGCAAATGAAACAAAGGATTATCACCGCCCTGTGGGGCATACCTCTCCTGCTGGTCTTCATCTACTTTGATACTAATTGGTTCCCTCTGATAATCTTCCTGATCGCTGCCTTTGCCATAGCCGGTGCTGTCGAGTTCTACCGTCTGGCAGCTCTTTCAGGAGGCCAACCCTTCACCATCTTCGGAATAGTATGGGTCATGCTCTTTGTCGCGAGTGCCCACTTCGAAAGACTTGATTTTACCTCATCACTGCTGGCTTCGGCAGTGGCTTTGCCTCTAATCTTCGGTTTCGGTTTCCGCAGAGAGAAGCCTTTCCTTAGCTGGGGATGGACCGTAGCCGGCATCCTCTATATGGGATGGATGCTTAGCCGTTATGTGTCCCTGAGGGAACTGGATCATGGAAGAGAGTTGGTGATTTTCGCCATATTCTCCACCTTTGCCTGCGATACAACGGCCTTTTTTGTCGGCAGGGCCTGGGGCAAGCATCACATGGCGCCAACCGTAAGTCCGAAGAAAACCTGGGAAGGAGCAGTCGCCGGTTTTATTGCCGCTCCGGCAGCAGCCCTGATCCTTCATTATGTCCTCAATTTAGGTAGCTGGGAATTGCCCCTCGGCTACACCCAAACCATAATCCTGGGCTGCCTTATCGGCCTGTTCGCTCAGCTAGGCGACCTTTTGGAGTCATTGCTCAAGCGGAAGGCAGGAGTAAAGGACTCCGGTAGCCTGATACCCGGCCATGGAGGCGTCCTCGACCGCATAGATAGCCTTGTCTTCATAGGGGTAATCGTATACTATTACGTTATATGGGTGGTGGAGTGAAGCGGATAGCCATCCTCGGCTCGACGGGTTCCATAGGCCAACAAACACTTGATGTAGGACGAATCTTCAATGACAAATTCCGTGTGTTTGGTCTCGGAGCAGGAAGAAATGTACAACTCCTGGCCAAGCAGATCGACGAATTCCAACCCCAGGTCGTTTCCTTTCAGGGAACCGACGGTGAGCCACAGCAAGACAGCCCTCTTCCCAGCGTCGATCGCCCAGAGCTGCTCAGCCTGGAGGAAATTGCCCGCCATCCCGATGTTGACCTGGTGGTTATAGCCACTTCAGGCAAAGCAGGACTGGCTCCCACCCTGGCTGCAATTCGAGCCCGGAAACAGATCGCCCTGGCCAATAAGGAAGTGCTCGTAATGGCAGGGGCTATCATCATGGCTGAAGCAAAACAACATGGAGTGGAAATCATGCCGGTAGATAGCGAGCACAGTGCTATCTGGCAATGCTTGCGCGGTGAACACAAAGATGAGATAGCCCAGCTAATCCTCACCGCATCAGGAGGACCATTCCTTCATTACCCTCAAGACCGTCTGGCAGCCATAACGCCGGATGAGGCTCTCAAGCACCCCACCTGGCAAATGGGGCGCAAAGTGACTATTGATTCTGCCACCCTGATGAACAAGGGGATGGAGATCATCGAGGCCCATTGGCTTTTCGATCTGCCGATGCAGCGCATCAATGTGTTGATTCATCCCGAAAGCATAGTACACTCAATGGTGGAGTTCGCTGACGGCTCGGTTAAAGCGCAGTTGAGTCAGCCAGATATGCGTCTGCCTATCCAGTACGCTATGTCTTATCCCGAAAGGTTATTCAACTCTCAGCTCCCCAGGATGAATTGGGGCAAACCGCTTTCCCTCCACTTCGAGCAGCCGGACACAGTCAAATTCCCCTGTCTCAGGCTCGCCAGGGAAGCAGTAGAAAAGGGTGGCACATATCCTGCTGTGCTTTGTGCTGCCGATGAACTGGCAGTGGAACTCTTCCTGTCTCGCCGAATTGGTTTCCTGGATATAGCCAGATTAGTGGAGCAGGTTCTGGAGCACCACCATAGCATAAGCGACCCTTCACTGGATGAAATCATGGCCGCCGACGCTTGGGCCAGGGAATATGCCGGGGAATGGAGACCAAAGTAGGTCATGAGTATTGCTATCACTATCGTCATCTTCATTGGAGTCCTGTTTTTCCTGGTCACCTGCCATGAACTAGGGCACTTCATCGCTTCCAAGAAAGCCGGGGTGGAAGTTGAGGAGTTTGGTATCGGGTATCGTCTGGGTCTCTTTGTCTCATCTATTGGAGAAAAGGACCCTACTCGACTTCTTGCCATCAAGAGGGGGGGAACTGTTTATTCACTGAACATCATCCCCCTGGGTGCCTTTGTCAAGACGGTAGGCGAAAATGATCCCACAGTGCCGGGGGGCTTAGCAGGTAAAAGCCCCTGGGCAAGGCTTGGGGTTTTTGCTGCAGGGCCCATAGCCAACCTCTTCCTGGCCTTCCTCCTTATCAGCGCCTATTTCATGGTGCCTACAAAGGCCGTCCAGGGTGACGGAGCAATGGTCCACTCGGTGGTCTCGGATTCACCCGCCGCGAATGCAGGGCTCGAACCCGGCGATATAATCCTCAAAATAGATAATAGCGATATCCATGACTGGGCAGAGTTACAGGATGCAATGAACTCTAATGATGGAACTGAGAAAGTTCTATCATTGGATAGGGGTGGAGAACCTCTTCAGATCAATGTTAAGCCAACACTCGACTCAGATCTGAAACGTTACACCATCGGAGTGCTTCTATGTTGGGGGATAGTGACCAATGTGGAAGCAGGATCACCAGCAGAAGCAGCGGGCATCCAGACAGGGGATACTATCCTGAGCATCAACAACAAAACGGTTTACGATGAGAAAAGCATGGTCGATGCGGCAAACTCCGGCAAACAGGGGGAGAAAGTGGATGTGGTCATGATCCGAGGCGATGAGGAGGTCACCAAGCAGTTGGAGGTAGGCCCTGATCTTGGCGTTGACACCCGCTGGGTCAGCGGAACGTATTTGAAGTCAGAACGCCTATCCATCGGGCAGGCGCTTTATAACAGCGGCGATGTTATTGTTCACATCCCTTACCTGATAAAGGAGTCGATCCCTCTTATCAAGAAAGACCCCAGTATGGCTGCAACAGGACCCATAGGAGCCGGTCAGTTAACCGTAGAGGCAGTAAAAGTTTATGGATTCAGCTATATTATATGGTTAGCCGGCCTCATCAGCTTGGGACTCGCCCTCTTCAATTTCTTGCCCATCCCTCCCCTTGATGGCGGAGGGATGATCATAGCTTTTATAGAAGGGTGCCGCCGAGGCAAGCGCCTTTCCGCCCGCGCATTAGGCTTTGTCTATGCCTTGGGGACTGTACTCATGTTAGCCCTCTTCGTGGTGATCTTCTACAGTGATATCCATCGCCTGATTGAAGGTAAGAGCTTCCCTGGCCTATGAAACAACGCAGAACCTCAAAACTCATAAGAATAGGCACCGTAAGCATTGGCGGCAATTCCCCCATTGTTGTCCAATCAATGACCAAGACCGATACCCGCGATGTTGCTGGCACTATCAGACAAATCCATGAGATGGCAGAATACGGTTGTGAGATAGTCAGGATAGCCGTGCCTGATAAAGAGGCAGCTCAAGCCCTACTACCCATCAAGCGTGCCACTCACATTCCCATCATCGCTGATATCCATTTTGACTATCGTCTTGCCCTGGCAGCCCTGGAGGCCGGTGCTGATGGGCTTCGGCTCAACCCGGGCAATATCAGTGAAAAGAAATACATTGCCGCCATAGTCCGGGCTGCCAAGCCAAGGGGAGTTCCTATCCGCATCGGGGTGAATGCCGGCAGCCTGCCCAGATCGGCAAACCCCAAAGTCTCTATCGCCAAGCAAATGGTCGAAGCTGCCCTGGAGCAAATACGCCTGTTAGAAAGCCTGGATTTTGACCAGATAAAGGTATCAATAAAAGCTTTTGATGTTCCTACCACAATCAAGGCATACCAGCTTATTGCTGAGAAGACTCCCTATCCCTTGCACCTCGGCATTACCGAGTCCGGACTGCCCAGAGCGGGGGTTATCCGCAGCGCCATAGGCATCGGAGTTCTACTCTACCAGGGGATCGGGGATACTATCCGCGTCTCACTCACCGGTGATCCCAAAGAGGAAGTAATTGCTGCCTATGAGATATTGAAGAGCCTCAATTTGAGAGAGCACGGCCCTACCCTGGTGAGCTGTCCTACCTGTGGCAGATGTGAGGTGGATCTTATTGGTCTTGCCAGGTCTGTAGAAGAGAGGCTAGCCAAGATGGATAGCCCCATCAAGGTTGCCGTAATGGGTTGTGTGGTCAATGGTCCTGGAGAAGCCAGGAGTGCCGACGTAGGCATCGCCTGTGGCAAAGGCCGAGGGGCCATCTTCAGAAAAGGTGAAGTGGTGCGCACAGTTGAGGAAAAGGATTTCTTAGAAGTACTGATGGAGGAGGTGAGCAAGATCTAGCAGAAGCACTGCTAGGTTTCTCCAATGCGCATATCTCAACTTCTCAGCAAGACACTGCGCCAGGCTCCGGCTGAAGCTGATACCATCAGCCATCAGCTTCTCGTCAGAGCAGGGATGGTCTACCAAGTAGTATCAGGCGTCTATTCCTATCTGCCTCTGGGGTGGCGGGTGCTGCGCAATTTGGAACAGATAATTCGGGAGGAGATCGATAAGGTTGGAGGGCAAGAGCTGATGATGCCAGTCCTGCAGCCTTTTGAATTGTGGGAAAAGACAGGGCGTCACCAATCCTTCGGCGAGAGTCTATTTACTCTCACCGACCGCCGGGGACGCAAATTATGCCTTGGCCCTACTCATGAAGAGCTCATCACTGAGCTCGTCCGTCACCAGGTGAGAAGCTACCGTGACCTACCCCTCCTCCTTTACCAGATCCAGACCAAATTCCGTGATGAACCCCGCCCTCGCGGAGGTCTGTTGCGGGTTCGAGAGTTCCCTATGATGGACCTCTACAGCTTCGATGCAGATGAGGAAGCACTGGAACTCAGCTACCAGAAGATGAGGAGGGCATACAAAAATATATTTGACCGTTGCAGTCTACCGACCATGGAGGTCGAAGCTGACAGTGGGGCTATCGGAGGCAAGGACTCTCATGAGTTTATGGTTATTGCGCCAAGCGGGGAAGACGTGATTATCCACTGCAACCACTGCGGATATGCTGCCAACGCGGAGAAAGCTCAAAGTATCAAGCTGGATGGTGAACATGAACCTCTCCAGTCACCGGAGGAAGTAGCAACGCCAGGCATGAAATCCATCGAAGAAGTGGCGGACTTCCTCCAGATTCCCAAGAGGCACACTCTTAAGGCAGTATTCTACGTTGCTGATGGCGACATGGTCTTTGTGGTCATCAGAGGTGACCTTGAGGTGAATGAAATAAAACTGAAGAATGCCCTGAAGTGTGCTGATCTGCAGCTAGCCAGCGAAGAGAAGGTGCAGCTAGCAGGATTAGTAGCCGGTTCGGCCTCTCCCATAGGGCTCTCCGGTATCAAGATACTGGCCGACGACTCGATAAAGCTGGGGACTAACTTTGTTGCCGGGGCCAATAAACCGGATTATCACATCAGGAACGTCAACTACCCCCGCGACTTCCAGGTTGACCTGATGCTGGACATTGCCACCGCCCAGCCGGGTGAGGGATGTCCCAAATGCAGGGAGAGTCTGGCCTCTACAAGGGGTATTGAGGCAGGGCATATCTTCAAGCTGAGGACTGTGTTTAGTCAAAAGATAGGGGCCTTTTTCCTCGATCAAAACGGGGAGACAAAACCTATCATCATGGGGAGCTATGGCATCGGCGTAGGCCGGTTAATGGCAGCTGCCATCGAACAAAACCACGATGAGAAGGGTATTGTCTGGCCTTTACCGTTGGCCCCCTACCAGGTCTACCTCTGTGCCCTGGGAATGGATAACGCTGGCGTAACTGCAGCGGCTGAGAAGCTATATGCCGATTTGGAGATGAATGGTATAGATGTGCTCTTCGATGACCGATCAGAATCACCGGGAGTAAAGTTTAATGATGCCGATCTCCTGGGAATACCCATCCGGCTGGTGATAAGCCCCCGCACCTTGAAATCTCAAAACGCCGAAATAAAGTGGCGCAACAAGGAACAGAGCGAACTTCTGCCCCTGGAGGGCATCGGGGGGCGGATTCAGAGGCTGCTGGTAGCATAGTAATGCCTCTTTACCTCTGATGAGTCGCTGTTAGATAGATATGGATTGTTTCAAGCCCCCAATCTGCTGTGCAATTTTCTCTGCCTTCTGCAGTTCTTGTTGCTTTGCCTTCATCCCCTCTCTGGCAAGACGAATCAGCGCCTCGCCCCGGCTACTCAAGGTACCCAAGTCAACAAGCATGTCCACGGTCTTCGCAACATCGGGAGGAAGAAGAATTGTCACTGCACTATCCTTCTTGGGAAGAGCAACTTGTTGTCCTGTGTTGTAATTGACGGGGAAATAGCAGAGCTTCCCATTGACTTTATGGGCCTTGATTTCAGGCATTCGGCCTTCTCGGACCTCTTTCATCAACGTCGTTTGTAATGAAAAAACAGGATTCTTGGAGTCGCTGCCACACAGGCCTTGTTTCAGCGCCATTTCAGCATACTCTTTTGGAGTAAGCCCGGGGTTGGCGTATATGAGAGAAACAACCACTTTTTTGAACCCCTTCTGCATCTTGAACCTCCTCTCTATTTCCTAACTTGGTTTATATCCTATGTATTATAATTATAAGTCTTAGGTTTTGTCAATATATTATGATTTAGGTTTGATACACGATCCCTTCCGTCCTAGCCGC
This sequence comes from uncultured Chloroflexia bacterium, assembly GCA_963720375.1. GTDB lineage: Bacteria > Chloroflexota > Dehalococcoidia > UBA2247 > RBG-13-53-26 > JAPLHP01. The sequence goes on along the minus strand of CAVRFM010000005.1, from coordinate 4,911 downwards.
ATAACGCTCCAGCTAACTGGCGGCGGGGACTAAAGCAGAACCAACTGCAGGACTTGCGATAACCTTTCTTAACCGCCAGAATCCCCCGGGCGGGGAGAATACCCCGCCGTCCGTGTTCAGGATTGTTGGGCGCTTTTTGTCATTCACTTCGCTATTTTATCAATGACTTCAACATCCTGTTGTTAACTTGTAGCAGTAAACTAATGGTTCTGACTTCTTGCTGCATGTTTTCTTCCTTGCCCTGCCTTTTGGGCAGCTATAAAACCACCCCTATCTTAGTTTGCGAACGAGCGGACAACCACAGTATCGACACAGCAGCTCTTGGACCAAGGTGTCTCAAACCCCTCAGAATCAACCGACTGTGCCAATCAAAGGAGAAGTCAGCCGAGTTCAACAATGATTCGCGGATACCGTTCCTTTGCACAGCATTGAAGAGATATTCAATCTGTCTGTCATTAAGCTTCTCGAACAGCCAACGTGCCCACCAGCCAATCCGCAGTTCCCTGGAGAGCAACTTCCTCCACCGCCTTTCGTAACCACCCAAAAGCTTGTCAGAATAAACATTACTGCAGATCGCTCGATGCATGGTATCTGCCGCTATTTCAGCGCAGAGCAGCCCGTAATATATCCCCCCACCAGTAGTCGGCTTGACCTGTCCTGCCGCATCACCTACTACAATCACCCTTTCACCTGAGGTTCTAGGCAACGGCTTGAGGGGAATGCCGCCATAAGTTATCCTTGCCCCTGAAGGGTCTATCCTACCCTGTTTTGCCAGACTATCAATGAAGCTTGTTAGATGCGAGCCGGTGTGTCGGCGAGAGAGCAGCCCTGCCAGGACCCTTCCTTGTGAAGTAGGCACAAGCCAGGCAAAAAACCCGGGCGCCATCTGACTACCAAGATAGATCTCCACTTCATCAATCTTGCCTGCGGCCACCTCTGCCTGGGCACCCATAACGAAGTCGGCATTTTTACCAAACCCCAATTCTTGCGGCAGCCTGGAGCCGAAACCAGAGGCAATAACAACCGCTTTACCCTCGAAGTCCGTAAACCGCCCTTTGCTCTCAACCTCTACACGAACAAGGTTATCTGTCCTGGTGACATCTCCCACTTTGCTGTCCAAGAGGTACTCCGCACCGCGGGCTTGTGCACTTCTTGCCATGGCAGCATCGAAAACCGGGCGGTCCAATATGCATGCCTGGGCCGTCTCCTTCTCCATCCTGAAAGATTCCCCTGAAGGAGAGAAGAACGTAGCAGACCTTGCTTCTCTTAAAACGGCTTCCTTGCTGATAGGAAAGGCTTCGAGGCACTCCTTGCCCACGATGCCGGTGCAACATGCCGTCTTGCCAACCTTCTCATGCTGTTCAAGGACAATTATTCTGTGTCCCCAACCAGCCAGCCTCCCGGCAACATGGCTCCCAACCGGCCCGGCTCCAACTATGATGGCATCATACAATTCTATTTCCCCCAGACCTTCCCAAGCTTAATATTTGGCAATTATCCCTTGACATACAGTAGTTTTTGTGCTATAGCTTGGTAGGTAGAGGTGAAACATGAAAGCTAATAAATCTACACGATAAAACAATTCAATGAGCAATATCCGAATGATGATGCTTGTCTTGAGAAATCTTCAAGGGCAGCTATCCAAACGGCGTGTTTTGCCCTAAGTTGCCAGAAAGTAACCAAGCACTACAAGAGGAATGGCTTGAAGGTCTATGCCTGTGAGTTTTGTGGTCACTCCATTTCCCCGACTGCTGGAACTATCTTCCACAAGTCCGATACTCCGCTCCGCTCTTGGTTTCATGCCATGTTCCTGATGTCTACTACCAAGTACTGGTATCTCTGCCAAGCAACTTCAAAGGGAACTGGGAGTCACTTACAAAACAGCGTGGAGAATGTTCAAGCAGATTCGCAAGCTCATGGCTGAGGATGTCAATCCTCTTACTGGGCAAGTTGAAGTTGATGAAACATACATTGGTGGCAGAAGGGCTGGCAAGCGTGGTCGTGGTGCATCTGGCAAAGCGATTGTCATGGGCATGGTGGAACGTGATGGCAACGCTATCGCTAAGGTAGTCCCTAATGTTCAACGCCAGAACATTGCTGCCTATGATTGAGAGCCAATGTTGCCAGAGAGAATAAGACGATTATCTTTACAGATGAACTCCCTAGCTATAAGCGTGTTGAGAGACTGGGATATGCCCATGAGATCGTGCAGCACGCTGCCAAACAGTATGTTCGTGGAATTGCCCATGTCAACACTGTCGAGTCTCTTTGGAGCACATATCAAGCGTGGTATTGATGGTGTTAATCACTCGGTTAGCCCTCTTTACCTTCAGTCTTATCTTGATTCTTACGTGTTTCGCTACAACCATCGGAAGGATGAGCAACCGATGTTTGAGTCTCTTTTGGAGCGTGTTGCGACTCAGAAAGAGGTTGCGAAGCCTTAGTCACCAGTGCCTCAAATTCGTCTCTGGTAATACTCACGCTACCCTGATGGTGCTTTGCAACGTACCTATCCTCTTTCCCTTTAATCGGGCTACGTAGTTTGATTGCAGAATCGCTACGTACCTTTCTTCCCCTTTTTGAAGCACCACGCTTTGATTTTCCCATACCATCCCTTCCTTTCAGCGTTGTTAACCTCCAATTCTCTAGGGTCAATATGAAGGTGTCTGCAAACCGCCTCCCATCTTTTCTCAGATTTTTGTCTATCCTTATCTTCTGCCCGTAGACATACACATTCGACAGCTAGGACTATTACGATGATTATTCCAGCTATTAACATGGCTTGCCACGCAATTCGCCATTCGTCTTTGAATGCCTTGCAGTATCCCAAGGAACGACTATTGACGATATGTGCCAAATGGTAAAACTCCACGCTGCTTGCACCAGCAAGGAATATAAGGTCAAGTATTGAGCGTGATAGTCGTCCCAAAGTAAGTCGAGTATAACGTAGGTACGTAGATAGGTGCAACCAGGCTGTCTCATAGTAATTTTACCTCCTTATTTGCTTGATTTTGATTTTCTGATTCTGGATAATATGGCCTTAATGAGCATCGAAGAGTTTACGAAGAACCTAGTCGAGATATTTAAAGAATGGGTGCATCTTTGGGAGCATGTTGTCATTTTTTGTGTGCTTACCTCCATTTTGGCTACGTGGTCGGCTGAGTTGTTAGGGTCTAGTGCAGGGCATTTGATAGTTTTATTGTTATCCCTATTAGACGCTTGGAGTCTTCTTCGTCTGTTTTGGCCGCTTCTACGGCGTGTGCTGCAACTCCTTGAGTTCGAGTAGTGCCTCATGACAGTGTAGATATCCCAAAAGATGTATAGACAAGAGGGAACTACTACCCATGTAAACCACCAAGGCAATCCGTAGTGAGTTGGTCTGAAGATGATGTCCAATGCCCCAACACAGAGGTTAGTAAACCAATTTAGTTGTGATATGAGAGCGTTTAATGGGGGCATTTTGCCCCCCTCAGCTCAAGCTTGGAGGGAGATATTGTGAAGCTATGAGTTATAAGCTTATATGATAAATCCCTATAATACCACCTTTGTACTGTAGGTGATGGGATAGTTACGAAATATTTAACAACCTCAGACCATGGTAGACCATGGTTGTAAAATGATCAATTACAGTCTATAATAAATTAGAGACAGTGCGATAATTAGCGGTAAGAGATTCCCCTCACGACTAAGTGAGCGATGGGCTGTCTTTTGTGGAGCGGAACTGCTCATCCGGATAGGGGCAGAATTAGTTCAGGGAGACTACTGCCAGAGGAGTATTCTCTATGACAGAAATCAACATATTGTGCTGGAATGTCAATGGAATCAGAGCGGTGGGAGGAAAAGGCTTTCTGGAATGGTTATATCGAGAACACCCCGACATTCTCTGCCTTCAGGAAACGAAGGCACAGCCTGACCAGCTTAGCAAAGAGCTCCTGGAGCCAAAGGATTATCATGCATATTGGAATTACCCTGCCAGGAAAGGATACAGCGGGGTAGCCAGCTTGACTAGAGAAAAACCGATCAGGGTACAGAATGGTTTGGGTATTCCGGAGTTTGACACAGAGGGCAGGGTCTTAATCACAGAATATCCCGCATTTATCCTCATGAACATATACTTCCCCAACGGAAAGAAAGATGAGCAACGATTGAAATACAAGATGGACTTCTATGAAGCCTTCCTCAAATTCGTCGACCCCCTGAGAGCGCAGGGTAAGGGCATCATCATTTGCGGGGACTTCAATACTGCCCATAGAGAAACAGACCTGGCCCGACCAAAAGAGAATGAAAAGGTCTCCGGATTTCTCCCCATGGAGAGGGCCTGGATGGACAAGTTCGTGGCTCATGGTTATGTCGATACGTTCCGCGAGTTCAATAAGGAAGCAGGGCAGTATACGTGGTGGGACTTGAAATCGAGAGCCAGAGAGAGGAACGTGGGCTGGAGGATTGACTACTTCTTCGTAACAAGGAATCTGTTGCCATCAGTTTCAAAGGCATTCATCATGCCTGAAGTAGCCGGCTCCGACCATTGTCCTGTTGGAATTACCCTTAGAATAGAGTAGCCAGGTTGTTGGGAATCGGGAGACGAAGAATCAATTCAAGGAGAGGTCGAACCCCAGCCGTATCAACCGGGAGGAGGTGGAGATGAATAAGAAGAACCATGCTGTTTGCCATTTCTGCGCCAAGAAGGTGGAATACACGGATTGCTCTGATAGAGAGCCTTCGCCAGGAGACGCTCGCTGCAACATAATGAAAGGTTGGCTGACAGTGTCTCACTGGCAAGGGATGCACGCTGTCGATTACTACGACTTCTGTTCCTTTGGGTGCCTCCACAAATGGGTCAACGCTCAATTCCCCCGCGTTCCCAGTGTATTCCTTAAAGCCCTGGGGAACGAATAGGCTACACGGTCTATA
>CAVRFM010000004.1:0-84023 GCA_963720375.1 uncultured Chloroflexia bacterium | reverse complement strand
ACCTCTCACAGTTGAGAGGTCTCTGAACGTACCCGGCAAGTGTGCCCCAGATGTCCCTTGGCATGCAATGGACGTGAAGCAACGCATTACACATCTGAACACACTACTCAAGGATTTACAGGCTCTGTACGATAAGAAATCCAACCAATACAATAGCCAAGCCGTACGTCTCTACGGTCTTCTTCGGCAGACCTGGGAAGCCTCAATAGAGGAAATCTTATTCCATCAGACGGTCAGACGCCACATACCAGCAATCCAGACACAGGATCTCAGATACGTCACCGTAACCGACGATGACTACACGGTCATTCACTTCGAAATGACCAAGTGCTCAAAATGGGCCGATCATGATGTGTCCAAAGCCCTTGACGTTAATCTCCCCGATCCAAAAGAGGTACGAGAAGACATTGCCACTCTCACTGTGTTAACCAAGTGTCTCGCTAGACGGGCCGAACACGTTGAAAAACAACGTAGGGAGAAACTCAAAGCACCCCTTCCCCTCGCAGGATAGACCACCGACACAATCCTACACCAATCAATGCCCGCGGCATCACAAACAACCCCACACCTCAATCCTTTTCCCCCCAATAGGTCTTCATCCAATGTCAAGACATTTTGCTAACGAACTTCTGACCACGAAGAGGTACGGCGAGTTACCACAACATACAGAAAGAACCCAAAACCCTCACAAAAAGCGACCACTAGTTATTATAAGTCACTAGGTGCTGCAATACGCTTGTATCTTTTAATGGGGGGCACCTTCTTGTCCCACCATCGCCTCATAGAATCTCAGGCTGTTCCTCTGTATCCAAGCTGATGTTGGGGTTGGGTGGCTGTGCCGGGTTTCTTGGCGATTCGCCATATCGCATGACATGGGTTTGGACTTATGCGTAGCCTAAATTGGCTAGGCGGGGCAGGTCACAGCAATACCAATCGGCGAACACTTGACAACTGACCCGCTCCGAGGCTAGGATATATATTCCCATTATGGAAATATATCATGGTGAAGAACAATGACAGTCGGTGGTGACCACCAGCCGTCTGCTGATAATACGGTCCAGTTCCTGCGGTATCTAGAGGAAATAGTTGCCCTGATCGTGTCAATGCCTCCTGAGTTGACAGAGCACCTGAGAAGGTTGCTGGCTGATCGCAGGCACTCCAAAGAACCGTCTCTCCTTGCCTTCGAACCCCCCATCCTCAACCGCATGGCCACTATCCTGTATGGAGACACCAAGCCAACAATGGGTGAACTTAGCAGAGCCCTTTCACGACCTCTGTCCACCGTGAGCCGCATAATCAGCATGTTGGAGGAATACGGATACGTGCAGAGATTGCCCGACTCTGAGGATGGGAGGGTGGTCAGAGTAGCTCTCTCAGATGTCGGCCGGCAACTCTATGAGGCCATGCGGAGCCATGAAGCACGCAGTGCCCAGATCATCCTTGATTGCCTCACAGTTGAGGAACGGAGCATCTTACTCACCTTGCTGGGCAAAGTAGCTGCTAACCTGAACAGGGAAGCATAATGGCTCTTTCATTCTTCTTTATCTCTTTCCGTCCTCTGATATTCCTACTATGCAAGTATTTAGCAAGTGGCTTCCTTATTGCAGCTTGGTGCTCAGTTCCAGATGCAAACAAAAAACAACAGTAATGACTGCAACGGATAAGCACTAAATAAGGAGTGGGGTGGATATGCAATTGCGGACGAAGGAGGGGCAATGCTTGCTGTAGTCACAAGTTATAGGACAATACCCGAGAATCTGGAAGAAGTGGTCCGCATCTCTCAAGAGCAAGCTGTTCTTCTGGTCTCTCGGATACCGAACGGCAAGCCATCTCCTGGCCCCAAAACCCAGAACACCAGGAGGTCACAGCGCAGTAGGAGCCACTACTCATTGCTGCCCCAAGACATGATGGCTTTGAAATACACACACATGTATTTGTATCTGTCCAGATCCGCTAGATAGATTCGTTTGTGTCATTTGGAAAGGTATCTTAGGAGGTTTATCTATGCATTGGCTAACGAAGATTTCTCTGATGAATCGCTGGATCACCTTATTCATCGTACTTGCTCTTGTCGGGGTGGGCATCTTTGCCACTCTCCATCTTCAGCAAGAGATGATCCCAGACTTTGAGTTGCCGATGACGACAGTGATAACCATATACCCTGGGGCCTCACCGGATGTAGTGGTCGACCAGGTAACCAAACCCATTGAGGAGGCCATTGCCCGCGTCGGTGGCCAAAAGCAAATCACCTCTACCTCTACAGATGCCAGCGGTGTGGGCATGTCCGTCGTCATGGTGCAGTATGAGTACGGCACTAAGATGGGGCCGGTCAATGACAAGATCAAGACGGAGCTCAGCAAGTTGACCTGGCCTCAGGCCGTCGTTGCTGCAGCCAGTTCTCCTGACGTCGGTGAGAACCCCAAAGTGTATCCCATCAACATGGGGATGATACCTCTGGCATCCTATAGCCTTAGCGGGGATTTGCAGCCCAATGAACTGCGGCAGATAGCCCTGACCAAGATCGTGCCGGCGCTGCAGCAGGTTGATGGCGTACTCTCAGTCAGTGTCGATGGCGGCGAGGAGAGAGTCATCATTACTCCAAAAGTTGCCGAAATGAACGCGCGCGGGATAGCCATGTCACAGGTCGTGGCGGCTCTAAGCACTGGCAGCTATGACTCCCTGGCGAATGTGACGGAGGCTCCGGTTGATTCGGCCGGCACCCAGGTGGGCGATGTGGCCACGGTGACCGAGGGCCCCAAGCCTGGAACGGTCATCACCAGAGTGGACGGCAAGCCCAGCGTGACCATCACTATCATGAAGGACCAGAATGCCAACGTGGTCGCCACAGCCGACCGCGTTTCTGACACGATCCACACGATCACCACGGAGCTCACCACCGATGGTAACGGTCTGCATTTGGAGAAAGTGTCCGACCAGTCCGACTTAGTGAAGAGCAACCTGACTGACCTGAAATGGGAGGCCATCGTTGGTGGACTATTGGCCATCCTGGCAGTCTGGGTCTTCCTCATGACCGTGCGTGGCTCGCTGGTCATTGCCATTTCGATACCCTTAAGCATTTTGATTGGCTTCGCCGTCATGAAGCTGTGGGGCATCACCCTAAACATTCTGACGCTCAGCGCCCTGGGCATTGCGGTGGGCCGTATAGTCGATGATAGCATTGTCATTTTGGAGGTTATCCATCGGCACTTACGTAGCGGTGAGCCATTCAAGGAGGCAGCGGTCAACGGCTCCAAGGAGGTGGCAATGGCCATCACTTCGGCTACGCTGGCCACCGTGGCCATCTTTCTGCCCTTAGCCTTCGTGAAGGGTATTGTGGGCGAGCTGTTTATGCCGTTTGCCTTCACGGCGACCTTCGCTCTGCTGGCCTCGCTGCTGGTCGCTCTCACCGTAGTGCCGGCTCTATCCAGAGTTCTGGTGCGCAGGCAGCCCAAAACCGAGACGGAGAATGCGTGGTATCAACGTGTCTATACCCCTGTCCTGAAGTGGGCACTGGGTCACCGTGCACTGACCGTCGCCATAGCCTTGCTGCTGCTGCTGCTGAGCCTAGGCCTCACGCCTCTGATTGGCACATCGTTCATACCTTCCATGGGAGACAAGGGAATCGTCGTGAATGTCAGGATGGATCCGGGGACGAACATACTCACGACATCAGACGAGGCGGAACAGGTGGAGGCCATCATAGGGACATTGAAGAATCAACCCGGCAGCAAGATCGGCATCTACAGCACTACAGTTAGCAGTTCCACCTCACTGCTAAGCTCCATCTTGGGTGGGAGCAGTGGCGGCAGCAACACGGCTACCATAAATGTTGCGCTCAGCAAAGACGCCAATGCGGACAAGGAGGTTGAAGCGCTGCGTCAGGCCTTGGCTGGAAGCGCACTGGCCCCAGACCTGGATAATGGGGTACTCAAGGTCAGTCCCCTCGGGTCCAACGTAAGTGGCATAGATCTCAGCCAATTCGTCGTCTATGTCAAGGGCGACGATGAAGCCCAGGTGGAGAGTGCGGCGACAACACTACAGGCAAAGCTGAAGAAGGTAGATGGACTGACGGATGTCGAGGCAGACATAGCTGCAGTCGTTCCTAAGCCCGTCATAGTTGAGGATCCAAACGCGATCGGCCTGTACGTTTCGCAGGGCATGGACCCGAACAAGCTTGCAGGGGAGATGTCCCTCATGACGGCTGGCGTCGATATCAGCAGTGCCAGCGTCGGCGATCTTCCTCTTTATGTAAACGGTGTAATACCCAGTGCCACTACTGCGAGACCAGCTCCGCGGTTTGTGGCTCTATGCCGGACTCAGCTCTCCGATCGATATGGGGGACATCGCTCCCATGGCCGATGTGGTTCCTGAAGCCACCAGCATCACCCGTATTGACCAGCATCTCGCGGTCAGTATCACGGCTACGGTAACCAAGAAGGACGTTGGCTCTGTCAACAAGGCAGCCCAGAAGGAGATAGACGCCGTCAGCCGCACGATGCCAGGCGTCACTACACAGGCTGGTGGGATCACCGCCCAGATGGGCCAGGCCTTTAGAGATATGGTCATCGCCATTATTGTTGCCGTGGCGATATCCTTTGCCATCCTCATAGCCTCATTCCGCTCCATCATCACCCCGCTGATCATCATCATGAGTCTGCCATTGGCCTCCATCGGTGCTGTGCTTGCTCTGCTAGCCGCTGGACAACCGGTAGGGGTCTCAGCTCTGATGGGCATTCTCATGCTGGTGGGCATTGTGCTCACCAATGCCATTGTTCTTATTGCCTTGGTGGAGCAACTGCGTCAGAAGGGCATGAATACCCACGATGCCCTGGTACAGGCGGGCCACACCAGGATTCGGCCCATACTGATGACAGCTTTGGCCACAATGCTGGCTCTCATACCGCTGGCCGTCGGTTGGCCTGGCGGAGGCGTGCTTCTGGCTTCACAGTTGGCGGTTGTGGTGATGGGCGGCCTGGTCAGCTCCACACTGCTGACACTTGTGGTTATCCCTGTGTTGTACTCTTTCTTCGAGCGGTTCCGCCGCAAGCCGTCTCCGAGTCACAAACTGCCGGCTCCAGGGTAGTGTCTCATCTAGGAGTGTGTCTGAATAACGAATTAGCCATGTTCAATATTTGCTGCTTGGGGCAGGTCACAGCAATACCAATCGGGCGAAGTGATTCCCGTTAGCGGTCTTGGCTATCATGATCACCAGTGGGGTTCTGTCGATTTGGTAGATGGAGTAATGATGCAAGATGGGCATATCTTCGATTATTGGTACTGGGGGAGGATTCATCTGCCTGACTACACGCTAGTATATTGGGACGGGCAGTTGAGAGCAGAGCCAGGCTCTGACAGATTCAAGAGGCTGGTGGTGCTAAAAGGGGATAAGTTAGTCGAGTATTTGACTGATGGCATCTATATGGACATAGCCGAAATCGAGACAGATCCACTCACAGGAATTGACTACCATCGGACGTTAGTGATGACGGTTAGCAGCAACACGATCAATGGTCAACTGATTATGAAGCCGACAAAGGATTTGGGCAAGTGGCTCTTTCCGCCAAGGGGTGGGTACATTCGTTATGTATGTGATGGCGAAGCCAAATTGGAAGTGCTTGGCAAGAAGATTCACGCCACGGCAGAGATGACCAATGAATTGATATTCCTGCCTATCTCACCTAAATAATAGAACCCAGCCCCTTAGCATGAGCAGGGGTGCAACTTGGGCGGCCTGCCCACGCTAAGTGGACCAAGAGCATGGCAGAACACACGATTTTCATTGCAGGGTGACTGCCATACGTTATGTGACAAGTTAGTGGCGTTCAAATGTACGTCTTCAGACCCTATGAGACAAATTGCCATTGTCAGCATAGTACCCGGGGACCAACATGCGATGACAGCGCGGGGCTGCGCTTGCCTATGCACTGCTTGTTGCGTATGCATGGAATCGCAGATATCCCCATGTTTGTTTAATGGTGAGTGTACCTCTCTCCTCACACCGGGGTTCTGAAGACCGCCCAGTTGGCCTTCTTTGCCCAGTATTTCATCTTCCTCCAGGACTGTTTTAGCTCCTCAATCTCGGCCTCCCATCCATCTGCTCGTAGTGCCTTCGCAGCAGCTGGGGCTATGTGCGATAGCCGGTGCTGAGCAAGTAGGCAGCGGACCCTTGCCTTCAAACACAATCCAAACGTAGTGTCTGCTCACTGCCCAAGCCTAGGGCCTCCACTTTAAGCAGTACCCCATAGAGATTCATATACGACGATGGCTTTCATGCCAGCGAGGTGAGGAACACCTCACCGAACAAGGTAGAACACCCGTGCGGCCGGGTGGGTTGACTTGTTAGCAGCTCTTTCGCTACGTCTCTTGCGTCGGTTTCTCTTTTGTCTCATTCTTAGGAGCGCTCGGAGCGTTTTGAGAGATCATTTGAGCTAACCAAGCGTTGAGTAGATTTCCACTCGTTGAGCCTTCTCCACCACCAACCAGAACCTGGGGAACGATTTGAATCTTTCCGGCTGCTATCTCCTGAATAAGTTTAATGACCGCTACATTCTGCTGGCCGATGGCTTCTTTCTGGGCATTGTAGGCTGCAGCAACACCGTCGCCCTCAATCTTGCTTTTATAAGAATTGCCATCCGCTACCAGTATGGTTGATTCTTTTGTACCCTCCGCCATGAGTATGGTTGATTCTTTCGTCCCTTGAGCCTGGAGAATCACAGAGCGCCTATTACCGTCCGCTTCCTTTACTTTGGCCTCGGCTTTATCGTTATTTATATCTATCGATAGTTTGGCGTCAATAACATCTTTCTGTTTATCCGCCCGAGACGATTTCTCCATTACCGCAATGCGCTTTTCTTGAGCCAGCGCCTCCTGATCGTACTGAGCTTGCTGTTGATTAGCGATTTCCTTCTTGGTTTGGGTATCCAACAGATCCTTCGGTATATCGATGTAAGCAATGAGTAAGTTTTGAGCCTCTACGTTATACTCGGAGAATCTCTCCTTAGCGTGCGCCAGCGCTTCGGTCTGCAAATCCGTCCGGCTTTGGAAAAAGTCGATGGCTTTCTTTTCGCCGGCTTTATTTCTGAAGGAGGAATCAATCAGCGGATGCACAATTTGATCGATAAGATTCGCCACTGATCCGAATCTGGCGATGATATAAGCCGCATTGCTCGGTTGAATTCGAATGACCATTCGGACATTGACTTCCAACTGGAAGCCGTCTTTAGAAGTCACCTTCAACGGGTCAAAACTATACAGGACCCCCGCAGCCTTGGCCTCCGTTGGCTTAACTCCCTTTACCTCAGTTCCAATCCTCCCCTCGCTTGCCCAATCGATGGTAACAGCGGAAGTAGGCACTTGATAAGCAGTGAAAGCGATCATATTCAGATTGTATTTTCCAGGCGCCAGCGGCTCTCTCCAGATACCGCGAGTGTATTTATCGGTTATCAGTATTCTCTCAGCATCTTCATGTATGGGGCCGCTGAGTTTTCCTTCGCCGGAAGTCGGCGTAGGCCTGTCACTTGCCTTGTCCAACTCTAGCCCCACATTGGACCTGATTACTGCCACATATCCTGGAAAAACCTCGGCCACAGGTTCAATTTTGATATCAAATAAGGCAGGATTGATGTAATATATTCCCGGCTGCAGGGTATCCAACTGTGGTCCCCTGTATCCTTTACTATCGATAAAAAGCTGCCCATTCTGGTAACGTTTGTGGTCTGCTTCAATGCCGGTATCATTTTGAGCTTTCGGGGCGACAATGTAGCTTGTCGGCAATGGAATACCATCTTTAGCGATGGCGATACCGATGGTATTATCGGCTATTTTAACCGCGGGAGCTCCCGTAATGTTAAACAGCCTGGTATTGATCCGATAGGTGCCCGGGCGCAAAATCCCAATCTGCGGTCCCTTCATTCCGTGATTGCTTAAGAACATCGCTGCATCTTGAAATTGATTGCACTCGACCTCGTCGGCTAAAACTCTGCCTTTAGGCAGGGGGTCGCCATCAATCGATTCGATGATGCCGATATTATCGATATCGACCGTTACCACCGGAACTTTGGTAAATGTCCACAATGTAGGCAGCTTCCAATAGAGGCCGGGCATCAGAGTCTGCGCCTGAACGCCTATTTCTCCCTCGCGCGCGATGATTTGTCCTTCCGGCATCTTTGTGCCCAACATGTTTTTAGTGAGGATGCCGACTTCATTGGCTTTAACCAGACACAAACCACGAATGACAACCAGCAGAACAAAAGGAACAACAATAAGAATAGCGACGCCCAGTATAATCCATCCTACCATATTATGTTTCACCCTTTTATTAGTTTTAAACTGATTCTACGGATGTCAGCATTATATAGTTATGAAGCAATGGGGGTCAAACAAGGAGGCTCAAAATCTGGGTGATCTGCCTCCCAGAACCTGAGCCAGTTCTTGTCTTAGACGATCAAGTGTTATATGATGATAGGGTAGAGGATGTCAACCTCAGCTTGGATACAGAGGGGGTTCTGGTAGCCTGGGGCTTGAAACCAGTGGCTAGCGCGGAATCATGTCGATGCCCGATTGTGGGGTTTGCTTGTTGTCTTGTCTCCTGGGTTGGGGTATGATGGTTACCACTGGTTCGGTAGACGGGTATTCGTAAGTACAACAGAGACAACATCCCCATGTTTGCTTAGTTAAAAATTGCTTGTCTCTTGAAAAATTACAGGGTTGGCAATTCAGACAACGAATACTCGGCTTGTGGCTTTAGGCTTTGTTGGCCCATTCGGGATTGAGCTACAACAAAATCACGGTTCTTGAATTTCCGAAAAATTTCGAATCAATAAATTCTGTAAGAAGTCGGCTTGGTTTTTCCCTAAGGTTCCACAGTAGCTTAAGTCCTTTGTAAGTGGGCCATATACAGTAGAAAAAATGTCCAAAGCCGCCAAATACGAACCTGCAAAATTCGGATGCGATCCGTCGGAGTCGTATAAATTAATGGGGGAGGCGGAACTGTTATTAATACCCCAAAGTTCGCCAACTCTTGCGATTTCAACCGGAGGTTCTCCTTGACTGATCACCGACTGGGATGCCTCTTCGTATCCCGCTTTTAGCCGTTGAAGCATATCGGAGGGATTTTTACCATCTAGCACCGGATCGGCGGTGCCGTTGGACCAACAATCTGCGCTACGAGCCCAAGTCTCAAAAAGAATTACCCGAGCTTCGGGATTCGATTCTTTAACCAATCCATATAAGCCCTCGAAGCCAGATAAAAATGATTTATTGACTTCCGGCATCGTTTGGGCCTCTGCCGGGACTTCGCTTTGTTCTTGCATAATAACAACATCCCAGTGCTGGCTGGAAATCATAGAGCAGGTCGCAGAACTAGCCAGATGTTCTTGAAAAGTGTAGCCGCCGGGCGTGCTCGATTCAACTACAGGACGGGCATAGCCGGCACTGACCGCGATTTCCTGGAAAATGGTTGGGAGAGAATTTGTAGATGTGTAGCTGTTTCCTATAAATAGCACATTTAAGGGATTTACCTTTGGTGTTTTGTATTGAGAAGAAATGTATTGATAAGAAAACAAAGCAAATAGAGAAACAACGACGAGCATAATTACTGCCAAAAACCAAAAGAGTTTTGATCGTAGTCTCCTAATCACAAAGAAATTATACCATTCAAATCCTACGCACAAGATACTCACAATGTTCTGTGCAGACGCTGAAATACCTAAATTAACAAGAAGGCTCATGAATGGTGAAAGAACCGGCCGCTTCTTTAATATATATAGCCGTAATTCCGACAAGTGAGAGCGATCGTCATATTGTTTTGCTGCTGGCAGTAACCCTGACGAAACGCTGGGAGTCTCTGCGAACTTAACTGGTTTGGGTATGCCCACCATATGGTCAACACGCGAGTGTCTCTGCAACACCGAAATCAGCTATTTGGCTTTTGGTGCGTACGCATGGAATGGCAGACATCCCGAAGCTTGTGCAATCGTAATGGATTTTGACCCCGACTAATCTAGCAAAGGACGTCTGGTGAGTAAAAGACTATGGAATATTGACAGCAGACCTCCTCGCAAGCATAGTATAATTAGAATAAACTCATTAAGGAGTGTAATAGGCGGCGAGCAGGAGGTAGATAATTATGCCAAGAGCAAAGCGTCCTTCACGTGATCAAGACATCATGTCCGCACACATAACTGAGCAGGACAAACAAAAATGTCCCTCGTGTGGGGAAGACATTATGTCCGCACACATAACTAAGCAGGACAAACAAAAATGTCCCTCGTGTGGGGAAGACATTATGTCCGCACACATAACTAAGCAGGACAAACAAAAATGTCCCTCATGTGGGGAAGACATTATGTCCGCACACATAACTGAGCAGGACAAACAGAAGTGTCCCTCGTGTGGGGAAGACATTATGTCCGCACACATAACTGAGCAGGACAAACAGAAGTGTCCCTCGTGTGGGGAAGACATTATGTCCGCACACATAACTGAGCAGGACAAACAGAAGTGTCCCTCGTGTGGGGAAGACATTATGTCCGCACACATAACTGAGCAGGACAAACAGAAGTGTCCCTCGTGTGGTCAAGACATCATGTCCTCACCCGATTGATGTGTACGCATGGAATGGCAGACATCCCGATAAGAGTGCATTCCATTTGGATGTGCAGTGCTCGGGAGACCAGCCTTAAGTGCCCCTAACATAGTGCCACAATTGTGCCTTCGCAACATAATGGGCCAACACTAGTTTTGTTGTTGCATCTTGCCAGACCTTGCTACCTAGATCAAGGTGCGCAGACTTGAGATCTTCAATCAGTCGCTATACGATTCGTGCAAGTATTGCAGGTAGATAACAGACAAGGTTAGGCTCACAGCAGAGAAGAAGAATAATTATAGCTAGAAAAGGGGCCTCTATTATGAAGATAGCTGTTATCGGCGCTGGGGCTATTGGCAGTGTAATTGGCGGTCTTTTATCTAAAGCTGGAGAAGATGTCACTCTAGTAGGTCGGAAAACTCATGTTGATGCAATAAACCAGAAGGGGTTAATCCTTGTTGGAGAATCTGGAAAAACGGTAATTCAAGTTAAAGCTGCAGAAAATCTTGATTTCAAACCGGATTTAGCCTTGTTAACTGCAAAGACCCAGGATGTCGAGTATTCAGTCAGGAAAGCACAGCTATTCCTATCTGGCGCTCTGGTAGTCACTATGCAAAATGGAGTTCACAGCGATGACCTAGTAGCCGGGGTTTTGGGAAAAGAAAATATCATCAGCAGCGTTGTTTTGTTTAATGGTGAATTCCTTGAACCGGGCAAAGCATCATACTCTAGCGTATTCGGCAAAACAGCTCTTCTGATAGGAGAACCCTTTGGCGCCAAGGGAAACCGATTACAAAGTCTTTCAGTGTTGTTCAATAAAGCATTACCTACGGAAATGAGTGAGGATATTCGGGGAGCGCATTGGACAAAGCTTCTCCAAAATCTAAATAATGCGGTTCCGGCAGTGACAGGTTTGCCAGTTCAGGAAGGTAACCAATACCCTCAAATTAGAGAATTAAACATCAACCTTATGAAAGAAGGATTAGAGGTAATTAAACTAGCGGGAATCAAAACACAACCTGTCCCTGGCACCATGCTTTCCTTGATCGAAGCAATGGCTAAAATGCCACTGCCAGAGGCCTCATCTAGGATGAAGAATCTCATCGAGTCTTTAGGCAAGCTACCTATTCTGGGTTCTACTCTGCAGAGCATCAGGAGAGGGAGAAGCACGGAAATTGATTACTTGAACGGAGAGATCGTGAATTTGGGAAAGAAGACAGGTACTCCAACCCCGGTTAATTCTTTGGTAGTTGAATTGGTTCATCAAGTAGAGACTACTGAGAAATTCCTGACTGTAGATGAGCTTACTCAAAGACTGAGTTAGAGCGTTTCATTTTAAAAACATAGGTGGGTAATTTGATTAGACTGAACAATCCCCGCAAATGTTCAACCAATACAACAACATTGTTAAGCTAGTCTCCTGGGTTGGGGTATGATGGTTACCACTGGTTCAGTGGATGGATATTCGTAAATACAACAGAGACGACATCCCCAAGTTTGTACGTATGACAAATCCCGCGAAATGTGATCAAATTCAGGTAGAAGCTCGTGGTAGCAACTGAGAATTTGCTTTAGGAGATTCGTCATGAAGCTTCAGGCACCTTATGGGATGTGGATATTTCCCAGTTAATGCCCTGCTTAAAGGCAGGGTATGCGGAACTCAAACTTGAGTCGTTAGCATGAATTGAGTGTAGTTTATAACAACACATGCAGTTGTGATAACTGGCGGTGAGTCGAGGTTGGGGAGGTGAACTCATGGAGGGTAGTGAATTACCCTCCATTCTTTACTGTATTGCACTAAGAAGAAATCAAGCTGCCGTGGAGACAGCCTGAGGTTCTAGAGGGGGATGGTGAGGTGACAAATGGTGTTACACTATCAACACTACAATTGTGGTTTCCCAATAACCCTATATTCCACGAGTAGACGTTGAGAGCTTGGACTGCAGAAGCAGATTTGGTTTGGTGGCTCTCACTTGGAGTTTGTCTGGCTGGCAAGCCAAGACCAGAAGAATCAATCCTCCTTCCTGACTGCTATTCTCATGCCGGCTGCAAGAGCAACAAAGGCATAGCCCACCATCACGGCTATGCCTTTGGCAAAAGTAGGGGTGAATTGTCCCCCATGATCGCCAGAGCCAAAACCGCCTGATCCGCCTAACACAGTAGTGATCAGGTTGGCGGAGTAGGTCATAATGTACCATGGTTCACGGTTGAGTGGCCCCATCAGGATCATGGCTATGATCGGCAGCACCATCAAGGGGACCAGCAGACCGACAATTGTAGCAGACATGGAACGTTTCAGAATGCTGCTGGCCAAGAATACGACGCTTACCGCGGCCGCGGAGTAGGCCAAGGCCGCTGCAAAGGATTTCCCTAGCTCTACCGGCACATTTCCCCAGCCAAATAGCTGTCCTGTCTGCAGTGTCACCACCAAGTAGTAGAGTGAAACCACCAGGATGGTTGCCATCAATGCGGCCAGGTACTTCCCGGCAAAGATCGAAGACCGCTTCTGCGGCGTTGGGAATAGGAGCAAGCTGGTCTTCTTCTCAAACTCACCGCATATGGCATCTCCGGCGAACATGGCAGCCGATATCAGTATGAGGACGTTCATTAACATCAGGGATGCACTGGCGAAGTCGCTGGCGGCCACTGGGTGCCCCTTATAGTAGTAGATGAGGAAAAGCAAGGGTACAACAATGCCAACCCCAGCCAGAATGAGGAGCCTAAGACGCTTGAGATGTTTCAGTAGCTCAAACCGGAACGATAGCCATGTCTGAGAGACACCGCCTCCAACCCTTTCTAGGTTTGTTGCCATCTAGTTGACCCCCTTCTCGTCACTCATGACAGAGATATAGTAGTCTTCCAGTCCGATGCCTTCGCTGGCAAATGACTCGACGTCAAGGTTCAAAGACACGAGTAGTTTCAGTATTTGAACCCTTGACTCCGGCTTTCCGTCGTAATGCAGCCGTGCCGTGCTATTCTTCATATCTACGCTCTTTATCAGATCGATGGATCTCAGTCGCTCGGTGTCCTGCAGAGACAGTGGCCTGAGGAACCTCACGGCTACAACACCGTGGTCCATTCTCTGTCCGATGCTCTCTATGGAGTCCGATGTGACAACTTTTCCCTTGTCTAGAAAGATCACTGAATCGCATACCTCGGCGACCTCGCTCAGGAGATGTGAACTCAGAAAAACGGTCATGCCTTCGCTACGGAACTGCCGTAGCAGCTCCCTTACCTCCATGATCCCTTTCGGGTCCAAGCCGAGGACCGGCTCGTCCATGATCAAGATGTCTGGTTTGTGCAGGATGGCTTTGGCAATGGCGAGCCTGCGCAGCATGCCGGTGCTGAAGGCCCCTGTCTTCTTATGCTCCCACTCTGGCAATCTGACCAGTTCCAGAGTCTCCTTGATTCTGTGGTCTATCAAGTCGCGGGGCATCCCGTAGACCCGGCCGAAGTAGGTCAGCATCTCGTGAGGGGTCAAGTAGTCGTATACTCCGGGTACTTCGATCAGTGCCCCGACAGTGCGGAGAGCATCCGTTGGCCTTGCTGCTACATCTACGTCATTCACGTAAGCATGTCCCGAACTGGGCCTCATCAGGCTGGTCAGTATCTTGATAGTGGTGGTCTTTCCGGCACCGTTTGGGCCGACGTATCCGACCACTTGGCCCCTCTTTATCTGTAGAGAGACCCCGTCCAGAGCTTTGAAGGTCTTGCCGTACGTCTTGGCTAGGTTCTCCGTTCGAATTGCATATTCCACTGCTTCACCTCATTTTAGGGATGTTTGCCCTTTCATGCATATGTTTCAGTCTGATATCTGGATCAATATTCCGTTGTAGATGTAGCTACATTTGCGGTAGGCTGAGGGATCACCGCCACTTCGTGAGTATCTCTTCCCTTCGGAAAGTCTTTGTGCTGATAAAGAAGAGAATCACATCAACCAAGAGGATAACGGCAGAAATGATTAAAAGGTTGTTCGCGTTAAGAGATACTGAGCCTATCTCGCTCGCAACGTAAATTGCGCCAAACGGGAGCACTATGAGTCCCCCAAAAGCTGGGCAGCACGCACGTCGCTTGCTCTGGCCGATATGATGACACTCGCCTGGACGGAAAGAATGGCCGCCAGTGGTGCGACCACTAAGAGTATTATGCCCATGGTCCAATTCGGGAAATAGTAATAGCCCAACGTCTGGTGAGTGAAGTGATCTATAAGCGCCATAAAGACTGCGGCGCCAATATAGATTGCCACTATGGGCGGCAAGAAGGCCGCAATGCTTTTGCCCAGAAGAAGCTCACCATCCGTTATGGGCGTTGCCAAAAGCGGCTCTAGGCTCTTCTCGACCTTTTCGCCCACCAAGCTGTAAGAAGCTATGGCCGTGGGCAGATATGCTGCCACGCAGACAAAGAAGAATGAGAATGCATTTAATAATGTCGGCAAGACAGAAGGCGGAATGCCCCCATGTTTGTATCCGGCAAAATGAACCACCAGCGGAAGACCAATGCAAACAATAAGCGGGAAGAGGATAACCGAACGCAGGACGGTCTTGTTTCTCCTGAATATCCGGAGGTCTTTGGCGGCAATGATCCACGCTTTTGAGAGTCTCATTTTATCTACTTCACTGTTTTTAGGTAGACATCCTCTAATGTTGGGCTGAGCTCAGTGACCAACTTTATGCGGCCACCGGCAGAGACGATGGCTTCAATAATAGCAGGATTAGCTGTGTCGACATTACCCACGT
This sequence comes from uncultured Chloroflexia bacterium, assembly GCA_963720375.1. GTDB lineage: Bacteria > Chloroflexota > Dehalococcoidia > UBA2247 > RBG-13-53-26 > JAPLHP01. The sequence continues at coordinate 68,702 of CAVRFM010000004.1, read as the reverse complement.
CTATAATCAATTTGTTGTCTGATATCTCGACCTTGTGTGTTGTCACCTTCTTGACTGCGCTGACAATAGCTTCGTTAACCTGGGCAAGCTGGATTTCAGTCTTGACTCCCCCGAGAGATTCCTTCAACTGTTCGGGAGTGCCTACGGTCAACAATCTGGTCTTCAATATCCCGATTCGGTCACATATCCTTTGCGCTTCATCAAGGTTGTGGGTATTGAGAAAAATAGTCCTGTTTTCCTTCTTAAGCTCGATAATAAAATCCCTGACTGTCTTAGATGCTTCCGGATCCAGGTTGGCCGTAGGTTCATCCATGAACAAAACTTTTGGCTCGTGAATAAGGGCGCGCGCGATCGCCAGTTTTTGTTTCATTCCTTTGGATAGCGTTCCGGCGGCGACATCTTTTTTCTCCCATAGCCCCAGCATCTTTAGGAAATGCTCGATATTTCCCTTCCTTAACTTGTCAGCGCATTCGTACAGCTTGGCGTAGAAGTCGAGGTTCTCGTAGACGCTTAGTTTGTCATAGAGGCCCACATTATCGGGAACCAACCCGATCATCTTCCTGATCTTCAACGAATCGGTGGTGTTACCCACTTCATAATCTGCTATCCTGGCTTCTCCACCAGTCTTTGATATGAGGCAGCAAAGCATTCTAACTGTGGTGGTCTTTCCCGCACCATTAGGCCCGAGGAAACCGAAAACCTCTCCTTCATCGATATGGAAGGTTAGTCCCTCTACCGCGGTGACCTCATCAAACTTCTTAGTAAGATTCTGAGCGTCGATCAAAGTGTATCAACCCATCCCATATATTCTTGCTGCCCCCACTAAGTGTAGCACCTCAACCTCAGCTTGGACATAGGCAAACGCTCGGCATTGCAGCGTTCACGAACTCAAGAGTAGTCTGTGCGGGTGACGAGATTCGAACTCGCCACTCCCTGCTTGGGAAGTAAATGCTCTGGGCTGGCTATATTCGTCAGCTGAGCGCTGAGCATGATTTCTGGGAGCTTACATGTGTTTTTGCAGTCTCAGATCTTGATGCGTACGCATGGAATGGGAGACATCCCGATATTTGTCCACTGGTGAGTGACCCAGGAAGGCTAACCCCCCGGAAACGTACCATCTCCGTTACCACCGCCTATGAGTGGTGACTGAAACTGCTCACCCGAAACTACGCGAAGCCCACAGCTAGCGCCCCTCTATGTCTCAACATGCACAAAACATGTCAACCCAAGCCATAGACTACGGCGTTGGCCTCCTGAATGGCTTTGTCGATCAGTCCCAGCCCTGAAACGTCACCCACAGTGTACACCTCAGCCACCAGCTCTTTGCAGGCATTGTAGAGCTCGGCCTTGGGCTCGATCACACCGGCCAGGATGACTGTGTTGGCCTTGATCATGTGTTCCGTGTCACCACGCTGTGGCCTGAACCAGACGCCTTCGGCGGTTATCTTTGTCACGTCGCACTCAGTGTGCATGGTGATACCGAGTTTGCGCATACGCTCGATGTGCTCAGCACGGCGTTTCATGCCTATCTCGGGGGCCAGCTCTTCGTAAGCATCGATCACCGCCACCTCGCGGCCGCGCTGGGCCAGGAACTCCGCCGACTCTATCGCGGCAAGGTCGGCACCCACCATCACCACCTTGCTGCCAACCATGGGAGTCCAGAATCTGGTGACCCTCCGGATGCGCTGCGGCGTGATCAGCCTCTGCATGAGACCACCGCCAAGCCTGATCCCCAGTTTGATGGACCATGGGACCTTGTCGGCGCCCTCGGGCGGCATCTCTCCGTACATTAACTTGTGCAGCATGGCCCCGGTGATTACGTTGGGTAGTTGGTCGCCCTCGATCTTCGGCGCCACCACCTTGCCACCGGTAGCATCGATGAATACATCAGGCTTTTCCTGTTTGACCAGCTCGGGGGTAACCCCGACGCCCAGTTTCACTTTGACCGGCAGCTTCCTCATCTGTGTCATCAGGTACTCCAGGAAGGTCTCATTGTCCGGATGCACAGCGCAGGCGGTCACCAGAGCACCTCCCAGGCGGTGGTGCTTGTCATAGAGCGTGACATCGTGACCACGCAGGGCTGCCACCCGGGCTGCCTCCATACCGCCAGGGCCGGCACCGGCAATCATGACCTTCTTCGGGGTAACAGCCTTGCCTTCGAGCGGATACACTTCTTCCTTCCCCATGCGGCCGTTGACGGCACAGTGGACGTCTTCAAGCTTCATCAGAGAGTCCACACATGTCAGGCACCGCACACAGTGGCGGATATCCTCCAGCCTGTCCTCCATGATCTTCCTGGTCAATTCGGGATCGGCGAGGAGGGGGCGGCCCATGACGATGGCATCGCACCAGTCCCTTTGCAGGAACCCCTCTGCCATCACCGGATCGTGGATGCAGCCCACCGGCATGACGGGAACCTTCACCACCTCCTTGATGGCATGCGCCGCCGGTACGTTGAAGCCGCACTCGTAGTTGGCGCCGGCGATGATCTGGTCGACCAGTGACGTTATGACGCCGCCGGAGACGTGGAAGCAGTCAACGCCCGCCGCCTCCAGTATGGGGGCGATGCGCTGGGTGTCGGTGACGTCGCGGCCGTTAGCCCCGCCGACGGTCTCGTCGCCGGAGATGCGCACGGTCATGGGGAAGTCCCTGCCGACCACTTCCCTGATGCGCTTGATGGTATCGAGCGACAGCTTTACCCGCCCTTCGACGGTATGCCCGAGGTATTGCCCTTCCTCGCGCTTGTTGCGCAACGGGGAAAGGAATGAACCCAGCAAACAGTAGTTATGAGCTATATGAAGCTCTATGCCATCGTAGCCGGCCTCGCGTGCCCGGCGCGCCGCCTGGGCGAACATCTCGACCAGCGCCGGCAGTTCCTCCTCCGCCAGTTCTCGGCAAACCTGCGACGTGGACTCGGAGCGATTGACCGAAGGGCCGATGGCCGGCATGTTCTCGAAGAACGGGGCCAGCGACTCCGGCCCGGGGTGGGTGAGCTGCGGGATTATCCTGGCGCCGTACTTATGAACGGCATCCGTAAGGCGCTTGTGGTTCTCTATCTGGGAATCGCTGTGCAGGCCGACCGAGAGCGGCTGATACCTGTGCAGCACATCGACCGAGTTCATCTCGGTGATAATCAGGCCGACTCCGCACTTGGCGCGCTCGGCCCAGTATGAAATCTGGCGATCGGACGGCGTCTCATCGGGATTAGCCCACACCAGCGTCATGGGCGACATGACGAGGCGGTTCTTTATCTCGAGAGTGCCGAGCTTCCACGGCGACATCAACTTGCTCAGTTTCGGCATGTATGTTACCCCCTTGTGTCTCGCCGTCAGAGAGTCTAGGCCTTGAAGTCTTTGAAATCCTTGAAATCCGTGATGCCGGCGATCTTCTTGGTCAGAGCAACGGTGGGCTGGCTGGGCTTGTACACCTGCAGCGGGATCATCTTCTTCATGTTGCCCGAGAGCTTGATCTTCCGCTTGATGTACCCGCGCATGCCAACGGACCAGTCATTTTGAACCAGGATCTTGTACGCATACTCGGCAGGCATGGACATGTCGACATCGGCACCGGAAACGAAGCCCTTCTGAATGATGCCGTGGTTCATGCACATCTGCACTTCGCCCTTCGACGTCTCTACCTTCAGGTTGACGGTCACCTCCGTCATAGCCTTGGGCATCTGGAGATCGCCGGCGGCCTTGGTAAGTTCGTCCACTTTGGCAAACCATTCGTCAGACAAGAACTCAGCCATCTCTCCCCTCCTTCTTTAAGGTGATCCTTCGGCTAGCAGCCATCCGGCCCCGGACTACCCCATCCGAGAAAGCCGTAAGCGGGTTCCACCCTGTCCCCCATTGACTGCAACCATCCGTTGCCACAGCGCATTATAGTACAAACCATTAATAGCCATCAATGACATCTGACGTACCTTATAATCCGTGGGGTACTTCGCGTCAATGTCATTCCCACGCAAGTGGGAATCCAGGTGGGGATATCTGCAATTCCCTCTCCCTTTGACGGGAGAGGGCTGGGGTGAGGGTGATGTTCCCCCGAAAACCGATCAACAGCCCTACCGCTCGATTATCATGGCCATCCCCTGCCCACCACCAATACACAGGTTGGCCAGGCCACGACGGGCGTTCCTTCTCTCCATCTCGTAAAGCAGCGTTACGAGTATGCGGGCGCCGGTGCAACCCAGCGGATGCCCCAGCGATATCCCTGAGCCATGAGGATTGACCTTCTCACAGCCCGGCTCGCAGGACTGCTTGCTTTCACCATACCGCGGAATGCCCAGTTCCTTCATGCAGGCAATGGTCTGGGAGGCAAAAGCCTCATTGAGCTCAATGAGGTCGATATCCTTCAGGGTATAGCCCGTCTTTTTGAAGAGCTTACGCGTAGCAGGTATCGGGCCAAGGCCCATATATTTGGGGTCCACACCGCCGGAAGCATAACCCTTGACGGACGCCCTGATCTTCAATCCGTTTTTCTCGGCGTATTCCCTCGACGTTATCAGCAGAGCCGCCGCCCCGTCATTGATCCCCGAAGCATTCCCTGCAGTCACCGTTCCACCCTTCACAAAGGCCGGCGCCAGCTTGCCCATCTTCTCTACATCAGTATCCATCGGTCTTTCATCCCTATCAAACGCCAGCGGCGGACCTTTCTTCTGGGGAATCGGCACCGGCACGATCTCTTCTTTGAAAGTGCCGTCATTGATGGCCTTCATGGCCCGGTGGTGGCTCTCCGCGCCCAATTCGTCCTGTTCCTTCCTGGATATGTTGTAATCCCTGGCAATGTTCTCCGCGGTAACCCCCATATGGTAGTCATAGAGTATCTCCCAAAGGCCGTCGAAAACCATCATGTCAAGCGCTTCTGCCTTACCACTGATATCCATGCGGTATCCCCAGCGCGCCTTGGGCAGCGCATAGGCAGCATTAGACATGCTCTCCATGCCTCCGGCCAGGATGGCATCGGCATCCCCGGCCCTTATGGCCTGTGCCGCCAGAGCCACCGCCTTGATGCCCGAAGCGCATACCTTGTTGATGGTGAAGACATTTGTCTCCTGAGGCATTCCTGCCCTGATGCTGGCCTGCCTGCCTGTATTCTGGCCCAGAGCTCCCTGCAGAACATTGCCCATGATGACCTCATCTATATACACCGGCCGCAGGCTCTGGTCCCAGTCCATGTACTTGGCCTCTATCTCACTCTTTTCAATATCCCTTGAAATGCCCGGCCTGATCTCCTTCGCATCTCCGGGGGCCACCGGCCTTACGCCTGCCTTCCTCAATACTTCCCTGATGACTATCCTGCCCAGATCAATAGCCGTCACATCCTTCAGAGCACCCCCGAAAGATCCGATAGCTGTTCTTACTCCACTGACTATCACGGGCTGCCTAGAATCCATAGTTATTCCTCCTCATTGGGACAAGACTTATCTACCCACGCTTCTCGTAATCAGGGCACCAGGTGGCATTGGGGCGCTCCGGATGATGGCAGGCGCCGCGCCAGTCCCATTTGCAGTTGTCACACAGAATGGCATTCATCCCCAGCGCCTTTCTAATGCGCAGCTTAACTCTATCCAGCAAGCCTGGTTGCTGCTCAGCTTTGTTGGTCATATACTTGGATTGTGGTGCAAAATCACCCAGCTGATTTTATTGTAGGCACTCGCCTATTCGAAATCAAATCTCCATCCCCTTTGACTATCGACCGATTATCAGACTAAAATTACGGCAGGAGGACAACGTGGAACGTATGTGGGCACCCTGGCGGATGGAGTTTATCCTCACCGAGAAGCCGGACTATTGCATCCTTTGCAGGAAGCCGGCAGAGCAGGACGATGAGTGTAACTTTATCCTCTACCGGGGCAAGAAGAACTTCGTCATTCTGAATCGATTCCCCTATAACCCAGGGCACCTGATGGTAGCCCCATACCGCCACATTGCCAGCCTGGAAGATATGGACGATGAGGAGCTGTGGGAACACATCGATATCGTCAGGAGAAGCACCAGGGCACTGCGCAGCGTCTTTGACCCTGCGGGTTTCAACATAGGCGTCAATATCGGCAAATCAGCCGGGGCAGGTATCAGCGACCACACTCATACCCACATAGTTCCCCGGTGGACTGGTGATACCAACTTTATGCCCGTGGTGGCTGACACCAGAGTGTTGCCGGAAGGCCTGACGTCCACCTACGCCAAGCTGAAGGGGCTTCTCTAGAGAACATCAGCCCCAACAATCCATAGCCGCACCTTCCTCACGCTTACAGTTCCCCAGAATTCGCTCAAACCAGGTTAGCCGTTTCCGTCGACCCGCTGACAATGCAAACAGGGCAGGGTGATCACCCTGCCCTGTCCACAGAATACTCAGTTTTTCAGATACGTTAAGTCTATCTCTTCGGTTTCTTTGCTTTGGTTGCCTGTTCGCGAATTTCATCCTTCTCGTGGAAGGCCGCCTTGGCCCCCTTTTCCCTTCTCTCTCTGAAGAAGTTGAACTCGCCGGGCTCATGGCGCACATTGGTAAACATCGTATGAGTGATATAGCCATAGGTGAAGGAATCAGTCAGTCCCATCCGGTCGTAGAAGAGATGCCTGCAGGCCTTGCCTATGGCAATCCCATCGCGCGGCATGAGACACAGTTCCTTCGCCAGAGCATTCACCTCGGCCTCCAGCTTGTCAGCCGGGACTGATTTGCCCACCAGCCCTATTCGCTCCGCCTCTTTCCCGTCTATCTGCCTGCCGCTGATGTAAAGGTCCAGCGCCCGCCTCATGCCTACGGTCATCATCAAGTGTCCAAAGGTATGCTCGCCGCCGCCGGCAAACCCTATCCTCTGTCCGGGGAAGCCCATCTTGCAGTCATCGGAGCAGATGAAGAAATCGCACAGCATGGCTATCATCAACCCCGCTTCAAGGGCATAGCCGTGCACCTGGGCAATGGTCAGCTTGGAACAGAAGAAGAATCTCTTGTAACCTTCGCTGATCCCCATCTTGTCCATCTTCAGCCTTATTCTCTGGCTGGGGCGGCGATCGTCCTTCTGCGTCCCAAATCCGTAGACAAAGCCCACCTTGCTCAGGTCCTGGCCTGCGGAGAAGCACCGGCCGGCTCCCTTGAAGATGATCACCTTGATCTCATCGTCTTCTTCCGCCTTCGTAATAGCGTCCAGCACTTCGGCAAAATCCTCTCCCACCGAGATGATGACATAGGAGTTCATCTTGTCCGGTTTGTTGAACGTGATCGTGGCAATCTCGCCCTTTTTTTCATACTTGACGTACTTATAACTCATACCTTCCTCCTTGACATATAAGATAAGAAATCAGGTTTTCCATGCTACCATTCTGAACGCTCGTGTGTCAATTTGAGTTAAGATCGCACCACAATCGATTGACCCGCAACAGAATGAAGGTGTAGAATTCGTTTAGGGGCAAGGAACAGGAATAAGAGTGTGAGCTGGCACGAATCATGTGGCATCTTTGGAGTTTACGCTCCAGGGGAAGATGTAGCGAGGCTCACCTTTTTTGCATTGTTCGCCCTCCAGCACCGTGGGCAGGAGAGCGCCGGAATCGCTACCACCAGCGGCAATGGCATCTGCCTTTACACTGGCATGGGACTGGTATCCCACGTCTTCGATGAAGCCTCTCTCAGCCGCCTGCCGGGGACTATCGCCATCGGACATAACCGCTATTCCACCTCGGGCTCAAACCGGATCGCTAACGCCCAGCCTATAGTGGTGGAAGGACCTGAGGGCAAGCTGGCCCTGGCCCATAATGGCAATATCGTGAATGCCCTACCCCTCCGGCTGGAACTGGCCGAGCAGGGTTGCCGTTTCGTTACCTCTACCGATTCAGAGGTCATCGCCAATCTCATCATCACCTCACCCGGCGATAACCTGGTGGAGAAAATCAGCCACGCTATGCACCGGATGCAAGGGGCATATTCACTGGTCATCCTCAATAACAATTCTCTGATAGGCGTTCGCGACCCTATGGGGGTGCGCCCCCTCTGCCTGGGGAAGCTCAACGGCGGTTGGGTCCTGGCATCAGAGAGCTGTGCCCTCGATCACCTCGGCACCGGTATGCTCCGTGAGATCGAAGCCGGCGAAATCGTGACCATAGATGCCGGCGGTGTAAAGAGTTACCAGGGTGCAGTATCAGACATAAAAGCCCTGTGCGTTTTCGAGTATATCTACTTTGCCCGGCCCGACAGCACCATCGGCGGCCGCCTGCTCTACCGGACACGGGAGGCCATGGGCCGTCGCCTGGCCCAGGAATACCCCGTAGATGCAGACCTGGTCATCGGCGTCCCCGACTCAGCCACAGTAGCCGCTATCAGCTACTCCGGGGAGTCGGGCATTCCCTTTGCCGAAGGATTATTAAAGAACCGCTATGTCGGGCGTACCTTCATCCAGCCGGACCAGCGGATCAGGGAAATGGGCGTGGGCCTCAAGTTCAACCCCTTAAGAGAAATACTGGCCGGCAAGCGGTTGATCCTGGTCGACGACAGCATAGTCCGGGGCACCACCACCCCTCACGTCATCAGCTTGCTGAGAAAAGCCGGGGCCAAGGAAATACACATGCGCGTCTGCGCTCCACCCATCTGCTACCCCTGCTTCTTCGGGGTCGATATGGCCACCCGCTGGGAGCTGATCGCTGCCCGAAAGACCGTCCCTGAGATCAGGGAGTTCATAGCGGCCGACTCTCTGGGCTACCTCAGTGTTGAGGGGCTGGTGCAGGCAGTGGACCTGCCCAAGGAGAACCTCTGCCTTGCCTGCCTCACCGGCGATTATCCTATCCCGGTGCAGTTGGAGATGGACAAGCTGGCACTGGAGTCCTTGCCTACAACAGAACCGGTTCCTTCGAAATAGACCACCTGGAGGACACCCCAATAAAAGAACCAAAGAAAGCCAGACAGACCTATGCTGCAGCGGGGGTAGATATCTCCGCGGCAGATAGAGCCAAGGAACTCATCAAGAAGCACGCCCGCACCACCTACCGTCCCGAAGTGCTGACCGATATCGGCTTCTTTGGAGGACTCTTTGAGCTCAAGGGCTACCGCGAGCCTGTCCTGGTATCCAGCACCGATGGCGTGGGCACCAAACTGAAGATCGCCAATGCCCTGGGAAAGCACGATACCGTTGGCATCGATCTGGTGAACCACTGTGTCAACGATATCTTCACCTGCGGCGCCGAACCCCTCTTCTTCCTCGACTACATCGCCATGGGCAAGATCATCCCCGAAAAGGTGGAAAGCATCGTGAAAGGGATAGCCGCTGCCTGCCGGGAAGTGAACTGCGCCCTTATCGGCGGCGAAACCGCCGAGATGCCAGGTATCTATGCTGAAGAGGACTACGACCTGGCCGGAACCATTATCGGGGTGGTGGAGAAAAGTGAACGCCTCGACCAAAGGCAGATCAAGGCCGGAGATATACTGCTCGCCATGCCTTCCAGCGGCTTACATACCAATGGCTATTCTCTGGTGCGGAAGGTCTTTGGAACTGAACCTGCTGCCTTAAATAAGTTCTATCCTGAACTGGGGAAAACCCTGGGTGAGGCGCTCCTTGAGCCTCACCGCTGCTACTATAGCCAGATAAATCCTGCGCTGCGGATCGTGAAGGGTCTGGCCCACATCACTGGCGGCGGATTTGAGGGCAACGTGCCCCGTGTGCTGCCACCGGGGCTGGCTGCCGCTTTCGACAAAGGTTCCTGGTCTGTTCCTCCAATCTTCTCTCTCATCCAGAGGACAGGCGATATCGCTGATTCGGAGATGTACCATGTGTTCAATATGGGGATCGGCATGGTCATCGTCTGCTCCTACCAGGATATCGCTGCCTTCAGCAGGCTGGTACCAGAAGCCTTGATGGTGGGAGAGGTGGTAGTGCAGAAGGACAAGAAAAGGGTAACCATAGCTTAGTTTAAAGAAAGGGAGACAAGATGCGAGCTATTCTGAGCGTTTCAGATAAGACAGGGCTGGTGGACTTCGCCGGAGGACTAGCTAAATTGAAGGTGGAGATCTTCAGCACCGGCGGCACCAAGAATACGCTGAAGGACGCCGGCGTACCGGTGCACAGCGTCTCCGACATCACCAACTTCCCCGAGATCCTCGACGGCCGGGTGAAGACGCTGCATCCGGCGGTCCACGGCGGAATCCTGGCCAAACGCAACGTCAAAAGCCATATGGCCGAGCTGGCCGAAAAGGGCATTCAACCCATCGACATGGTGGTAGTCAACCTCTATCCCTTTCTCCAGACCATAGCCAGAGAAGGCGTCACCCTGGACGAAGCCCTGGAGAATATCGACATCGGCGGCCCCACCATGATTCGCGCCGCCGCCAAGAACTTCCCTGCCGTCATCGTCGTCGTTGATCCGGCGGATTACGGCACTGTTCTTGATGCCTTGACCAAAGGCAAGGTCGATCTGGAACTGCGGCAAAAGCTGGCCCAGAAGGCCTTCCAGCATGTCGCTTACTATGATACTGCCATTGCCCAATATCTCAGAGACAAAGAAAAGGGCTTCCCCGAGGTAATGACCATCGCACTCAAGAAGCGCAGCAATCTCTCCTACGGAGAGAATCCGCACCAGCAGGCAGCCTTCTATGAGGAGGAGAATCCCAGGAAGCCGCAAGCCAGCCTCGTTCGCTCCAGCCAACTGGGAGGGAAGGAACTCTCCTTCAACAATATTCTGGACCTCGATGCGGCCTTAAACGCCGTCATCGATTTTCCCGGGCCTACTGTGGCCATCATCAAACACAATAACCCCTGTGGACTGTGCAGCCATGATGACCTGGCGGAAGCCTACCGCCGGGCCCTCGCCGGAGACCCCCTGGCCGCTTTCGGCGGGATAGTTGCCTCCAACAGGACGATTGATATGGCCACTGCTCAGGAGATCTACAAGACCCATTTCGATGGCATCATAGCCCCTAAATATGCAGACGATGCGCTGGCCCTACTCAAGCGTAAGAAGGATTTCCGGATCATCACCCTTGGCGTGAACGTCTCGCCAGCCAAGGGTGAGCCCCCCTATATGGATTTCCGGCGGGTCAGGGGTGGTTTGCTGGCACAGACCACAGACTATATCACCGAGAAAGAGTTGACTCCGCGCACCGTAACCAAACGCGAACCAACACCTGAGGAAAGGAAAGACCTGTTCTTCGCCTGGCAGGCCGTGAAGCTGATCAAGTCCAACGCCATTGTCCTCGTCAAGGACAATACCTTATTGGGGATGGGGGCCGGACAGCCCAGCCGCGTGGTGAGCGTGCAACTGGCCCTGGAAAGGGCAGGGGAACGCGCCAGGGGGACCGTCCTGGGGTCAGATGCTTTCTTTCCCTTTGCCGATGGAGTCGAACTCGCCGCCAAAGGCGGTGTTACCGCCATCATCCAGCCCGGTGGCTCTGTCAGGGACGAGGAGACCATCCAGACCGCTGACAAATACAACATGGCGATGGTCTTCACCGGCGTGAGGCATTTCAGACACTAAGTCGCTGTAATTTCTACCATCGTAGGGGCACGGCATGCCGTGCCCCTATATCATTTGTCATTCTGCGAAGCTTGTCCCTGTGAAAACGGGGAGCAGAAATCCGGAGTCCCCAGAGAAGAAAACAGCGGACATCACCCACCTCTCGGACAGCCCCAAGGCATTGTTAATATAGCATCATGCATGACAAGCCCTGCTGCAGGTAGAAGGCTAGAGGCCCTTTATAACGCCGATAATCTCGCCCATGTCAGGTAATTGACGTATCTCATACACCTTGACGAAGGCAATTTTGCCCTTCTCATCCACGATGATATTCGCCCTCTCAGAGAAACCGTTCTTCTCTCTGAAAATGCCGTAGGCGCTCGCCACCTGGCCGTGCGGCCAGAAATCAGATAACAAACGTACGACCTTGATTCCGAGATGATCGGCCCATGCCTTCTTCGATGGAACCGTGTCAACACTGAGTCCCACCGGGATTGTATTCAAGGCCTCCAGAACCCCTCTGTTTTCTTCCAGTGATTGCATCTGCTTGGCACAGATCTCTGTCCAGGCGAGAGGGTGAAAGGATAGCAGGACTCGCTTTCCTTTCAATTCCGACAGCTTGAAATCTGTGCCGTTCTGGTCTTTGAGCACGAAGTCCGGCGCTGTTTCTCCTTTGCTTGCCAACCTCTGTTTCTTGTCCATCTAGAAGACCTCCTCCTACTCAGTTTTGCCAACGGTGGTGCTCAGTCTATCCAGCACTGTCTGGGCATCCGATATGGTCTCCAAAGCCTAACCAAACATCAAAGAATAGTCAATGTAGGTTTGAATCTTTATCGGCAAGACCCATGCGCTCTTTAGAAGAGGACACAACCAGTCCAAGTTATCCTGTGCGGACGAAACTCGTTGTCCAAACCAAACCCGCGCAGCAACGCCTGGACATCAATACCTATTGATTCGAGTGAGGTTCGTGCTCTATCGGGATAGGGACATGGCTTGCCGATCCTGGCTCCGCAGACTTCGCATAGCTCACAGGCCCCACCGATCATTCCCCACACAGGCTCTACGCCTGCATCCCTCATAAAGTCTTCCAGTTGGAGAATTATGTTGTGGAAATCCAGTTTGGTCTGTTTCAATTCCTCTGCGTCTCTTGTAGCACCCAAGGGTTTTGAGTACTGCAGCAGCAGTCCTCGGCGGAACTTCCGGAGTCTTTTGTCTATCTCGACCAACGAGCCCACGAGCGGCGGACACATGTAGTGCTTCTGATAATTCCCACATTTGTCCTCCGCGCAGAACTCTCTTATCCTTTGTTCGGGGACAAGAAGTCCCGGATCAAATCCCAGAAGGGTTTCAATTGCATTCGTCACAAAGCTATCTTCTTCCCTTCAACCAACACTGCCTCATCAGATGCTATCAGACAAACGAGCGGATTTCAAAAGCATGATTTTTCTTTCACCAACCGCATATAGAAGCATCTTCTAGAACTCCATCACTTCCCAACCCATGCAGGCTGACTTATGATGTTAATCAGACAAGAAGGCTGCTATATCCACGGCACGGCTGGCAAATCAGTCGCAGAAAGGGGGTGAACCTGCATCTCGGGAAACGAGTCAGGCCAACCTGCGAATCGATTTGCCAGCTATCTTTATCTCCGACTTTTGCAGGATTCTCCTTCAAGCGACCTGCAGTTAAAGCATCTGGTCTAGTCAATCATCACCCCACCAACGCCTTGTAGAACCACAGGCTGTCGCACCTTTTGTATCCAAGCTGCGGTTGGGGTGGTAGATACAACAAGCACAGGTTGACACCCTCTGTTCTCTTATGCTAATGTCCGAGATGAATCCCACGTCACTTAAGAAGTAGTACACTTATCAGGGGCAGGTCAATTATCTCTCTTGTTGAAGGCGATGCACATATAATACTGTCATACGTAGGATTAGTCTAAAACTAATGTTAGCCACAGCGATGTGCAGCTGACGAAACACTAAAGGGATGAACGGCCAAGTTGCAGGTGATTACATGAGGGTATATCGATAATGGCAAATGAAGAATTTGTGTCACTCGGTCAAGAGATCGATACAATCAATGTTCGTATCAGTAACCGCATCATTCAACTGTTCTCTGACGGACTCTACTCTAGTCCTCATAAAGCGGTTGAGGAACTTGTTTCCAACTCATTTGATGCAAGCGCCCATAATGTACATGTGATCCTGTCTCCTGATCTCACGGCTCCAGACGCAACTATTGTCGTCATTGACGATGGTGAGGGAATGGATCCCAGCGCCCTGAAAGAGCTTTGGATTATCGGCCGAAGTCCGAGGCGAAATGAAGAGTCCAAATCCGAACGCAAGCCGATTGGTAAATTTGGTATCGGCAAACTTGCTACATATGTGCTGGCAGAACGATTAACGCATGTCTGTAAATCCAATGGAAAGTTTTTTGCAGCAACTATGAACTATACCTCCGCCCTAGCTTCGCCACAACAAGTTAAGACATCTGAGTTGGAGCAGGAAGGGGTGTTCAACGATAAAAAGATCACCATTCCTATTCGCATGCTATCTGAAGAAGAAGCCTTACAGTTGTTGCGCCCCTGGATCAAGGGTTCAAAAGAGGGCTATAAAGCTTTGAGATTGTTCGGCAACGGCGCTGCGCCTTCTTGGACTGTAGCGATTATGTCTGGGCTAAAAGAAATGGGGAGAAAAATCCAGCGAGCTAGGCTTAGGTGGATTTTGCACACAGCAATGCCGCTTCGCGACGACTTCAGACTATTTCTAGATGGCGACCCTGTGGAACCTTCAAAGCTTGATGTACCTCTTATAGAGAAATGGATTATCGGCAAAGATATTGTGGAAGACACACTGAGAGAGCCTTGTCCGGAAGGATTCGAGGCTACGCAAGATGAGAGTTTCCCTAAAGACTCTATATATCGCTATGGCCTTTCCCACCCTGAGTTGGGGCGTATAACAGGCTACATAGAGCTTTACGACGGCGATATCTCTAGCGGCAAATCTGCCGAATGGGGGCGTAGTAATGGCTTCTTTGTATATGTTCGCGGACGGATGATTAACACAGCTGATGAAGATGATGGATTTGGCATACCAAGAAATCTGCTCAGACATGGAACATTCTCCCAATTCCGGATGGTTGTCCATATTGACAGTTTGGACGAAGTGCTGCGCTCTTCAAGAGAATCCTTGCAGCAGGGAGAGTTGTACAAGTTAGCTCAATATTTTCTCCATGCGTCGTTTAACTTTGCACGCAATCGTCTCGTTGAGCACGAGAAATCACAATCGCCCGGAGCGCTCTTAGCTGCCCGGATATCGTCAACGCCAGGGAGTCTGACACGGATGCCCCTCTTTGCATTAGCCAAATCTGCAATTGAGGGCAAAGTAAGACCTGTTTATACGCGATTTCCTGAGGGGCTTAATGAAGTTGGGAAAAAGGAGCTGATTGGACAGCTCCAAACCAAACTCAATTCCAAAGATGATATAGTTCAGCAGACTCAGTTAGTTACATTGGACAGTAGGGATGGCATTGCTATCTACGAAATAAGGGATAGTAAGCTCCTTATCAATACATCTCACCCCTTTGTGGCAGCGTTCCAAGAACTTTATTCAAAGTCCGCAGATAGCATGCCGTTAGAAATGTATGCTATGACAGAGGTGCTCACAGAGGCGCATCTGTATTATATGGGATTGGATGAAAGTAAGATTCGTGACATACTGTTCCAAAGAGATGAGCTCTTGCGCTACTTTGTGCGCTCAGCCGTCCGGCGAACGCCAGGGATGATAGCGCTGGCACTCAGTGATGCGAAAGACGCTGAGAACAAGTTAGAGGAGGAAATGCGAGCAGCTTTTGAAGCTATTGGATTTGATAACGTTATTCGCATTGGAGGCAAGGGCAAACCTGACGGCACTGCAGAAGCATACCTAGCAGCCTCGGAGGATGGCACCATGCAGCGTTATAAACTTGGACTCGAGGCAAAGAGTGGTGGTAAAGTCAGCGCAAAGCGGTTAGATGTCTCTGGAATCGCTCGACACATGAATGATTTCAAGTGCGATCATCATGTTGTGATCGGTAACGCGTTTGAAACTTCTGCAGGAGACGATTCGGCATCAGTGATAGAGATAAAAGAACTGAAGAAGAATACTGGGAAAACGATCACATTGATGCACATTGATGACCTGGCTCGTCTTGTACGGTTGGTTCCCGCCAAACGAATAAGCTTGTATCGCTTGAGAGAGCTACTCGAGACATGCATCACTGCTGAGCAATCAAGAGAATGGGTTGATGGCATTGAAAAAGAGATACCAGATACATTGCCTTATAAAGAAATTCTTGAAACAATATGGCAACGAGCCCAAAGTCGTCCCGACCATGCCATCGAATATGCTGCGGTTATGACCGCCATGGAATATCGTGATCCACCAATAAAGATATCCAAACAAGAATTAAAAGAGCATTGCAAAGCAATGCAAGCCATGGCCCCCGGTATTGTTTTTGCACGAGAAACCAATGTAGAAATCAGACGTCGGCCGGATCTCGTACTAAAAGATATACAAGACTCAATTGACGAATACCCTGAAGATGAGAGAAAGACCATCGTAATATGACTGGAGCATTCCAAGTGTCGCAAATACATCCAATTCATCCATTTCCTGCAAGGATGGCTCCTTCTATAGTTTGGAACAACTTACCAGACAATGGAAAGTCCCTGCGCGTACTTGATCCTATGATAGGATCAGGGACATCTCTGGTAATCGCTAGAGCAAGAGGTCATCAAGCATTTGGATGTGACACGGATCCATTAGCCGTGCTGATTGCCCGTGCTTGGTGTTCTGATATTCCCTCAGATAGAGTTTCGCAACGCGCTAGATTGATTCTTGACAAAGCGGTTAAAATCGCAAAAGAGCTTGCACCAGACGAAGCTTATCCGCCTCAAGCAGATGATGAGACTAGGCAATTTATCAAATTTTGGTTCGATGATAATAGCCGTGTTCAACTAACAGCTTTGTCACGTTGTATATCACACGTAGACAATTCAGACGAGAAGAATTTACTTTGGACTGCTTTCTCTCGGCTTATTATTACAAAAAAACTGGGAGTATCTCTTGCAATGGACGTTTCTCATAGTAGACCACATCGAAAGTACGAAAAAGCGCCAGTCAACCCATTTGACAAGTTTCTTTCTGCTGTAGACTACATTACCAAAAAGGCTCCGTTTCGCGATGATAATGTTCAAGTTCCTCCTGCTATGGTTGCGAAAGGGGATGCGCGTTGCCTGTCGTTCAGTAGTAATAGTTTTGATCTGGTGATCACGTCGCCGCCTTATCTCAACGCAATTGACTATTTACGTGGCAATAAGCTTTCTCTGGTGTGGATGGGATGTTCCATTAATTCCCTGAGATCAATGCGGTCAAGTAATATTGGGGCGGAACGTTCTGTGTCTCTAACTCCGACTAGCGAGTCATTGAATATTCTTGAGCAAATGGGAGATACAGACCGTCTAGACGGACGCTATCGTAACATGATAATACGCTATCTATATGACGTGAGCAATGTTTTATCAGAGTGCAGGCGCGTTTTGAAGGATAATGGCCAGGCTATTTTTGTGATTGGCAATTCTTCAATTCGCGGGGCATATATCAAGAATTCGGAAGCGCTGATAAGTTTGGCACAGAAAAGAGGATTTAAACTCGCTTCAAAGACGAGCCGCTCACTACCAGAATCCAGAAGGTATCTTCCTCCTCCAAATTCACCGACAGCAGGTCAAAAAATGCGGAATCGGATGAGAGAAGAGGTCATTCTACGATTTGTTTTGACATAGCAAAAAGAAGGCTGGTTAACAAGTTGTTGCAGGCCAACGGTCATGTCATGACGCGCACCGCTCAATTCATTGGGCATCATTGGTCTCTGCAGGAATGAAGATGGGTGAGTAAACCAGGAAATCCTCAAAGCCCCGCTATCCTAGCCGAGCAGAGCAGCCGATGATGATTCCGCCACAACACCCTTCGAGCCGACCTGGTAGTTCATCACCTCTTCGACATAGAGATTCAAGAGCTCCTGCATCTTTTCTCTGGAGAACATGGCAGGTCTGTAGGTGAAAGAGATATTCATAGTCCTGTTGTAGGTATTGATGGCAAAGGCCAGTGTCCACGGGGTCACCACTGGCGGTGCGCCGGTCAAATTGACTATCCTGGCATTGCCTATATGAGTGACCGCCGGTTCCTCAGATCCTATCTTGGGCCAGATGACGCCAATATTGGTCACGTCAGGGCAATCAGCGTGTGTCCGCAATAAAACCAGGAGCCTGAAGACCTGCCGGTAGACGACCGGCGGCAGCCGGGTAAGAAAATAGAAGAAGTAGACCAGCGAAAAGGCCCTCCTGTCCATGGTCGCAGAGATGGTATACGACCTCAATTTCTTCAGCAGCTTGGCCTGATCCGCCCTGTCTGCAGGCCAGGTAGCTGGAGAGATCCAGGATATCTCGTTCGAAACGACCTGGCGAAGCTCCTTGGGGCTGACATTCACAACGACCATGGCCCGCACCTTATGGCTGGCCTTTCCATGCATCCGGTTCCACTTATCCACTATCCGGTAACACGACGCCAGAAGTATGTCATTCACCTCAACGCCAGCCGATATTGCTTTGGCTTCGATCTGCTTCAGTTTCTCCGGGCCTATGGTGGTATTGCAGAAGAAGGTATCTCTCGATCGCCCTGATTTATCATGGTAAACCCTGGACGGAGAAGGAACAGCCGCCAGAAAAAGGCGGTAGAGGCTATCGTAGGTTATCTTCCAATAGTAGTTCTTTACCCTGGCCCTCTGGCTCTGGGCGAATTCAAACAGAGCATCCCCCTTACGTGACAGGCGGATATCCTCCGGCGGCTTATAATCGCTGGGAACCTCGTTGTTGTAGTACTCAATGATCTTCCTTATAAAGAACATAGCGTGGATCCCATCCGCTGCCGAGTGATGGAAGGTGAAAACCAGGGTGGATTGAGTCTCATCCTTCCTCAACAGAAGTACCCTGAAAGGGAACTCCTTCCTCAGATCCAGGGGCTTGTTCATCCATTCAAAGAGATACCGATCGTAGTCCGAATCCGGGATCTGAGCCAGACTCTGCACGGTGAGGACGCTGTTTCCGAGGTCATCCTGCACTTCGCGGTCAATCCTGAGGTACTTGCCCCGCAGGATCGTCCTCATTACGGGGTGGGCCATCTGGGCAGACATGATAGCCTGGTTCAATCTGGACGGGTCAATTTGGCCCTCGAGGTCCAGGAAAGCGTGAATGATAAAAGGCTCGTTTATCTCGTGAAAAGCCAGGACAGCCCTGTCCATACAATTGAGTGGTATTGATCTGTGAGACGTTTTCATCTTTCCTCGCTGACAATAACGTTAGGGATTTGTGCTTCACCTACCTTATGACATGCCCCGAGTTATTCTATCACCTTAACCTCAGCTTGCACACGAAGGGAGATAGACTGAAGTCCTGCAAGACGCCGGTGGGGGACCTGTCACCCCTGGGAGAGTACGCGCAATCTGTGAAATGACCCATACGGCTAACATTACGACCGGTACAGAATATGGCCAGGTCTGCCTCCCGGAGGTGGTACAATGACTGGGGCAGGTCGACAACACCTCATGACGCAAAGGTAAATAATGGCAGACACTATTGAGGGTAGAAACCCGGTAATTGAGGCACTAAAGTCCGGCCGTCCCATAAATAAAATATTGCTTGCCAGCGATATCGGACGGCATACTGCGGTTGCTGAAATATTGCACCTTTCTCAAGCCAGAGGAATACCCGTTGAATATGTGACCAGACGCGTTATTGATGAGTCGAGCACAACTTCTGCTCACCAAGGGGTCATTGCTTACGCAGCAGCCAAGGAATACATCTCTTTAGAGGATTTGCTCACTATCTCCGGAGAAAGGAACGCACCACCCCTTTATTGTATCCTTGATGGTATTGAAGACCCCCAGAATCTGGGGGCGATTCTAAGGACCGCCGAAGCGAGCGGTATTCACGGTGTGATTATCCGCTCAAGAAGGGCTGTAGGGCTCACGGCTGCTGTGGCTAAGGCATCGGCCGGTGCTATAGAGTATGTGCCGGTGGCAAGGGTATCCAATATCTCTCAAGCTATGGTGACACTGAAAAGAAATAGTGTCTGGGTTGTCGGCATAGACCCTGCCGGCAAAACAGACTACAGCAAGGTGGATTTTACGCTGCCGACAGCAATTGTCATAGGTAGTGAGGGCAAGGGACTATCGGATTTGGTCAAAAAAACGTGTGATTTTCTGGCGGCTATCCCAATGCTAGGGAAAATTACCTCACTTAACGCTTCTATCGCTGCGGCGTTAGTAATGTACGAAGCCTTGAAACAAAGAAGCCGTTAGTTTTCATTCCTTAATCCCAGCGCTAGCGCGCTCGGGTAGCAATCAGCCACTCTGTTCAATACACCAGATTACTCAGCGCCATCAACCTTGAGAACATTTTGTGCGTGCCCCGGCTCCTCCGGAGATACCCTGGTGACACTGCCTCTATAGACTGTATTCGGTGGCGAAGGTCATAGCTGTTAACCTTTTTGACACAATGAACAAGCAGGTTGAGAACATGGTGAATGCTGCCACATAAGGCCAAACGAGAGACAGAGATTGAGAACAATGGCCCAACAGACACCACTAGTGAAGATAATTGAAGAGACAGTTGCCCTTATCAAGCAACTTCAGGTAGAAAGAGATAGGGCGTTTGCCCACTCAAGAATGACTGATTGTGAGAATAACAAGCTCAGAGCATTGTTGGCCCAAATCGAATCGACGGTTGACGAAGTGTCAGTTGCTGTGTTGGTTTCTGCCGACAAGCATGTCAATACAACAGTGGCCTCCGCTGAGAGAAGCCCCGAAGCGCCCACAGAACAACTGGAACAGGAATTGGAAGAGTGCCGCAAAGATCTGGAGCAAACCAAGGCTGAGCTGGAGCAAACCAAGGACGAACTGGAGGAAGTAGAAGGCAGGATGCGGATGCAGGCCTTCAAGACACGCCGCCAGGCTTCCCAGATGGGGAAGGAAGACTGGGAGAGACTTGCTTCGGTCGGGCAGAGAGATAGTGGTGCATTCATGCGAGAAATACGCGAACGAGGTCTCCTTCCCTATGAGTAGGACTGAACTGCCCGTGACCTCTAACCCACTTTTGAATATCACCCTGTTTCCGACAGTCCCTTAGACTGCCGTTCTCCGAATCGTCAGCCCATCCTGAAACCTTGTTCTTAACCCACCAGCACAGAGCCGACTGAGGAGCAAGCCCCAAACCCCACTGAACCTATACCGCGTACCGTGCACCGTTACCGGAGATTCAATTCTATTTACTCTAAGGCCCATAGAGGAAATCCGTGGTTTGACAATTGCCCAACTCGATATAAAATAAATATTAGAGGGATGTAACGAAAATTACATGGAGGACTGGCATGACAGATGCCGCACTGCTGAATAAGAACGAGAAAACTTGGGAACGTCTGGTCGTTACGTATGCTGTTCTGGAAAGAGCCAGGGAGCTGGAGCTAGGCCGAGTTGGCGTTTCGCTTCCTCAGGCGGCAGTCCTATATTTCCTGAAGACTGCCAAGGAACCGTTGACACCCGCCAGCTTGGCGCGCCTAATCCACAAAGAACCTCACACCATCTCCGGCCTGCTGAGCCGCATGGAAGCGCAAGGCCTCGTGAAGAAGACAAAAGACTTGAAGAGGAAGAACCTGGTCAGAGTGTCATTGACAAAGAAAGGCGAGGAAGCCTTCAAGCGTCAACTAAGCGAGAGAACCGTCATGAATACCACCTCCTGCCTTTCAGAGAAGGAACTCGGTACCTTGAATTCACTTCTGGACAAGCTCTACGCTAAAGGCCTTGAGCTACTCCGAGAGAGGCAACCGTACCCGTACGGCGCAACTCTTGAGTGAGGCAAAGAAAGGTCGGTATAAGCAGTGTTCTATACAATCTGTGGTTCCTGCCAGGGTAAGGGCCACATCCGTGGAACTGTGTGCTCCAGGTGCGGAGGCACAGGCAAAGTACGGGTCCCGCTCAAGCCAACTCCGACAAAGCCAAAGAAGAAAGAGAAAAAGTGAGGACTGGATCACTTGAAGTAGCCCCCTGACTGGGCCAGGCATAGCTAGATAACTTCACCCCCGTCTCCAAAAACGTTTTCTTACGTTTGTTGGCCACAACAAACGGCACCTAGAGATAAGTGAATCGGTAACGTCTTTCTGTAAGGTAATCCCTGATAGACAAGCGGGAATCCCTGTGTTATCCTTCCCTCCAATTATCGACCTCTAGAGTCACATGAGCGTTAAGGGGGGTTATCTCATGTGGGAATCTTGTATTGCGCTGTTCCAGCGCAGTACAGCTACTATCGAAGCGGACTCGACGCCGGGCGGTGTGAGAACAGCCTGTAGAGGCCTCAGCCATCCGCAACCAGAGAGCACATCCGCTCATACAGCGAGCAATTGACACGCGTCTAAATATAAGCATTGTGAAGGAGGATTGAGCGACTATGGATCTAAAGGATCTGGAAGCCAGAATCAGGGTATTGGAGGACATCGAATCGATCAAGAAGCTGAAGGCCACCTACTGCTATCTGTGCGATGCCGGATTGACCAATAAGCGCAACAGGGATGAACTTATCTCGCACTTCACTAAAGATGCCAAAGTGGATTTTGGCCTGGGCCCTGACTCTCGGTTCGAGGGAACGGCGGGGCTTGAGACTTTCTTCGGTACATTTGTGCCTATGGGCGTGTCGTTCTGCATGCATATGGTCCACAATCCCATCATCGAGGTTAAAGGCGATAAGGCGACGGGCAGGTGGTATTACGAAGCGCCTACTACCGATACCTCAACGGGCAAGGCCCAGTGGATGGCAGGGACTTATGAGGAGGGGTATGTGAGGGATCATGGAGAGTGGAAATTCGCCTCCATAAAGACCAAGTGGAAGTATATCAGTCCCTATGACGAGGGCTGGGCGAAGAACCCGGGTGCGCTAATGGCTATGGTACCAAAGGACTAGAGAATGCAAAGACTGCCTAGTGCAGTCTTAAGAAACTGATAGCCTTCGGGACGCAGAGCAGTCTATATCATCTTCAGGGGGGGATATGGCCATATATGGGTATGCCGGGAAGATTCTGCGAGCAGACTTGTCTTCAGGCAGTACATCAACTGTTTCCACTATCGATTATTCTGATCGTTTTCTCGGCGGAAGAGGAATAGCCGCCAGGATCTACTGGGATGAGGTGCCTCCGGAGGTCGGCGCCTTCGACGTCGAGAACAGGCTGATATTCACCTCCGGTCCTCTTTGCGGAGTCCCGGCGATCGGGGGGTCGCGCTGGGAGGTGTGCGGGAAAGGGCCTGCTACCCCGGCACGATTCTCTTATGCCAATCTGGGTGGGAGGTGGGGAGCCGCCCTGAAGTTCGCCGGATACGACGGCATCATCGTTCAGGGCAAGTCAGAGAGACCAGTCTATCTATTCCTTCATGATGATACCATTGAATTCAGGGATGCCTCTGCTCTTTGGAGCAAGGGCGCCATCGAGGCCAGGGAGATGCTGAAAGGCGAACTGGGAAGTTCCGTCAGAGTGGTGGCCATCGGTCCGGCTGCTGAGAATCTGGCGGTCATGGCTACTCTCCTGGCCGAAAATGACGCCAGCGGCTCGGGGGGACTCGGCGCAGTCATGGGTTCCAAGAAGCTGAAGGCCGTTGTGGTCAAGAGCGGTGGTGAGGGTGTGAGAGTGGCCCAACCCGATATGCTGCAGGAGTTGATTGGGCAGTACCGTGAATTAAGAAGATGCTTCCCGACTGATGGCTGGGAGTATCTCAGCCGGTGGTCAAGGGACCCTACGTCCGAACCAAGACTGATGCCAGGCCCCGAGATGAAGAAGGAGCCCTGCTACGGGTGTCTGGGCCGATGCGCCAGAAAGGCTTATGTGTCGAGCGACGGAAAGAAGGGGAAGTTCATCTGCCATTCTGCCTTCTTCTATCAACCGTGGGTGGATAAGTACTATGGTGACTGGAATGACGTAGCCTTTCAGGCCACCAAGCTCTGCGATAGCTACGGCCTGGATGCGGTGGCAATCGACCTGATGATCAGCTGGCTCCACCTGTGTTACCAGGCCGGCATCCTCACCGATGAGAGCACCGGTATACCAATATCAAAAATAGGCAGCGCGGAGTTCATAGAGTCGCTGGTGAAGAAGATCTCGCTCCGGGAAGGCTTTGGTGACCTGCTGGCTCAAGGGATACATCGGGCCGCAAAGGCAGTGGGAGGTGCTGCCAGAGAGCAAGTGGGGCTGGCGGGGCATCTCTGCGAACCTGGATATCATCCATACGGACCAAGACTCTACATTACCAACGCGCTGCCCTATGCCATGGAGCCGAGGATACCGATACAGCAGCTCCATGAAGTGGGGTTGATTATGGCCAAATGGTCGGCGGGGACCAGAGGACTGACCGCCATTTCTACCGACGTAGTCCGGGGCGTAGCCAGGAAGTTCTGGGGGAGCGAATTGGCCGCCGACTTCTCTACCTACGAGGGGAAGGCGCTGGCCGCCAAGAAGATACAGGACAGAGAATATGCGGAGGCGTGCCTCATCCTCTGTAACTTCCTCTGGCCCATTACGGATAGCAGCCGCTCTGCGGACCTGGTTGGAGATCCGACATTGGAAAGCAGAATCGCGGCTGCTGTGCTTGGCAACGGTATAGATGAGGAAGGACTGTACAGAATAGGCGAGAGGGTCTTCAACCTGCAAAGGGCTATACTTGTCAGAGAGGGACACCACGGCAGGGAATTCGACGCTCTGCCCGATCATTTCTATACCCTGCCGCTGAAGTACGACCAGGCGAATGCCGAGTGTGTGGTGCCGGGGAAGGGTTGGGAGACCGTCTCACGCAAGGGTGCCGTAGTTGACCGAAACGAGTTCGAAAAGATGAAGGGCGAATACTATCAGCTTAGGCGATGGGATGTGCCCACGGGCCTGCAAACCAGAGAAGCCCTGGAGAGGCTGGGACTGGCAGACGTGGCCCAGGACATGGAGAAGAGAGGGCTCCTGGCTTAGCCTATTCAGTCCTGAGTTGGAGGTGAATAGTGATAACCAAATATGACGAGATGTTCTGCCACCAGGTGGTATCTACCTTTGACCAGCCTGGCACCAGCGCCCGGGAATGGACTGAGAGAGCCTGGATGCAAGTCCATGACGTCGCTGGGACAGCACACCTGGCTACCGGCTTTGGCTACTATCCCAACCGCAACGTTATGGATGCTTTTGTGGCCTTTACCATTCAGGGCCAGACCGAGTATGTGGTGCGGGCTTCGCGTGAACTCCGTCCCGACATCGACGTCTTCAAAATAGGGCCTTTCTCCTACGAAGTAGTTGAGCCTCTCAAGAAGGTGCGGTACACCTTGGGCGAGAACGAATACGGTCTCAGCTACGACATAACAATCGAGGGATACAGCCCGCTTCTTGAAGAGTACCCCGCGCAGTTGCAAATCAGCCGCGGCCGGCTGAAGGAGCACATCAAGCGCATGGTGCAGTCCGTGAGACCTACCGGCTGGATCAAGGCGGAGGGGAAAACGTTCCAGCTTGACAAACATGAATGGGCGGGCGAGAGGGACCGTTCCTGGGGCATCAGGCTGGCCGGTGCGGATTTTATCGAAACCGGCGTACAGACTCCGGAGATACCCGAAGGGATGCTTTTTAACTTTGCCCTGATGCAATTTGAGAAATGGGGCGCCACCTTCCACATAAGGGAGATCTGGGATGAAAAGCGCGGTTTTGTGAACCGATGGCACTTTGGCGGCGGCCTGTTTTATCCCTTCGGCAGCAACAAAGAGCCGCTGAAGCTGGCGAACGTGGAGCATAACTACAAGTTCAGGGACGATATCCCCGAACAGGCGCGGCGGTTCGCCGGTGGCAGCGTCATCCTTACTGCCATCGACGGCACCAGGAAAGAAGTCTCCATACGCCCCGTCACCATCTGCTACCAGGCACCTGCCGGATACGGTGGTTACTACAAGGACTTTATCCATGGCAAATGGATGGGAGCCAAGTGGATGGATGGGCACAAATTTGACCTCAATAACCCGCAGGTGATGCGTGAGATCTGGGGGTACTGCGACTACGGCTCGGAGTTCAAGTGCAGCCACGAGGTTGGCCATGGAACCGTCGAACTGATGGTGGTCGGCAAGTACCCCAAATACGGTTACCAGAGCTACTAGAAGGGGAGGTGCCAAATGCTTTCGCGGCAGGTAGATTTATCTGATATTCAGTCAAAACTCACAGCCTGGCTGCAGAAGAAGATGCCAGATGCCAGGAACCTGGCCATTTCAAACCTGGAGAGATCAGGGGCTGGGATCTCCAACGAGACATTTCTCTTTAATCTTGCCTGGCAGGAACATGGGAAGCAGAAGTCGGAAGGAATGGTGCTCCGCTGCGCGCCCAGGTCGTTCCCGGTCTACCCTGACTACGACCTTAGTATTCAGTTCCGCATTATGAAGGCCATGCAGGGAACAAAGGCTCCTGTTCCGAAGGTCTACTGGCTGGAACAGGACGAGAAGCTGCTTGGCACTGCGTTCTATGTAATGGGAAGGATCGAAGGGGTCGTACCCCCGGAGTTCCCACCCTATCATTCGTTCGGCGTCTACTATGATGCCACCCGGCAGAAACGGGCAAAGATGTGGTGGTCAGCGATCGAGGCTATGACACGGGTCCACAAAGCGGATTGGAGGGCGTTGGGCCTGTCCTTTCTCGGCATTCCCAAGGGCGGCACCGATCCGCTGGACAGGCAACTTGATTATTTTGAGAGATATCTCAATTGGGACAAGGAATCACCTGATGAACGACAGCCGATTCTGGAAGCCGCCTTGAAGTGGCTCAGAGAGAACCGCTACGTTCCGGAGCACGTGACTCTGTGCTGGGGAGATGCCCGTATGCCTAACACTATGTTCAGTCCGGACGGCGATGTGGTGGCACTGTTCGATTGGGAAATGGCCTTCATCGGGGACCCCCAGGCAGACCTGGCTTTCTTCCTTATGCTCGACTGGGTGGACAGTGAAGGCTATGGGATTCCCCGCTTGGATGGCGCACCCGGCGAGGAAGAGACCGTCCAGCGCTACCAGGAGTTGACCGGCTGGAGAGTAGACAAGCTGTTCTACAACAAGGTCTTCGCGGCCTTCAGGGGCGGCGTGGTGATTCTGAAGGTGCTGAAGAACTTCAAGAAGCTCGGCGTTGCCATGCCTCAGGAGGACGCTGAGTTGAACAACCCGTGCACGCAGAGACTGGCCAGTCTGCTAGGATTGCCTTCCCCGGGAGCACCTACGAGGGAGACCACCAGAGTCGAGGAGGTCACCGTGATAGTCCAGTTCCACCTGACAGGGCCTGCCGGATGTGACTGGTATGCTGTGTGCCAGAAGGGTGTCGCCACCCGCCACGATGGCATCGCCACGAATGCGAACTGCACCCTTACGGCCTCAGCCCAGGACTGGGCAGCCATTCAGAGAGGAGAGATGGATCGTTTCAATGCCTGGACGGGCGGCAAACTGAAGATAGACGGTGACATGACCCTACTGCTCCAACTCGAGGACGCCATCTCCAAGCTCGGCTAATTTGAGGCTGAACCCTGAATCCATGGATCCTTCCATATGTCATTCCTGCGGAAGCAGGAATCCAGAAGATACTGCCCTTTTCAATTGGTGCTGGATTCCCACTTGCGTGGGAATGACACCAAGCGTAGCAGAATCCACGGATTACGGTGAACGGGATCTACTTGAACAGTGACCGTATCGGCAGCACCACGATTCAATTATCACCCCTCCACAATCACCATCTATACGCCTCCCCCGCTTGGCATATCGACAATATATCTAATAAGTAATAATCCTAGATGTTGCATCTCTCTAAGTAAAGTAATATACTGGGCTTGTGTTCGTCATACCTCTGCCTATTCATCACCCGGAGGCTAGCCAGAAGCTAGGGCTGGAGAAATGGGGGAAAAGCATCTAAAACCGGAATTGAGCGATGCCTGACCAATCGCCCGGGGAATGTGATGGATCATGAGCACAATGCTGATCGCAGACGATAACAAGCAGGATCTGTACATGCTGAAGGTGCTTCTGGAAGGCCATGGCCACAAGGTAGCTTCGGCGGCCAATGGCGTTGAGGCGCTTAAGGCAGCCCTAGGGAATCCGCCGGATATAATACTCTCCGACATCCTGATGTCAGGCATGGACGGCTTCACCCTGTGCCGCGAGTGGAAGGGGGACAAGCAGCTACGGAAGATTCCCTTCGTTTTTTACTCCGCCACATACACAGATCCCAGGGATAAGGAATTCGCCCTGAGCCTGGGGGCAGAGCGATTCTTAGTCAAGCCGGCCGAACCAGAAGCTTTACTAGCGCTAGTGCAGGAGATTCTCAAGGAGCAAACGGCTGGTAAATTAGTGGCCTCTCCCCAGACGATTAAAGAGGAATCAGTCTATTTGAAAAGGTACAACGAGGCTCTCATCCGTAAGCTTGAAGACAAGATGGCAAAGGCCAATCGAAACCTGGAGCGCGACATCAGCGAGCGCCAGCAGGCAGATCAGGCTATAAGGGAGAGTGAGGCTCGCTACCGCCTGCTGGCTGAGAACCTGTCAGACGTCATCTGGACTATGGGTACCAACCTGAAGTACACCTATGTCAGTTCGTCTGTGACACGTGTACGGGGCTACACCGTTGAGGAAGCCTTGACCCAACCGCTGGAAGAAAACATGACCCCGGCGTCTCTGGAGACCGCCATGCGTATCATGGCCGAAGAAGACGCCAAGGAACGCACGGGGCAATACAACCCAAACCGCATCATCACAATGGAGGTGGAGCTAAGCTGCAAGGATGGCTCCACCATCTGGGCGGAAAACAAGGTCAACTACCTGCGCGATTCAAACGGCCAGATAACTGGTTACCTGGGAGTCACCCGCGACATGACCCGGCGCAAGCGGGCAGAAGAGGCTCTGGGAGACAGTGAGAGACGCTACCGCCTGCTGGCTGAGAATATCTCAGATGTCATCTGGGTCACCAACATGAACCTGCGGCCTGCCTATATGAGTCCTTCTATCACACGTCTGCTGGGCTACAGCGTTGAGGAAGCCATGGCTCGTGGCATCGAAGACAGCTTAACTCCTGCCTCTCTTGAACTTGCCTCAAAAGCCTTCGCTGCAGCAATGACAGCAGGGGAAAATGATCTTGAGACGATTTTCAAATCACAGACGCTGGACCTGGAGCTCAAACGTAATGATGGCTCCACCACCTGGGTGTCCACCACAGTGAGTTTCATCTACGGCCAAGATGGACGGCCCATTGAGATAATGGGTGTCCTGCACGACGTTGCTGATCGCAAGCGGGCTGAGGAACAACTCAAACAGAGCTTCGAAAAACTTGAGGAAGCTCTGGATGGTACTATCCAGGTCATAACATCGGCAGTGGAAACGAGGGACCCCTACACAGCAGGCCATCAACGGCGGGTAACCCAGCTTGCCTGCGCCATAGCCAAAGAAATGAGCCTTTCAAGTGAACAGATGAAGGCAGTTCGCACGGCTGGACTCGTACACGATCTGGGTAAGATATCCGTACCGATAGAAATCCTCAGTAAGGCTGGCAAGTTGTCCGAAATCGAATTCGCCATAATCAAAACCCATTCCCAGTCTGGGTACGATATATTGAAAACAGTAGAATTCCCCTGGCCCATCGCCAAGATCGTGCTGCAGCATCATGAAAAAATAAATGGCTCCGGCTATCCTCTAGGCATCAAGGACAAGGAAATTCTCTTGGAAGCGCGTATCCTGACGGTGGCTGACGTTGTGGAAGCCATGTCCTCTAATCGACCCTACCGACCGGCTCTCGGTATAACAGAAGCCCTGAAAGAGATTTCCAAGAATAGCGGCCTCCTTTATGACCCCAACGCAGTGGATGCCTGTCTGAGGCTTTTCGCTGACAAAGGTTTCACGTTCGAACCAGAAAGGGTGTCGGTAGCTTAACCCAGCATCCCACCTGTCTTTACAGGATCGTTCATCCATACTGCTTCAGCCTCTAAGCCACATCTGCCTGTAATGTGCCATCTGCATGTCCACTGCACAAGGCCCTATAACTCCTGGTGGTTTGAGCCAACTCTATCATCTATCCACCACGTCATGAAATCCTAAACACACATTCGCCATGCCTGACATTAATGCGCAGTGTTAGCTTTTTGTGACGGCAAACCGCCTCTTTGAGGTATTCCTGTAAGCATGGCCTAGTAAACTCGTATCACGAACATGGTACAAGCCAGTGATAGCAGACCAGCCCAGCCTGTAATCCCAGAAGGGGGCACCTCAATAATGCCAGAAGCAGGAAGAGATTTGGGCAGAGAGTGTCTGGATGTTCTCGTAACGGCCCCAGACTACCCCCCAAACAGGGTAGACCTGGGTGCGGAGGACAAGTTCCAGGCACTCCTCGATATCATTACTGACGGCCTGGCTTTGATTGACACGGCTGGCACTATTGTCGGCATCAACAAGGCCATAGTAGATATCAGCGGTTACCCCGAAGAAGAGATCCTGGGAAGACCATTCGAAACCCTGAAGATGTTCCCTCCAAAGAGTGCCATCGGTATGTTATCCCGCCTCAATCAGACTCTATCGGACCAGGGAGTGTCTCCCTTTGAGGCAGAAGCATACGCCAGATCAGGTGAACAATTGAAGCTCCGGATCCAGTTTTCTCCGTGGCGGAAAAAGGGGAAGGTGGTCGGAGCAGTCGCCGTGATCAAAGACGCCACCGGGCACAGGCCCACCGAGGAGGATTTGCACGATAGCAGCGAGCGGTTCCGCGATCTGCTCGAGACGACTAGTGACTTGGTGTGGGAGTTGAATGACAAGTCTGTCTACACTTACGTCAATCCCAAAGTGAGGGACATACTGGGCTACGAACCTGAAGAAGTGCTGGGGAAAACCCTCTTCGACCTTATGCCTCTACAGGAAGCAAACCGCTTGATTAACGTTCTTTCATCTACTATCGCCTCGGAAAAACCCTTCAAGTTCGTCCAGATGGCGAAATCACGTAAGGACGGTCACACAGTTTTCCTGGAAAGCAGCGGCATGCCATTTTTTGATGGGGACGGAGTACTTCGTGGCTATCGGGGTATCCACAGGGATATCACGGAACGCAGGCAGGCAGAAGAACAAGTCCAGCAAACCTTCAGACAGCTGGAATCGACTGTAGAGAGTGTAATCCAGGCCATATCATTGACAGTGGAAATGAGGGATCGCTACACAGCCGGTCACCAGGAGCGGGTGAAGCAGCTTGCCTGTGCCATAGCTCGGCAAATGCACCTTTCATCAGAGAAGATCCAGGTCATCCGCGTAGCGGGACTTCTCCACGACCTGGGTAAGATATTCATTCCCAGTGACATTCTCACCAAGCCCGGCCGATTGACCGATGTGGAATTCGCCCTGATCAAATCCCATCCACAGTCAGCCTATGACATCTTGAAAAGCATAGAATTCCCCTGGCCGATTGCCAAGGTCGTTTTCCAGCATCATGAAAGACTCGACGGATCAGGCTATCCTTCGGCTCTTCAGGGTGAAAACATCGAGCTGGAGGCACGGATCATTGCTGTGGCCGACGTTGTGGAAGCCATGACCTTCCACCGGGCTTACCGGCCAGCTCTCGGTCTGGACACAGCTTTGAAGGAAATAAACAAGTGTAAGGCTGTACTTTACGACCCGACTGTGGCAGAGGCTTGCCTGGACGTCTTCCTCGATCACGGGTTCAAGTGGGTTTGAGTCTGACGGATTGCTGATCTGTTGCATCCACACACGCGTTCACATTCTGTTGAAACCTCAACGGCTCTGATTTACGTTGCTGCGCAGCCGTTACCACAAAGGCCAAACCCCCCTGAGTAAATCGAGATTTCTCCTGTAACCGCATGCCCCGCAGCCTGATGGACATAATCGAGTGGTTTGCAGTAAGCTATCCCCAGTTTCATACGATAATGTTTCAGGAATTGCCGGACCTCAATGTTGAAAGATGACCAAATGCTCATAATCACCAGAGAGCTGGTGGAGTCACTCAGAGAAAGGTTGCTCAAACCCGTTGAGGCCAGCCAGTGCCGCGAAGAGATTAAGAGGATACTGGAGATCAAAGAGGCCCTTTTCTGGCGGGCTGATGTAGGGAGGTGCTGCGTTGGCGGCGCTATGTCAGCTAACCTGCTTGGAGAAGTCCGCCTTCTGGAAGAAGCATTGGAAGCCTTCGACGCCGGGGATTACGGCAAAGCAGCTTCGCTGGTGGGAGAATTTGCCATCAGGCAGAGCGCAACGGCTCACTCTAAGAGAGGAACGTAGCAATGGCCAGAGCTGTCATAGTGATCGATATGGTTAGGGGTTTTCTGGAAGAAGGGCATCCACTTTACTGTGGTGACAGCGCCCGCCGCATTATCCCCGGCATTCAGCAGTTATTGGAGGACGAAATCGCTCAGGGGTCAAAGGTCTTCTACCTTTGCGACAGTCACCACCCGGATGATCCGGAGTTCAAGATGTTCCCCCCACACTGCATAGCCGGCACGATAGAAGCAGAGCTCATCCCTGAACTTACCCGCTGCTCTGGTGAGATAATACCCAAGAGCCACTACAGCGCCTTCTTCAATACCTCCCTCGAAAAGAAGCTGGAAACTCTGCACCCCGAGAAGTTAATTATCTGCGGGGTATGCACCAATATCTGTGTTCTGCACACCGTGGCTGATGCCCGCAACCGGCACTACGAAGTGGAGGTACCGGTCGATTGCGTTGCCTCCTTCGATTTCTCCGCCCACAGGTTTGCTCTGGAACATATGGAAAAGGTTCTGGGAGCCAGATTGACCAGGGCATCAACAATAAAAACGCCCTCCCCTCGATTTGAAGTTTCCGAGTCCATCCTATCCGGAGAGACCGCAGACATATACTTCCTGAGAACAGTGGAGATCCTGAAGCGCGAAGGTATCAATCCGGTGGCCACTATGGAAGTCTTCGCCACCAAGCCAGGACTCCTGTGCGGTATGCACGAAGTTCATGCCCTGCTGGACAAGATACTGCCCCAGGGGAAGAGGGAGGTCTGGTCTCTTTCTGAAGGAGATTCCTTCGACAGAAAAGAGGTAGTGCTCAGAATGACTGCCTCTTACCAGAGCTACGGGGCATATGAGACTGCCTATCTGGGGATGCTGTCCCACTGCAGCGGCTGGGCCACCGCTGCCAGAGAATGCGTCGAGGCGGCCCGGGGAATCCCTATCATCAGTTTTGGTGCTCGTCATGTTCACCCTTCAGTGGCCGGCGTCATGGACTATGCTGCTATCGTCGGCGGTTGCACTGGCTGCTCCAGCATGGCTGGCGCTAAGATAGCAGGCATCCCTCCTACAGGCACCATACCCCACGCCCTGATCATAGTGATGGGCGACACGTTGACCGCTACCCTGGCCTTCGATAAACATATGCCACCGGAAGTACCCCGCATCACCCTGGTGGATACCTTCAGGGATGAGACCGAAGAAAGCATCACCGTGGCTCGAGAAATGCACGGCCGTCTCCAGGGAGTAAGGCTGGATACACCGGCCGAAAGGGGCAAGGTCACGCCTGACCTCGTCAAGGAGACCAGGGCCAGGCTTGACTTGGCTGGTTTCAAAGAGGTAAAAATCTTTGTCAGCGGAGGTATCGACCCGGACCGTATCAAGTCCTTTATTGAAAATAAGGCTCCTGTTGATGCCTTTGGGGTGGGGAGTTATATCAGCGGAGCCAGGCCGATTGATTTCACGGCTGATCTGCATGAAGTGGCAGGCAAGCCCATCGCTAAACGGGGGCGAATCCCCGGAATCACCCCTAACCCCCGCCTGAAGCGAGTGATGTGAGGAGTTGAAACGTAAGTAAGGTACCCTTGGAAGCTGTAGAACTGGCTAAGAAGATTGTCGAAATAGCTGCAGATAAGCAGGCCTCGGACGTAGTGCTGCTGGATATCAGAAAGGTCTGCTCCTTTGCTGATTACTTCGTTATCTGCAGCGCGGACAATGACCGGCAGATCGAGGCTATCCATGAAGCCATTGACGAGGCATTAAGAAAGGAATCTGTTAACCTCTACCACTACGAGGGGACAGCCAGCTCTGGATGGGTATTGCTGGACGTGGGGAATATCATTGTCCATATATTCACCCCATTCGAGAGGGAATACTACCAACTGGAGAGTCTGTGGGGCGAGGCCCCTGTCATAGTCAAGATGATCTGATAGGCTCAGACAATGAAACAGAACCTGCGAGAGGCCATGCTCTATGAACAACTCCCCAACTCGCGGGTGCGCTGCCATGTCTGTCAATGGGAATGCGTTATCAATCCCGACAAGTTAGGTTTATGTAAAGTACGTCACAATAAAGAGGGAAAGCTTTACACCCTGAACTATGCCATAGTGTCTTCAGCGGCTGTCGATCCCATCGAAAAGAAACCTCTCTTTCACTTTTTCCCCGGCAGTCAGGTTTTCTCGCTGGGTGGCTGGGGGTGTAACTTCCACTGTCAGGACTGCCAGAACTGGCAGATAGCCTGTGTAGAGGAACTACCCGCTGGCTCTCAAATCATCTCTCCCGAGGCCGCTATAGAGGCGACTAAGCGAAATGGTTGTGCCGGCATTGCCTGGACCTATAATGAGCCGGCCATCTGGTTCGAGTACACCCTGGATTCAGCCAGGCTGGCCAGGCAGAATAAGCTCTACACGGTTTATGTGACCAACGGCTTTCTCACTGCAGAGGCCCTGGACACCATAGGCCCTTTCCTCGATGCCTGGCGGGTGGATATAAAGGGCTTCTCCGACGCTTTTTACCGGAACCTGGCCAAGGTAGCTAAATGGCGAGGTATACTTGAGGTTGCCAAGCGCGCTAAGGAAAAGTGGTGCATGCATGTGGAGGTAGTGACCAACCTCATCCCCACTATGAACGATGATGAGGAGCAACTAAAGGCGATAGCCTCCTGGATTGTGGCTGAGCTGGGCGAACTGACTCCCTGGCATGTCACCCGTTTCTACCCGCACCATTTGATGAAACACCTGTCACCGACCCCTACAGCCACCCTGGAGCGGGCTCTGGCTATTGGGCGCGAAGCCGGACTGCGCTTTGTTTATGCTGGCAATATCCCTGGCCACCCTGGCGAGAACACCATCTGCTACTCCTGTGGTAAAATCGCTATAAAGCGTTGGGGCTACCAGGTCCAACTGTTGGGCCTTAGTGATTCCAAGTGTCAGTCTTGCGGTGCCGACTTGAACATAAGATCAAGAATAGTTGAAAGGTGCGCCTAGATGGACCCCAATAGCAACGAAACAACAAAACGATTGCACCCACTGACCCGCCTGGCCAAGGAAACCGTGGAAAGTTATGTCAAGGGGGGTTATGTCACAAAACCAACAGCGCTGACGACTGAGATGAAGGAACGGGCAGGCGTATTCGTTTCCATAAAAAAATTCGGGGAACTGCGAGGCTGCATCGGCACATTTGAACCCACTCAATCAAATGTGGCTGAGGAGATTATGAACAATGCCGTCAGCTCAGCCACACGGGACCCTCGTTTCCCTCCGGTGACACCAGCCGAACTTCCTCATCTGAGCTACAGCGTAGATGTCCTCACTAAGCCAGAGCCGGTGGAGAGCATAGACCAGCTTGACCCGAAGAGATACGGGGTCATCGTGGAGAGTGGGAGGCGGAGAGGACTGCTGCTTCCCGATCTTGAAGGCGTCGATACTGCAGAATACCAGATCGACATCTGCCGCCACAAAGCAGGGATCCTGCCCCAAGAGCCCGTAAAGCTCTACCGCTTCCAGGTCAAAAGATACTCAGTTCTCTGACTCAATCTGCTGGCTGCGTTTCCTCCACGTCCACAGGAAGTTAATGCCGAAATTCCACAACATGCCCACCACAATGGCAATCGCATAGGCCAGCAGCCTTCCGACATCCGAGACCCGTGTCAGCAGGTAGTATGCCGCCAACCTGTAGGCCAAGGGCAGCAAGCTCACCAGACCAAACTTGCCAGCACGTATCAGAGTGGCTGGCAGTGTCTTCTCGCGCCTGTCGCGGAAGGTCCATATATCATTGAACGTGAAGTTCCAGATAGTGGCGGCGGCATAGGCAGGGAGTATGGCTATGAGATCACGCATGTGAGCTACACTGCTCAGAGCCCAGAATATGGGCATATCCACCAGGACCCCGCTCAGGCCCACCAAGCCGAACCTGACGAACCGGCCTAAGCCAGTCGGTCCGGTCACTGCGGCAAAGAGACGCGCCGGAAGTCCCCGTTGCTTTCTGTTAAGTTCATGATTCCCCGTGTCCACAATGGCTTAATGGTAGTCACGTAGATTAGCAGTGTCAACAAGAGGCAACAAGCCGCCACCAATCACAGGCAGAGAGCAATGATCCTTCGCTTCTGTTGTTAAAGCTGGGAACGAGATGCTATAATTCCCCCATCGAAGTTCGGCCAGTCCGAACTATTTTCACTTTTAGGAGATATCTCTTATCATATTCATCGCTGTTGTCGGTGGTAGTGAGTGTTCCGCTGAGCAGGCATGTCTCGCAGAAGAAGTGGGACAGAGATTAGCCGAGCAGGGGGTTGCACTGATATGCGGCGGATTGGGCGGGGTGATGGAGGCAGCCTGTAAGGGAGCCAGATCGGCGGGAGGGTTAACCATAGGCATACTGCCAGGGGATGATCGCCATGCAGCTAATGCTTATGTAGATGTCCCCATAGTCACCGGCATGGGGTATGCGCGTAACGCCATTGTGGTCAAGTCAGCCCAGGCAATAATCGCCATAGACGGCAGCTATGGTACCTTATCTGAGATTGCTTTTGCCCTCCAGGGTGGCATTCCCGTGGTAGGATTAGATACATGGTCACTGTCTCTGCACGGGCAGATGGATGATGCTCTGATTCCGGCTCAGAATGCCGAGGAGGCAGTGGAAAAAGCTGTTGATGCTGCCAGATCCAGGAATAAGAAACGGAAATGATGAAGACGAACGCAGACGCTATTGAGAGCATCAGGGCGCGGGAAATCCTCGATTCCAGAGGCAATCCCACGGTCGAAGTTGAAGTAACGTTGCATAATGGCACCCTAGGACGTGCCTCTGTCCCCTCAGGAGCAAGCACCGGAAGCCACGAGGCAGTGGAGCTCCGTGACGGAGATAAGAAGAGGTTTCATGGCTTAGGAGTACTCCAGGCAGTGAAACACGTCAACCATGATATCAGTGGGATCGTGATAGGCATGTCTGCGCTGGATCAGGCTGTCATTGACCAAAAGATGATAGAGCTCGATGGCACTCCTGATAAGTCCAGACTGGGTGCCAACGCGATTTTAGGAGCATCATTAGCTATTGCCCATGCTGCCGCAAACTCTTCGGGCATCCCTCTCTATCGTCACCTTGGTGGTGCGGCTGCTTGCACCCTGCCTGTGCCCATGATGAACATCCTCAACGGGGGCAAACACGCCCAGGACTCAACTGATCTCCAGGAATTCATGGTCATGCCCAGCGGGGCAAAGAGCTTCGCCCATGCCCTTCGAATGGGCAGTGAAGTCTACCATTCCCTGCGACTGGTTCTAAGGGAAAAGGGACTAAACACCAATGTGGGTGATGAAGGAGGATTTGCGCCTTCCCTGAAGTCAAACAGAGAAGCAGTGGAGCTGATCCTGAAAGCCATTGAAAAGGCAGGTTATCGGCCCGGCACAGATTGTCTCATCGCTCTGGACCCCGCAGCAAGCACATTCTACGACCAGGGTAAATATGTCCTCGCCAAAGAGGGAGCCTCCTTCAGCAGCCAGGAGATGGTGAACTATTACGCTGACTGGGTGTCAAGTTACCCCATTATCAGCATTGAGGACGGCATGGCTGAGGATGACTGGGAAGGATGGCAACTGCTTACAGAGAAATTGGGGAAGAACGTGCAGCTTGTGGGCGATGACCTCTATGTCACCAATGCTCAGCGTCTGGCCCGCG
The DNA here is from genome assembly GCA_963720375.1 of uncultured Chloroflexia bacterium. Classification (GTDB taxonomy): domain Bacteria; phylum Chloroflexota; class Dehalococcoidia; order UBA2247; family RBG-13-53-26; genus JAPLHP01. The sequence continues at coordinate 31,251 of CAVRFM010000004.1, read as the reverse complement.
GCATCGCTGAACGATCCTCCAATTCAATCCTCATCAAACCCAACCAGGCGGGTACACTGACGGAAACGATCAGGGTTATTGAGAAAGCACGGCAAGCAGGCTGGACAGCCGTGGTCAGCCACCGCTCCGGTGAGACCGAGGACACCACTATCGCCGACCTTGCTGTAGCCATGAACACCGGCATGATCAAGGCTGGCGCGCCCTGCCGCTCAGAGCGGAATTGCAAGTACAACCGCCTGCTCAGAATCGAGGAGGAATTGGGCTCGAAGGGCCACTACGCTGGAGGGCAGGCATTTTATAGCCTGAGGAAGAATTAATGGAGATAGTGCCGGGTATCCATCAGCTGAAACTACCGATTCTCCTGCTCAGCGACCAGTTGGCAGTCAATGCCTATCTCATACAGGGAGACCAGGGCTGGCTTCTGGTGGACACCGGCTGGAATACCAGGCAAGCATTTGCTGCTATGGAAAAACAACTGGCTGAGATCGGGGTTGGTTTTGATAAGATTACCCAGATCATCATCACCCATTTTCACCCTGACCACTACGGCCTGGCAGGACGGCTGGTAGAACTGTCAAAGGCAAAGGTGGCCCTCCACCGGGTGGAAAGGGATTTCATTGACTCCCGATATGTCAACACGGACAACCTACTCGACGAAACAGCCAGCCTGCTTCGTCTGAATGGAGTGCCGGAAGCAGAGCTGCCCCGCCTTCAAAAGGCATCAATGGGAGTAAGGCAATTTGTCATGCCTATGTCTCCCGAGATAACGCTGAATGGTGGCGAAATAATTCATCAAGGCCGCTTCGACTTCGAAGTGATCTGGACACCAGGACATTCCCCAGGGCACGTCTGCCTCTACGACAGGGCAAAGAAGATATTACTATCAGGAGACCATATACTACCTGCTACATTCCCTAATATCAGCTTACACCCGCAGTCAGGGCCTGACCCCCTCAGCCACTACCTCCGCTCACTGAGAACCATCGAAACATTGGATGTCGACCTTGTCCTCCCGGCACACGAGTATGTCTTCACCGGTATAAGGCAGAGAATTAAGGAATTGCTCCATCACCATGAAGAAAGAAGGGCAGCCATCACCAATGTCTTGAAAGAAGGACCCAAGACAGCCTATGATATTTCCCTTCAAATCCCCTGGATTGTCAATGGCCTCACCATGTCTTTTGAGGAACTGCTCCCTCTCGATAAACGCCTGGCGGTAATGTCAGCTCTGGCCCACCTGGAACCGCTGTGCGCCGAGGGAAAGGCAGAAAGAGTCCACAAGAATGGCACCATCCTCTATAGAACCCCGGGGGTCCAGTGAAACTTACTGGCATGACCAATACCACCATCGCCATCTAGAGGTACTCCATGGATAGAGTGCTACATTGTGCTCAGGCTTTCTGCCAACAAGCCATTGGTGATATCATATTCCATGAAGTATTCATTGATATGCTTAGTCACAGCCAAGGACTGCTGAACAAGGTAGGTGATTCTATGAAAGGTAATATGTATGGGCTCTGTTCGTAAGTGGCGCCAGAAGAAAATGGCCAAACACAAGCACAAGAAGATGATGAAGAAGACCGCTTGGGCGAGACGGCATAAATAGGTCTTCTGACAAATAGAATAATACAGACACTTGAGTACGCTGCGTATACCGGAAGCCTTAGGCTGCTGGTATACGTAGCAAAGCAAGAAGGGAGGAAGGCAAATGGCAACCAAGATTGGCATTAACGGTTTTGGTCGCATTGGGAGGTTGGCCTTCAAAGCTATCAAGGAACGCTATCCTAAGAAACTGGAGGTGGCTGTTGTCAACGACCTCACTGATGCCAAAAGCAATGCCCACCTCCTCAAGTACGATAGCAACTATGGCATTTATCCAGGCAAAGTAGAGGCCACCAACGACTCTATCATCGTTGATGGCAAGGCAACCAAGGTCCTGGCTGAACGAGACCCCGGCAGGATCGAGTGGAACAAATATGGAGTGGAGATTGTAATCGAATCCACCGGGCTATTTACTGATGGTGCAAAGGCATCAGCCCACTTCCAGGGCGGTGCAAAGAAGGTAATCATCTCCGCTCCTGCAAAAGACGAGGATATCACCATTGTCCTGGGCGTTAATGAGGGGAAATATGATCCCGCCAAGCACCGCATCATTTCCAATGCCTCATGCACTACCAACTGCATCGCTCCGGTGGTCAAGGTACTGCATCAGAATTTTGGCGTGAGTAAAGGACTGATGTCTACCATCCATGCTTACACCAACGACCAGAGGATCCTCGATACGGTGCATAAAGACTTGCGCCGCGCCCGGGCAGCGGCTATGAACATCATCCCCACCACCACTGGCGCCGCCAAGGCTGTAACCCTGGTCCTTCCCGAACTCAAGGGTAAGATCCATGGGGTTGCCTTCAGAGTTCCGGTCACCACCGTGTCCCTCTGCGATTTCGTAGCTGATCTGGGCAAAGAGGTCACTGCAGCAGAGGTGAACCAGGCATTCAAGAAAGCTGCTGAAACCAACCTGAAGGGTATACTGGAGTATTGCGAAGAACCGCTGGTCAGCATCGATTTCAAGGGCAATACAGCAAGCTCTATCGTGGATGCCGAGAATACCATGGTCGTTGCTGGCAACATGGTGAAGGTGCTGGCCTGGTACGATAACGAATGGGGCTATTCCTGCCGCCTGGCTGACCTTGTCTCATATCTGGTGGATAAAGGATTGTAATTTACCTTACCACTGACTCGAGACAGCCGAGTAGAGTCCACCAGGCGTTAACCGTTCATACCGGCCTTCTCAGTATGCTACCTTGACACCACATGAACAAGGGCAATCATCTAACTCTCGGCTGAGGTTTGATGCCATCTGCGTTTCGGGGAGAAAACGAAGCAAAGGAAGAAGATAGCCGCCGCAGTCAGCACAATGGTAGCGCCTCTTTAGGCTTCGCAGCAGTTTCCGGTTTCACCAGCCTTACCTTGCGATAGGCAAGCAAAGCGACAGCGATTACAAACAGAGCCAGGGATATAATCTGTGACTGGTGCAACGGCCCCAGCACCGACACCTCGTCCTTGAGGAAACTGAGGAAGAATCTTCCAAAGGAATACGTTGCTATCATAACCAGAAAGAGGCTGCCATCCGGCTTGATTCTATCCTTCAAGCGCCACAGCAGGCCGAAAACCATTAGGTCCCAAATAATCTCATACACCGGATACGGGTGCGTTGCAATCCCCAGGGGCGCAAAGGAATTCGGATTGGTATAGACGAAGCCCCAGGGCAGTGATGTTGGGGTTCCAACGGAATCCCCGTTTATGGTTCAGCCAATCCTACCGATGGCCAGTCCCAGAATAATGGCTGGGGCAGCCGCATCAGCAAAGCGAGCCAGCGGGAACTTCTTGATTTGGGAATAGACGACCACCGCCAGAATGCCTCCAATCAGCGCACCATACCAGCCTAGACCACCGTTCTGAATAGCGAGTAGCTCGGTCGGGTGCTTCCATGCGCTCAGGTTTTCCGGATCCAGAGCCCACGAAACCCTCGCCCCAATGATGCCGAATATGACGGCCCAAAAGCAGACGGTTAAGATGGCTTCTTGCGAGAATCCTGCCTTCTTCGCCAGACGCAGAGTGATCAGCACACCCACGGCTATGGCTATGACCATAAGGATGGCATGCCAGTAGATAGTGAAGCGCCCGAAGATGACTATGTTGGGGTTTATGCCAATATGAATCAATCTCCCTCCTTACCGCATCGCCTCATTTGCGTCACAATTCAAACTCGGTTGCGACTGAACGAAAAGCCGAAAGGTCAATATTGTAGCCCGCCTTGAGTCCGACGAAAAACACGCCCAATGCCATGGCACTGACAAAAGAAGATAACGATAGCAATGTCCTCTGAAACCCTAACCTTTTTGCTCACCCGGCCGATGGCCATCGTCGTGTCCGTGTTTGGCCTCGATCACATGGAGACGTTTCTCACCGCTAACGACTATACCAAAGGTCTCCAGTAATGCATCGGGCCTCAATACCTGTTGCGGCGTACCAATAGCAACTACCCGGCGAGCCAGGAGCATTACCTGGTGGCAGAGTGCTGCTTCTTCCTGGATATCATGAGTGGCCACAACAACTGATGCTCCACGGCGAAGTTCATTGTCGATTGCCTGCAAGTAGAGCTCTCTGCCACCGGCGTCCAGACCTGCTGCCGGTTCGTCCAATACCAGCAGGTCTGCTTGATGAGCCAGTACTTGAGCCAGATAGGTCCGCTGTTGTTGACCACCGGATAAGGACCTTAATGGACACTCTGCCAGCTCCTCGATGCCCATGGTACGCATGGCAGATAATACGATCTCATCATCTTGGTGGCCCATTCGTCTTAATAATCCATGTGAGGGAAATCGGCCCATGCGCACGACATCAATGGCACGCAGAGGAAGAACGAATCCAGAGGCATGGAACTGACCAAGATAAGCTATCCTGCGGGGATTACTGCCGGGATGCATTCCAAATATTAATAGCTGGCCTCCCAGAAGCGGTAGCAGCCCCACAATTGTTTTGAGAAGAGTCGATTTGCCTGAACCATTGGTGCCAATGAGAGCCACAGCCTCCCCCCGTCTCAGCTCAAAACCGATGTCTGCCACAACGACTTCCTTAGAGTAACCAATATTGAGATTCTTGGCCTGGATATAGGGGGGGCCGTCAGTGCTCAGCGTGGATGCCCCAGTTCCATCGGGCGACGAAGCAACAACCTCTTTGGGACTATCCATGTCTTAACTCCTGAGGATGAACTACCCGACGATGACGTATATTCTGTATGATGAAAACAACAAAAAAGATGGCTACAGTCACCAGTACTATGGACGCACCGGCGGCCAAGCCAAAGTGATAACTAATCAGCAAACCCGAATACATTGACAACACACCAAAGAGCATCGCCCAGGCCATCATCGCTTCTATCCGGCGGGCAAGGAGTGCCCCAGCGCCAGCTGGGGCGATGAGCAACCCGAAGACGAGCAAAGTGCCCACCGTTTGGAAAGATACGATCACAGTGGCTGCGATCATGAGGAGCATAATATTGTGATAAAGACGGACCGAGAAACCGGCGACCTCCGCCTGCTCACGATCAAAACTGAGCAGCAAGAACGGGCGAGCGCAGATCACAGCTATAACCGCAATAATGATCGTGGCTATGAGTTGAATCAGGATAGCGGGGATACCGATGCCCAGAATCTCGCCGAACAAAATACGGGTCAGGTCGCCGCTAAAAGAGTTAGAGCGCGATACGATCACCACGCCGAGGGATAGCATCCCGATGAAAAGGAGTCCAATGGCAGTGTCCGAGGATAGTCGGGATCGCTGCGTAATTGTAGTGATCCCGCCGATCATGAACACAGCGCCGATAGCCGCTCCGATTATTCCCGGGAAGCCTACCAGAATTGCCACCGCAATGCCTGGCAATACGCCGTGGGCAAGCGCATCGCCGATGAAGGCCAGCCCACGAAGGATAACAAAAGTGCCGACAATAGCGCAGGCAATGGAAACTAGAACCCCGGCAATGAGAGCATGAAGCATAAAGCTATTGGATGAGAACGGTGTCACCAGCACACTCATATTATGACAACCCTAACTATTTCAATGCATTGGTAATAACACCGGCAATGTTTCTGAGGAACGTAAAATAGGAGCCATCGCTGGGCAAAGCATGTGTAGTAAGCTCAACCACTTGTACCCCTGTTTCATCGCCTATGGCTTTGGCCACCGACGGCGATGTGCCAAGCTCAGTGAAGATTGCCTTGACATGGTTATCTTCGATGGCCTGCTTAAGCGCAGCCAAGTCTTCTGCCGAGATATCAGCCTCTGTCGATAGGCTGGGTATGATTACCCCAACCAGCTTAAAACCGTAGCGCTGGGCAAAGTATCCCATTGATTCATGCCCAGTGACCAAATTGCGGTTTTCTTGGGGTATCGCCGCCACCGTATCAGCCACTTCTTTATCTAAGCTGTCCAGCCGGTTCTCCAAGTCCAGGGCCTGGCTGCTGACATCCAGATTCAGGTCTTTCACCAACTCAGAGGCCAGTCCCTCGACAACGCTCTTCATAGCTACCGGATCCATCCACAGATGTGGGTCGGCCGCACCGATTACCTGGTCCGGATCGCCGGAGGGAATCCCCTCTCCGGACCCGACATGGCGGACAGTGATGTAGTCTGAAGCGGTGAAGAATTTTACTCCGCTGTCTCTAGCCGCCTGTAGAGTCTTCTCCATACCGCCTTCAAGGCCGAGGCCATTTTCAACAACGAGGTCTGCCTTGTTTATCGCTTCTATGTCTTTGGCAGATGGCTCCCATTCATGCGGGTCCAGTCCATTGGGGATGGACACAGTTACAGTTGCCTTGTCGCCAACCAATTCTTTTACAATAGACCCAAGAATAGAGTAAGTAACCACAATTGACTTCTTCGAGCTGCTGCTTGATGGCTGACAGGACAGCGTGCCCACCAGAACCAGCATGAGGAGGATTGATACCATTAACACCAAGATATATTTGCTTCTCATCTTGTGTCCCGCTGCTATATTTTCGACCCTTTCACTTGCGTTATTGATAATTTTGCGCACCGAAATCGTTGCCTACCAAGTCTAAACAAAGGCCCCCCTTCTGCATAAGACGTCCTAACGACAGCGCTGACAAAGCCCTGAGGATTCAGTCAGATGATGCTCAGCCTGAAATCCCAATCTCTGGGCAATCTGACTCTCCTGACGACATAGTGCATCATCAGTGAACTCCTGGAGTGTTCCGCAGCCACGGCATACCAGAAAACGATGGCAGCCCGGTTCCTCAAGCAGATCACATTTAACGAATCCTCCGCGTGACAGGATTTTATGCACCAGGTTCAAGGAACACAACAGGTTTATCACCCGGTAGACAGTGACAGGGTCCAGATGCTCGCCCTGCTGCTGCACCATTCTTTCAATGTCATAGGGCGACACCGGCCCCGCAGCATTCTTAACAGCCTCAAGTACCTGCTTTCGGGGCTTGGTCACCTTATAGCCTCTGGAGCGCAGCACCTTTATGGAATACTCAACGAAAGACATCTACAGACTCCAGTCCCCACAACAGCCAGCCGAACTATAGCATAACCAGAGAGCAAATGCAATAGTATTGCATTACGGGCACAACCTAGGGCCACCAGTCATTACAAGGACTACTACGCACATCATCAGGGGCTGGCACCAACTTGCGGTTATTATGCCATTCTCAAACCCTTATTATCTCGGCCTTTATCTCATCGCCGATGGTCAGGATGCCGAAGGAGGTCTTACACCGACCCGGGTTAAACAAGAGAGCTCCGTTGATGTATTCATTCACCAACTGGTGCGAATGACCGTAAATGATAAGATCCACATTGTCGAACATATCTCTCACCTTGCCTGCCAATCCCCAGGGCGGACCTGAACCATGAGTCAGCCCTACCCTTTTCCCGCCGACCATGAACTGCTCCTTCCGAGGAAGTATCCTCTTGAGTTCATTGGAGTCCATGTTGCCGGCTACCGCCTTCACTTCCGCCAGCGTCCTGAGCCCCTCCAGCACTGCCGTTTCGGTGAAATCGCCAGCATGCACGATGAGGTCCACCTCACCCAGAGCTTTCAGAATCGGGGACGGGATCTGCCCGAGTGAATCAACGTGGGTATCAGAGAGAACGCCAATTTTCAACGTGCACCCCCATCACAATGGCATGGCTGTTTCTATTCATTCCAGGCTGCAACACCGCTTATTCTATCACGGTGGGTGGTCCCGTAACACCGTTCAGGAGCACAATGGAGTCGGCTTAACCAATGGTGGACTTAAACCAGTTATGCTAAAGTCTATGCCAGAGATCACTAAAAGGAGGCCAAATGAAAGCGGGGGAACATGAGGCAATGACCGACTTCGCCAGGAAGTTTGATGAGAGAACCAGAGAGGTATTCAGTTCAGAGGCTAATCGGGAAAGGGTAGGCAAGCTGGCATACGAGAACTACAAGAAGTGTTTTGGCTGTTCTCAATCGATGTTCCAGGCATTTCAAGATGTTCTGGAACTCAGGGATGACTTCTGGTTCAAAGCGATAGGTGGTCTCCAGGGTGGAGGCAGCTGCGGCTTGACCTGCGGCGCATTGACCACTGGCTTCGTACTTATCAGCGCCAGAGTGGGACGAACCAGCATCGACCAGGGGCTTGAGGCTATCCTGCCGGCCTTCGAGCCCTCGCACCAGCTAACTCTCTGGTTCAAGCCGATGTTCAAGAGTACTGTCTGTTCAGAAATCACCGGTGTCAACTGGTTTGACATGAATGAAGTGGTTAATCACTATTTTGGCCCACGGGGTCCGGAGACCATCGAGAAGTGTGCTACGCTGACCGGGACGACAGCGCACAGAGTGGCGGAAATCCTGAGCCAGTTGTAGCTTTCAAACGCGGCCAGAGGGCTCTCTGATATCTAGCGCCCCAGCTTTTTCCTCACCGACTCCACCTTGCCGCTCATGGTCAGGTGCTTGTCTCTTCGGTCATCGATCTTAATGGTGGTTACCACCCTCTGAGCACCGCCATCAAGAACAGCCTGATGCATCTTCCCGGAAACCCTCAGTATAGCCTCAGGATCTCCCTCGATAATCGTCCCCATCGAGGTAATCTCGTACTTCAGGCTTTTCTCTCGACGCAAAACCCTGACCGCTCTGACCACATGCTCGCTCACAGAAGGGCTGCCTGTGCCGATGGGAATAATACTTATCTCTGCTACTGCCATCTTGATCACCTCAATAATTCTTGTTGGGGTCATTCTAGCAAGCAAGGAGCAGAATGCAAACTACTCTTTGAAGGAGGCGGAGATTTTCACTGCCTCTGAGCCGCAGGACTCGATACATTTGCCACAGCGGGTGCAGTCAGTACAATTCTCTATCTCCTCCAGTTTCTCGATTTTGGCTGGGGGCAAACCTTGAGGCAGTTCTCACAGTGGTTACATTTACTGAAGTCCACCTTCACTTTCAATATGCTTACCGGATTGAAAGCGCCAAATATAGCACCGAGTGGACAGAGGTAGCAACACCAGAACCGCCCGATGAGAAAGAAGGCCACCAGCACTACTGCCAGCGTCGCCAGGTGAACATAGAAGAAAGTCCCGAAGTCAAGCTCAGGTGACACAAACCGGTGCGGGATGGCAGCAAAGAGGCTGCCTGCCGGACAAACCTTGCAAAAGAGGGTCTCCGCAGCCAGCCAAGCCAGAAGTAGAACCACCCCCAGGATCAAAAACTTGGTCCAGGCAACACGGGGGAGTCGGAGTGTGTCATCACGCCGTCTGATCCAGGCAACCAGGTCCTGAACTGTGCCAAAGGGGCAAGCCCAGCCGCACCAGAACCGCCCCAGGGCCAAACTAAACAGGCCCACCACACCCAGAGCATAGAAGGGGAACTGCTGCAGAGCAGCATAATGCTGGAAGACGCCTATGGGGCAGGCGAAGGCAGCTGCCGGGCAACCGTAGCAATAGAAGAAGGGGCAGGGGATGCCTGTTTTCAGGATTTGTATGAAGCCAATATTAGCCAGAGCCAGGGCAAGGAACTGTATCGACCATCTTAGCTTCCTCATTGAGCCTCAGCCACCCAGTCCCAGGCAAGAGGTGCACAGAAACCTGACAAAGCTCTGAACGAGGCCATACTGGGCTGCCGCAAAGACAGCTACAGATACAATGAACAGGCCCAGCAGCACTAAGCGAATAGTGAGTAATCTATTACACTTCATGTCCCGAGTCTCCCTACACGCACTATCATCAGCGCTGAGAACTCCATTGGCTCAGTACCGCCTGGACGCTCTGATAGAATTGGGCCGGAGGTTGATAGCCAGGAATTCTCTCACCGATCTCCGTCCCTTGCGGCGAGAGAAAAACAATTGTGGGAAGCGCCGTTATGCCGTACCTACCATATAGGTCGCTTTTCTGTGTATTGCTCTTCAAGCAGATAAAACTCTCGTTCAGGAAAGCGCTCAGGTTATCGTCGGAGTAGGTATCTGAGTCCAGTCGCTTGCACCAAGTACACCAGTCAGCATAAAAGTCTATCATTATAGGCTTGTTCTCACTTTGCGCCCGGCTTAAGGCATCATCCGTGTTATAGAGCCAATTTACTTTCGATTCGGCTCCTCCACTACTTATAACGCAACCTGCCGCACTGATAAGAAGCAAGGCTACCAGAGCCACCAGAAGGGCAACCTTCCAAAAACGTGCAAGCCTATCCATGCCTGCCATATTCACTAATAACAAATAATCCTCAAAGGGTAATCCGTGTGCCGGCGTTATTGAAGAAGAAATTCTGACCAAACTCCTGAGCCAGCCGCACTGCTGCCGTCATGCCAGTGCAGTGAGATACCCCCAACCTCTGCACACCAAGCCCTTTCAGATCAGCGATGGTCATCTCCAGTTGCGCCTCAGACGCCCGAATGAGGTGCGTCCCTCCGACCACGGTATGAATAAGATCCACGCCAGTGATACTCCGAGCATGACGTAAAGTATTGATAACCCCACGGTGAGCACAGCCCAGAATAACCACCAACCCCCTATCTGTCTTGATGAAGATGGCCTGATCATCCGCCAAAGGATCAGGGAGAAACTCGCCACCCTCTCCAACGTAAAGACCGGGGTCGATGCTCTCGTAATCAGTAGTCATCGGAATCTCGCCGCTGGTGACTACATTCTCCGACAGCCACACGGGATCGTGAGTGAGTTGAAAGTCGGCACCCAGGCTTTCCAGTTCCACTTTCTGGCATGGTATTCCAATATAGGCAGGGGCTTTATCCTTGGCTATCTGTAGATACTTCGCCGTCCACACATCAGGATGCGCAATCACCCCCACCCGCTTCCCGATCTTGCCCAGCGCCCTTCGCAAGCCAGCAGTGTGATCGTAGTGTCCATGACTGAGGACTACGGCATCTATTCGAGTCCACTCTACGCCAAGAAGATCGCCGTTATTAACAGCAGAAACACTCTGTCCCGCATCCAGAAGAATCCTGACATTATCCGCCTCCACCAGGACACTCAGGCCCCACTCCCCGAGCAGTCCCCGCGGCATGGCTGATGAAACCGCATTCTCACTCAAAGTAGTTATGCGAAGTCCCATTTTGCTCACCCCTCAGTAGATTTTTTGCCGTCCCTGATAACCAGGGAGCCCACAGGGCAAACCCGCACACATTCGAGACAGGAATCACAGCTAGAATCAATCAGCGGAATATTATCGAAAGTGCTCACCCTGGTATCAATACCTCTATGGGCAAAATCGATGCTGCCGATACCCCGCTCATGGCAGACCCAGACACACTTGCCACAAAGAACGCACTTATTCGGGTCGTAAATAAAGAGGGGATGACTGGAATCTATAGGCAACGACCTGGGAATGCGCCGGAACCTCTGCAGTTTCAGCTTGAACCCTTCGCGGGCAGCAATCCGCTGGAGTTCACAATTCCGATTCCTGGCACAGTGGGCACAATCTAGATGGTGATGCGAGAGGAGGAGCTCAAAGGCAGTACGGCGCAATCGTTTCACCTTGGGGGTACTGGTAAGTACCACCATCCCCTCCTCAACGAACTGACTGCAGGCAGTCACCGGAGCTCGCCTGCCCTCGATCTCAACGAAGCAGAGCCGGCAACCGCCAAAGGGCAAATCGGCTTCCCGAATGGCACAGAGACTGGGAATATAAATGTCGTGATCCAAAGCCGCCCAGAGGAGCCTTTCGCCTTTGCGGGCTTTGATCTCCCTGCCATCGATAGTAAGAACGATTTCTTCTGCTATATGGTCTTCTCCAGAAACAAATATGCTTTTGCTCGAATTGCCAGACACCGCCTCAGGGGATATAATGGCCCCATCTCAGGCAAAATCAGCTCATTTTACCATCATAACCTCTGATATTATAAGCAAGTTGGCAATAGTCATGGCGATGGCCTCTTGCACAGAAGGAGAAAAACGCAATGGTGATTGAGATAAGCGACAAGGACTTCGAGCAACAGGTCTTGAAATCCAACCTCCCTGTCGTAGTAGATTTCTGGGCCCCCTGGTGCGGCCCCTGCCGCATGATCGGGCCTATCGTGGAAAAACTCTCAGAGGAATTCAAGGGAAAATTGAAGTTCTGCAAGGTCAATGTAGATGAAAATCAGCAACTGGCTTCGAAATACAAGGTGATGAGCATACCCGTGCTGATATTCTTCAAGAATGGCCAGTTGATCGACCAGAGTATGGGTGCCGTTCCCGAAAAAACGCTCCGTTCGAAGGTGCAGGGGCTACTCTAGTAAAACCCCACAAAATCTGCGATTTTGCGGGGACCCACTACTAGGGAATGCTGCTTTGGAACTTCAACAAGTGATCCCCACCAGTAAGCTGGCGGGCAAAGATAGTAATGGACTTGTTTAGCTGCTGGAAACAAAAGGCTCTATTTTCCGGTAGGCCCGTTTCCACGGCTCCCGCTGCAGGGAAATGTAATCGCTGAGCGCCAGCTTTAATGTGTTCGTTGCCAGAGCAGCACAGTGAACCTCGGACTCAGGCAATCCATCCAGAGCATTTAGAATATCATCCTCGGTGATTGCCAGGGCCTCGGTGATGGTTTTCCCCTTCACCAGCTCCGTTGCCATGCTGCCACATGCAATAGTCGGTCCACAGCCATCAGTGGTGAATCTGGCATCCACAACTCTGCCGTCTCTCACCTGGAGACAGATCTGAAGGGTATCCCCGCAGGGTCGGCTCGCCCTTCCAAACCCATCAGGACGTTTGAATTCGCCCACGTTCCTCGGATTCAAGCAGTAGGTAATCACCTTTTGAGAGTATGTTGTCCCTGCATCATCCATAACAGGCATCTCCGGTTCTTCGAAGGGAACTGCCTCCGAGAATATCTCCCCTGATCTCTCCGGGACAGGTCATCTGCCAATAGTGGCTTTCAGTCCCACGTCTGCAATGACCTTCTCACACTGCTTGACAAGGTCGTCAGACGGAAGCGGCGTCTGCTCCATAGGATACTGCCGGCCCAGCCTGCCATATTTGGACTTCCCCCAGATATGATAAGGAAGGAGAGAGACCTTCTCTGCCCCAATCTCAAGACCCAAACTGGCTACCGCCTTCAGATTCGACTCAGAGTCATTATATCCGGGGATGAGGGGCACCCTGAGCCATGTCCTCACCTTGGCCGCAGTCCTCCGAGCATTATCGAGAATGAGATCGTTGCTCTTACCTGTTCCCCACTGGTGCCGCGCTGCATCCATATGTTTGATATCGAAGAGAGCCAGATCCGTATAATCCAGAACCTTGGCCAGCACCTCCCAGGGTGCATATCCAGAGGTTTCGATGGCAGTGTGAATTCCCTTTTCTTTACAATCCTTCAGCAATTCCAGGGCGAATTCCCACTGCATGAGAGGCTCACCACCAGAGAGGGTGACACCACCCCCAGAGTTCTGATAAAAAAGGCTATCAGCCTCAACTTCCTTCATCACCTCTTCCACAGTCATCCACTGGCCAGTGACTGCCAGTGCCCCGGTGGGACAAATGTCAGCACACTTCAGGCATAGATTACAGAGTGAGCGATTAAGCTTCAGCCCCTCTTGATCCACCACTATCGCATCCACCGGGCATAGCGGCTGACAGCGGCCACATTTCGTGCACTTGACATCGTTGGTAACAATCTCAGGGTAGTCGTTCCAGGACTCAGGATTAGAACACCAGCGACAGCGCAGGGGACAACCCTTGAAAAAGACAGTGGTCCTGATACCAGGACCATCGTGAATACTAAATCTCTGAATATTGAAAATCAGACCCAACTTGGGCGGAATCGGGCTGTGCTCCAGCGATGAGTCTATCTTGAACCTCCTTCCCATATAATAGGATAGCCTAAGCCTCGTTCAGGTTCAAATTGTCAGAGGCACCTAAATACAATGCCATCACGCTGGCAATCTGTAGTTATGTCAAGTTGAAAGGTCCTCTTCTGCAGGCTGTCTTAGAGCATGGTGGTACTGATATAACCTCGCTAACTTGACAGACACAGCTCAGCCACCTAAATTGTCTAACTGCATATCCTAGCCAAGTTCTGATAATGCACTGCGGCATAAAGAGATATTATGTAGAGTGGGATATTACTCCCAAATGAATTTGAAGCATCAGCGACTGTCAGTTGTGAGCAGAGCAGTGTACCACAAGACAGCTCGTCCCCCGTTCATTCCAGGCAGAATACCACAATCCAAAGAAGTGATTGAATAATGGGTCTTTTGGCCAGCTTTTTTTACAAATACCGCAGGGTTAGCAAGGCAATAAGACTGTTCCTGATGATTGCCGGACCGGGCATTATTGTGATGATGGCAGACAATGATGCCGGTGGCATAACCACCTACATAGTTACCGGTTCCAAATTCGGTTACGGTCTGATCTGGTTCGTCGTGCTGCTGGGGCCGGTGGCCTATGTTGTCCAGGAGATGACAGTGCGTTTGGGAGCTGTGACCAAGCGCGGGCATGCCGAAGCTATCTTCGATTCCTTTGGTCCATTTTGGGGGTGGTTCTCCCTCATCGATTTGGGCTTGGTGGATTGGCTGACTCTGATTACGGAGTTCATCGGTATGACCGCAGCGATGAGCATCTTTCACGTTCCTCCCGTCGTCACCGTGATCTGCGTTTCAGTCCTCATGGGAGCAATGGTTATACAGGGGCGCTACTGGACCTGGGAAAAACTGGTGATGCTGTTCTGTGTCTTGAATCTGATCTATATCCCCGCCGCCTTTCTCGTTCATCCGTCGGTTTCCAGCATTCTTCGGCAGGGTCTGGTGCCCGGCTTTCCCGGCGGATTCAATAATGAGATTTTCTTCTTCCTGATGGCTAATATCGGAACCACCATCGCCCCCTGGATGGTCTTCTTCCAGCAGAGCTCAGTGGTCGATAAACGCATGCAGGAAAAGGATATCCCCTGGGAACGGGTGGACACTGCTTTCGGCTCAGTATTCACCGTGGTGGTGGCCGTTTTCTGCATTATTGTGAGCGGGACGCTCCTAAGGAGTGTCAACATAGATAGTGCTGCCCACGCCGCCCAGGCACTCAGAGGAGTGAATCAATATGTGGGCACGTTTTTGGCCATCGGCCTTTTTGATGCAGGACTTCTCGGTGCTATTTGTATCTCCCTGGCCAGTTCCTGGGCTTTTGGCGAGGTTTTCGGCTGGGCACATTCACTGAATAACAAGATCAAGGAAGCCCCGTGGTTCTATATCATCTATTTCTTGGCGTTGATTACTGCCGGCACAGTGGTTCTGGTATCCTCCTCGAAAGTGCTTGTTACCATTACACTGTTCGTGCAGGTGGTTGCCGTAACCCTGCTCCCGGCCGCGCTGGTATTCCTGCTACTGCTTCTTAACGATGCAGAGGTAATGGGAAAATACAAGAATTCTCTGTTCCAGAACATTATTGGCTTCAGTATAGTAATAGCCATTGTTATCCTGTCGACATTGTATGCCGTGAGCGCGCTTTTCCCCGGGATTTTCAAGTGAGCGATCTCAGTTGCGGGAGGCATAATCTATGGTGCAGGTCTTCAAAGGGTTAATACGGTAGACAAATGAAGCACTTTCTTCAGGGCAGATTTCACAAATTCACAGAGATCAACAGGAAGTATAGTTCACCGCGTATAAAACAGACAAGACTGGTCAGCATCGCTCTGCTGATGCTCCGACTTTACTTGCTACTCCTGGTGGGAGTATTGTTCTATAAGTTCTTCACGACGGTGGTAAAGTAAACCATGAGTTTCAGGTGAATGATAAACGATAGCATTTCAGCAAAGAGCAAGCAGCACGAACAGGTTTATTTCCTGACTGAACTCCTTGGAGCGAGGATCATACGAAATGGCAAGAGGATTGGCAGGTTGGCCGATTTTGTTATTGTGGAAAACGGCAAAGTACCGGTAGTGACCCACATTTACGTCAACCGCCCGTTTGGTAACCCCGCCCTTCTTATTCCATGGGACAGAATCCAGTCACTAACCACCAGAGAGATCACCACTGATATTGATTCACTGCAGAATTATGAGGCGAATCTTGGCAAGGAGACCTTGTTGAAGGACTATATCCTGGACAAGAAGATTCTGGACTTGGAGGGCAGGGAGGTAGAGGTGGTTTACGACGTGAAAATGATCCTGGTCAACAACAGACTATATGTGAGCGAAGTAGACGTCAGCAGATACGGATTACTTCGACGGATGGGGCTGAAGAGATTGACAGACCTGATCAATAGCATGGCTAGCAGGATGAAGAGGGAAACGATTTCCTGGACTTACTTCCAGGCCCTGCCGACGCATATAAGCAGCTTCAAAGGGGACGTTAAGCTGAACGTCCTGAAGGAGCGGCTGTCCGAGATGCACCCCGTTGATCTGGCAGACATTCTTGAAAGTCTGGACCAGGAACAACGGGCTTTGATCTTTGATGAACTCGATACCAGCCACGCCTCGGATACTCTGGAGGAAATTGACCCCAGTGTGCAGAGAGCCATCCTTTCCCATCTAAGCAAGGAGAAAATCGCTCAGCTTATTAACGAGATGACGCCGGGCCAGGCCGCAGATGTTCTGGCAGTCCTGCCATCATCGGAGGCAAATGCCATCCTAAAGCTGCTGGACAATGAAAACGGCAGAAAGATCCAGGCCATCTTGGAAAGACATGAAGAAAAGATCCTCAACTACGCCACTTCGAATTTCCTGAAATTCGGGCCAAATATGACCATCCAGCAGGCAGGCAGAGAGTATCGCCGCGTCGTCAAAGATGCCGACGTAATAATGTACCTCTACGTTGTTGATGAGCAGGATAAGCTGCTGGGCGTTATCGACGTTCGAGACATGCTCAAGGCAAGCGAAAATGCACTTTTGAAAGACGTTATGACTGATGTAGTGGCAAGCTTAAAACCCACGAGCACCCTGAGGGAAGCCTCGGCCAAGTTCACGCGATATGGCTTTCGGGCCATTCCCGTCGTCGATGACGACACCGGCAAGATACTCGGGGTAGTCCCCTACCGGGACATGATGAATTTGAAACACCGCTTTCTGGAGTAGCCGGCATCTTATTCCTTACATCTACTCGAAGACTGGCATCGAGTCAAAAGTTTTGCCTTACCTCTTATTCCCTAGTGTATGGTCGCAGGTCAGTGATACCGAATTATGTGATTCGACTCCGATAGGCTTCTAGGTAACTGCTCTGGGATAGAGCCGACCGGCAATGATAACCAGCACTATTGTGACCGATGCCAGAACCCCGAAATCAAGAGGAAGACCGAAGGAGCTCGTTCCGCCACGCAGCATCAATGTCCGCAGTGCATCTACCTCATAGCTCAGCGGATTACCGTGCGCAATCACCTTCAACCAGCCAGGCATTATCGAAATGGGATAGATGGCGCTGCTGGCGAAGAAGAAAGGCATGGTCAGCACCTGGCCAATGCCCATAAACCGGTCACGTGTTTTGACTATCAGGGCGATGATCAGAGAGAAGGCGGAGAAGGCGGCCGCTCCCAGCAAGATGGCTGCCAGCACTCCAATCAAGGCTAGAGGACTCCAGTCTATCTTCACACTTAGAATGACAGCCAGCACGTAGACGATGACGGCCTGTGAAAGGGCGCGGACTCCACCGGAGAGTGCCTTACCCAGTGCCAGCGCTGTTCGTGGTGTAGGGCTGGCCAGGAATTTGTGAATCACCCCCAGGTCCCGCTCCCAGATGAGGGATATGCCGCTGAAGATAGCGATGAAAAGCACGCTCTGGGCCAGGACACCGGGAGCCAAGAAGTCCATATAGGGCATGTTCACAGGGGTTGGGAAAGCGTGTGTACGGGCGACCACCTGCCCGAATACCAGGAGCCAGAGCGCTGGCTGTACCGCCCGAGTGATCAGTTCCGTAGGATCATGCCGCAGCTTGCGGATCTCAAGTTCAGCAATGACCCAGGTCTTATAGACAAATCTGGTGACTGTGGTCAAGGGATTCATTGGTGTTTCAGTGCCTTTTCAACCGAGCCGTTTGGCGGTCCGCCTTGTTTGACGGGTCTCACGGTAATTTGCTCCTGACTCCGGTTCCAGTTTGTCACCGGCAAAGTGGATAAAGACATCCTCCAGTGTGGCACCATTCATGCCAATAGACGCTTTGAGGTCAGCCGGTGTTCCCAGTGCAACGAGCTTCCCATGGTGCATAATCGCCACACGATTGCAGAGGTGGTCCGCTTCCTCCATAAGATGTGTGGTCAATAAGATGGTGGTGCCGTATTCGGCACGCAGTTGACTGATGTGCTCCCACAGCGCAATGCGGGCCAAGGGATCCAGCCCCACCGTCGGCTCGTCCAGGAAGAGGACCTTGGGGCGATGGAGAACGGACTGCACAATCTCCAGCCGGCGGATCATGCCGCCGGAGTAGGTGCGCACCAGCTTGTTGCCAGCATCCTCCAGACCCATGAACGAAAGCCCCTCCAGCACCCGCCCTTTGCGCTCGCTGCGCGGGACATCGTAGAGCTTGGTAAAGACCATCAGGTTTTCATAGCCGGTGAGCGTGCCGTCTGCCGATATCATCTGTGGCACATATCCAGTGACACGCCGCACATCCGGGGCTCGGCGGGTGATGCTGAAGCCAGCAACGCTCGCCTCACCAGAGGTTGGCCGCAGCAGGGTGGTGAGCATCTTGATGACCGTGGTCTTGCCGGCACCGTTGGGGCCGAGCATTCCAAATACCTCACCAGGCTCTACAGAAATAGTCAGGTTATCCACAGCAGTGAGGTCTCCAAAGCGGCGGGTGAGTGCGGCAGTCTCTAAAATTGGATTGGGCACTGAATTACTGGCCCTCCTCGGCTGCAGCAACCCTCTCCGGCGCGAAGACAAGGCGCAACTCTTGTAGTGCTTCCACGATCTTAGCCTGCTGTGCGGATGACAATACTGCGAGTGCCTCCATTAAGTGCGTTTCAGTAATGCGGCGCGCTCGCTTGAGTTCGGCGAGTCCGCGTGCACTTAGCCTTAGACTAATGTAGCGGCGGTCAGCCGGAAGCACCCGACGGACGACCAATCCCCGGGCAACCAGCGCATCCACTGTCTTGGACATGGAAGGCAACTCCAGCCCAATATGCTCCGCAAGTTCGGAAAGTGAAGCGCCCTCGTTCCGGTCGAGATAGATGAGGGCACGCAATTGGGGCACTGAAAGGCTGGGCATCCGCTGGCTGCGCATTTCCATGCGGATACGGTGCATCACGAGGGGAACCACATCCATCAGCAGCGCAGCGCATTCGACATCGGGGGCCAGCACATCAGTTTCCTTATGCAATAGTTTTATAATGAAAGTATATACCCCTCACCGAGTCCCGTCAATAGGACCACCTGCCGCCCGGAGACCAGCGCAGAAAAATGCCTAACTCTGTTCGCAACTTGACATCGGGTCGCTGGTCAGGTCATACTCTCCGCCAACTGGGGCAAAGCCCTGCGCATCCTGCATCATCGGTCAGGTTTCACGCATTGAGGGTACGGCAACCCAGTAGAAAGTAAATCAAGGAGGCACGTATGAAAAGTGTCGCAATAACGGGGGTGTCGGGCTATCTGGGTGCCCAGATGCTCAAGAAGCTGGACGAGGAAAAGGAAGTGGAGACTGTTGTTGGCATAGACATCAGGCCGCCCAGTTATTCCACTGCCAAGCTCAAGTTCTATTCGCGTGATGTACGCGAGTCCTTAATTGACATCTTCGCTCAAAACAAGGTGGACACGGCGTTGCACCTGGCTTTCATTGTCCCGCCAAAAACCCACGTTGATGCCCACGGTATCAATATAGGCGGGACCAAGAGTTTCCTGCAGGCTTGCGAGGCGACATCAGTGGAAGCCCTTTTCTACCAAAGCAGCCATACCGTTTATGGGGCACACCGCGATAATCCCACACTGATCAATGAAGATCAGCCATTGAAGCCCACTCCCAATTTCCCCTATGGTGAAGATAAAGCCGAGGTTGACCTGATGTTTCAAGAATACGGTAAGGCTCACCCGAAGCAGTGCGTGACCATTGTGCGTGTCGTCTCAGTGACAGGGCCGGAGGCCGGTCCTTCGGGTCTGAATGTTCTGTTCATGCCAATAACGATGTACTGTGCTGGGTACAATCCGGGGTGGCAATTCATATACGAGCAAGACCTGGCCAGACTGGTAGTGACTCTGCTCAAAGAAAGGCGCGCAGGGGTCTTCAACGCAGGCGCCGAGGGGTCTGTGACCTACAGAGATATGCTGAAGGCTACAGGTAAACCATCTCTCGGTCTCCCCGCATGGGTCTGGTCACCGCTGATAAGCATCAGTTGGGCATTGCATATCCAGAAGAAATCGCCGGCCGGCGGCCTCGAGTACATGAAGTACCCGATACTGGTCAACACCGAGAAGCTCACCAAGACGATCGGATTCAAGTTCACCTATAACTCCCGTGAAGCCTTCAAGCTTTTTATGGATACCAAGATCGCTGGTGCCAAGGCTGCAAAAAAGTCCTGAAGCTGCCATTGCAGCACGTTTGGATGTCGTGTGCCAAATGGGGGATGCGTAAGTAACAAAAAACGTCCTGATTAGAGCATTATAGAGGGGTATGCTTTAATCAGGACAAGGGCTGGGTGGGAAGAGAGCGCCCTGAGCAACAATAAGCGGACTGTGGTAATGATAGGTAGGGCAAATGTCAGCAGGCAATGAAGCTCAAGATAACCTGGCAGAGTTTAGAGCGAAGATAGAAAAGGAGCCCATCAGCTCCTTTCTGGATATGAAACTGCTCGAACTGACATCAGGTCACGCTAAGGTGACTATGAAACTGAGACCGGAATACCTTACCTTCAATCAGTTCATCTTTGGCGGCATCGTCATGTCTGCGGCTGACCAGGCTTTTGCCTTTGCCGTTAACTCCATGGGCCGTCCCAGCATCGCCACCCAATTCAACATTCACTTTATCGCTGCGGCATCGCCGGAAGATGAGCTTACCGCTGAGTGTCGCGTTTTGCGTAAGGGAAGGCGAGTGGATATCGCAGAGATGACAGTGACTAATCAGGAAGGGAAGCTCATCGCCAGAGCTACAGGGACTGCCATACCGATGGCACAGTAGTCAACACAAAGCTGGTAAGGAAGGGACAAAGGATCGGGTGGGCAGAGATGCCCACCCGATCAGCAACCTATAGAACCCAGAAGCCCTGTAGTACAATCCGCATTTCATGGCCGGTCACTTGCCCAGCGCGGCCAACTTCTCAGTGAAGGCCCGGGCAAAGCTATCAAAAGCTTCGGAGTTATAACTCTCTATCAATCCTTCGTCACAAAGCCTGGCCAGCTCAGGGTCCAGGGGCAACTGACCCAAGAGCGGTGCGCCAGCCGCTTTCGCCATCTCGGACCCTTTGCTCTTGCCGAAGACCTCCAGCCTCTTCCCCGTCTCAGGCAAGACAAGGTAGCTCATGTTCTCCACCACTCCCAGCACGGGTATCTTCATCATCTGCGCCATCTTGACCGCCTTCCTCACCACCATAGCCGTCAAATCCTGCGGAGTGAGGGCAATGACAACGCCTGAAAGAGGAAGAACCTGCATTACAGTAAGAGGCGCATCAGCCGTTCCGGGAGGCAGGTCAACAAAGAGGCAATCGAGATTGCCCCAGAGCACATCCTGCCAGAACTGCTGGATTACCTTGCCGATGAGAGGGCCACGCCAGATAACAGCGTCATCATCATGAGGCAGCAGCAGATTGATAGACATAACCATGATTCCCGATTTCGATGGCACAGGCAGCATGGCCGCATCGCTGCCACCCGGATGGGAATTGATACCAAACATCCTGGGGATACTCGGACCGGTGATATCGGCATCCAGTATGCCCACCCTGCCGCCCTGACGGTTGAGAGCAATGGCCAGCAGACTGGTGACCAGGGACTTGCCGACCCCTCCCTTGCCGCTCATCACCGCAACAACATGCCGAACCTGGTTCAGCTCCTGGGGTGTGGCATCAACGAACTCTATGCTTACCTCAGCTACCTTGGGAAGATTCTCCACAGTACTGCTGGCTCTGGTCTGAACCCAATCCTTGACGCCGGGATTCAGGCCGGTGGAGGCCAGAGTCACCTTCACCTTACCACCTTTTATCTCCACGCTACGAACCATATTCAGGTCCGTCAGGCTGCGAACCACCTGCGGAAGAAGCACTTCGCCCAGCACAGCTTTCACCTGATTCTCAGTGGGCATCGGGGCCTCCTACAATCGTAAAGTGATACTTATCCATGATCATACGTTAACACATGTACTGGTGCATAAGAAAGTCAGGGGGTTTATCCACTCAATATCGAGGGGCCGGACATATCATGGGGACTACGCAGTGACCTCTACCGAGGCATAGCCCACCACCTGGGAGTGATCGCCAGTGATGTCTCCTGAGGTAGCATAGCGCAATAGCCGGGCCTTCTTTGCCCCCAGAGCCTTACAGGCAGTCAGCATACTCATCACCGGCCCGGGGCCGCACATAGTGATACTGTGGCTGATCACCGTCTCCTCCAACCGCTCCGGCTCCAGATTGAGGATAGCTTCCAGAGCCAGTCGGTCTTTCTTGCTGGCCATCGACTGGGATTCGTAGTGACTGAAATCAGAACTAGCAATTATGACAGCGTTTTTCCCCTTGAGAGCGGCAGCCACAGCCCGGCCCAGTTCCTGGCTAACCTCCCAATCCTGCCTCAGCATAGAGATGGGGACAATCCGAAATCCGTTTTCGTAGATATACTGAAGGAAAGGCACCTGAACCTCGATAGAGTGCTCCATGCTATGGGCTAGGTCATCCAACCGAGCCCACCGTGTGGCCGAGACAATCGCCTGCCCCACCTCAACATCAATCTCAACAGAACCCAGCGGCGTCTGCCACGCATCCTGTCCACCGATAGCCACGGCTGCTCCCAGGCCGCGATGGTTGGGCCCCAGGATAACCACAGTCTGGGGCTTTCCTTCTGCGGCTATTTGAAAGAAGCCATTTGCCGCCACAGGGCCGGAGTAGATGTAGCCCGCGTGAGGGCTGACCAGACCCAGGATATGCCTCTCCACCACTCTGGCAGAACCAGGGAGCGCTCCCGGACCCAGGGGGTGCTTGAAGCAATCCTCAATCTGGCGGCGCAGTCCTGCTGCTGAACCCTCGTAGAAGGAACCGGCTACCGCAGGCTTTCTCATTTCTTTCCTCTGCCGCCATTATATGCCCTAAAATGGGGCTGTTTCAAGCGATGATCATAAAGGTGGAGAGTAGAGTGCCTTAACGAAGTCAAAGGCTCAGGCTACTTAAAATGCTCCAGCTTCTGTTCCAGGTCCCTCTGCCTCATAGCGATGGTCAGATCACCGCGGGTCTTCTCCAGGATACCCCGGACTACATCGGTTAACCTTCTCAAGCCATAGGTCAAGGCATCCGGAAAATCCATAGTCACCAGGACACCATAGATATCATCCATGCTGGACAGAAACTCCTCACAACTCGAGGGATCATCCTTCCTGATGACATCCAGCAGATGGCGCCGCATCTCTCCCACCGCTTCTCCCAGCCCATGAAGATAGGCGGCATTGCTAACGCTCAATGACTCAGGCGTGGGCAGAACGTCGTTCGTAACCAGCGCCAGGGTGATACAACCTTCGGCATACTCCTTCTGGGAATCATGAAGGTACCCGGTATGGTTCATTTCACCGTGCTGGGACAAGGCTTCACCCGCCTCCTGCAGATGGGCTCGGGCAGTTTCCAGTGAAGAACGCGCCTGGTCAAACTCACTGCGATGAACAGCACGGATGGAGTTGGCACTGTAGCGAATGGCCTCTCTACAGAGCCGGAGCGCCTTCTCCCGAGACGCGTCCCTGGCCGCAAAATCCAGCTCGAATCCTCTGGGCGATTTCCTCCAGATTGGAAGTTGATTTAGACATATTCTACCTCCGCCAATGAGATTTACTTCAGCCTGGCCGCCAGCCTTCGGGTTGCCTCCTCCACATCATCCGCTCCCAGCACAGCACTGATCACCGCCACGCCAGTGGCCCCTGCTTTCATGACCTCTTTTACATTGGTATGATCGATGCCCCCGATGGCTATCAGAGGCAACGATACCCTTGATCTAACCCGCCTTAATGTCTCCAGCCCCACCAGCTTGAATTTCTCCTTCGACAGTGTGGGGTATATCGACCCCACGGCAACATAGTCAGCACCACCGGCCTGGGCCCTAACCGCCTGGGATAAACTGGTGGTAGAACAGCCGATAAGACTGTCTATGGGCAGAAGCCGGCGCGCCTCGGCCAGCGGCAAGTCCTCCTGCCCCAGATGAAGTCCGTCAGCCCCTGCAGCCAGAGCTATATCCAGATAATCATTGACAATGAACAGTACCCCATTCTCAGCACAGATCTCCTTGAGCCTCCGGGCAATCTCCAGCAGTTCGCCTCTCATAAGCTGCTTATCGCGCAGTTGGATTACCTTCGCCCCGCCGCGAATCGCCCGGGCAGCCACCTCCACTGCATCACGCCCCTTCAACGCCTGAGTATCGAGAACAAGATAAAGCCCGCCCAGCCGGCTCAGCTTATCGTGCCGGAGCAATTTCGAAACAAGCTCCTGCTCCAGATCATAGACCTCAAAACGGAACTGCTGCAGCTTTGCTGGCTTCACCACAATGGGTGCAGTCGAAAGGCGGGCGAACTCCTCCAGAACCCTTATCGACTCCTGGACCCTTCTGGAATTGGCCGTCACCAGAGCCACGAGGTCCTGGTGTTCGGCTCCTGCGGGCAATTTCGCGGGGGCACCGACATCCTCCGCCACCCTTCGGGCCGCCAGAAGCTCCTGCTCCAGGGGCTGAACGTCTCTAACCAGCTTATGGCGCAGGGTTTTCAGTCGCCGACAGAGCACAGCGTCATTAAGAAGGAAGCGAGCTACATCTTCAAGTACCCTGAGTCCCTCTCCGAGACGGTCGATGTTAGCATCGATAAGACGCAGCACTAAACCTCAGTCAGACCGGGCTGAAGATCCTTCACCGACTCAGGCATGTCTCCCTCACGGGCAGCCTGGATCATATCCTGAACCTGCGAAGGCATCTCCATTCCCATTTCATCAAACTTCTTCTCTGTCCACCGGCCAATGTTGCGGGGGTCTTTATAATAATCCGCTCCGGGGCTGTCTGGTTCGCCCGACTCCTCGTGGATAGTGGCCAGCGACTTATGGTAAGCAAAGCTGGAGATAAGACGACTCAACTCCCGGCTGCCGCAAACGGGGCAGACCGGAGACGGAGACTCACTAACGCTCCTGACAAAAAAGCTCAACTTCTTCTGGCACGAACGACAACGAAACTCGTAAACCGGCATGACGATCTACTCTTTCATACCAGCGCCGGAATCAGACTCAGCCGGAGAATCGGCGGCAAACTCCTTCTGCTTCATTTCGGCCATCACTCCCTCAGCATTTTCTCCCCTCTCCAACCGTTCCACCATCTCCTGATACTCGGGGGTCTTCTCTCCCTCGGTCCCACCCATCCTCCGGGACCACTCGACCAGAGCCGTGGGGTCATTGGCCATCATCCTGTTGGTCAGATCAGGATCAGAGAGGATATCATCATAAATATCCATATCTGTCCTGACCATAGCAAAAGTGGAAAAAAGGCGAATCAGGTCCTTGCTTCCACAGAAGTTGCAGGCAGCTTCAGGTGTTCCGGAGAACCCCCTGACATACACTGACACTTTGCGACGGCAGCTCTTGCACCGATACTCATAGACCGGCATAGTCTCCTCTCCTTGGGAAAATCCACATCCGCCTCAGGCAGAAAGGCAACCTGGCCACCACCCCGCAACAATCATATGTCCCGCGATCCGCTCCTCTGCCTTAAGGCCCTACAACCTGATTTTAACATAAAGGAAAACAAACGGTAAAAGCCATTCAATGAGGTCGGGGTGTTATAAGGCTGCTGATACCAGAGGTTGACAGCCACTATTGCCTGTTTGTATTATCCTAGTCGGCTTCCGCATACAAGCACTCTGAGACACAACCGGTGCCCGAACGGGGTAAGGGCGAGATACTTATAAAAGGGGGGGCAATGTGGGAAGGGAATCGGCATCATAGTGGATTAGTTTCCCAACACGAGGATGATGAGTTCAAGAAGTACATCCGTGACATCAAGGACTGGCCGAAGCCAGGCGTGACATTTCGCGATATAACACCTCTTCTGCGCAAGGGTAACATCCTTAACAAAGCCATCGACAGGATGGCGTATCGTTTCCAGAACGAAGAGATTGCCTTAATAGTCAGTATGGAAGCTAGAGGCTTTATTCTTGGAGCCGCGCTGGCAAATGAACTGAAGTGTGGTTTTGTGCCAGTCCGTAAGGAAGGAAAACTTCCGTATGAGCGACTCACGATGAACTACACACTTGAGTATGGTTTAGGCACACTGGAGATGCATGTTGACGCCATCGACGAAGGCCAGCGTGTCCTGATTGTGGATGACGTTCTGGCAACCGGTGGTACAGCCAAAGCGGCTGCCGACCTGGTCAAAGCCTCCGGCGGGAAGCTCATCTGCGCCGCATTCCTGGTCGAATTGTCAGAGCTTGGTGGTAGAAAACTTCTGGATTGTCCTGCGTACTCTTTAATAAGGTATTGACAGAACACAAATGACATGCCCTCAAGATCGAGGCAAGGTACAGAAAACTCATCGGAGCTCAAGGTCTGCTTAATAAGGCGATCTCCAAACAACTTCAGGAGTGTCCCGAACCGCTCAGTTCTAAGATGGGATCGGGCAACTCACGATAGGGGTGCATTTTGGATAGTATTGTTGGTCAGCGAATTGGGAGTACCATTGTTATCATCTGTTTGCCCATTATAGTTTCATTGTGGATGGTAGTTGGGCTGGTTGTGCTCATCGAGGCAGGCGCACTGTTCTTCAGTTGGAGGCTTGTGGTTGGATTAGACAAGATGGGGAGGAAATTGCCGAGGTTGGGATCACATTCATTGTGATGCTGGCCGCTATGCATAAGAGGCGCCGGACCAACTACTTCTCCCTCGGACCTCTCTTCAGAATGTGCTTCATAATGAACGGGGTCAGGTAATTCTCTCTATAACCTCTCTTCAGAATGAGCCTGATAATGAGCCTGATCAGGAAGACTTCCAGAATGACAATGCCCAGAATGATACATAAGTCAGCCACATTGAAGACTGTCCTGACATTACCACCAGATGAGATCACCTCGATGAAGTCGGTGACGTTACCATAGGCGATCCGGTCTACCAGGTTGCCCAAGCTGCCACCAACAAACAAACCAACACCCACGTTAAGGAGCGTACTATTGGATCGCTCGAATCGCCAGTAGATGATAAGTGAGGCGAATATCATGGCGATAGGGAGAAGCAAGGAAACAGTGGCTGAGGCAGAAACCCCGAAGGCTATACCGGGATTGACCACGCGGGTTATGGCAAGACTAGCATTGCGAGGTATCGACTCCCCTTGCGGAAGGCTCTCTTTCACCAACAATTTGGTGAGTTGATCCAGTTCCAGTGCCACGAGAGCTAGAAAAGGGGCTGCCTGCACTTGATGCCGCAAACCTGGCATCTTGATATCCCTACTGCCTGCGACATCTCTCATGACCTGCCCACAATAGTTGTAGCACTTCTTAAGTTACAGTTGCCAGGGTAGGAAGTATCTGATGGCATATTCAACACGATACGCCGCCGCACTCACGTGAATATCTCATTTCAAAGCACGGACTTTACAGAAACGTCTCATTGTGAACCCCTGCCCGATTTGAGATAACCCAACCACTGGGGAGAGTGAACTGCACCATCCGGAAAATCTGGCCGACCTGAAAATCAATCCCTGGGTTGAGCGACTTCCCATTTGTATCCAACCTGAAGTTGGGGGGAGAGGTTGGAGTGCTATAATGTCAACAGAGGATTCTGACTTTGTGAGCAGAGCCAAGTGAATGTGGGGAGGAGGCCACAGATGCCAAAGGCAGGAAGAAAAGCACAGGAAGCTTGGGCGGAGTTCAAGGAGTCTTGGGAGATGATTCTGGATATTGAGAGGGAAGGCCTCGAGCTAACTCAGGTTGAAGCTGATAAGGACTATGACCTGATTAAGGAAAAGCTGCGTCAGGCCGAAGAATTGATGAAAAAGAGAAATGACGCCTTGAAACGTTACCTCCATCATTTGAGGCGAGGAGAGTAGGGAGCCTCATCGGTCATTAGTCTCACCCCAGCAGTGCATTGCAGAATTTCAACTCACCGGTGTCAATGACAATCTTCAGTGCTAATTGTGTGCTTCTATAAGCTATCTTCGAATGTCACTGAGCGAGTGTACCTCTGAACCATCCCGGAGAATTCTCCAGATTGTTTAACACTCCAGCCATGGCCGACTGATTCCAAATCCTCTCCATGTGCCAGGGGCTTGCAGGTATTCGCTCGTTGGCGCCGCCATTCCGCACAGCAATATCACCTATTGACATTATATGATGATAAGGCTATATTATCATCGGCATGAAGAAGGAAAGAAAAGCCAAGCCTGCCTTCACAACTACCCCACCCTCAGCTACATCACCTTTTCCTCAGATGGGTGAAACGTTATCCAAAGACTATGTCCTGCCCTCACTGAATTGTCTGAGATGCGGCTATCAATGGATACCACGGAAACGTGAGAGGCCGCGAGCTTGCCCCAGGTGCAAGAATCCCTATTGGGATAGACCACGGGCGGTATGAGGGGTGCTGATGGGAGTTATGAAAACAGCAGGAGGGAGGCAGAATGGGCAAGAAGGGCACAACCCAAACCCAGGCACAATTGGAAACACTGTGGCAGAAGCTCGATAAGCGGGTAGCCCTCTGGCAGCAAGAGCTTGGGGGTTGCCCCTCAAGTAAAGACAAGGATTCGCAACCACAAACAAGATGATTTTGAAACAAGGGGAAAGTGGATAGAAGGCTGGGATGGTTCATCTCCATATTAAATGCTCCGGGCTTTGCCCCCCCAATAGCCTGGACATACCCTTCTGCACATACCCATCCCAGCCTTTGTTGCAGTCGTCGGCCCAGAAGAGAACAAGACTCTTGGGCTTTAAATACCATACGGATTGATAGAACTTCGGCCTGTCTTTAGAATTCACCGCCACCCATGATTTAGAGCAGCGGACTACTGCTCCGCTATTCTGACCAAGCTCGCTTTCTTCCCAAATTGTCGATGCAGTTAGAAAATCCTCCGGTCAATTCCCTCAGGTCAAAATTGACTGGAGTGCTCCGCTCCAATATACTAATTGAGCAGCTTTGAGACTCTGGCTTGAGTCATTGCTCTCTTAGCTATATTGGTTGCCGAGGTAGCTCAGGTGGTAGAGCAGCGGACTGAAAATCCGCGTGTCATCAGTTCGACTCTGATCCTCGGCACCAATTTTTTGTACGTAAATCACCGCTTTATCTCAGCAGCATCCATTGGCATTTCCGCATTTTGCTAATAATCTGCTAATGCATTCCCGAAATTGCCATAGGGCTTAGCTCTTGACTAGGCTTGGGTGACACGAGTTCGTCGAAGCGAGCCGCTGCAGCCTCTTGGAGACCGGGAACAACGTGGCTGTAGGTATCAAGAGTCATCTGGATGCTTGCATGGCCTAGGCGCTCCTGGACTATCTTCGGGTGGACGCCTTGCTTGAGCATCAGGGAAGCATGGGTATGTTGAACATCCTTGGGGGTTGTGAGTCACAACCGCTTCGCCAGCAAAACCACACCGACAATGAACAGGACCAAGCCTATGACTATACCAGCTCCGCCGGCCAGCTCATCTATAGAGGCTTGGTTCTGGCTTATACTCACAAACTGCCAGCCAATTATCGAAGCCACACGAAATGCAGTTTGCCCCTCATGGAACGCTGCATAGCCGAGAGGAAGAGCGATAATGCCTACGACAATCAGGAGAGCACCAGGAACCCAATCTTTTGAACTCTTTGTCTTAAGTGGAGTAGGAGTGTGAGAACCAGTTGTGTCGATTCCGACCCCACATGCAGGGCAGAATCTGGCACTCTCTGGTAGGACATGACCACAATGACTACAGAATCTTGGTGGCGTTTCGCTCTTCATCTGTTTCTTCCTTCATGAGCACTAGCTGGGCTATTCTGTTTCGATGCCGAATTCTCGGAGTTTCTTAGAGAGTACATCGTCAAGACTTGATTTTACTTCCGGGTCGGTGAGCTCGATCAATTTAAAATGATACTTGTTATAGATTTCTATTTTTTTCTGCTTCCGTGCACGGTATTTTGGATCGGATTCGAGGCCCCAGTATTCGATATATACATTCTTACTGCCTTTCCGAATATAGAAGTCGCACCATGTGTCCTCTTTGACCGGGAGTCTTCTTTCGTAAGCATGGGCAATTTCGTGGTGATATAGAAAGTTATCAATAATCAGTTCTGATTTTGATCGCACGCGATGTCCATCTTCAGCCCTCAGTTGTGCTGGGAATTTCTCTCTGAATTGCAGTTCGTCTTGGGGGGCGTTCTCTGGTTTGTCCTCTTGGTTGATGGATACGTCTCCTCTAGATTGACCAATGCTAGTGGTTAAGATTCTGTTGTTGAGAATAGCCTTAGGCCAGCGGACGTACGGGTGTCCTGTGTGCTTGTCCTTGGACTGTATGCCGCCCTGTGTCTTCCCGACTTCTGTAACCTGCCAACCCTTTGCGTCGCCTGTTCTTGTTATCCATCCGAGTTCAGATAGAATCAGGTTCATCATCGGACTTGGAATGTCGAACTCTTTCCCCAATGAGGTTATTGTCAGAAGGTTCTGTCTGGGGTCTTCATCGGCATCATCAAGTTCTGCGAGAAGCGACGCAGGCCAGACAATATACGTGCCGTATTTCGCGTGCTTGCAAGAACCACCCTTTGACTGGCCAGCAGCTGTTAGCTCCCAAGTGTCACCAGTCCTTACTATCAACCCCATGTCGGACAAGTGCTGACGTACGTCGTCGGGGGTCTTCTTCAGTTCTTTGGCCAAGGCTGTTGCTGATAGTTCCTTTGAGATCGCTTCCATCACGTGTCTCCCATTCATTGATTCATTCATTCAGCGATATTCTAGGGCAATGATCTTCTCGGCACAATCACATGGATTAGTAATTGTGTCACAGAATGTTATCCGTTGATTAGTTCATAGGGGATTGGCATGAACTGGAATCTGCTAACGGATTGCTAACGGACGCCAGATAACGGGACGACAGAAAACGGCAGTTTGAGCACAAAACGGCTCCCACAGCAGAAATGAGAAAACACGGATTTGAGCGTGAAAACAGATCGCAGTATGTATCTTGGCAGA
>CAVRFM010000003.1:0-102933 GCA_963720375.1 uncultured Chloroflexia bacterium | reverse complement strand
TGGAAATTAAAAAGGCGAGGATGATAGCCTCGCCTTAATCATTAATACGTTAATACGCTGTGGCCGGCGCGAGGCCGCCCCGCCAAGACGAGGCGGCTTACGTGCCGAGGATCGTGCTTCAATGGTATTTGAATACCGTGCCCGTTCCGTTCGCGCCCCCGTTTTGAGTTGTCCCGAAAATATTTCCGGCATTGTCCAAGACAATGGCACCCGACGGGTTCTGGCCGTCGGTCGCTGACGCACCAAAGGAGTACAGGGTGGACATGACGCCCGAGCTCGAAATCTTGAACAGCGTGCCCTTTCCGTACGCGCCGCCCTCTTCGGTCGTCCCGTAGAGGTTGCCGGAGCTGTCCAGTATCACGCTCCCGTAGGGTTTCGCCCCATCATTGGCCGACTGCCCAAACGAATACAGGGTGGTCTTGGTTCCCGATGGGGAGATCTTGAATACCGTGCCCAGAAAGGAACCTGGTTCATCGTATGCCCCGCCCGCATAGGTCGTCCCGTAGAGATTCCCGTCGCTGTCCCGGGCCAACAGGCCAACGGGATCAAACCCATCGGTTCGCGACGTAAAGTTGTAGATGGTGGACTCGACGCCCTCTGCGGTGATCTTGAAGACCTGACCTCCGTGCGGGCCGGTATTCTCGGTCGTCCCATAGAAGTTGCCAGCACCGTCCGTGATCAACCCGGCAAAGGGACCATTGGTGGGAGCCGCCGTCTGAAAGGTGTAGAGGATGGACACCACTCCCCCGGAGATCTTGAATACCGTGCCGGCACCGTAAGAGGTGTACGTGTTGTTGCTTTGGTCGGTCGTCCCGTAGATGTTGTCGTCAGCGTCCACGACCGGCGTTGAGCATGGTTCCGTTCCGGAAATCGACGAAGTAACCAGGCTGTAGAGGGTTTCGGTTCCCGATGGGGAGATCTCGAACACCGTACCGTTCCCGCCGTCACCTCCAAGGGAGGCCGTCCCCCAGATGTTGCCATGGCTGTCCATAGCCACCCCGCCGATGGGAAACCGCGCATCCGCGCCGGCGACCGCGAAGGAATACAGGATCGATTCGGTACCGGAGGTTGAGAGCTTGAACACCGTGCCCGTACCATTCGGGCCGCCCGACCGGGTCGTCCCATAGAGGTAGCCGTCACTGCCAATCATCACGCCGCCATAGGGGTGCTGCCCATCGGTGCCCGACGCGGGTCCAAAGGAGTACACGGTCGTCATCTGACCCCCGCCACTGTTTGAGGTCCATTGGGCGTACAGGGTGACGTTTGCTGAGCCCATTGTGAAGGTTGCTCCAGCTGCATATGTCGTTCCGGACCCATCAGCCTTTGTGTTCCAACTGGCGAAAGTATACCCGCTTCTCACAAGGCTGCCTGTATTCCCAAGGACCGTGACGGTATTTCCCTGCTGGTATGTGCTTGAGTCAGTCGGGACACTGCCACTGGTATTGCCATTGCCGTTGTAGGTTATGGAGTGTGTTGATGTAGATGAACCACCACCACATCCGGCAACCAGGAGAACCATGCTCGATAACAAGATGACAAATAGTACATGAAATCCGCCCAATATATACTTACTTCGCTTCCCCATTATACAGTCTCCTCTAAATTGATCTGACTTTATGCCGACGCCGAGGTATGGCCTGATCTCTTTGTCTATAAATATAATACGCTTTTCCTATTTGATACGTCTATTGATATTTGTGACAACCACCAAGGATGGGTGCTTCTCTTTCTGTATCTCGCGATCACTTGGATTTCGGCTTATCCTTCACTGTCGTCCTCCTAGCGTGGTTCGCAGATTTGGTCCTCTGAACAGATCGGAGTACTACCTACGCTGTTCTTGTCTTCATGCACAACATTGCCTTTTGCGATGCTGCAAGAACCGCAGAAAGCCTACAATAGCGTCAACAGGTATGTGTCAACAAAAGGCTTCCTTTTGGAGACACTGTCTTTTGGTATTGACGCAGGTCGGCACCACCATGCCCCTTACGGGGCAGTTCATCCAGTTTCATCACCACTGATAATGACGATTATCGCAGACTATGAGGGTTAGAGCAGTTTATCTTCGGGATGTTTGCCTTTCCATGCGTACGTTTCGAGGTAGACCGCTCTATTTTGCTGGTTTCTTTTGTACATCGCGTCGTGTCGCGCGAGGTTTGTTAGCGGTCTTCACTTTCGCGCGATTGTGGTCCACGGCGGATTTGATGAGAGTCTTTAGTGAGCTCTCATTGACCTTATCGTCCTTGTGAATATCGATCGATCGCCATTGTTTGCCTTCGAGTTCGTTATTGAAGAGCTTGTCCGGGTCTGCAAGGTGCGCCCCCTGATAGAAAGTTAGCTTCACTTTGTCTTTGAAGGCATTGGCAACACAGACTATTCCATCGTGGGACCAGACGGGAGTCCCCATCCATTTCCATTCCTCCATTATTTCTGGATCAGCATCATGGATAATCCTTCTAATATTGGCAAACATGGTTCCGCGCCAATCAGCAAGATTTGCAACCAGATCGTCAATAAGTTCACTTGCCTGCATCGCTATATGCCTCCCTTGAATAACTCGGTGATAGGTGCTTGACCGGCACCGGTACGTTTACCATTTGTCAAGGGAACGCCCTTCATTTTAGATTCAATCGTGCCTATATTTTGTAATAATTGAACGAATATTGGGATGTTTGCCATTCCATGCGTACGCATCAAAAGGTGAATAGATCATTTGAGCAATCGTGCGCTCCCCGAGTCAGACTTGAAGTGCTTGTTGTAGGCGTTCTATTCTTTTTGTTTTTGTCCGATGTGAACCTTCTGGTGCCCTTTGATTTTTTCAGAAGATATATATTTTAAACCCGCATTGACAATCAATTTGTTAAATTCTTTTGTACTGTAAAGTCTTACATGCCCAGGTTCAAATACTCTTATAATCTTATCTGCAATTCTAAAAACAAAATTGTCTGCAGTCGGATCAAGTATATAACTTTTCCCGCTGTATTTGAGAAGACGATATATTTCTTTTAATGCCTTATCCGGATATAGATAATGATGGAAGGAGTTACTACAAATTATAATATCAAATGAATCATCATCAAGTGGGATTGATTCTGCATTGGCTTTTATAAAATGAAAGTTATCATTTCCTTTAAAATTCTGTTCTGCTTTTTCAATCATTTTAGGAGATAAATCAACTCCATAAAAAAAACCTTTGTTATTGACTAATTTGGCAACTTGTCCTATCGCCCAGCCAGTTCCGCAACCAACGTCAAGAAAACTAATGTTTTCTCTAACATCTAATAAAGAGATAACACCACTTTGAGCATTCCTTAAATAATCATATCTCCATCCTTTACCGTCAAGTGAACTTGCCCATTTATCCCATTTCGCTTCATTCAATTGTATGTGCTTTGATTCGTTCTTGCTTTTATCTTGCATATAACATTGTCTCTTATCTTCCCGGCGATAGTTATGAATCTTATGGGGCGGTCGTGGATAATGTCAAGCTTACAAACCATGATCTGGTTGACAGAGCCTAAGAGGATGCAACAATTACTAGATGGCAATCTTTGAACTTGGGGTTACTCCCACAAGGACCCTGGGATGTCTGCCATTCCATGCTTACGTGAGTGGGGGTTGATAACCCATCTCGACGATGTTTTGGGCAACTAACGTGGCGACTCAGATGCACGCCAGCGCTATCTCAAGCGACAAGGAACGTGCCGATGCCGGTAGCGATCAGGCTCTGCTCCTCGTTCTTCATTTCCATGCGGATGACGATCACGTTTTTGCCGTCGCGCAGGACGAAGCCTGTGACTGTGAACTCCTTGCCCTTGCCCGGCCGTAGGTAATCGACACGCTGGTCAATGGTCCTTACAGCGCCCATCCTCTTGAGCTGCTCCTCCACAGGACGATCCTGGATATCTTTTATCTGGTGCCAGGATGCAACTGCGCCCCCCAGGATATCAATCATGCAGGAAATAACTCCCCCATGGAGGATGTGCAGGCCCGGGTGCCCGCACAGGTCGTCGCGCATGGAAAACCTGATGCGCACGCTGTCATCGTCCGTCGACTCAATCATGACACCCATAAGCTCGAGGAAGGGATGATACCTGGTCATGAGCGCCATGCCACCCTTCAGTACCTGGGTCTTCTCATTATCAAAGACCGGCAATTTGTCGTCTTTCATTCTTCCTTTCCTCAATAGTTCTTTGTACGTTTATTATAGCTGACAACGTTGGGGATGTCTCCCGTTCCATGCGTACGCATCAAAAGCTAGTGTAGTGTCTCAGGAAAGACTTAATAATAGAAGTTACCCCTGTCATTCCCGCGCAAGCGGGAATCCATTGTATAGGTATTGCGATGACACTACACTGGATAGGTGATTTCGGCGTTGCACAGACACCCGCATATTACATTACATCGTCCGTGTACCAACAATGGCAATACTAGACCACTTCAGGTTCGAAGTTGTGAATTGAACGACATGGAACATGCATGCAATCTAAGGGAAAAGCTGAAGCGAAGCGCCGGGTTTGCACTAGCGCCGTTGCCCATCAGCTACTTTCTGAAAGGTGCCGCGATACAACTCAGCGCCGCTAGGCGCTATTGGCTCCAGCGACTGGTTGGGCAGCCTATTCCGCCTCCTTCTGTTTCTGTAAGTGCTCTAGACGCAAGTAATACATGAAGGTGTAATCGCATACACTGCCTACCAGTGAAGCCACAATAGAACGCAGATCAATTGGCGATGGAGGTTGTGGAATGCCTTTTGATTCGAAATGTTCCCGGATTTTGTTTAGGAGGGATAGTGTCTTGTAATGATCTTTGGAATCTACTACAGCAAACTCATTCATCAGCTTGACCAATTCCGAGGACTCATCGTGAGCTGAGTCGAGGTATTGTTTGATCATCAGTCTGACAGTGCCTATCAATTGATCATCCGTCAATTCCTCCTCTACAAATCTATAGGTTTCAATGTCACTAACATCCTGACTGGCAGCTAAGATTCGAGCAGCGGGGGTTCCATCCTTGTTGCTAAGCAGCTCGCAAATCTGTTCTAATCGCTGTTGATTTGTTACGAGTAAGGGAGCCAATTTCAGCCGCTCAGCTATTTGCGCACCAGTCAGTATAGTTGAGACGCAAACCTGGAATACTTGTCGCCCATAAGAAACCAACGAGCGATGTCTTAACTCAGGCCTGTCTGAAGACCTTCTAGGGTCGTCAGTAGCGACAAACCTAAGATTGGCAGATCGTCCTTTGTGAACAATCTGAGAGCGAGCTCTGTAGAACTGCGTTAACCAACTATCGAGGCGAGGAATATCACCTACGAGGAGACCTACTGCCTCTTTGAAGCGGTCGGTGACTTTTTCACCTGGGTCGAGGTCCAGCAAGCTCTCAAAGGCAATAGCAAGACTGACCAAAGCCAAGCTTTCATCAATGTCGATTCCTATGCTTCTGTTGTACCAGGTAAGCGCTGTGAGCATCCGCTCACCTAAAACGTCTTTCTCTCCTCTCGTTTGAAAATACTCAACCACCGGCCGGTAGAGCCGCGATTCAGACAGACGATAGTTGAAGTCGTCGCTTAAGTCTTGGGCGAGCCACAGCTTTGCCGCTGGCGGGAAGATACGACTGCCATTAGTCACCCAAAAATACGATTCGTTGTTGAGGCATCCCTCATAACCGCTTATTTCATTTCTCGAGTCAAACTCAAGATTCTGAGCTTCTGGTAAAACCTCAACATTGTCTTGGTCTGTGAGTAGGTATTTGGAGACTTGTGTGGGTTGAAGCAGGTAGAGGCTAGCGTGTTCGTATCGCAAGAAGGGATCTCCGGTTGTGGGATGTGGTGCAGAGTAGATAAAGGATACAAGTGCTCGGAACTCAAGGAGTTGCTTTATGAATTCCGTAGCGTTGAATTCTTCGCTTGATGGGTGAAACGCGTATGATAACTTCTGTATTCGGAGATGATCGCGCAGGAAGAACATAGTGCGAAGAATTTCAAGGTGTTGAACTGCACCAGGTGGTAGATCAGAAAAGTCATCGCTGCTCCTAATAGTGAGATTCCGATAGTGAACTGGTTCCGAGGTCTTAAGGTAAGGGAAGAAGGCAAATGTGTATTGGCTGTTTGGCATTTGGTTCACCCTTTTTAAAATCACCAATAATCAAACTGCAGCGGCCTTAACTCAATGAGGCTGCCCAACATTGGCTATTATCTTGTTGCTGCAGCAGTTGCATGAATCTTATGGCGCAGTCGTGGAAGATGTCAAATGTGTGAACCACGATCTGGTTGGCAAGGTCTGACAGGATGCAACAATAATAACCCAGACTTGGACAACTGCTGGAATCAGTACAAGAAAGACGCCTATACCTACCTTGTCTTGCAGGTCAAGGCTGCACGTGAAGCTGCCGACATCAAGGGTTTCCCAGACCCAAGTGTACTCACCACTGGACAAACATGGGATATTCGTATCTAGTTCTTGAGAAAACCTGCGTTTTCCTCTATCCTAGTGAATAAGGCGACACGGTAAGGCAAGATGAGAGAAGAGAATCGTGGTTTCACCTTGAACGCTGTATTGTTCCTCATAGGCGTTAATATAATACTGTTCGTAGCCACCAGCCTGAACTCAACCATTGAAACACGTCTCGGACTGGAGCCGGCAAATTTCACAACAGACCCATGGACGATTGTGACCAGCCTCTTTATACATGCCAATATCTTCCATATCCTCTTCAACATGATCACGTTATATTTCTTCGGAACATACCTGTTAGCGCTGATTGGTGAGATAAAGTTCCTTGTCATATATTTCCTGGGTGGACTGCTGGGGAACGCCTTCTTCATGCTCTGGGCTTTCTACTCACCTTGGGCAAGCTATTTGGATCGTTACACTCTAGTCATCGGTGCCTCAGGAGCTATATTTGCCGTAATGGGAGCTATGGTAGTGCTGCGCCCCCAGGCAAAGGCCCTCATGTTCTTCGTGATACCTCTTCCTCTTTGGGCGGCAGTCCTCTTTGGCTTCCTCGTACTGTCCTTCATCCCGGACGTGGCCTGGCAGGCACATCTGGGCGGGCTGGTCCTCGGCCTCATAGGAGGCTTCCTCCTCAGGAATCAGCAACGCACCTACTTCTGATTAACACAATTCGAACCCAAACGCAGTCAGGAGATTCAGCACCCGGATTATCGCTTTGAGTTAGCTGCGATTCGTTGATTTAGCGCCTCGCCAGCCACAGCTGCATTATGCTATCATGTAAACTCAGAAATGCATGAACTGGCCATCACTCAGAGTATGCTCGACCTTGTTCTGGACGAGGCAAAGAAGACTGGGGCGGCCAGGGTACAGAAGATTAACCTGGTCCTGGGAGAAATGTCCGGCATTGCCGGCGACTGCGTGCAGTTCTATTTTGACTACCTCAGCAAAGGCACCAATGCAGAAAAAGCGACTCTTTCATTCCGGAAAATCCCCACGCAGGCGCGTTGCCACAATTGCGAAGAGGTATTTAGTCTCAAGGAGTTCGACTGGGCCTGCCCCAAATGCCACAATGTCAGCCTGGAAATCACCGCCGGCAAGGAACTTTATGTTGAAAGCATCGA
Source organism: uncultured Chloroflexia bacterium (assembly GCA_963720375.1). Classification (GTDB taxonomy): domain Bacteria; phylum Chloroflexota; class Dehalococcoidia; order UBA2247; family RBG-13-53-26; genus JAPLHP01. The sequence goes on along the minus strand of CAVRFM010000003.1, from coordinate 95,366 downwards.
GGTAGAGTAATCGTGGAAATAAAGGTTCTAAAAGATATCCTCAGCGCCAATGACCAGATCGCAGAGAGAAATCATGCGCTGCTGCAGAGCAAGAACGTTTCCTGCGTAAATGTGATGTCTTCACCCGGATCAGGTAAGACCAGCCTCATACTGGAGACCATCAGAAGGTTGAAGGGCAAAGTCCGCATAGGCGTTATCGAAGGAGATATAAGTTCCACCATAGATGCTCAAAAGGTGAGCGAAGAGGGAGTGCCGGTGCTTCAGATTAATACCGGCGGGGAGTGTCACCTGGATGCCGTTATGGTCGGCCATGCCCTGGACAACCTGCCTTTGGCTGACATCGATCTTCTGCTCATCGAAAATGTGGGCAATCTGGTCTGCCCCGGAGAGTTCAAGCTCGGAGAAGAAAGAAAGGTACTGATCCTGAGTGTCCCCGAAGGTGATGACAAGATTTACAAGTACCCCCTCCTGTTCCACCTCGCAGACGCCGTAGTGATAAACAAGATCGACCTTTTGCCATACACCAGATTTGATATGGAAGGCTTTTCAAAGGCACTCCAAGGGATAAACCGGAAAGCTCAGATATTCCGGGTCTCCTGCACCACCCACCAGGGCATCGATGACTGGGTTTCCTGGGTCGTGTCCGGCATGCGCTCCCCGCACAAGAGGACTGCTAAGTAGACATAAGGTTTCGCCCGGTTCTCCCCGGGAATCTGTAACCCCTTATCACCGATTTCCCGGCATCACTCAGGCAGAGACTATCGCCTCAGGCCCTGAAGTTCCATAGAGGTTGCCCGTGTCATTCCCGCGCAAGGGGGAATCCATTGTATAGGTATTACGATGACACTGCACTAGCAGGTGCTGCTGGCTGCCATAGAATGAAAGCACATAGATTGAAGGTGAGGCGGACCTGAATCCACTGATACGCTTGCAGCCTGGTTCCCGGCCCTTGTCAGTCCACGCACAGCTCTGAAAGGGGCCCCTCTTTTCCCGATCCTGTATGCTCCTTCACACCAGAACCTCTCGCATATAGCCGGCCTGGTATCATAAATGGCACAGGTATACTTGCTCCGGCTCAGCTTCTTCAGGAAGGGACAATAATCCAGATTTTCTCCTGTCTCAGGGTCTACCCAGTCTATCCATAAGTCCCATATGCCGTCATAATCAGCAGGCACTTCGCATTGCCAGATATAGCGCAGGATATCGCGTCGCCCCTGGCGCTTCCATCTTCTATAATCATCGGGCATCATGGTGAACCCGGAACCCTGCTCTATGCAACACCTGCCGCATCTGGAGCATTCCGGTATTCTCCGAAACTTCCTGTCCATGGTTTTATCACGCCAAAATCTCCTGCGATATTATACCACCACAAAATCAGGGCAAATGTAAAACGGAATACGAATAACAAAAAGGAATTGCCTGCTCGGGTCCGAATGGTGATTCCCCGGTTTCTTGCCTTGACTGTCAGGACATCGCAGGCTGCCATTCAGCCCTGGTTACGCCTGATCTGCGGCCGGCAGTTCCTGCAGCACCAGCCTGATAACCTCAGGGATAGACCTCTCCACCTCCGGAGTGCATTCCTCGCCAAAGGTGGTGACATCAGCTACCTCTATGGCAAAGATGACGATCTCCTGGGGCATCGCCATACCAAGTCTGCGGCCTAAATCCAGGGCAGTGACCAGATCGACGTCGTGGACCACGGAGCAGTGGAGAGGAGCTGGCAGATTCTCCAGGCCCAACCGGTAAACCTGGCCTGGCTTTCCCTCGTGGGTCTGGATGGCATCGATTATGATGGCCCGCTGATAGCCCGCGAGCAGGTCCAGAAGGTCCAGCCCGCCGCTGATACTCTCTGCTACCTCTACCTCCGGATGATGGATCTCGCTTTCCAGCGCTTCCACAATCCTGATCCCCACTCCATCATCGCCGCGGATCGGGTTCCCCAGACCTAAAATCAACGTTCTCAAAACACCAGCCTCAATAATGATCAAATATTGAAGTCTGCCCCCTGCAACTTGTGGACCCCGGGCAGAGAGGTAATCGGAAAACATAGAGGGCGGTTCATAAACCGCCCCTGCTCAAGTTGCTAAGACATGACCCCGACAGGGTCCGTTTCACCCACATTACCCGCCGCAGCTGCTGCAACTGGAAGAAGAGCACCCGCCGCAGGAAGAGCCTCCGGCGATAGGAGCGGACATACCGTTTTCGCCTTTGGAATACGAAGCGAATAAAGAGACTGCCCGCCCCACTGTCTTGCTGCAGCCGGGACACGGGGCCCCCTCGCTGGACCGGGACAACGGCCGGAGCAATTCGAACCTTATATTACAGTCTGGACAACAATACTCATAGACAGGCATTCTCTCACCAAAGAAATCCCTTTTTACATGTCATCAGGCTTCTACGGCAACTACTTCTCTGATCTCAGGCATCTCATCCTTGATCTGTTCTTCCAGCAATGTCAGGACCGTTTCCTGAGGTATACCGGCAGAGCAGGCTGATGGAATCACCCTCACCCTTACCACTCCCTCACTGACATCCACCAACTCCACAATGTTAACACCCAGGGCAGGCCTCACTTTATCTATGATCTTCTCTACTCTGTCTTCTGTCTTCAACCAATCCTCTCCACGAACTAGCAATATATCCGCATTTGCTTTTATGACCGGCCCTGCAAAACTAACGACTTAGACAGCCACTACCTGCTTGATCCCCGGCACCTCTTCTTTAAGCGCCCTCTCAATTCCCTCCTTGAGAGTTATGGCAGCCATGGGACAGCCTCCGCAGGCCCCCTTGAGTCTTAACTTTACAACACCGGACTTTACATCCACCAGCTCCACATCCCCGCCATCCGCCTGCAAATTGGGTCTTATCTTAGCCAGTACCGCCTCAACCTTTTCCTTCATGTTCTACCTCCACGTACTCAATTATTGGTCCAAATCCCAACCCCACCTCTTCCTCCAAAACCTTAGTTTACTCTAGGCCGGTTCTTCACTCCTGTATGCAACTTTTGTCTCAAATCCATCTTACGCCATCGCCTTCTCAAACGTCAAACCCGCACACAGGCGACAGGCTACACAAGCAATACAGCCGTCCTTTACAGACCAACCAGGACCGATGCGCCAATGAAATGAGGATGGGCCGCTGTAGTTCAGCCTGTGAGTCACCCATGATCATATTCATGGGGGTAGGCAGGGGCCCAGGTAGTCTTTTTTACGGGGGCATAGGCGTTGTTCAGATACTGGAGCAGCATCCGTTGTGAATTGTAATACGAACCATTCAAGGCAATGGCCCAGCGCATGACCCGCAGATACTCCATCGGCTTCTTATAGAACATGGGGAGAATGATGTATTCCAACTTCTCATACAGAGAAGCGATATCTCTCGAAGGATTGCTCTCGGGCTCCCAGTCATCGCCTATGGACCAGCCGGTTACCCCTTCCACATTACCCTCGATCCACCAGCCATCCAGAATGCTCAGGCTGGGTACTCCATTGAGCGCCGCCTTCATACCGCTGGTGCCGGAGGCCTCGTACGGTTTCTGCGGCGTATTGAGCCACAGGTCCACACCGGCACAGAGATATTTTGCCAGCGTCATGTCATACTCCTCCAGATAGACAACCTCTATCGTATCCCTCAAAGCAGCAGCAGCTTCAAAGATGTGGCGTATCAAGGCCTTGCCGCCTTCATCCCGGGGATGGGCCTTGCCGGCGTAGATCACCTGCAGGGGCCCAACCTGGCGCGCTATCCTCTTCAGGCGGTCCGGATCAGAGAACAAAAGGTCTCCCCGCTTGTAAGCCGTAGCGCGCCGTGCAAAACCGATGGTCATCACCGCCGGGTCCAGCCGGCGGCCGGTCCGCCGTTCCACCTCTGCCAGCAATTCCCCCTTGGCGTGGTAATGCGCCTGCCTGATCTCTTCGAGCGTAATGCTTATTGCATAGCGCAGGTACAGATTGTCCCCCCGCCACTCCGGAATATGGCGGTCGTACACCTCTTTGAAAGATGGTGCTGTCCAGGTGATCGCACGCACTCCGTTAGTAATGGAGTTAATCGGATAGCCGGGGAACATACTATGGGCGATTTCCTCATGGCGCATGGAGACACCATTGACATAGTGCGAAAAGGAAAAGGCCAGATAGGTCATGTTCAGGGAGCCATCAAGAAAACACCGGCATGTTTCCAGGGCAGAGGTCAGTTCATCGCCGAGCACCTTCTTCACCATCTCCATTGGAAACCGGTCTTGCCCGGCAGGCACCGGTGTGTGGGTAGTGAAGACACACCGCCGGCGAACCGTCTCTTTGTCCTCTGAGGTCATACCACTGAAACCACGCGCCCCCAGTTCTTCCCTCAACAATGCCAGGGCAAGCAAAGCCGAGTGTCCCTCATTCATATGGTAGGCCTGCACCCTCTGATAACCCAGGGCGGAAAGCATGGCAAACCCACCCAGGCCCAACACCACCTCCTGGCACAGGCGGTAATGATCATCTCCCCCGTAGAGGTAGTCCGTCAGCGTCTGATCCCAGGAGCCATTCTCCGGCAAAGCCGTGTCCAGGAAATATACCGGGACCGCTTGTTCCGACACGCCTGCCAAGGACATAGCGCCAGGCCCTCACCTGCACCTGCCTCCCCTCAACTGTCACCGATACGCGCTGGGGCAAAGCCTCCAGCATCTTCTCCGGCAACCAGAGGGCAGGAGTCTCGGTCTGATTACCCTGGGCATCCAGGTGCTGCTGGAAATAGCCTTTGCGGTGCAGGAGAGTCACGCCAACCACAGGTATACCCAGGTCGGCAGCAGCGCATAGAGTGTCTCCAGCCAGCATCCCCAGGCCGCCGGCATAGGTAGGCATGGCAGGGTCGAGACCAACCTCCATACAGAAATAGGCTACTACAGGTTGGCTCCCGGAGAAGGTTACTGTTCCTTTCATAAGCTCTTCCTGTCTTCTTGATTCAAGAGCGATTATACCTCGGCAGTACCGGCACTGCAGCGATCGATGCTCCACATAAGGCCCGGCATCATGTGATATGGTATGGTGACAAAAAGCTCCTCTGCTCTGCAGTCCCGGTACTTCCGCGAGGTATAGTCCATTAGACTGACATTGATTTCACCTGATACCCAGGGATAGGCGATGACCATATGGCAGGTGGAGCCCGCCATCTCCGGCCGTGGTGGTTTGCCATCAGGATAGGTGGCCAGTGTAACCAGGCGGCATGCCTGCTCAGGGTTGCACAAAAAGACCACCAGGTCGGGCATGAGCTCCGATCTCTCCAAAGGGGAAAGGACCACATATTCCGCAAGGCCCAGGGGAGGGGCCGATGTCAGGGTCATTGTCCGGTGCACTGTGGCAATCGAGCAGAAAATCTTCTCACCCTCCACGAGGAACTTTTTCATCAGTTTATCTTCATCTCCGGAAGGGGGAGGGCCAAGACCCAGGTGACAAATTCCTCCAGGGCAGTTGCAGCTGTCCTTGCTAAGGTTAATGATAGCACCGGCGCGCGCCTCGAGAAGAGCCTGACACACCGCCAGACGGTGGTTGTTGGCCCCTGCGACCGGAGTCATGGAGTAGGTAACTGCAATGGGATTACCCTCCAGAGCCAGCACCTCCTTCAATCGGGGCGCATATTCCCTCCAGTCCGTCATTGATGACCTCCTGTCCTTATTACAGCAGTGTCGAGATTCTAGCAGTCCTCAGCCCACCTGTAAATGCCCCTGATAACCGCGTATCAGAACACTCAGAGCCCTGGTTTTCCCTGAACCACCCCTCAATGAGGTAGAATAGGGATGAGGGCAAGATGAAAATAAGGATAGATAGAGATTTATGCCTTGGCGTGAGCAATTGCGTGGCCATCGCACCGACGGTGTTCAAACTTGATAAGGAAAACAAGGCTGTGGTCCTCAACCCCTCCTCCGTAGATGATGCCAAGCTGTTAGAGGCTGCCGAAAGCTGCCCCGAGAATGCTATTATCATCGAGGATGACGAGGGGCGTCAGCTATACCCTTGATCCCGGAGCAGCCGTCACTGCCTTCAGCCATGTCAGCGTTTCTACGGCACCGTGAGTCTGTAGAAACACTCTACAAATCATCCCGTTGACAGGCTAAATTATTTCCTCTAAGATATAATTACATTACGATTTAATTTATTTGAGCCATCCAGCTCACCAATAATGTCCATTTGGGACTTACCAAAACATGCAGTTTCGGTCAAAATATTACCAGCATAAAGGCATTTCCTCCTGCACAGCTAATGATGCCCAAAGAAGGGACAGACCATGCAGAAAGAGTTTTGGGCATTCGGATTGATGAACTCCCGTCGCCTGATGACACTGTGCTCAGGGCTGAAGCGCCATTTGGCAGGACAATGTCACGGGTTACTACTGAAATCGTGAGGTACTGGAAATGGAAATAGATGAACTTCTTCAACAGACGGTAGATAAAGGTGCTTCGGATTTACACCTCATGGTATCAACCCCACCGGTGTTCCGTATTGACGGCGCCCTCATACCGCAAGAGGATATACCGCCTTTTACAGAAGAAGATATCGATACATTCTTCAAACAAGTTACTATTTCAAAGCAAAGAACCGCCTTTAAGAAAGAACTGGAACTGGATTTTGCCTATAGTATCTCCGGGGTAGCTCGATTCCGGGTTAACGTGTTGAAACAGAGGGGCACAATCAGCCTTGCCTTCCGTCGTGTGTCAGTTGATATACCATCTATTGATGAACTGGGCCTGCCCCAAATCTGCAAGGAGCTTATTCTCAAGCCAAGAGGGTTCATCCTGGTAACCGGCCCTGCCAACAGTGGCAAGTCAAGCACCATGGCGGCAATGATTAACCACCTCAATCAGACTACAAGACGGAGTGTTATCACCATTGAAGACCCCATTGAATACCTGTTCCGCAATAACAAGTGTATCATTCGACAGCGAGACCTGGGGGATGACACCACGTCTTTCCATACCGCCCTAATGCACGCCCTCCGCCATGACCCGGATGTCATTGTCATCGGAGAGATGCGTGACCTGGACACGATAAGCACAGCAATGACAGCTGCCGAGACGGGTCATCTGGTGCTGGGCACACTACACACCATCGACGCAGCGCAATCCATTGACCGCATAATTGATATGTACCCGTACGGACAGCAGCAACAGGTCAGGCTGCAGCTATCACAAGTGATAGAGGGAGTACTCTCACAGACCCTCCTGCCCCGTATCGGGGGAGGGCGGATAGCTGCCGTCGAGATCATGCTGGCTAACAATGTGATCAAGCGACTCATCCGCGACCACAAGAATTTCGAAATACCCCCTAACATAGAGATGGGCAGCAGAGAGGGTATGCAGACACTGGACATGGCCATGGCCAATCTGGTGAAAAGCGGAATTGTTTCCCGTGAAGATGCCGCGATGAAAAGCAGTAGTTCGGCAAAGCTAAACGAGTTGCTGGTTGGATTTGACCAGAAAACCGCAGACACTGTAGCCACTAAAGTGTAAAACCAGGCAGAACAGAGAAACCACAGATTCCCGCTTTCGCAGGAATGACAACAGCCTGAAGAGAAGCGGGGCACAGAGACGCTCGATAGACATATGGCCTCTCACGGGTTGTCAAATTCCTCCAACATCACCTTTGCCTTTCTCAAATCCGCCGGGGTGTTGATATTGAAAAAGCTGAGATGCCTGGGATCGAACCTGTCGATCTCCTCCTCTTCCACATACCTTACCTTCACCTGCTGAAAGAACCCCCTGATCCTGAGATCCCCCTGTTCAATCCGCTGCCTGATGGGCTCCAGGCAGTTCCTGGAATAGATGGCATGGAGAGGCTCTATTTCGCCTTTAACTCTGGGCATGACAACGTCAAAATTCGGTGAAATCTCCATCAGATAGTGCAGCAGGGAAGAACTGAGAAACGGCATATCACCCGCCACTACCAGGCTGTGGGAAGAGCCGGAGGCTGCCAGGCCAGTGTAGATACTGCCCAGGGCACCCTTGCCAGGGTAGAAATCAGCTATGACCCTCGCCTCTTTTGCAGTTGCCAATAGAGCAGGGGCATGCTGTCTCTGGGCAATGACTACCAGAATCTGGTCACTGACCAGTGCCAGAACATCAATAACCCTCTGGAGCAGGGGATGCCCGCCCACAGCCTCCGAGAGTTTGTCCCTCCCCAAGCGTACCCCTTTGCCGCCGGCCAGTACAATCGAGGTCATTATTTGCGCCCAAATCCAGGACTCTAGAGAGTCGGGCTTTCCTATAATAGTCGAGAGGACACATATAGTTCAAGGATTTCGAGAAGCAGAACGTTTCCTCTGGCAGGCAATACTTCAGATTGGCCACTGACCGACACGACAGAAGAGTGTAGGAAATAAGAGACATGGATAGTATCTATTGAGATGGATTTGTGAGACGAACAACATCACATGAGACACGGGTGTAACCTCATTATCGCAGACTAGCACTATGGAGTGAAAACGGCCCTCGATCCTAAGAGGAAAGAGAACCCGCTTCCAGGCCGTTGGTTTTGGCTTTCCGAAATATGCCAGTGGAAGCCTTATGCTTTATAGAGTGAGAACAAAGTGGTAGGTAGAAAATGGACTGTTTATTGGCTTCCATAATACGCCATCAGGAGGCAGCTCGATGACACTGCGTAAGAAAGCGATAATAATGACCTGCGTCGTCTTCGCTGCCTCGATTGCTATCATGTTCATCATCTCGCAAACCATCATGATGCGGCGTTTCGACCAACTGGAGAAAGACAACACCAGCCAAAACACCCAACGGGTCGTGAGCGCTCTCTATAGAGACTTCTCTACCATAAGCATCACCTTCAGTAACCTCATGGTGGAGAGCCAGTGCTTTTCAGTAGTCCAAGATGCGAATGGAATGTACATGAAGATAAATGTCAGCGAACCAGCCTTTGCTACAATGGAGCTCAATTACATTCTCTTTGTCATGGCACCTAACCTCCCCCCTGCTGGCATGGGATACGATCTGCAGACAGGCCAGCCAATACCCTTCCCCACCGGCCTGACGGAAGAGCTCATGGGCGACAGCCCGCTTTCAACGGCCTCCACAAACAGATAGTAGCACCGTAACAGGGATACTTGCTCTTCCCCAGGACACCCTTCTTGTTCAATCATACCCTATCGTAGTCAATAGCAGTTTCGGCCCCATCGAAGGCAGGGTGATCTTCGTGCGCTTCCTTGATGATACCGAGGTGCAGAGGCTGGCAGGCCAGACCCATTTGTCTCTCAGCTTGTATCGCCTGGATGATCCCCAGATGCCAGCCGACTTCTTGACCGCACAGTCCCTGCTGTCGGATCAAACACCCGTTATCACCCGACCGTTAAACAGCAGCACCGTGGCCGGATACGGCTTGCTGAACGATATTTACGGCAAGCCCGCTATGATATTGAGAGCAGATATGCCCCGCGATATCTACAAACAAGGACAGCAAACGGTCATCTGGCTCATAGTCTTTCTCACAGCAGCATCCCTGGCATTTGGCATAATAACCATCATCTTGATGAACAGGGTCTTGCTCTCCCGGGTGTTTGGGCTTAGTGCCGGTGTGGACAAGGTGCGCAGAACCGGCAACCTGTCCGAGCGTGTATCAGCCAAAGGGAACGATGAATTATCGAGCCTCGGTGCAGCTATAAACGGGATGCTGGCATCACTGGAGCAGTCACAGCACGAGTTGACGGAAAGCGAGGCTAAGAACCGCGCCCTCGTCAACGCCATCCCAGACATCATGTTCCGACTGAACAAGGATGGCACTCTCATGGATGCCAGACTGGCTAACGAAAATGATTTAACCCAAGGTAAACCGGAGACATCCAAGGTTAACAAGGCTTCGCCCCAGTATCAGGCCCTGTCCACAGAAGTCGTCCAGCGCGCCTTACCTCACATGAAACAGGCATTGGAGACCGGAGAAACACAGATATTCGAATTCCACCTGCCACTCAACGGCAATTCGGCCGACTACGAGGCCAGAATCGCAGTAAGCGGCAATGACGAGGCCCTGGTCATGGTCCGTGATGTCACCGAACGCAAACAGGTAGAGGAAGCCCGCAAAAAGGATTTACTGCTCAGGGAAATCCATCACCGCGTGAAGAACAACCTCCAGGTTATCTCCAGCCTCCTCTACCTCCAGTCCAGACGTGTGAACGACCGGAATGTAGTAGAAATGTTCAACGAGAGCAGCAACCGCGTCAAATCCATGACCCTTATCCACCAGAAGCTCTATCAATCAAAAGACACCGCCACCATCAACTTCGGCGAATATATCCGCGATTTGATAGACGCTCTGTTCCTTTCATACGGAGTGGATCGACAGACCATTGCATTGAAGCTGAATATCGAGAACGCTGTCCTCAGCATAGATACCGCTATCCCCTGCGGTCTCATCATCAATGAGATCATCTCCAATTCCCTGAAATACGCCTTCCCAGAAGGTAAACAGGGCCAGATATCTGTCACCCTGCAGCGGGAGAACGGTACCAAGTTCATCCTCGTGGTCGGCGACAACGGTGTCGGCCTGCCCCAAGACCTCGATTTCCGGAATACAACATCATTGGGCCTGAAACTGGTAACCACCCTCGTGGAGCAACTGGGGGGTACTATCGAACTCAACCGGCAAGGCGGGACGGAATTTACTATCACCTTCAGGGAACAGAGACAGTAGAATGCACAACTACACCAACATCTCCAGAATCCTGGTAGGGCGAGGAGGTTGAATAATGGCAAAAGCACGAATTATGGTTGTTGAAGATGAAAGCATTATCGCCATGGAAATCCAGGACAGACTGAAGGCCATGGGACATGAGGTTTGCGCTGCAGCATCCACAGGAGAGGGGGCCATCAGAAACGCTGAGGAGACCCACCCTGATCTGATTCTGATGGACATCATGCTGAAAGGTAGTATGGATGGCATAGAAGCCGCTGGCCATATCCGCGCCCGTCTAAATGTCCCGCTGATTTATCTTACTGCCTATGCAGATGACCAGACCTTGGAGCGCGCCCGAACGACGGAGCCTTATGGCTACCTCATTAAACCGTTTGAAGACAGAGAACTGCACGCCGCCATCGAGATGGCTCTCTACAAGCACGCGATGGAGAAGAAACTGAAGGAAAGTGAACAACGCTATGCCACAACCCTCAAATGTATTGCGGATGGTGTGATTGTTACGGATACCAAGGGGTCGGTCACCTTTATGAATCCGGTGGCTGAAGCTATAACCGGCTGGCCCCAGAAGGACGCAGCAGGCAAGGATCTGGCAGAGATATACCGATTGATCAGGGAAGATACCCGCACGCCTATCGAGAGCCCTGTAATGGGAACTATTCGTGAGGGTCTTATTGTCAGCCTGGATCATCCTGCCATTCTGGTTACAAAGGATGGAAGAGAAATACCAATTGATGACAGCGCCGCACCAATTCTGGATAGCAAGGGAAGTATCACCGGAGCGGTCCTGGGATTCCGGGATATCACCGAGCAGAGACAGGCAGAAACAGCGCTGCGCTCAGCCCATGATATGTTGGAGCAGAGGGTTCAGGAACAGACAGCAGACCTCGCCAAGACCAACAAATCACTGCAGGCTGAGATCGCACAACGAAAACAGGCCGCAGAAGAACTCGAACAAAGCCTCAAAAAGGTGGAAAGGATCATGGAGTCCACTATCCAGGCCATGTCCTTGGCAGTGGAAGCGAGAGACCGCTATACCGCCGGTCACCAGCGACGCGTAACCCAGCTCGCCTGTGCCATAGCCAAGGAAATGAACCTTTCATGCGAGCAGACTAAGAGAATCCGCATAGCCGGTCTACTTCACGACATTGGCAAGATGAATATCCCTACAGAGATTCTCAGCAAGCCCGGACGGTTGAATGAAATCGAATTCGCCATGATCAAAACTCATTCCCAAACCGGCTATGAAATAGTGAAGACTATTGATTTTCCATCGCCAACCGCAGAGATAGTGCTTCAGCACCACGAGAGGCTGGACGGTTCAGGCTACTGTTCAGGCCTTCGAGGTGAGTCTATCCTTCTGGAGGCAAGGATCCTGGCTGTATCTGACGTTGTTGAAGCTATGTCCTCCCACCGGCCTTATCGGCCGGCTCTTGGTACAGATAAAGCCCTGGAGGAGATTTTACAGAATAGGGGCCGCCTTTATGACCCCAATGTAGTGGATGCCTGCTTGAAGGTCTTCCAAACCGGAACATTCAAGTTCGAAGGATAATTGCCCACTAGGCCATAACCCTGTGCTCACTGGGAAGGTTGACCGATGGCCGGCCAACCTTCTTTCTTTTTACCCGGCGATGGAGCGGAAGGATGTTGGCTAGTCGGACGGCCAGCATGTCCGGACGCGGGTGGACATTCACTTGAGGGTTCCTAAGACAAGGGTATTAAGACTCTGGATTTGGCTTTTGCTTCTCGGTTCCACCGGTTCGCCTTCTGAGCGGTCGCGTAACCACTTGTGAATCTGGTCCAGCGCGGGGGGAAATACGCTGAACACCTGCATATCCTGAGGGAATTGTATCCGGTGCCCTCCGCTGATGAAGAGGATCGCTTTTTCGCCAGTCTTCAAAGTCTCATCAATCTTCCTGGCGATGCCTTCATACCTTTTCCGAGAGGCCTCAACATAGAATTCACCAACCATCCGGGCCACCTTATCGCTCATAAAACCCAGCATAAGGCATCTCTCCCAGTCCATGCTCTCCTCAGCCAGTTCCCTGTCATCCGTGGCCTCTAGCTGAGCACCATTCTGGCACTTTTCTCTGGCGATCTGGCAACTGCTGAGATTGAGCCTCTCCATAATCTCCAGACCCTTTTCACCACCAACCACAACCGATTCGTGGTAGATACGGTTGACCTTGCCGATCTTCGACTCCAGCCTGGCAATATGGTCGCTGGCCTGCTGCCAGTAGAGCTCGTATTTCTCCAAATACTCAGCCGGAGCATCGTCGCCCCCAAATATCAGGGGAACGACGAAGAGCTTTCTCTCCTCCCCGAAGGACTCGACGGACGGCTTCTCAATTCGCCCTAGCTCTTCTCCCAACGCCTTTCTCTTTTCTGCGCGGACTGGTTCTTCTTCCTTTGTCAGAGTGCCCGGCACTCCCTCTCCACGCCGTATCTTGTTATGGCCCGCTGCGGCTGAGCAAGGTTCAACCTTTCTTACCCTCGCCATGCTTGTCACTACCTGATTTCTGTCTCAGCCTTTCAAATCCCTTGAGTAACTCCTTTTCCTCGCGGCTCAGTTTGGTAGGGGTAATTACCCTGACTACAACATACTCGTCTCCCCTGCCGCGATGGTTCAGGTGGGGAATACCCTTGCCCGTGATGCGGAACACCGTCCCGGTCTGCGCCCCTTCAGTTATGTCAAGATCGAGATCACCATCGAGACCGCGCACCTGCACCTGTCCGCCCAGAGCCGCTGTAGTAAAGCTGATGTCCTGCTGAAGATAGATATCGTCGCCATGCCTCTCAAAAACAGGATGCTTCTCCACATTAAAAACGATATAGAGGTCACCGGGAAGTCCCTCGCCTATCCCGCCTTCTCCCTCAATCCTGATCTGGTGACCCGTGTCGGCACCGGCAGGGACAACCACTCTTATCTCCTTGGTCCGCTCGATAATGCCCTTGCCCCGGCACTCCTTGCAGGCCTTCTTCACAATTTTGCCCTTGCCCCGGCAATCGCCACAGACCATGATCTGCCTGATTATGCCATATCCCGACCTCTGCTCCATGACAATCTGGCCGGTGCCCCGACACTTGCGGCAATCTACCAGGCCATCTGGCTGGGCACCTGTTCCATTACATGCAGAACACTTCTCGGCTTTAGGCAACTCCACAGTCTTCTCCACACCGGAGGCTACCTCCTCCAGAGTCACACTGAGATCATATCTAAGGTTAGCACCCCTTCTGGCCCCTCTTCCGGTCGCCGTACTCCCGCCGAAAAGGCTATCGAAGATGCTATCGCCAAAGCCCCCTAGCCCGGACTCTCTGAATAGGCTGCCAAAATCCACCCCACGGAATATGTCCTCCGGAGCATATCCCTCGAGGCCCGCATGACCATACCTGTCATACAGGCTACGTTTTTGGGGATCACACAGGACTGCATAGGCCTCGTTGATTTGCTTCATTTTTTCTACAGCCTGATCATCATTGTGGTTTTTATCGGGGTGATGTTGCATGGCCAGACTGCGGTAGGCCTTTTTGATGGTGGCTTCGTCGGCGTTTCTATCGATGCCCAGAACTTCGTAGTAGTCTCGTTTTGCCATAGGGCATCCTCTCACGCAACTTATGAATACAGGGGAATTTATCGCATCCGGATTGCACAGGAGAGATTACAGATTGTCTTCTATCTTCCCACTAACCTTGTTCCGGATTCCAATGCTAAGGATAATAGCTCAGGGAGCAGATCCCCCATGGGCCATCATACCGTAACCTCGTTCTTCCTGTCCCTCGCCGGTTCCGATTCGTTCTTCTTGCCTCGCCGGTTCTGATTCGCTTTTCTTGCCCTTCGCCGGTTCTGACTCTTTCTTCTTTTCTGCCGGCTTGTCCTCATCTCGCTTGCCGCTGGACTTAAGGCTACTGTTCTCTGCAGCATTGTCGGTCACATAGAACCCCGGTCCCTTAAAAACAATGGGCACCGGAGAGAACAGGCGGCGGGCCTGACTGGAGCACTGCGGGCAATCGGCCTCTACTTTCTCATCAAAATGCCTCTTTAACTCAAACCGTAGAGAGCACGCATTACACTGATACTCGTAGGTCGGCATTCAATTTCTCCTATCACCCAACGGCAACTCCTACAAAGATCAAAAAGCCTTTACTCTATCCTCAGGCCGATTTGTCCTGAAGAACTAACCGCAAGTCCCCAATGTTTGCTCAAGCCTGTTCGGCACTCGCGCCGGTAAAGGCCGGGCGACCATTCCCGGCAGGAAGTCGGTTTAAAATCATGGATACGGCAACAGGTCGACTTGCCCTCGTCCAGGTGTTCCAAAAAGGCACACGCCCCATTCTCATGGCGTATGAGAACGCTGTTTGTACCCGGCCAGGTCTGATCAGTATACCTTTCCAGGAACTTATCCCACACAATCCCCAGTCCATCAGCAATACGTCGCGCTTCCATCAAATCCAACCGAACCTGGTACCTCGTACAACACTCACCGCAACGCAAGCACGAGATGCTGACCTGCTCCGTTTGCTCACAAGAGCCCCTGCTACCCATCTGACAGACCACCGGTTACTACAGAACCTTCATAGCGCCGTTCCATATCGGATCTCTCTGACACCCACTTTCTACGGAGAGACTAACTCTTATAGCTCGGCTCTTCCCTCAAGTAGGGGCGGCTCACAACAAGAGCCGCCCCTCTACGTTCAATTTATTTATGGTCTACTGGCTTAGTACTCCGGTGGCATGGCCGGTCCGGCAGGTCCCTTATCTTTCTCCGGGATATCGCTCACCAGCGCTTCAGTGGTCAATATCATCACAGCCACACTGGAAGCATTCTCCAGCGCCGTGCGAACCACCTTCAACGGGTCGATAATGCCCTTTTTCACCATGTCCCCAAACTCGTTCTTGGCAGCATCATAGCCATATCCAGGTTTGCCCTTCTTTACCGCATCCACTATCACCGAGCCCTCGGCTCCGGCATTGAAGGCAATCCATTTGATCGGCTCTTCGATGGCCTGTTTCAGAACCTTTATACCGACAGCCTCATCGCCGTCCTTCAAAAGGGGCTCAAGTGCAATGGAGGCATTGAGCAAGGCTACTCCACCGCCGGGCAGTATCCCTTCCTCCACAGCAGCCCTGGTAGCAGAGAGGGCATCCTCTACGCGATGCTTCTTCTCTTTCAGCTCTGTCTCCGTCGCAGCGCCGACCTTGATCACGGCTACGCCGCCGGCCAGCTTGGCCAGCCGCTCCTGCAGCTTCTCGCGGTCGAAGTCAGAGGTAGTCTCATCAATCTGGGCTTTGATCTGCTTCATGCGGGCCTTGATGGCATCATCAGAACCCTTGCCTTCAACGAAGGTACAGTTGTCCTTATCCGCCACCACCTTGCGGGCACGTCCCAGATCAGCCGCTACTACCGAGTCGAGCTTTCTGCCAACCTCCTCGGAGATCACCTTACCGCCGGTAAGGATGGCCATATCCTCCAGCATAGCCTTGCGGCGATCGCCAAAGCCCGGGGCCTTCACTGCCAGACAATTGATAGTGCCTCTCAGCTTGTTGACCACCAGGGTAGCCAGAGCCTCACCATCAATATCTTCAGCAATAATCACCAGGTTTTTGCTCACCTGGAGTATCTTCTCCAGTGCCGGCAGGATATCCGCTACGGCAGAGATCTTCTTATCGGTGATGAGAATGTAGGGATCCTCAATAACCGTCTCCATGCGGTCCGGGTTGGTGATGAAGTAAGGGCTGATATAGCCACGGTCAAACTTCATACCTTCCACAAACTCGGTTTCGAACTGCAATCCCTTCGATTCCTCTACAGTGATGACGCCGTCCTTGCCCACTTTCTCCATGACATCGGCAATCAGGCTGCCGATCTGAGCATCAACGGCAGAGATAGTGGCTACCTGAGCGATCTGCTCCTTGCCGGATACAGAGATAGCCTTCTTCTTCAGTTCCTCTATCAGGATAAGAACGCCCTTCTCAATGCCCCGCTTGATAGCCATGGCATCTGTTCCGGCGGTGATGTTTCTGAAGCCGCCGGCGACAATCGCCTGAGCCAGAAGCGTTGAAGTGGTCGTGCCATCACCACACTTGTCATTGGTCTTGGCAGAAGCCTGCTTCAAGAGCTGAGCCCCCATGTTCTCAAAGGGATCAGGAAGCTCGATCTCTTTCGCAATACTCACACCATCATTGATAACCGTCGGGGGTCCCCACTTCTTGTCCAGGGCCACCGGCCGGCCCTTTGGTCCCAGGGTTGGTCTGACAGCATCAGCCAGGGTATCCACACCCTTCTTCAGGGCTGTCCTGGCTTCCTGTCCAAAAATTATCTGTTTTGCCACCTTTCTTCCTCCTTTCCTAACTCTTCTTAGCCAGAATGTCGCTTTCGCGAACGATGATCAACTCTTCATCTTCAAGCTTAAACTCGGTTCCCGCATACTTGGCGTAAACCACCACATCTCCCACCTTGACATCCATGGCAATCCTTTTGCCATCATCAGTCATCTTGCCGGGACCGATAGCAACGACCTCACCCTCCTGAGGCTTTTCCTTGGCCGTCTCCGGAAGCACAAGGCCTGTCTTGGTCATCTCTTCCCGCTTGGCTGGCTTAATCACTACCCGGTCTCCAAGCGGCTCGAGCTTACTGGTTGTCTTTGCCTTTGCTGACATCTACTCCTCCTTTCCTGATCTTAATTTGATATTCTCTCTCATCGGTTTATGGATAGGACTCCAACTGTCTATGCGACTGAATCTCGATATCTTCCCTCTAGACAAACTACAACTAAAAGTATAAACGGGGCTGTGTTAGAATAATGCTTGAGAAATATTAGAAATGCGTTAGAAATTCCGGATGTCTGCTTTCGCAGGCATGACAGATATGCCGGGGAAACCATGAGGTTCTCCCAGAGGACAAGTTGAGTTAGCGATGGAAATTTCACAGACAACACCACAGCAGCCTGATCTTCAAGCCACGGTACGGATGATTCTGAAGAACGCCATCGAAGCTCTCGGGGGCATCGCCGGTGTGGTAGCTACCTGGAGCGAGTCAGAGCACCGCTTCGTTGCCAGCGATTTCTACGGGCTGGATGGAAAGGCCCAGGACCAGCTATTACCCTTGCTCGACGAGGCCATACCTGACCTGGCGACAAGTGCACGTAACTTCAACCTGCTGTCTGCTCTGAACCTGGGGCCCCCTCTGCCTACCTCTGACCAGGGGGTCATCCTGAATCCCATAATCGCACTGCCACTGCAGATCGGCAACAGGTCGGTGGGCCTTATCTACATACTGCGCCCCCTGGAAGCAGGTCCCTTCTCCAGACTAGATCAGGCCACACTAACCGCCTTCGCCAGGCAAGCTGCCATTGCCATCGATAATGCCAGGCTGGTCCAGGTGCTCTCCGATGAGAAAGACAAGATGGAGTCCATGCTCGAGGGAAGCGCCGAGGGCATCATGAGCATCGACGCCAGACGCAGGATCGTGGGCTTCAATTCGGCCATGGAGAAGCTCACCGGTTATTCCAGAGGAACAGTGATGGGCCAACCGTGCTATGAGATGTTGAATCTGCGCGACTGGGAAGGGAGATCGATCTGCAACACGACCAGGTGCCCCATGCTGATGCGTGGAGAGGGTTGCCTGCCCACCTGTGAGTTACAGGGAAGGATTCAGGCAGCGGATGGGCAGGACATCGAAGTGGCCATGGTCTATTCCGTGGTCCGCTCCCGTGACCGGGGGCAGCCGCTGAGCGCCGTGATCAATGTTCGCGACATCACGCGGCTGCGGGAAGTCGAAAACCTGAGATCGACCTTTCTCTCCATGCTGGGTCACGAGCTACAGACACCGCTCTCCATCATCAAGGGTTACACCAGTACCCTGGCCCGGAGCGACGCCAGGTGGAATAAGAAAACGCTGCGCAATGGTCTCCAGGTGATCGAAGAGGAGTGCGACCGCCTGAGCAAGCTGGTAAACAGGCTGCTGCTCGCCTCGCGCATCGAGACCCGCACGGTGACCCTGAAAAAGGAGGAGGTACAACTGCCCACTCTGGCCGGCAAGGTGGTGCGCCGGCTTGAGGCTACAACCAATAATCACACCTTCGAGATAGATTTTGATCCCGACTTCCCCGCGGTGCACGCCGACCCGGAGCGACTGGAAGAGGTCATCACCAACCTGGTGGACAATGCTATCAAATACTCGCCCCGCGGCGGTAAGATAACCATCACTGGTAAGGTAGATAGCGCCAATGTGAAGATAACGGTGGCCGATGAGGGCATAGGTATTCCACGGAGGGACTTGGAGCATATCTTCGAGCGGTTCCGCAGAGGAGACAGCAGCCAGGTGAAAATGGTGCGGGGAATGGGACTGGGTCTATATATCTGCAAATCAATAATCGAAGCTCACGGGGGCAAGATAGAGATATCCAGCGAATTGGGAACGGGTTCGCGCTTTACCTTCACCCTCCCTTTGCAGGAAAGACGCTAAAATGTGGATGAGGATAGACCGGTGACCACAGTTTCAGGCAAGACGGTGCTCGTAGTGGACGATGAGCCACATGTGGTGGAGTTCATCGCCATGAACCTGGAACTGGAGGGGTTCCGAGTGGTCAGGGCGGCCAATGGCTATGAGGCACTGGAGAAGGCAGCCAAGGAGATGCCCGACCTGGTGGTCCTGGACATCATGATGCCCGACATAGATGGGTTTGAAACCCTGGAAAAGCTCCGGGATATCTCGGCGATTCCGGTCATCTTCCTTAGTGCCAAGGGAGAAGAGGTTGACCGTATCAGGGGGCTTGACCTGGGCGCTGACGATTACATTACCAAACCCTTCGGCCCGAGGGAGCTGGTTTCCCGCATAAGGGCGGTGCTGAGGAGGACAGAGCCGGCAACAGCGGCAGCCGGATCAGAGATCGCGGTTGATGATGAATTGCGGATCAACTTCGACCAGCGGAAGGTCATCGTCCGGGGGAAGGAGGTCCGCCTGAGGCCTACCGAGTACCGCTTGCTCTATCAACTGGTGACCAATGCCGGCAAATTACTGACCCATGAGATGCTACTCTCCAGGGTGTGGGGAACGGAATATCGTGATGAGGATCAATACGTGCGCCTCTATGTAACATATCTGAGGCAGAAGATAGAGAAAGACCCCAAGAACCCCAGGTACATCCTCAGCGAGCGGGGCCTGGGCTACCGCTTCAAAGAATTCGAAAAGTAAGTGGCGATCCGCGAACCGCCACTGCGGGCATACGGAAGATACAATCATTATATAATACAATTATCTAATGGCTGTCTGGCAGACCATCCTCGGTTGAGGTGACGGAAGAACATGATGTGGATTCCTGCTCCCCGTTCTCACGGGGACAAGCTTCGCCGGAATGTCAGGGAAAGGGAACAACTATGGTAGACACTAAGAAATACACGGCTTTTTGCGGTTTGTATTGCCTGGATTGCATTCCTTCAAATAAACACCTCTTCTCTATTATGGAAGAGGTAGAGAACACCCTGACAACACTCCAGTTTGAAAAGTATGCCGAGTTAAAATCGAGAAACAGCAAAGTGTTCCAGGAATATCCTGATTTCGTCATGGTTCTTCAGGAGATCAGAAAACTGGAATGCCCTGCTCCGTGCAGAGCAGGAGGAGGCAAACCGGGCTGCAAGGTCAGAGAATGTGCTGTCAAGAACCGGCTTGAAGGTTGCTGGGAATGCCGGACCTACAAGCACTGTGAATTACTCGACCCGCTGAAGAAAATTCACCCCAATCTGCAGTATCATCTGGAATTGATACGTGATAAAGGAGTGGAACACTGGAGCAGCAATAGGAAAGAGCACTATTCGTGGGAATGACGGAAACGGATCTGCAGACAACACCGGATAAATGGGATCCCTCAAGCTGCTGGGCAAAGATACAAGGGCTTGATATCCATTACAAATGCCTGGGGAGTGGCCCACCGCTTGTCATGATCCACGGTAGTGGTAACGACTGGCATGAGTGGCAGGAGAATCTCGCCTTTTTCGCCCGTGATTTCCGCATTTACGCTCCGGATATGCCGGGTTTTGGTCTTAGTCAGTCGCCCGGCTCGCCCCTTTCTCCGTCCTGGTCAGCATCCTTCCTGAGAGATTTCATGGAAGCCGTCCGGCATCGAAGCGGCCCACATCATAAGCCACTCCCTCGGGGGAATAGTGGCTCTATCCTTTGCCCTGTCTTTCCCTGATAAGGTCATGAGGCTTGTTCTGGTAGACAGCGGGGGTCTTGGAGAGATAGGGCGAAAGGCCCAGTTGCGCCTTCTGCTTATCAGAGGAGTAAAGAGGATAGCCAGGAAAGAGGAGAGAAGGGCCAGGTTACAGAAGAACCCGAAAGAGGACTGGGTATTCCTAAGCCGTCTAGGAGGACTGCAACCCCGGACAATGATTGTCTGGGGAGAAAGGGACCCGTATCTGTCCTCATCTCAAGCCGTGCTGGCCCACAGTCTGATCCCAAACTGCGAGTTGCATATTTTCCCCCGCTGCGGCCATGCCCCGCAGCGCGAGCGTGCAGCCGAATTCAACAAGCTTGTTTACGAATTCCTCACTACTTAGCGGTTACAGGCGAAAAGTGAAATGCAAGGAGACACAAAATGAAGATAGGTGTATGCGGGATTGCCTGCGAAAAATGTCCTCTGATGGTCAGGAGCAAATGCCCCAATGGAGTGCAGGGATGCACACCAAAGGAGAACAAGATGTGCAAGATAGCCACATGTGCTTTTCATAAGGGCATCAGGCTGTGCTTTGAATGCCCTGAGTTTCCCTGCGAGACAACCAAGGAAGGACCGATCAGCTACGGCTACTGCACGTTCATATCGGGTAAGGGCTTTGGATAAAGCCTGAAACCTGACCGCCTATCTCACGGAACCGTGGCCATAAAGCGTTTCCTATCACGCTTACACATCATCTGTACCACATAGCGTCCGGTCATGGCGCCGCTGGGCAGGCCACCGCCCGGCTGCACCCATTGCCCCGACATATAGAAGCGGTTCAGCCCGGGTAGAGTCTTCTTCATACGCAAGTTCACCGTCTCCGGCGTCAGGAGCCAGCCTTCAAAAGTACCCTGCCAGTTGCCGGTATAGCGATGAAACGTAACCGGCGTGGCCACATCCCGCATCTCCACTTGAGACGACAGGCCAGGGAAACGCTTATCGAGCAGGGCCACCACCGTTTCGGCAATCTGTTCCTTCTCGGCCGTATAGCGCGCCATGTCCCGGCGAAGCGAATCCCAGTAGGCGTAACTGGACTCGATCATTACCGTAAGCAGTGACTTTCCCTCCGGAGCCAGAGTTGGATCGAAGTTGTGAATGCGCACACTCAGCCATTTTCTCTCCTCGCCGGCGATCATCACCGGTTTGTCCAGGGGGAACGCAAAACCGGAAACTATCTGGGGCATCTCCTTAAAGGAACGGTTGACCCCCAGGCCGATGTAGATCAGAGGAGAGAAGACAAGGAGTTTCTCATAGTAGCCACGAATCTTCTCATTGATATACTTCCCACCGAGCATCTCAAAAATGGTGGCATGTCCATCAGCCGCCGAGATCACATAATCAGCGCGGTGTTCGCTGCCATCAGCCAATCTGACGCCCACGGCGCAGTCATTCTCCACCAGTATCTCGGTCACGCGTGATTTGTATCTGATCTCGCCGCCCAGGTCGAGATAACGTTTTTCAATGGCACGGGACAACTTCGCAGAGCCGCCGATGACATAGCCGGCCGATTTTTGATGCAGCGCGGATAGAGTCACCAATATGAAGAAGGAGGAGAAGTCCGGTGACCAGATTGGTTGCCCCTGCTGCCAGGCATCCCGCAGCAGCGGGCTCTTGAACTGCATGGCAAAGTCCTTCATTGTCATGCGGCTCCACTTACTCAGATCGCCAAGGAAGGGAAGTATCTTGAACATAAACCTCAACCCTTCGAAGGGCGTGTACATCTCAGGCGCCTTGTCCACAGGCAGGTTAAGGCGGCAGAAGCGGCGCGCAGCTTTGCAGTACTCGCTGATAAACCTCGCATCCTCGGGTGCCAACTCCTTCATGTGCTGCTCCAGGCTGCCAAGGTCGCTGTAGATGTTGAAAGCCCTGCCGTCAACGCCTTCGACCCGATAGAAGTAATCGAGGTCTATCACCTGCTGCCCCTGCAAAGCACCCAGTTCCTGCCAGATGGAATATAGCCCCGGCATGGCACCGCCGGGCGCTGAGCCTACCAGCCAGTGCAGGCAGCCGTCTACAGTGTAGCCCTTGCGCTGCCATGCGGTGCAGAGCCCCCCCGGCTTATCGTGCATCTCAAAGATGCTGGTCCGGTAGCCGTTCATCTGACCGTAGCATCCCGCAGACAGCCCTCCAAAGCCGGCACCGATAATGATCACTGAGTTATCCATGATCTCTCCTTTCCTGATGGAGTATCTATGGCTACCCAACAGCAGGGAAAATCTGACCTATGCGACCCCGATCGCCATTGTAATGGCCATATCGGCGAATTTCAACAGTACGAATTGACATCTCACCCCACGCTCCATGGAATCCACCCGGCTGACTTCCATCCCTGCAGAATGTCTCTGGCGACATTATACCACCAGAATATCATCTTGGACACAGAATGGGACGGCCTTGAAGTCAAACAAGGTGAGGCAGTCCCTATGAAGCCCCGGAAAGCGGACGAACACGAGCTTTTGCAGGTGACAAGCCCTTGACATACATCCTGTGACGCTCTATCCTGTAGGATATATATATACAGACCCACAGAGGAGGTGCCCCATGAAGGTCAAGCAGGTACGAGATTCATCCGAGGTTGTGGACCTTATGAATAGGGCACTGATGGTAGAATACTCCATGGTAGTCCACCATCCTCGTATTGCCAGCCAATTGAAAGATGCAGAGGCAAGAAAACTGGTACTGAAACTTGGTACCGATTCTATGGGCCATGCCGATACTGTATCCAGTGTCGTGGAGGGATTGGGGGGAAAGCCTGTTTGGGCCTTTGAGCCTTTCCCTGAGCAGCTCAGCCACAAGGAGATGTTTCAACGGCAGCTCGAGGCGGAAAAGCAGGCCTTGCAGTTATACCGGCAGGCTGTTGATTTGCTTCCATTGAGCAGCCCATTCAGACCAAAGCTTAGTGACATAGCCACCGTGGAGGAGTCTCACATCTCCATTGTCAGTGACATCTTGTCGAGATTGAACTAGCTGATTCTAACCTCGTAACGTCAAACAGTCTCTGACGATGTAGCTGAGATGGGAAGCGGGCGGGTCTATGACATATCGTTACCTGTCGGACGATGCCAACCTCAAGCCATTTGGACGGACGGCTCAGGCGAGAGCTTTCTGTAAGTCGCGTCGAACTAACAAACCCATGAAGACACTATACTGGCGTAGTACGGCTGGAAGAGAAAGGTGCAAGGGAGGTAGAGATTAAACATGTGGAAAAGGATTGTTCTGGCTACGGTGGTGCTGCTGCTGGTAGTATTTGCTCTGCCTGGCTGTGGTATATCCCAGGGCGAATACAATAGTCTGCAGAGCCAACTAACCCAAAGTGAACAGGAACGGGCCTCCCTGGAGCAAGAAGTCTCCAGCCTGAATTCTCAACTGGACGAACTTAGTACTTCTGATAACGTATTACAGACTCTCAGAATAGGCCACCTCCTGGAAGACTACTATAACAGTGTGAGGGCAGATCACAGCTACTCAACTGATCAAGATAAGGTGAAGTTCGCTGCTGCCCTGGCCAAACATGGGCTAGGGGAAATATATTGGGCAGCCTCCTACGAGGATACGTACTACAGCTACACCAACGAGCACAGCTGCACCACAGCAAGACGGGAACTGGACAAAGTCATAAACGTCATAGGAGTCCAGGTTACGGATTCACCCACCCAGAAGATTGGCAAGATACTGGATTTCATAAACGCTCACATCCACTACGAGTATGATATCGACGACGCCAACTTAGCCCCTATGGAGACGCTGGGATTTCTCTCAGGGGACTGCGAGGACTTTTCCATACTTGCGGCGGCTTTGTTTAAGGCAGAAGGGATAGATTCGGCGGTCGGAATATTCCGAGGCCCAAGCAGTGCTCATGAGATGACCCTCGTTCATGTAGATGACATTAGCCCGTATGGATACTACTCCTACGCAGACTTGACCGGCCTGGGGCTTCAATCAGGTACATGGGTGATTATAGAGCCGCAGCATACCATCGAGAACCAGTCGACAGACTCGATGGACCAGTTGACGCAAGAGTTGACTGTAGATGCAGCTGCAGAGGTGTAACTGGCTTTTTGCCCTGCAGAATGTCTGGCGACATCTACCACACGAACCTGGCAACCTCAGTTTGCATAAAAAGGGGATAGCCTGAAGTTCTACAAGGCGGTGGTGGGATGAGGCATTGGGCAACCCCAAAGGTTGATGACTGCAATTTAAGATGTAGTATGACTGTTGGGAGGCAGGTCACCCGCATGCCTAATTATGGGTTCCATATGAAGCTATTACGCCTAACTAATCTGGCGCACGATTCGAGATTTGCTTCTGTCTCCCAAGAGTAGGTTTGCTCATTTCAGGGGAAACGGAACTGAGTCTCGCTAGTGATGCTCTTCCGCTTCTGCCTTCTCAGCCTCGGCCTTCGTCTTATGCACGGTCTTATCAGGATGGTTAGGAGGGGAGTATATGGTATACAGCTTCAACTTTGCGGTCTTCGAAGTATTTATTACATTATGGTATGTACCTGCTGGAACTATAACCGCATCCCCATCTTTCACTAAGTGTTTTTCTTTTCCGCTGAAAACAAAGGCTGCTTCACCTTGCTCGATGCGAAAGAATTGATCAACCTTAGCATGTACTTCGTTACCGATCTCTTCACCAGGTTGCAGGCACATAACCACGAGCTGAGCATACTTCCCGGTGAACAACACTTGCCTGAAATAGTTATTATCTAGCGTCTTTTTCTCAATGGATACAACATATCCTGCCATTGTTTCGCCTCCATAACAGATTCATCAGTTCAGTAATGTAACATGGCTTCCTTGAAAGTTCAACAACTTCATTCTTGCTGTGGGATGGCTACATAGAACCATTCCTTGGCGACATTATACCACCCAACCTCAGCCTGGATACAAAGGGGACAGCCCCTGAGGTTGGGTCATGAGTACGACATTTGGGGCAGCATAGATGAGGGCTTCTGTTCTATAATGCTAAATAGCAGCTGGCAATTCAACGATGGAGGTGATGACATGAAGAGGCCTGATGAGATTACCATGGTCGCGCCGTGCGGGATCGACTGCGGCGACTGCGGAGCCCACAGGGTGAAGGACAACCCGGCGCTCATGGACAGTCTGCTGGCGATGGGGTTCAAGAAGGAAAGCCTGCCTTGCGCCGGTTGCAGAGCACTCAAAGGGAACTGCGCGGTGATTGGCAGTACCTGTGAAACATATGCCTGCATTGACAAACGCGGATTCGATTTCTGCTTCGAGTGTCCGGATTTCCCCTGCTCCAAGCTGAATCCGGCGGCAGACAGGGCCAATGTCCTGCCTCATAACACGAAGGTATTCAACCTCTGCTTTATCCAACGACAAGGCCTGCACAAGTTCCTCGAAAAGGGGCCTGAGATCAAGCAGAGGTACTATCGCGGCAAGATGGAGATCGGCAAGGGACCCCAACTGAAATAGCCGTCTTTGCATCGGCTGGAGTCCTTACCGTTACGGGAGGTCACCGCCGCAGCTCTGACTTATTCCCAAAACAACACCACCCCAACCTCAGCTTGGATACAAATGGAGGACAGCCTGAAGGTCTACAAGCCGCCCTGGTGGGGGCCGTATTCATTCTTGGGTGGTGGTAGCTTCACCTTGGTAGCCTCTGGGCGGCCATCACGGTGCTTGCCCAGCTCAAATTCTACCTCTTGTCCTTCCTTGAGAGAAGAATAGTCCACACCTTGGAGCTGACTCTGGTGAAAGAAGAGGTCCTTCCCCTCCTCAGTTTGGATGAACCCATAGCCCTTGTCCCTGATTAGTTTCTTGATTGTTCCCTTCGCCATAGCAAAGCTCCTTTCTACCTGCCACTTAGCAGCAGAAGTATCATCAGCAGATTGCCTTCAGCGACATTATACCAGCCCAACCTCTGCTTGGATACAGAAGGGAGATGGCCTGAAGTCCTCTAAAGCAGCGCTACCTTCATGAGGCAGACTGAGTCTCTGCTCCCCGCGATAGGTTCCATTCTCCATCCACAGTCCGGCATTCGGGCAGATCCGGTTTCTCTGAGGCAGGTCAAAGAGAACCACGGCCGCCATCATTATCCTTCAGACTCCGCATGAGAGGATGCATACCGTCTTGCCTATCCTTCTGAAAAGGTGCTACACTTAAACTGGCTTAAGTTAAGTCGACTTAAATCACTGCTGGAGGCTGATATGAAAAGCGAACGGGTAGAAGAGTATTTGGAGGCGATTCAGAAAAGACAGGGGACCGAGACGCCGGTTTCTACATCTGCTCTGGCGGCAGATCTGGGAGTGTCTTTGCCAGCCGTCACCGATATGATGCGAAGGCTGGAGTCGATGGGGCTGATAGACTACGAACCCAATAGAGGGGTTTCGCTTACTGCAGAAGGCAAACAGGCAGCATTATCGGTTATCAGGCGGCATCGCCTGTGGGAGAGGTTTCTGACGGACATACTCGGCGTGAAATGGGATAGGGTACACACTGAAGCCTGCCGTCTGGAGCACGCCACTTCTTCGGAGACGGAGGAACGGCTTGCCTCACTCCTGGGCGAGACCGATACCTGCCCCCATGGCCACCCGATTCCGGACAAGGACGGCAATGTGAGAGATCAGGGGATCAGGCCGCTTTCGGAATTCAAGCTGCGGCAGAGGGTGTGCATCTCTGCGGTGGCCGAAGAAGAGCCCCGGCTGTTGAGGAGGATAGAGAAATGGGGGTTGAAGCCGAACACGATCGTATCGATCGAAAAGAAAGATCGCGATGGGTCTCTGGAGTTGAAACTGGACGGCCAAAGACTGGTGTTGGACAAGAAGACTGCGGACTGCCTCCTGGCAAGACCACTTTCCTCTGAAGAGGAGACGGCCGAGGAAGAAATCCCCATGAGCGGGCTCCGCACCGGAGAATCAGGCGTCCTCAAGTCCTACACAGGTGAGAGAGCGATGCTGGGGCGGTGTCTCTCCATGGGATTCACTCCAGGCAGTCCGGTGAGAATGATTAAGAACTTTGGGAGAGGTCCGGTCTTGGTTAAGATTCACGATACGGAAGTAGCTCTTGGTCGGGGAATGGCCAGCAAGATGATGGTGAGGCGAGAAAGCTCGGGATGACAGAGAAACCTGACGAGAAGACCGTTGTCGTAGCCCTGGTCGGCACTCCAAACGTAGGCAAGAGCACCGTTTTCAACCTTCTGACCGGTCTCTCTCAACATGTGGGCAACTGGCCCGGGAAGACGGTCGAACAGAAAACCGGCGTGTTGCACCACAACGGTCTGACCATCAAGTTGGTCGATTTGCCGGGCACATACAGTCTCACAGCCAACTCGGTCGAAGAGCAGATCACCAGAGACTTTCTGGTAACGGAAAAGCCGGACCTCGTTGTTGCCCTGCTGAATGCGGCCAGCCTGGAGCGCAATCTGTATCTTGTGGCTGAACTCGCAGAGCTGGCGCCGCGGCTCCTGATTGCCCTGAATATGATGGACGTCGCCCGGCAAGAGGGAATGAAGATCGATCTCAAGGCGCTGGAGTCGGCGCTCAATATACCGGTTGTCCCCATGGTTGCCAGAAAGAACCAGGGACTCAAGGAGCTGATAGAAGCGATTGGCCGTGAGTGCAGTCTACCCGTTGGCTCCCGAACGGTGAGACATATTGAGTCGGATAGCCAGATAAAGGCTGATATAACTCATATCGAACAGCTTCTGACGGACGAGGACACAGTGCCCTACCCCAGGCACTGGGCGGCCATGAAGGTACTGGAAGGCGACAGCCAGATCAACAAGCTGCTTCACGAGCTCCTGCCGGAGGCCCAACAGTCGGAGCTCGACTCCTTCCTTAGCGACAAGGAGTCCGCGGCGATAACCATGGCCGGACTGCGCTTCGACTGGGTCAATAACGTGCTGTCGTCGGCTCAAGAGAGACCGCCTCTGGGCCGGGTCTCTCTCACGGAGAAGCTCGACCGGGCGGCCACCCATCCCCTGCTGGGCCTGGCTATCCTGCTGGCAGTCATGGGCCTTGCCTTCCTGGTGGTCTACGGTATAGGAGTTCCCACACAGCATTTCCTCCAGGTCAGTCTTATCGAGAGGGTGCAGTCATTGGTATTCGACCATATGCATTTCGCGCCCGGTTGGCTGCAGAGCTTCCTGGGGAACGGCCTTGTGGGTGGGGTGGGAACGGTTCTCACCTTCATTCCGATACTGTTCCTCTTCTTTGTGGCTTGGGGCTTTCTGGAAGACATCGGGTATACGGCACGGGTGGCGTTCGTCACGGACAGATATATGCATCTCCTGGGACTGCATGGGAAATCATCCTTGCCGCTGCTCCTGGGTTTTGGTTGCAACGTCCCGGCGGTAATGGGAACGCGCATCATCGAGTCGAAACGGGCCCGCATCCTGACTGTGCTGCTGGCACCTCTCATACCCTGCACCGGCAGAATGGCCGTAGTCGCGGTGATAGCGGCGGCGGTTTTCGGAGGAAAAGCCATACTGGTATCGCTGGGATTGATCGCCTTCAGCCTGCTGGTGCTTGCAGTGTCTGGCCTGATCATGAGCCGGTTTGTTCTCGGCAGCAAGAGGGCCACCTTAATGATGGAGCTGCCGCTTTATCATTCGCCGAATCCAAGGACCATCGGTGTGGGTGCCTGGCAGCGCACGGCGGCCTTCATCAAGCGTGCCGGAACAGTCATACTGGCCGTCTCTATCGTCATCTGGCTGTTGTCCTACTTCCCGGGAGGCAGCATCGATAAGAGCTTCCTGGGTGATATCGGGAGATGGCTTCAGCCGGTGGGCAACCTCATGGGGCTGAACTGGCAGCTCATGGTAGCCCTGCTGACCAGCTTCGTGGCCAAGGAGAACACCATAGCTACCCTGGGTGTGTTGCTGGGTCAACAGAAGGCCGGACTGAGTCAGGCACTGAAAGTGATGCTTACGCCGGCTGCCGCCATAGCGTTCCTGGTGGCCCAGGTCCTCTTCATACCCTGTGTCGCAACGGCAGCGTGTATTCGGCAGGAGACCGGAAGTTGGCGCTGGACAGCCTTCTCCATAGGCCTGCAGTTGGTACTCTCTTTCTCACTGGCCACAGTGGTATATCAGATAGCCAGGCTGGCCGGTGTAGGGGTGTAGTTGAATCGAGCTCAACGCCGGCAGCCATTCAAATTGTTATTTGCCTTTTCCTGGCTGTGAGTGGCCTGTTCAGCCTTGAGGCCCTCTCCTTTGATACCCGATAGGCGACCGGACTTCGATGCACCCAATCAACCTGTCGGCAAGGTCCTGACATTGATTGTGGAAGTTGCAGGCATGGCAGTCATTATGTGTCGCACTACATGCCATAGCCCAGCGTTCAATCACCAGGTCGTCATGTCTCTTGGGATACCACGTGGCTCCCCTTCGCCGTACTTGTGTTTCTTGCTCTGTTGTCAGCATGCTACCCCCCTTCTAAAATGTGCTGGCAGGCTTGCCTCCAGCTCTCAAAAGGTAAGGAACCTTTCGAGCATCTCCACTATAGCCGAGGCAGCTTAATCTCAAATGAGAACAACCTTAGAAAATGATTAGATTTCTTGGATTGCTGCTTGGGGGTGTCCCCCACCTTTGAAAGTCCCCCAGGACTGGGGGACTACAGGGGGTTGAAGGAGTTGCTAAACGATCACTTCAGCCCCTTGCCGGCAGATGTGCCATCGATGTCAATAGTGCTGTGAACTACGCTTTCTTTGATAAAGTCGGGACTGATGTCAGGGCAATCCTTCAGGTCACTGGGGAATTCATCACCAAAAAGATAAGGGAGAAACGGGTTCGCGCCCTTGTGGAACAGGGCCTCGATAGCGGACATTTCAAAATCCGGTTTGAACTCTATGGAGATACCCAGCGCCTTACCTACCCACTTTGCCAGATCGCACAGCTTCGGGGGGTTAGGGTGAGTGAGCCATAATTTACCCGGCTTCGTTGTCTTCACAATAGAATCAGCCACCACATCAACAGGCACCAGATTGAGCCTGGCATCAGGGAGTCCCCTCACCCTGAGTTTGGGCTCCAGGACAGGCAAGCGGAGCGTGCCCTCCAGACGTTTCCTCATCACCTCCGCACGGTTACGAATCAGGCGGATACCATTGACAAACTGATACAGCGCTCCGGTTGAAGCGCTGCCAGGGTCTTTGAGACTGGGAACAATAATGCCAATCTTGAAGATAGTTTTATCCCTAATCCCACTGGACTCTACAAATTGCTCGGCTGCCTTCTTTGACTTCTCATAAGCGTTCCTGCCCTTTTCGGTGTAGGCCGTGCCCGCATAGAAGAGGTGAGGCACTGAGTTTTGCTGGCAGAAGCGAGCCACATTGACGGTACCCCGAAAGTTTGTGGCCCACACCCTATCGTCACGACCGGCGCCCAGGTTGATATCGGCAGCCAGGTGATAGACAGCATCTACCGTCATCGGCTCTTTAATGCCAAGGTTATCCTGAACAATATCTCCCTGAATGAGTTCACAGTCAGGAAACAGTGCCTTAGCCTTGGACACGTCACGAACAAGCAATCTTGGACGGTCCCCTTTTTCCAGGAGGCGAGGTACTACCTCCCTCCCAAGTTGGCCTGTGGCTCCTGTGACTAGAATTTCCATTTTCCCCCCTAAGACTCCTCAAATATGGCTGATCGGTCATTTCGAGCACCTCCACTATAGTCGAGGTAGCTTAATCCCAGATGAGAACAACCTTAGAAAATGATTAGATTTCTTGGATTGCAGAGGGGCCAAGCCCCTTTGCCGGGGGCTTGGGGGTGTCCCCCCACCTTTGAAAGTCCCCCAAGACTGGGGGGCTACAGGGGGTTGAAGGAGTTAGTAGGCGATCTCAAATCTTACATCTGGACAAATCTTATAACCGAGAATAAGATAGGCAAGGCATCATAGAAGCCCTGATGAGGTGAAGTTTATGGACATCAAAACCAAACTCATTTTGCAGAGTATTGTACGCCTACTGGATGAGGCAACCGGTCCCCCTCAGGATGGTCCATGGCGGGCGAGAGCTGAGCAGATAGGACCCGATGATGAAAGTGCTCTGCGGGTATTTGTCATGGCTCTGAGTCTGAAAATAACGGCTGCGCAGGAAGCTCACGAGGCTGTGAGCGAGAAGCTGGCAGGTACAAATGCC
The DNA here is from genome assembly GCA_963720375.1 of uncultured Chloroflexia bacterium. Taxonomy (GTDB): domain Bacteria; phylum Chloroflexota; class Dehalococcoidia; order UBA2247; family RBG-13-53-26; genus JAPLHP01. The sequence goes on along the minus strand of CAVRFM010000003.1, from coordinate 63,385 downwards.
CCTACCCTGTCACATCTCAATAAGGGCTCGGCTTTGTGGAAGAAGCCCTTCCTGCAGGATAGTGAGAAGAAGGCGATTGAGTCAGCCACGGTGAACTACTTCCAGCAAATGGGCCAGTTCCCATCCCAAATCCCTGAGGTCAGGGGCGCTTTGGAACGGCGTGAACTCACTGGACGGCTTTCTGCGGCATCTGTGGTAGATGGGTGGGTCTCCAGTATGAGGAAACTCTCGGCTGACCTGAAGACGATACTGAAGAAAGCTGGCTGAGCCTGGGAATCTCACTACCTGGAGCCGGCCGGAAGAGGTGACCTGCCTCCAATCATTCTAGTGTAGTGCCTCAGAAAAGACTTAATAATAGAAGTCGCCCGTGTCATTCCCGCGCAAGCGGGAATCCATTGTATAGGTATTACGGTGACAGTACACTAGCACCCCAACCTCAGCTTGGATATAAAGTGCAAGCCAATGCAGGTCGATTCTATAGACCGGGACCTGCTTTTTGTGTCAGAATTCACTTGCAGTGGACAGGAGACATCCCAGAATAACCAGGGAAAGCCAGACCATCGCAGTCATGATTGATCTCTACTGTCGCAGCCAGCATGGAAGTGATGGACTATGCTCTGAATGCAGTGAGCTCCTGGTCTATGCCAGGGAGCGTCTTGAGAAATGCCCATTCCAGGAGGGTAAGACGACCTGTGCCAAATGTCCTGTCCATTGTTTCAAGCCTGCTATGAGAGACAAGATCAGAACCGTAATGCGGTATTCCGGGCCTCGCATGCTTCACAGACATCCCATCATGGCAATACGTCACTTCGTGGATCGATCAAGGAAAGAACCGGTTCGCCCTCATTAAAAAGCCACAGATTGCACTTCTGAGTGACCTGCTTGGGACACTATTAATCCCGGTTTAGCCTCCGTGTGCCAGCCACATTCCATCGTCGTCAAATATCTTCTCATGCTGGACATCTGCGTTGAGTGCGTCTTCTTCCGTATTCCGGTATTTGTCCCGTTCAGCCAGGACCTCGTTGTAGTACTCATGCTGGACGAGCTGGTCCATGATCTCATTGGTCCCCGTCCAGATTTGAGTCAGCCGGGCATCACGAAGGAAACGTTCTATGGGATACACGTCTGTGTAGCCGATCCCGCCCAGGATCTGCATAGCGATATTCGACACTTCCCACAGACTATCGGTGGCAAACCTCTTGGTTTCGCTGACTATCCGGCGGAGTCTGGGATCATCCCTGTCGGCTGCCAGCGCGGCCTGGTATACCATCCCTGCGCTGGCGTCCATAAGAGTCACGCCGCGCGCCAGCATTGAGTTCACAGCCTGGAACTTGCGTATCTGCCGCCCAAAAGCCATCCGCCGGTCGGAGTAACGCGCGGCGATTTCCAGTGCCGCATGCATTCCCCCGATAGCCGGCCCGGCACTGCATAGCCGTTCCGGCACCATCATCCGATTGAATATCAGAGCGCCCGCATTCAGTGGCCCTACGAGGTTTTCCTTTGGCACCTTAACATTGCGGAAGGTGAGCCGGCCGGTGCCGCCGCCACGCGTTCCCAGCAGACCGTAGAGGTAACTGACCTCAACACCCGGAGACCGTTCGATGATGACAGTGCTGATGCGCTCATACGGGTGGGAGTCCGGTTTAAAGTTGGTGCGGACATAGACAAGGAAGAAATCCGCCCCTTCGGCACCCACAACGAATCGCTTCTGACCGTTCACCAGAAAATAATCGCCCTTATCCTCTGCTTTGCTTGTGGCTCCGAAAAAGTCAGAGCCACCACGCGGTTCGGTGAGAGCTTCAGCGCTTACGAGCTTCCCCTTTAACATTGGTTTGAGGTACTTCTGCTTCTGTTCTTCTGTACCGAACCTGAATAATGCCTCGCCGACTATGTCAGGCATAACGAAAGCACAGCCGCAAGCATTGCCCAGGCACCCGATTTCAGCTTGAGCGGCAATAGTGGATATCCAGTTGAGTCCCCTGCCGCCATACTCCTTGGGGAATCTGACCCCCAGCAGGTTATGTTTAGCGTATTTCTCGTAGATCTCCCTGGGGAATTCCACTTCGTCACGGTCCATTGCCTTGAGGTACTTCGGGTCCACCTCGTTCTTGGCAAGTTCTCTTGCCTCTTTCGCCACGTTCTGGGCATCAGGATCGAGGAGAAAATTGAACAATGACATGGTTGTCCCTCCCTTCACGATTCTTAGCTGCTAAGTGCGCCAAGCTGTTGCTATCCGACGGGTTAGAGCCCCATCGACATCATACTACCCCGACCTCAGCCCGGATACAAAGGGGGGCTTCATACGTCACGAGTCTTGGAGTGCGGGCATTATGTGATAGAGAGGCCGTGCCGGAATCTAGGCAATCTGTGCTAAGAAATCTAAAACTGCCTGGTTGAACTTGTCTCGGATCTCGACGTTGAATGCGTGGCCTCCTCCCTCCAGTACAACGAGCTTGGCTTTGGGGATGCCCGTTGCCAGTTCTTCCGACAGCTTGACTGGCAATAGAATGTCTTCTTTGCCGACCAGCACCAGGGTCGGGGCTGTTATCTGGCTCAGACGGCCTCGTGCATTATGTTCGGTGCCGGCAGTCACCTGGTGAGCAAAGGCGTGAGCCGGCTGCAAGTAGGGAGCTGCTGCCATTGTGTCCAGAGCCATCTCAACTATCCCTGAGTTTTCAAAGAGCTTGTCCGTGAAGATGAAGGGGAAAATCAACCTGAAATACGTTCTCGGGCTGACCCCCTCCGTTTTTGCTGCAGCCCATGCTGCTACTGTGTGGTCACTGAAGGGATACTTCCCCGCCGAAGTAGTTGCCAACACGAGGCTCTTCACCCGTTCGGGGTATTTGATGGCAAGCTCCTGGGCAATCATTCCACCCATGGATAGACCCAGTATATGGGCTCTGTTGATCCCTAGAGCATCCATGAGGCAGACTGTGTCATCAGCCATCATTTTGATGGAATAGGGCTTGTCTGGAGCATCAGTACGACCGACACCGCGGTTGTCAAATGCTATCACCTGGTACTTCTTCGAGAACTCTGGGATCTGGAACATCCAGCCAGTCAGGTCAGTTCCCAATCCCATTATCAGGAGTAAAGGTTCTCCCTTCCCATGAACCTCGTAATACATGTTGATGTCACCGACTTTGACTGTAGGCATTTCCCCCTCCTTTTTTGTGCAGGGTCTCATCTAGAGGCATGTGTGTGGAATTCGCCTTGGACAATACCATCAGGAGAGACAGAGGTGTCAACCTCAGCCTGGATACAAAGGGAGACAGCCTGAAGTCCGGCTATTCCCTGCCTGGTGGTTTGGGTCTTTCCTTTGTCGAGGCCACCCATCCTTCGCTTGCCTCCGGAAAGCAGTCAAATCTCGGGATATAGGGCTTAATGTCTATCAGGGGAGTCCCATCCAGTACATCAATTCCGCTCACTTCGAGTATATTCCTTGAAGAAACCCTCAGAAGCCTCACAACCGTCAGGCCCAGACCATTTGGCCTGCAAGGATGCCTTGAGGCAAAAACACCGTGTGCCTCATCATCAAGAAATGTAGGGCGGACAAGCTTGATCTCGCCTGCCCTGTCGAACTGATAGAGAAGGATGATATGAGAGAAGGTATCGATATCCTTTAGTCCCTCCTCATACTCCGGGTAAACCTCGACCTGGCCTATAGCCTCCGGGGAGAAGTTGCCCTGGATAGGAGTGGCTTCCTTGGTCTTATACGGCGAATGAATGATTCCGATGGGCTCTAGCTTCAGCTTCATCTGTGCAGCTCACTGTCATCTGGGGCCACCACGCCCTCTTATGCCTCCGTAACAACTGTGCGAATCCTACGGTGGAGTGGCAAAGGATGTCAAACCGGCCGGCATGACCTGCCCCGGTCATTTCTAGTGCCAACGGGTTTTTCGGCCATCCGCCACCAACTCCACCAAAATCGTTCGCCTAGGGCGGTAAATACTTCAACCGAGGAAACACTGCTTCAATCATGTCGCTTCGGATTTCCTTGCGTTCTTTACCTCATTCAGAATGAAATGAATCTTCTTTCGGTCGGCTTTTGGCGTGCTAAGGGCACACGAAGCCAACAGAAACTCAAGAGTCTTGTAGCCAAGCTCGCGTTGATACACGGAGTTACCTAGGTTTGACCTCCAGCCATTCAACACATTAGCGTACAGTTCTGCCATAAGAGTCTTCAACTCCTCTTGGCTCTCTTCGTCGCCAAGACACTCTTTGATCTTCAGGAGCAAATCTAGCTTTTCGTCAATCAACATCACAATGCTACCCGGTTCAGAGGGTTCGGTGGCCATAGCACTTGATCTCGACGTTCTACAAGCATTTATGGCCTCGTCTAGTTTGTGAACCGAGATCACATTGAACAGATCAAGTTTGTGCTCACCCAATGCCCCAACATGCCTGTTCACAAGGTGAGCCGCTCTCTCTAGATCTCGAGGGATCCCGCCGATTGAGCATGCTATCTGGGATGGCGCATCGGCATCACGAAGGGGCTGCGATAGACAACACCTGACGATTTCTGATGATGTTTCAAAGGACGCCACATCAAGCATGTAGATCTCATCGAATGTGCTGTCTATCACGTCTTTGATGCCCATCAAGTACTTCGACACGGCGTCCTCCGAAATCGAGAGTACGAACACGCACCGGGCCTCTGGGATGTAGAACAAATCCTTCGTTTCAGTTAGAAACTCCTTGAGCGCCTCAGCGTCGGTTATCTTGTCCAGTTCGTCAACACATATTACGACGCCCCCGTAGTGTCTGGACAGGATTGAGACGTATCTCTTAAACTCGTCTACAAGTTCTCTGTCAGTATAGGGGCGGATGGACAGTTCCTTGGATCTCCCGAAGCTGATGCCTCGAACCTCTGCTCCCAGATGGGTAGATATAGTTTCATTGTAAACAATCTTCCTAAGTCGGGTATCCGATTCCCTTATAAGGTCCAGGCTGGACATGCCCAGGCCTTTTCCAGCTAGGAATGATCTGAGTTTTCCCCTGGCCCTAATTGTGAGAAATAGAAGGATTAGGAGAGCCAGTTCGACAACTGTAAAAATGGCATACGCAACGCCAACCACTTGTGTGCTCCATGCCTGAGACGAGGATGCGAAACCAATAGCAATGCCGGCAGCAATGACAAGGAATGCAAGGAATACAATGACAACGACCTGTGCCTTGAACCAAGTCTCCTTACTCCAAAGCAGAGGAAAGGAGGCCAATGGCAACTCGTTAGGCCTGTGTCTGCTAACCAGTTCCTTATACAGGCTGAGAACGAATTCGCGGGCCTCGTAGCGCTTGGGTGATGGGAAGATATATGTGAAGAACCTCCTTTTCTTGGTAGTTGCACAGAACTCCTCCAGCATCCTAGTCTTTCCGATTCCTCTCGGACCTGCAATGCCAATAACCCGTCCATAACCCAGCCCACCTGATACTCGAGTACATCAGCACACTCTTCGTATTGGTCCTTCCTGATGAATTCTCTTCCCATTGCTGGTTTCCTCCCACACAAGCACAGTTCAAGATACCCTGGATTTCGATGGTCGCATTAGTGGTGAACCACTTCCGCCACATTATAACACCCGCAACCTCAGCCTGGATACAAAGGGGAAATTGGCTGATACCGAATAGAGTAAGGGTGGTATCCTGCCCACTCTGCAGAAAGTCATAACTTGTAGGTTGATGAGGACAGTACTAGGCCTTGATACTGCGAATGTACTCCAGTACGGGCTGCAGGTTCTCCTTCTTCACCTTGCCTGAATTCCACCCGCCTATCTTACCTGGTAACTTGAAGAACTTGATTTCCTTCCTGATGTATTCGGGAATCATGCGATAGGTTATCTTGCTGCGGGTAGACTCTGCAGGGGCAATCCCTGTCACTATCAAGACTACTTTTCTCCCCTGCAAAATATTCCATCTCTTCTTGAGGTACCCTACACCTCTTATTCGGAAATAGGTAGCTGTACAGAGCACTATCACATCGTACTGCTGCAACTTCTCTGAGCTTACAGCCTTCGCTTCGAATAGGTCTGATTCAACTGACTCGTGAAGCCATTCCGCATACCTTCTCGTTGTACCAAGGACCGATTGATATACGATTGCTGTTCTCATAGGTCTTACCTCCTCCATATGCCCATCCTGCCCCAGATCCGTTTGGGCACTGTGAACCTATTACGCTAGTGGGCAGAATTCGCCTCGGACAATAGCATAAGAGAACAAAGGGTGTCAACTACTGGAGTCAGTAGCCTGTGCCATTCCCAACCTCAGCCCGGATACAAAGGGAGGCAACCTGCCTCACTTACCTGAGCCTCAGGTGCGCCTGGTAGGGGCACAAGCCTCACTTGAAGACCCTGTGGCAAAGCTGGAGAGAACCCTCCGAGGGTGTTTACTGCCGCAGACGGGACACTTTATGTCACTATCGCTCTCATCTACACCGCGGCGCAGTTCAAACCTGTGGCCGCATCTGGAGCACTCGTATTCGTAAATCGGCATCCTCTTCCTCCTTCATCTCCTCAGGATTTTCACAGCCGAACCGATGGCTCCGGCAAGTTCTTCGGGCCTCTGTGAGCCGATCAGTATCCTTCTGCCACTGGAGAGCTCTAACTGCACCCCGCGATTGCCGCTGATGTTATAAGCCTTGCCCTTTGCCCCGTAACGAATGCCCCAACCGCCATACTCCTTGAGAGGCCTGTAGGTTATGGCTTCGTAAGCCTTCAGGTCTTCCAGCGGTATCTTCTGGAAAGAGAGATGCAGCGGGAAGAACCTGAAGTACAGGCCGTCACTGGTGACCTCCGTCGTCAGGGTAATCTTGTAGAAGAAAATGGGGAAGCCGAGTCCGAAGATAAGTCCGATGATGAGCACAAAGATATCGGGCGCGGGGTTATTGCCAAAGGGTTTGTCCAGGATCAACTGCTGTACGACACCGTATATGGCTCACGGCGGAAATGCCCAGCAGCACAACCCACAGCCACACCTGGCGGAAGTGCTGCACCTCACGATAGAGCAGATCGGTGCGGTACTTGTTCATCATAGCGGCCTCAGAGGACCTTCCCCATGGCAACCGGACTTCCGACCCTCATTTGTTATTATATCTCTATTCTTGCTTCTCATGCCTGTTCATATCATTCTGCATTTCGGCGCTGCAGCACCATACGCGGAGCGGGGTCCCCGCAAAATCGCAGATTTTGTGGGGTTCACTCACTAAACCTCGAGCCAATGATGAAGACAATGCCGGCCAGTGCAGCTACGCTGAAAATCGAGGCGTAGAAGGTCCCGGTAACATCCATGAGGAAACCGAAGAGCACAGGCATAGCGAGGGGACCGACATTGCCCAGTGCCGAGGTAAGCCCGACGACACTGCCGGCAGTAGCCGAGAGACGCTCGTGCTTGGTGGGCATCGCCAGGCTGATGGTAAGCACGCCGATAGTGCTGAACCCCGCCAGAAAGAGGCACAGGAGCACTACAGGAAAAGGAGCATAGTTTATGCCCACAATGGATATGGCGGCCACAACACCTGAGACAGCAACGATCAGCCTGGTATTACTGAACCTGTCTGAGATGAGGCCCACGATTGGCCCGGCCAGAAAGAATCCCAGGGGAAGAATGGAAGCCAGCGCCTCCTTGAGCCCCTTCAGCTCCAGCACCTTTGGCATCCAGGTAGCCAGCGTATCGTAGCTGCCCATCGATGCCATCATGAAAAGCAATAACACCCAGACATACTTGTCCTTGAGAATCCTGGCGAAGCTGTCAAGCCGCAAGCTGGATTCACCCTTCGCTGTGCTTCTGGCAAAGACCAGCCACAGCAGGCATATCGCTGCTGCCAGTCCACTGTAAACAAGGAGCACATCTCTCCACTCCAGTACCTTGAGCAACTGCGGCGTCAGCCCCAGGGCAGTGGCATTGCCGGCAGCGAAACCCGCAACATAGATGCCCGTGGAGAGTCCCGGCCTCCCGGGTGACCACTCCTTCACAATGAGCGGGAGGCAGGGGAGCACCATGGCCAGGGTCGTCCCCAGAAGAAACTGGCTCAGCAGGAGGACCACATATCCCGGCGCGAATGCCCTCAGCACAGCAAAGCCCGCCGTGAGAGGCAAGGCTATCCGGAAAGCATTGAGATAGCCGATTCTATCGCCTACCAGTCCCCAGGGTATTCTGAAGATGACCAGACTGATCATCGCTGCCGAGAAGATGAAACCGAAACCGGCATGGGACAGGTGCATCTCCTCCATAACGACGTCGACCATCGGTGCGGTGGAGAAGAGCAGGAGGTGCAGCATGAAGGCGATGGCAAACGAGAAAGCGACCATCACCAGGCCGTATCTGCTCTTGCTCTCAGTTGTGCCCGGGGTCACTTCACTCATCGGACAAAGCACTGCACTAATCAGTGAACACTTAGGGTAGCAGAGAACCGCAGGGAAAGCCAACCCTCGTGGTTGTTCCCTCAAAGCAGTGTCTTGGCATGGAAAATGGAGGAGAGTATAAGAAATACAGGAAACTCACCATAGCCGCCGGCATCTGCGAAGCTACCGGCCCCCCTGGTGATCAGCGTCCGACCTGATTCTGACGTACTCGGCAGCAATGCCCAGCGCTTTGACGGCCAGATCCAGGTCGAGATAAGTCGGCAGTCCCAGTCCCTGCAGCTGCCGTGCCGATTCCTCCATTAGAGCCAGATCAATTCCATAGCCAAAGACGGTCACCGGCTTGGAGATATTCGCTATTTGCGGCGCCAGATGTCTGAAAACGTCTACAATCAACGGCCCCAAATGGCACACAATCGTCACACAGTCCACGTTGTCATCGGCAAGCACCGGCGGCACCACTTCCTCATAGATGGTAAAGGGCTTCTCCCGGACAGCCATAAGCGGACCTACATCCACCGGGTTGTTGACCAACCTGGGGGACAGCCTCTCCAGTTGCCTCACTGTGCCGGCCCCGAAAATGGCCGGAGTTAACCCGGCCTCTATGGCCGCATCGAGCGATATGACGCCTGCCCCGCCGGTGGCAGTGATAATGGCGATCCGGTTGCCCCTGGGCAGCGGCTGCATGGACAGGGCCTTGGGTACTTCCCAGAACTCCCGCCAGCTGTTAAGTCTGATAACCCCCGCCTGCCTGAAGGCACCCCCATGAACCTCATCATCTCCCGCCAGTGCGCCGGTGTGGGAGGATGCGGCTCTCGCCCCTGCCTCGCTCCGGCCCGTTTTGAAAATGAGCAGCGGCTTCCGGGCAGCGGCCCTCCGCGCCACATCCATGAACCTCCGGCCATCCTTCACGTCCTCCAGGTGCATCGCGATCACCTTCGTCCTGGGGTCATCTGCCAGATAGGGGAGAAGGTCAACCTCATTGATGTCGCACTTGTTGCCGAAGTCGCACACCTTGCTGATCGGACAGGCCTTGTCTCTAATGGGGTGCACCCCGAAGGTGAGCAGGCCGGTCTGACTGGAATAGCCTATGCCTCCGCTCGGGGGCTTGTTGCGGCCATAGGGATAGGGCTCAGTCACCAGATCGTTGCTGCTGTTGAGAATGCCCAGTGTATTCGGCCCCAGCAGACGCATCCCGGTACGGCGGGCCACCTCTACCAGTTGCCGCTGAAGCCTGGCTCCGTCCTGGCCGGCCTCAGCAAAACCCTCAGTCTCAACGATGACAGCCTTTATTCCTTTCCGGCCGCATTGTTCGATCAATGCCAGTACCGTTGCCGGAGGCGTGACCACAACAGCCAGGTCAACATGATCATTCACATCGTTGACACTTGGATAGGCCCTCATACCCAACACCGACTCATTCGAACGGCTGATAGGGTAGATACTGCCGGAGAAGCCGAAATCGACCATGTTCCGTATTACGGTGTGGCCTTCACCATAGCCTTCCTTCATTGAACCGATAACGGCAACACCGCGAGGTTCAAAAAGAGGGCTAAGGTCACTGTACTGTGATTTCATCTATCTTGTGATGAAGGCTAACTGAATTTTGGCCATGGTCCACCTCATTTGTGAAACAAATGCCTGATAGTAATATACATGGACGCATGGAGCGGGTGCAACACGGAGCCGGGGCTTAGCTGCAGAAACAGGCGCTATTCGCTTTGTGATATCAGCCGCACATCATTCTGCCAAATCCGTGGATTCTCACAGTGGGTGTCAGGTCCCCGACCTGACCAGTGTTCAAGTGTCATTGCGAGGAGCGCAGCGACGAAGCAATCTCTGTAGGGGCGACTCGTGAGTCGCCCTCGAGGGTGGATATCATTACTGCGAAGCTTGTCCCAGCGAAAACGGGGAGCGGGAATCCACCCCTTCTCCCTCCCCTGGCGGGAGGGAGCCAGAGGGAGGGGGAAACGTCACCCTCACTCCAGCCCTCTCCCATCACAGGGAGAGGGTATTATAGATATCCCCATCTGGATTCCCACTTGCGTGGGCTTATAGTCGGCCTTTCTATCCTTCTTTTTCTTCTTTTTCGAATACGGCTTTCCAGCAGATGGCTGCCACGACAGCACCGACGATGGGAGCGACGATGAAGAGCCAAAGTTGGCTAAGCGCAGCTCCGCCAACAAAAACCGCAGGCCCTAAACTTCTGGCCGGATTGACAGACGTCCCGGTTATGGGAATCCCCACCAGATGGATAAGCGTCAGCGCGAGCCCGATCGCTATCCCCGCAAATCCGGCAGGCGCTGCCTTATGGGTCGAGCCAAATATCACGAAGAGGAACAATGCCGTGAACACAGCCTCAAAGACGAAACACGCCGCAAGAGAATACCCTGAGGGGGAATGAGACCCATAACCATTCTGCCCCAGACCATTGACATCCAGGGAGTAGCCGTGCAGGCCGTGGGCAATGGCCAGGAGCACTGCCGCAGCAATGATCGCCCCAACGCACTGGAAGATGATGTAGAAGATGGCATCCTTGGACTTGATCTTGCCGGCCACCCACATTGCCACCGTAATTGCCGGATTGATGTGGCACCCCGATATCCTCCCTATGGCATAGACCATAATCAGCACCGTCAAACCAAACGCCAATGCTATGCCGAGATAACCGATATGACCGCCGGCAATCACCGCACTCCCGCACCCACCGATGACCAGGACGAAGGTCCCGATCAACTCAGCCAGGTACTTCTTCATGACCTTGCTCCCTCCTCTCTTATATTTTCAGCCCTCAGCGGGCTGTCTCCCGAATTGTGAGACCTCACTCCAGGATCGCCTTGAGAATCCCGGACACCCCGCAGTGTCCTGTCATCGGGCGACACCAGAAGTTTTGTGAGATTATATCACATTGTGCAAGGGTGCTATAATTCCCCACAGGCACAGTTGACAGCTCTGCACGGTCCGCCTGAAGCTGAAAACGGCCGAATGCCCGAAGATGCAGAGCAAAGCCGCAAGGGACTGGAGTTTAGAGGTGGAGTGATGATGAATCAATGCCCGGGCGCTGCCGGCATCCGCACGCCGAGGCTGGAGATAAGGGCCTGCCCCGGATGTGGCGAGGAAATTGAGGTCTTCTCCAACGAGGCCAGCGCAAAGTGCCTCAAGTGTGGCCAGGTGATCTATAACGACCTGGTATCGTGCGTCGAGTGGTGTGAGTACGCCAGAGAATGTGTCGGGGAGAAGACCTACCAGAGGATAATGCAGGAGCTAACGCAAAAGAAGAAGGCTGATCAGTAATATCGAGAAACAGAAGAGGGGTGGGTTTCCGTTTCCTCTGCCCACCCCACCGCGCGCCTTTGATTGCCTCTTCTGAGCTAAGACAGGTCTTTCTTGATCTGCTCGAACTCCTCCCGGCTGATCTCGCCGCGGGCATAGCGGTCCCTGGCGATATCCAGCGGCCCGCCTTCCCGGCTCGCTGGCCCGGAACCCCTGCCCCTGGTCAGTCTGCTGATCCCCCAGATCACCAGGGCAACAATTCCGACCCAGAATAGCACCATAAATATTCCGCCAACTACCGGCCACCAGCCGATACCTTCATGCCAACCGCACCACATGTTTCGCCTCCTTGTTCCCAAGACCGTGCTCTTCGCACGCACCGGAATCCTGGACTTTTCTAATTACCCTTGATTATGGCCGCAGCAGGGAAGCATTTCCGTAACTTAAGTCACATCAAGAAGTGGGGGCTTCCCCAGTCTGTGCCGATACGGCAGCAGCGTATGCCGCCTTTGGGCTGGAGGTATTCAGGGGATGCCATGCTTGAGGCAATAGCGGTTGAGGTAGTCGGGCAGTACCCTCTCCATCTCCTCCGGGGTGAAGTCGCTGGCGCTGATGTAGTCCCGGGCCTGGGCCATTACATCGGGGACATTGGCCAACCTGACATACTTCTTGAATCTGTCTTCGTGTTGCACTCCGACGGCCTCGGCCAGGAGGCTGATGTAGTTGCGGACCTCAAAGGGATACTGGCGTTCCAGGGGGGCAAAGCTCTGCTGGCAGCCGGCGCAGAGGGTAGCCATGATTCCGGCACCGCTGGCCTTGGCCTCATTCATGGGTGCCCGGCGCATCGGTCCGCTTATCTCCGGATGCGCAGTGTTGGTGTACCCTCCGCAGCAGAGGGCATCCGCCCTGTTGTGGGCCATCTCCACCAGGGTAATGCCTGGAATGGATTGGAGCAGCCGCCGCGTTAGATCGAATGTACCCAGGCGGGCCACATGGCAGCTGTCGTGCACCGTAACCACCCTGTCTACTTTATGTTTGAGAGGGATTTTGTCCAGGTTGTCCAGCAGGAACTGGGCCAGCTCATATGACTGAAAGGGAACAGTGCCGAACCGGGGCAGCGTGCCCAGGCACATCACATAGCAGCCGCTGCAAAAGAACACCGCCTTCTTGGGACGAAAGGCGGCAATGGCTGAGACAAGCTCCTGTCCCATTCTCTGAGCAGCCTTCAGATCGCCCCACAGCGTATGGGCCATCCCGCAGCAAAGCTCGCCGCCGGCAAGAGTGACAAAGTCTGTCCCCATGCTGTCCAGGATGTCTATGGTTTCCAGCAGGGTGTGGGGGATGCCGAGCGGAGCGCATCCGGTGAACAAGACCACTTCTGCAGGCTCAGGGTTGGGCGGCGGCTTTCTCATCCAGCGCACCTCTGAAGGCTTAACCTGGAGGGCAGAAAAGACGCTGGCAAAGTTGTAGCGGTCTCCGGGCAGATGCTGGTAGGTGAGAGCCGGGAGTTTCATCCCGGCACCGGCCAGCCTGGCGGCTGCCGGTACGAAACCCAGATAATAGGGCATGAGCCCTTCAGGACATGCCTTTGCACACAGGCCGCAACCGCGGTTACAACTGAAGACGACTTCGTAAGCTTCCTCGGACGGCTCACCGCCTTTGAGCAGGTCAGTCACCTTTTCCATGGCAGCCTTCGGCCCTATATGGGCCGCCTTCGTCAGAGGAAAGACGGGGCAGACCTCCAGGCACAATCCGCAGTTGGTGCACCTCTCCGCAAATTGCCTCCCCTTGTATTCGAAGTAACCGTTCAGGTCACTGTACTTTGCTGCCATCGCTCACCGTCCTTATAGAGAATCACGGATATTCCTGCCTATTTCATTATACGGCACTCGCCGGGCCTTTTCCCCTATTTTGCGTCCTGTTTACCCATTGCCCCTGCTCTGCGAGAGACCAAAGTCACATACGCCACCGGGTGCTTCTGGGACAATGACTCAAGGTTTCACGCGGACGAGAGATAAGCGGGGAGGGGGCTAAATATAAGGGGAAGGCCATGCCAAAGAGCGAGAGGAAACTAAAAGAGGGACAAAAACCTCTCCCCCTCCCACTCCCATCATCAACATCGGCACACTTTTCTTATAGCGTAGGGACAGGTCTTCAGACCTGTCCTACTAAGGATCACGCCTGGAGGCCGCGGATATATTCCATCACTGGCTCCAGATTTTCCTTCTTCACCTTATCCGCGCCCGCTGATGCTACCTTCCCCGGCAGTTTGAAATACTTGATGTTCTGCCTGATGTATTCGGGGATCTTCTCGTAACTTCTCCTGCTGTCGGCAGATTCGGCGGGGGACATGCCCGTCACCACCAAGATCACCCTCTTCCCCTTCAGGACCTTCCATCTCTTCTTCAGGTATCCCCCACCCCTGATCCACCCCATGTACGTGGCCGTACATAACACCACAAGATCATATGCCTGCATCCTCTCAGCACTTACCTGGCCCGCCTTGAACATGTCCGCTTCCAGGGACTCACGCAGCCACTGGGCATATTTTCGTGTTGTGCCCAATAACGACTGGTAAACAACGACTGTCTTCATCAATACCCCCTCTTCGATTCCAACCGCATTATATCACCCGTGACTATCGGAGACTATTGGAGGCCGGTCAGCTCCTCCAGGCGTAGTGGTCGTAGCCTACCATCTCTTTCAGCGGTCGCCGGCTGCTGCTGCCCTTTTCCGCCGCATAGCCCAGGGAGATCAATGACAGCAGCCTCTTGTCCTCAGGGATACCGAGGATCTTCTTTGCCTTGTCCTCATAGACGGAGCCGTAGGAGCCGGTCCAGCAGCTTCCCAGGCCCAGAGCACAGGCAGCCAGAAGCATGTTCTGGGTAGCAGCCGCCCCGTCCTCCACCGGGTGATTGGAGCCCTGCGGATCGATGACCACGGCAATGGCCACCGGCGCCTGGGTCATAAACTTGCCGTAGGTGGAGACCTGGGCCAGCTCCTTCCGTACCTTTTCATCCTTCACCACGATAAACTTCCACGGCTGGAAGTTGCTGGCCGAAGGCGCCCAGTGCCCCGCCTCCAGCACCTGCATCAGCTTTTCTTCCGGTATCTCCCTGGACTCATAACTCCTGATGCTCCTTCTCCCCTTTATCGCTTCCAGTGCTTCCATGCCAAACCTCCTCCGGATGTGCCTCCAGCGCTGTCATCCCACCGCCAAGTCTATCACAAGCCGGTTTGACGTCCAATATGCTCCTGCCGGTGCAGGGACGGTTCGCCAACCGCCCCTGTGTCATCCCCTGACCCGGAACTCAAAATGTAACTACATTGTAATCAAAATGACATCTGCCCTGATCATGGTCAATCCCATACGATTATTGACACATATTACTATCATGGATATGATCTCTAGCGATATATATTGTCGGAGGTGCACCGTGCTGCATAGCGAATCTATTGACAGCGTCAGCGAAGGCCTGGCTCGCGTGTTATTCACAGCGTTATTCGCAGGCTTACCCCCGGGTACCTCGCAGCCGAGTTCAGGTCAGCCGACTGCCTTCCCTATAGATGTATCTATCCGGGAGCATGAGCAGTTGGACGGCCCTGACGAGCTGTCGGATCGCGTGGTCCGGGAGTGGCCGGAACAGAAAATGGCTGTCAGGCCGCAGGAGGGGAATGCCCACGCACTGTGGGCCTCAACCCTGCCATCCGTATTCTCCATAGACAGGTCACTGAAAGACAGCGGTCAGGTGAACAGCCTCGATGAGCTGTGGGAGTGGGTGCAGAGACTGCAAACAGGGCAAAGACTGACCCTGAATGCACCTGTAAAAGATGCCACAAGGTGCTGGATATGGCTCTCCCGAAAAGTGGCCGATATGCATGACCTCAGCCTGCTCGCATGGCTCGGCGTCGCAGACGAGTCCGGGAACGGCCGAGTCCATGTAATGCGCAACTGAGAGGACCGCCCCCCGTTATTTTCTCTGGGGGAGATATCACACGCGCCGGAAGCTGCGACTAGAATTCAGGGATTGCATTTCAGGGCCGGTTTGATGCCTTCGCCGGCAGCTGGAGTATAAAATTGGCAAACTCCTCCCGCTCCTTCCACCCCAGCTTGCTGTAGAAGCCCCTCCTGTATGAGTCGCGACTGCGGCGGTTCACCAGCATCAGACGGGTGCAGCCCCGTTTCATTGCCTGTGCCGTCACTGCCGCGAGCAGCCTGGTGCCGATCCCTTTGCCCCGCGCTGATTCACTGACGAACAACTCCGAGATGTAGCCCTCGGAACCCGGCAGTATCAGGTATGGCAGCCAGTGGACAGCCGCATAGCCCAACACTGCGCCGCCCCGGTCTTCAGCCACAAGCACCGTATGGCTCTTATCGGCATGACACAGATCGATCTGCCTGGTAATACGCCGCTCTGTGTCCGCCAGGGTCTCATCATTCATATAGGTGAACCAGCCCAGCCCACGCAGGATAACGGCTATCGCCTTCACGTCTCCGGACTTTGCCTGGCGGATGTTGATCTCAGTGTGGTCTGACATCTTGTCCTCCAATCACCATGGCTGTCTCAGCCACTGGTCTGGGATTTGCCTCCGGCGGTTGGGGGCCGGTCGCGGTAGGCCAATAATATCAGACTATGGCTCCATATATCAACTGCTGCATTCCTTGCAGGAAGATCACCATCGCCGCAGACAAAAAACGGCCTTGCCCGGCAGATGGGCTCCCCTCACCGGCCGGCGTCGGCGGTGGGGGTTATCTTCGTCTGCAGCAGGTTATCGCCCCGCAGCAGGGCCAGCGGCAGTTCCCGCCCGATCGCATCCCGGGTGAGCAGCTTATGCAGGTCATCCACAGTGGCAATAGTGGTCTGCCCCACCGCGATGATGATATCTCCCGACCGCATGCCTGCCTTGCTGGCAGGGCTATTGGGGCTGACGGCAACCAAGGCCAACCCCGACTTACCGGGCAGCCCAAAGCGCTTCACCAGAGCCGGTTTTATGGGATCGGATTGTCCGGCGATGCCGATATAGCCGCGCACCACACGGCCTTCCTTGATCAGCGTTCCGGCCACCCAGTGGGCAGTGTTGGCCGGAATAGCAAAGCATATCCCCTGGGCGAACTGGATGATGGCGGTATTGATGCCTACCACACAAGCCCTGGAATCCGCCAGCGGCCCGCCGCTGGAACCGGGGTTGAGGGCAGCATCGGTCTGGATAATGTTCTCGATGAGACGGCCTGCCTGACTGCGCAGAGACCGGCCCACGGCGCTGATCACGCCCGCAGTAACTGTGGCGCGCAGTCCCAGAGGATGGCCGATAGCTATCACCAACTGCCCCACCCGCAGCTTCTCCGAGTCTCCCAGGTGTGCCGCAGGCAGCCCGGTGGCATTTATTCTCACCACAGCCAG
The DNA here is from genome assembly GCA_963720375.1 of uncultured Chloroflexia bacterium. GTDB lineage: Bacteria > Chloroflexota > Dehalococcoidia > UBA2247 > RBG-13-53-26 > JAPLHP01. The sequence goes on along the minus strand of CAVRFM010000003.1, from coordinate 46,356 downwards.
ATCGGTAGCCGGGTCTTCTCCCACCAGCTCAGCCTGGTACTGACAGGTAGAGCCCTGCAGACCCACCTCCAGCCTCTTCGCCTGATGTACTACATGGCTATTGGTGAGGATGAAACCATCCGGGGCAATAATAACCCCGGAGGCCGTCCCGTCAATCTCAGGTGACCGCGCCCGCCCTTTTCCACCCCGTCCCACGCTGATGTTCACCACCGATGGGCTCAGCTTTTCGGACACCGAGACCACCAGCCGGGAATAGGCGTCGAGGGCCTCTTCTTCTGCCACAGCCCCGGGCAGCTCCGCCGCCGGAGCGCTCTGGCCGTGATTCTGCACCAAACTGGTGCCTGTTGACTCAATTACTCCTGTGCCCATATAGTTCTCCTAAAAATAGCCTAACACCGTTCCGCCGCCAGAGCAAACGGGAATCCCGGCCTGTATCCGGAGTAAAACCGCACCCCTTGCCGCAGGCAGCCGGCAGTGTCATTGCGAGGAAACGCCATTCCTATGTCATTATTAGGAGGCCGTAGGGGCGGTTCGGGAACCGCCCTCCGCCGAAGCAATCTCAAGGAAGACGACTTCTCTTGATTATGCAGGGCATGAAATCTCTGCGTATAATAACGGAAACCGGGACGATACCACATCGGTGTCATCCCAAAGCTGGTGAAAGGAGAACTGGTGAAAATGGGTAAACTTGCTGGGAAAGTAGCTCTGATCACAGGAGCTGGGTCGGGAATTGGGCGCGCTACTGCACTCCTTTTTGCCAAAGAAGGAGCCAGGATCGTGGTGGATGATATTGTGCCTAAAGGGGGAAACGAGACAGTCAGAATGATCAAAGAGGCCGCCGGTCAGGCCGTCTTTATCGAAGCGGATGTGTCCAAGTCGCCTGACGTGCAGAAGATGGTCAGGCTGACTCTCGCCACCTACGGACAGCTTGACATCCTGTTCAACAACGCCGGCGTCATGGGCAATTACATCATGACTGCTGACACGGCGGAGGAGGTGTGGGACAGCATTATCGCCACCAATCTGAGAGGGGTATTCCTGGGTTCGAAGTACGCCATCCCCATAATGGTCAGCCAGGGTGGCGGCATCATCGTCAACACCGCTTCCTCCGCGGGCATGATCGGTCTGCCCGGTTTGCCGGCCTATTGCGCCTCCAAGGCAGGGGTCATACATCTGACCAAGACCATGGCGCTGGAGTATGCCGACAAAAACATCAGGATCAACTGCATTTGCCCCGGTGGCATAACAACGCCGCTGTCCGCTGGCTCTGATTCAAACAATCCGCCGCCGTTTAAACAGGCGCAGGCCATGAGAAGGTTCGGAGAGCCTGAGGAAGTGGCCAGGGTAGCACTGTACCTGTCTTGTGATGACTCATCTTTCATCACCGGCACGTCCATAGTGATTGACGGCGGTTGGACAGCCGGCATACCGAAGGCCAGGCCCAAGAAGCAAGAATAGCCGCAGCGCACTCCCTATTGGAGCAGGGCATATACAACTAAAGGCCCGGCTCAAATTGATAGCTCGAAGGTATTGGGTTTGGCAAGTCATTATCTGTTCCGAAGGCAACCACAATCTCTTGGTAAGGTGAAAGTTCGAGAGATCTTGGATCGCCCTCGTTTAAGACGCCGTTAACAAATACACGGAGTTTATTGTCGCCCGATTCACAATAAGCACCAATGCAATCCTTCACAAATCTGACCCCCCAGACATCAAAGAATTGTCCCAGAGTGAAAACCTGCACTTGCGCAGATTCAACATGAATAACACCGGTTTCGTCATGGGTATGAATTGGAGATATGAAGCCCTTTCCAATACCTATCTCAGCAGGAATTATCACCTGTTCTCCGCTGATAAATATATCAATATGGTGATGGGTATGGAGCTTCACACCTTCTCCTGAAAGAGCAGGCAATCCTATTATCTTCAGCCGCTCTCGCAAGTGATCCCTTTCAGCTTTCCAGGGAACTTCAGTCATCTGAATACCAGGCAAGTTCTCCGGAACCACATTCTGCTGAGGCTGGTTGTTACGGCCACTCTCTCTAACCAGGAATATAGATAAGGATAAGATGATAACTATGACTAACAGAATGGCAAGTAAGATTTTTTTATTCATATTATTCTTGAGAAGTTCAGCAACAATCCAGCAAGCAGTGAGCTTATAAGACCTGGCACAAAGGCGTATAAGAGTCGTCTGTATAGGTTGAGCAGTGATGAGTCTAGACAAAATGGAGCGGGTTTGCAAGAATCGATAATGAGAGTGTGCGGATATGGGCAACTGGATTGTGTAGGTCATTGAGAAGACAACATAGCCACCACAAAAAGGGGGTCGCTTTTGCATCCTGGAGATGGTAGATGTTGTGTCGTTGGATCACCAGTGTCAGCAGTATTTCGCGTTCAATGGTGGATTGCCTGGTTCTATCGTGACAACCCTTGCCCGGTTGGACAGCCGGCATACCGAAGGCCAGGCCCAAGAAGCAAGAATAGCCGCAGGGCACTCCCGTTTGGAGCAGGGCATATAGAGCTACCTCCCTAACCTGCCCCCGGAAAGGGCAGCACAAGCTCTCTGTTGACCGCGCACGTCTGCAGTAGTAAAGTCTGGTCACACTATCAGCAGGGGGAGGAAGAATATGACATGGTATGCTTACTTCGCTTACTTCTTTGCCGGCGCTTTTCTGGCTAACGGCGTACCCCACTTCACACATGGCATAGCCGGGAAGAGGTTCCAGAGTCCCTTCGCCTCGCCTCCCGGTGTGGGAGAATCGCCACCGCCGGTAAACGTCCTCTGGGGGCTGCTGAACTTCCTCATCGGCTATGTACTCATCTTCAGGGTGGGAGACTTCTCCCTTGGCTTGACCCGCGCCGCTGCCATGGCCGGTTTGGGGGTCCTGGTTACTTCGATATTACTATCTCTTTATTTTGAGCGCGTGCGTAGTCGCTGATTGTGCGGAATTTCTGACCTGCATATAGCTCTTCTGGAGCAAGAACTGATCCTGCAACGAAGGGGGTAAGCTGATGGATATCAAAGAAGCCATGGAAAGAAGACAGAGCATTCGGGCCTTCAGACCGGACCCGGTACCCAGGGAGACACTGAGAGAGATAATGGAAGTCGCCTTGCGCGCTCCATCGTGGGCCAATACGCAGCCATGGGAGTTCGCCATCGCCACCGGGGCAAAACTGCGGGCGATCACCGAAGCGTTTGCAGCAAAGGTCGGGGTGAAGGCCGCGCCGGATTTCCGGGGGCCGGAGGAGTTTCCGGAACCATACAAGAGCCGTTTTGTCTCTCTGGCAGGCAAAATGTCTGAAGCAGTCAAGGCGCGCGGGAAGGTCTCCCAAAAGGGAGCGGAGTGGTACATGCAAGGGCCGAAGCTATACGGGGCGCCGGCAGCCATTTACATCTATACCGGCCGCTCCTTCTGTCATCAGAGCAGCGGCCTCAACGTATGGCCCGTATTTGATTGCGGCATGGTAGCCGAGAACATCATGCTCCTCGCCACCAGGTACGGACTGGGGACCATTGCACAGGCACAGGCAGTTCATTATCCGGACGTTCTGCGGGAGATGCTGGAGATACCCGATTCCAAGGTAATAGTCCTGGGGATAGCCATCGGGTACCCCGACTGGGACAACCCCATAAATGCATTCCGGTCGGAGAGAGAGGCCGTGGACAGCGTAGTGAAGTGGTACGGGTTTGATTGAGGCCTAAGAAGCACAGCGGTAGATTGTGCTCAATTACTGCGGCTTCAGTTTTCGCATCAGCCTTGACTGTCTCAATGACCAGTATACGCAGAGCCCACCGCCAATGAGAACAAGAAGCATCCCGAGAAACACTAACGCATCCCCTGCACTCCCGTAAGGATGATAGATAGCTTGAGAGTGGAGTGCACCGTGCGATTCATTTCGGGTAGCAGTGGGGCCGAGCAGCAGCCATCCTCCAATCCCCTCCAGAATGACCGCAGCTATCATCAGCACCCACCCAATCTTCTCATGGTGTCTTGCCTTCTCAATTTCTATCTCTATGTTGTCTGAATTAGCTTCGGCTGCTGCCCCATCTCCGCCCCACAACCGGAGCAGAATGTATCGCCTTCGTTCACCGCTTGCCCGCACCTGGTACAGTATGCCATGTCATTCTCCTTGAATAATTGATTTCTTCAGCTCGCTCTGACCAGCCTCCAATTATTGTACCACTTGTCAATGCAGTCTTTCGGTTGACACCTCTTCCCTCTGAACATGCAATCCAGACATTCATCGAGGTTGCCTCGAGTACCACATTGCACTACTTCGGCTTCATACCACCGAAAAGAGCAAGTTCAAATATCTTCATGTAGCAATCTACTTCTTTGAACCCTATCCGTCGAAGCCAGGAGCACTGAGTACCCACCGGCGCTAGGATATTGGCTTCCCTGAGTGGGCTGTTGTAATGGTTCCATGCAATCTCTTCCCGCGTTTTGGTAGGGTTCAGAGTGTGGTGATATTTATAGAGTGAATCGATGAAGAATTCGTCATGAAGGTGTTCTAGAAACGGTGAAGGTGATGCAACATGTTCCAGATTCAGGAACAGTCCTCCTGGGGCAAGCAGGTTGAAGACCTCTTCGTAAATCTCTCTCTTCCTTTTATCCTTCTGATGATGTATGGAAAGTCCAGAGACAACCACATCAAATTCCCCATATCCTGATACGGATTTGACCCAGGATGGTCTCCCAAAATCCTCTGTAACAAAGTGGGGTTTTGCACTGCTCTTGGGAGCTTCTTGGCGTGCGGCCTCAATCATGGTATCCGAGAAGTCCAAGAACACCCCTGTTGCTTCAGGATAGTCCGCCAAGATAGCTCTGCCCAGAATGCCATCACCGCAACCTAGATCTAGGAACGCTCTTACCTCAAGTCCCGTCTTTTCAATAATGGCCAGAATAGTATCTATCTGATGATCTGCCAGAGGGATTGCACCTCTCACACCATCCAGATAGCGCTTACTGAGGTCTTCCCTTCTCCATCTGTCGACTTTTCCGCTCATTTGCTCCTCTTGCTCCGACATGTCTCGTAATGTGCCTACGACAAATTGGCTTACGGTTTAGGGGTTTCTCGGGTTACCCGGAAGTCCGTATAGGAGTCGCCCCAGATTGTAATAGAAACCTCTATTACCCGATCACCTGGCAATTTGACCGACGCTGCTATGGGCATCGACTTTGTCAAAGTCGCCATTCTTCTACTCGTTAGTGTAACCTCTTGTGGTTCTACTTTTAGCTCTTCCCTCACTGCTTGCTTTACGATGTCTCGAATCCAATCTCTTGAGTCCGTGCTCATTTGTCCTCCTCTCCACGACTACCGGTTCTCCGATAGCATACTCCTTTCAATGTTGTAATACATGTCGTATAGCACTTCAAGGATAAGTTCTCATAACTAGTTTTCCAGTAAACTGTCAGGGACAGGACTTACGAGTGGATAAACCATCTGCGGATTCCATTGAACAAGAAGGTGAATTGTTGCTCCAGATTGATGGTTAACCGGTCAAAACCGGACGGTTCTCCCTCGTTTGACTGGAGAAGACAAGATAGGGTCTGTCGCTTAGGCAGGCCCTATCCTTCACAAGTCTGGGACTTATTGGGCGGGGTTCTCCACACGCCCGATAAACAGTATTGTGCTGGTCGCTATGTCACGGATGGCAAAAATGAACGGACGGTCAAGGGTAAACTGTGTGGTCCCGACAGGTGCTGCAGTTGTTCCCACTATGACGCCTGTAGCAGCAGCCGCCTCCGTACCGGCCTCATCCACAGAGATATAAGCTTTGTGAACCACATCGCTGATAAAGAGGTTCTGATTGCCCGTCATGCCGGAGAAATCAGCCACTTCGGGTTGGAAGGCTTGAGGCATGCCCATCGCCGATAGTGTCGACTTCAAACTGAAGCTGGAGTCGAACTGGAATTTTGGCATTGTCAGTGCGACCTCTTCGGACGACAGCCCGCTGATGATGCTGTTTACCGTCTGACTGTTCAGCGAAGCCTCGAATGAGTCGAACTGGCCGGACTTCGGCAGAAAGATCACCATGGAAAGCTCATTGCCATCATAGGGAATCTCGACTGCCTGATAGTTGTCTCCCTCAGCGTAGTTCACTGCCTCGGTTTGCCTCATCATAGGGACGGTGATGTCACTGCCGGTCAGCAGATGGAATGTACCGTCCTGCGTTTGGTGTTTGTCGAAGGGGCTTGCCCAGGCAGCGTCGAAGTAGATGGCGTTCGTCAGCACAAGTCGGGTTCCGGTAGTGATAAAGCCCTGGGGAATCAGATCCTTGATCTTGTTCGTAGTCTGATCGCTGACCCAGTTGTTGATGGTGAGGCGGGATTGCTCGGGTGCAGATTGGAAGTCTACGATTCTTAGTCCGGCGCCGTAGTTCTCGGCCAGGACATCGAGAAAGGCCTGTTGGAACTGGTAGCCATCCTGTCCCCAGATGGCGTTGGCGATGTTCAGCTTGAATCCTTCTCCATTCGTGCCCTGTGCGCCTTGCCCGCGGCTCCTGAGCGCAAGGTCAAGGCTATCCATGGCGGGGTGCAGGCGATCCTGGGGAAGGGTAAAATGAAGGACGTTCGCCATTTCATTTTCAGTTTCATTACGAGCACCGGCATAGGTCATCGCCAAGGCTAGAGAGATGCTGTACGGGGAGTAGAAAATGTTGCCGTCGCTTCCACTGACCTCGTGGTACAGATCAAAGGCAAAGACGTTGTTGCCGTCAACCAGGGTGGCCAGGTCTGCTTGAGCGACAGAGGGTGAGGTGTCGCGCGGCTGGTTCGATTGCACATAGTTGGCTAATGCCTTCTGATTGCAGGCCATGAGACCGGACAAAGTGACCACTGCCAGCAACAGAAGGAACCACTTCTTCATCAGCATGTTTATCCTCCACTCTTGACCGCAGTAGCCCGGACCACTTTTCACATCCCGCGACTACAGCTTGCAGCCCGCTTGATAGAAGCAATCCGTTTCTTGCCCTTCTGTTTCTTATGACGAAACTGGGAGCAAAAAGGTTCCATATACAGCCGGCCTATTTGACCTCTTGCTGCACAATGTCCCATGTCACCATCCTGGCTATTGTGACCCGCTAAATGAAACAAGCGAACTGGTTTACGAGTAGAGAGCTTCCATACTCTAAGCCACGCAATTTGCTATGTTGACTGGATTATAATTAAGATGTAAGATATATCTTGTAAATAAGTATTACAAGGAAGGTATTATGGAGTTGAAGAAAGGGAAGAAGTTTTACGGATCGGTCACCGTTAGTGAGAGAGGCCAGATAGTAATTCCAGCAGAGGCAAGGAAGGATTTTGATATTAAGACCGGGGATAAACTGTTAGTACTGGCCGACCTCGAAAAGGGCATTGTTTTCACCAAGGCAAACTTCATGCTGCAAATGATGGAGGGGACTCTGAATGCAATGCAAAAGATAGAATCAATTATTAAGAAACCTGAAGGCAAGAGCAAATCGTAATAAGGGGGTAAAAATGGTAAAACCCAGAATCTCTGAAACCGATCAGGGAATAACCGGTGAATTCAACACCCAAACATATGACTTAATGATGCGAAACATGCGAGATAAAGGTTGGATTGAGACAAATTTAATCATTAAGGAAGGAATCTCTTCAGGACTGGCTCTTGAGGTTGGTCCAGGCCCTGGCTATCTGGGACTGGAGTGGCTGAAGAACACAAAGGGAACTGCTCTCAACGGTCTTGACATCAGCGATGACATGATCGCTATCGCCAGAAAAAACGCAGTTGAATACAAGTTGACTGACAGGGCTGAGTATTTCAAAGGAGATGCCCAAAAGATGCCTTTTGAGGATGGGCATTTTGATGCCGTCTTTACCAATGGCTCTCTACATGAGTGGGCGCATCCTGAAGGTATCTTGAATGAAATCGCTAGGGTTATAAAACCAGGCGGGATATATGTTATTAGTGATCTACGGCGAGATATGCCTACGCCAATCAGGTGGTTCCTCTGGTTGGTAGTAAGACCCAGGGAAATGCGTCCCGGACTTACTACTTCAATCAACGCCTCGTATACTCTCTCTGAAATACAGGCGTTATTAGCAAGGACAAAACTACAGGGCTGGAATGCCCGGAAAAACATGCTGGGGATAGTCATCACTGGCCGGAAACCAGCCTGATAATCTGCAGCTACCGAATACTGAAGGCGCTGAGGAATCCGTAAATCCAAGGTCGACTCCCACCGTCAGTACGGCCCCAGCAATTACCTTCCCCCTATTAGCATCATAGTATCTGGCATTATAGAAATATAGTCCCATCTGGTCTCTCCTGCGCCTGTCAATGACCGGTGTTTGGTCCTCCTCGATAGGCATTGATAATATGACTCATAGGACAGATCAAGAATGACTGGACATAACGTCATGAGGGAAATTATACCGCTACAGGTTGTGGGTAAGAGAAGAGGTAAAAATGGGCAAAGAAGTTAATCACGATAAGGAATTGGAGGAGCTAATTCTGAGGGTGAGTATAGATATATCCAAGCTCGGGTTTGCCGAAGGCATAGAACAGGAAATCCATGTTAGCAATAGCGATGACCCTCCCAAGCATTATACCAACCCCTTTGCTGCTGTTATGGGTGAGTAGTTCAGGATGTTCCTTAACTATTCTAGCAGCGATATCATCCATTCTTGGGATTACGGTATCTAGGATGGCTAATAATTCTGTTAATGTTTTAGCCTCTTGTTCCATTTTGTTATATCCTCCTTCCAAGACGGATGGATTATATCACAATAGGGCATCAGGTTATGATATTATCCTCTCTACTAAGAGTAAGGGGGGATAATATGGAAAAACATAAGTGTGCTGACTGTGGATTTTTGGCAACTTGGAATAATGGGGCTGGTCAATGGGAAGAAGTGGAGCACAAGCAACGTGAGACTGGGCAGAGCCAAGCTAGAGGAGCGGGAAGAATACCGTTTGAAGCCATGGGGCAATTTAGTGACCCATTTTGCCTTATTCGGGCTTTTGACCTACCTTGTGAGTATAAGCAGGAAAGATCAGAAAACCGTGTTCTTGCAGTCCTTCAAAGAGAGCGTGATTGCCCTTCTTTCAGAGAATGGCAGCAGGGTTTCAGCCCCAAGGAGCATAGGGAAATGATGGATAGAGAGAAGATGCTGAAGTGGCAAACAGATAGAGAGGATAAAGACAAGGAGTGGCAGAGGGGTCAAAATAGGCAGATGGTTATACTTGGGGCGATTATTGGGGGGATTTTTGGCCTCATTACAACTGTATTGGGTATTGTGCTTACTTATTTACTCACGCATGGAGGCAGCAAATGAACACTACCACCCCTAGTGTATCCCTCTGTAATCCAGCCTATTCTGTCCCATGTGACGCATATCCTTGTTTTCCAACTTCTTTCAATGCTAACCGAGGAGAACCCGGGGCTTGTGGAGGTTGACAACAATGACCTGCTGTGATACTGTGAGCATCCCCCTTCATTATTGATAATGAGTGTGCTGCGGGCCATGTACCCATAGCACATGCCCAGTATTGGCTTACATGGAAAAAGAAATGAGATATGCTATTTCTTCGCACCAGGCAACGACCTTCAGTGGTACCTGTTTCACGTACCTCATGTTGAGGTCCGGGTTCGAGAAGCTGGCCGGTTCGGTGACCTTGTTAAGGAGAGCCGAAAAGCGCTTCAACGATTCTCTTCTGTTCCTGGCAAAAACTGCCCTGAATACTAACCTGGTCGGGCCTCATCTCTTCGATGCTATCGAACTTCATCTGACAGACCCGCGCATGTTCTGTAATCCGTTTGAATGGAAGATAAGTGACAAGATGATAGACCTCATCGGAGGACCTATTGCCTCGTTCCATGCACACATCGAGAGGAGTCCTCTTCTGGGCAGATATACCTTCAACCTCAGTGAAATATCGGCGAGAGTGAAAACGGCGATAGAAAGTCAACTGGAGGCAGCATACAGGATAATGTACGCTCACCCCGATCTGGTTGTGACCGACAATCCCGTGCTCGTTTTTCATGCCGGAATCGCCAGAGATGATGAGGACAGGGAAAAGGCTCTTGCCAGGTCAAGAGAAAGCATTGAATTCATCGCTGTTACCAACAAGCGCCTGTACGAAGAGTACGGTCATGACCGTAAGATCATTCCAACCATCGAGAACAGTCCGAATGACAGGCTGTGGCTCTGCCAGACAATCGATGAATGGAAGCAGGAAACGCTGGGCTTCACGGATGAGGTCAAACTCACCCTGGACTATGGCCATATCCTTACCGTGGACGGGGAGTGGGACAGGCTATCGAATGAACTAAGGGATGGCAAAATGGGTGATGATATAGTCAACCTGCATCTGCATTATTCGCCGGAGGTCGATCACACAATACAACACACCCATGCCCCATTGTCGAAGATTCCTCAGAGCAAGCTGCAGGGTCTTCGCGATAACCTCAAGCAGATCATGGACCACACGGGAGTCGAGAAACAGGGCTATGTTACTCTGGAAGTGCCTTCGAGAAACCTGGTTGACTACATGCCGTGGCTGCAGCACGCCAGGAGACGTCTCTCACTCGCCAATAGATTCCTCAAAGGCACGGGGTACTTCGCGTCCGGCACAGATCAAGCCACCATGGAAGACCAGTTGGCCAGTTTGAGAATCGCGAGAGAAATGGTAGAGCAGAGTATGTTGGAGACACTGCAGTCCTCTCCCGCCGACTTCGCAGCTAGCGAGGCATAGCTGCCATAGCCATTCCGGCAAACAGAGGCAAGGTTAGATTGTCATCCACCGGGCTTCGTATGGCCTGGCCAACGGTCGCAGCTAAGGAACCTGCCAGTACGGCCATCAGTCCAACTCCCAAACCTGCATAGCAGAGGACGAATCCGGCTGCGAGGCAGGCGACAAAGCAAGCCAGGTCCCCTTCCAGCGCCTTGCCGAAGAGTTTCGTTCTGCCCAGGTATGGACCGGCAATACCGGCCGCCACATCACCTACGGCGAGGAAACACACCGAAAGCACTGCAATTTCTCTCCCGAAGGCCAGATATGCCACCAGCGCCGAAATCAGCACATAACTGGAGGTAGTGACACGTGATGCCTCTTCTTCCCTCAATATCGACCCGAAACGCGAGAGAAACCACCTGTTTATATGCGGAACCTTGAGCCTGGTGAACTCGAATCCCAGGAAAACGAAGGTCACCAGCCCTAGAGATATGAGCATGGTTCTCTCTGGCAAAAACCAGGCAGCCAGTACGATAGATAACCCGGCCGATATATGCCATAACCGTCTTCTGAGTGTATTTCGCATACTCGACACTCTCTTTCTTCAGCCGCTGACTATTATATGCCCCCTGTCAAGCCCCCCTGGAGCGCCCAAATCCGTGGATTCTTCCATATGTCATTCCTGCGGAAGCAGGAATCCAGGAGATGCTGCCCCAGTGGGTGTCAGGTCCCCGACCTGACCATGTCATTCCTGCGAAGCTTGTCCCCGTGAAAACGGGGAGCAGGAATCCACCCATTCTCCCTCCCCTGGCGGGAGGGAGTCAGAGGGAGGGGGCCAAGTGCACTCATGGTTGGCAGTAGAAGTAGAGCAGCAAGTGGACTGATGTGACCGGTCAGCCAGAATCGAACTCAGGCAGATGTTATCAGGCAGGGGCGAAATCCAGGATATTGAGCGCCAGCATCTCCTCGCCGTTCCAGCAGTCGACCGCCAGGTTATAAACCACATCAATTTCAGAGGTCACCTCGGTGGCGAAGTGGCCCAGGTCGAAGCCGAGGGCTTTCCATGTAATCTCTCCGTCCCTCAGCTTCATTTTCAGGTGTTTGCTCCCACCACCTACTGTGTAGCTCTCCAGTACCCTTACCCTCCGAGAGAGTAAGGTAGGCACAGGATTGCCGCGGCCAAAGGGGGCAAGTCTTTCCACAAGTTCGAAGGTTCTGCCCTGGATGCTGGAAAGCGGTATATCAGCCTCGACGGTCAGAGAAGGCCGGAGGTCTATGGAGGATAGCTGGCGTGCCGCCATATCGAGCAGGCACTGCTGGAAGTATGCCAGATTCTCAGCGGGCAGGGCGAATCCTGCTGCCATGGGATGCCCGCCAAACCGCAGCAGGAGATGGCGGCATTCCTGTAGTGCGCTGACGACGTCAAACTCGGGGATGCTGCGGGCGCTGCCGCTTATGGTATTGTCGCTCATTTCGAAGACGAAAGCCGGGCGGTAGTATTCATCCGAGAGTCTGCCGGCTATAAGTCCCACGATTCCCGAGGGATAGTCCTTACCTCCCACCATGATGAGAGGGGAATCAGCAACGTCGGCAGGTAGCTGCCCCCTGGCCTCGGCCCAGAAACTCTTCGGTCAGCTTCTGGCGCTGGGTATTCTTCTTCTCCAGTTCCTCAGCCAGGTAGCGGGCCTCATCCGGCGAATCGGTCACCAGCAGCCTGTAGCTGAGGAGGGCATGATCTACCCTCCCCGGGGCATTGAGGCGGGGCGTTATAGCCCAGGAGATGATCTCAGGGTTCATGTCTCTCAACTCCAGTCCGGCGATATATGCCATCTCCTGAAGACCGATGCAGCTGGTCCGGCCCAGTATATCAAGCCCCTTTTCCACCAGATAGCGGTTTTCACCCACGAGGGGCACCATGTCCGCTACGGTTCCCAGGGTCACCAGGTCCAGCAACTCATCGAGGTGGTCCTTTCTGCCCAGCGCCAGGAACAGTGCCTGTAGGAGCTTGAAAGCTACTCCAACTCCGGCAAGCTGGTAGAAGGGATAAGAGGGATCGGTCCGCTTTGGATTGACCACCGCTAACGCCGGTGGAAGGCCGTGAGTAATTGAGTGATGGTCTGTGACAATAATGTCCAGGCCGCTCTTCTGGGCCTGTTCCACCTCGGAGATATTGCTGATGCCGCAGTCAACGGTGATCACCAGGGTAGCGCCCTGTTTCCTCAGGTCTTCCAGTGAGTCCAGGTTGAGTCCATAGCCGTCCTGGAGACGGTGTGTGAGATAGGGGATGACCTTCCCGCCGAGATGGGAAAGGCCCTTAATAAGAGTAGCGGTGCCGCAGACGCCATCGGCATCATAATCGCCGTAGATAGCAATGATCTCGCCGGAGAGCAGGGCGCGATAGATCCTGGCCACCGCCTTATCCATATCGGGGAGGAGGAAGGGATCACCCTGGAGGCTGTCATCTATATCGAGGAAGGCTTCGGCCTGCCGGGGCTCCGTGATGGAGCGGTTATAGAGCAGTTGGGCCACCAAAGGCGTCACCCCCATTCCCGCCAGACAAGCGGCGGGAGAGGGCGGAAGGATTTTCCACCGGCGGTGATTACTATCTGCCTTCACTATATTCTCTGAAGATAAGAACGGAGTTGTGGCCTCCGAAGCCGAAGGAATTCGACAGCGCTGTCCTTACCTTTTTCTGACGGGCTGTGTTGGGCACGTAATCAAGATCGCACTCCGGATCGGGATGGGTCAGGTTAATCGTGGGTGGGATGACCCCATTCTGAATAGTGAGAACGCATATTATGGCTTCAATGGCGCCGGCTGCGCCGATGAGGTGGCCCATCATGGATTTGGTAGAGCTGACAGGGATATGGTAGGCATAGTCGCCGAAGACGGTTTTGATGGCCATGGTCTCGCACCTGTCGTTTATTGTAGTGGAGGTGCCATGAGCGTTAATGTACTCGATCTCGCCGGGCTGCATCGCGGCCTTTTTCAGGGCGACCTGCATCGCCTTGGCCCCGCCTTCTCCCTTTGTTGACGGCTGGGTGATGTGGTAGGCATCGGAAGTAGCTCCGTAAGCCACAACCTCGGCCAGGATATTGGCGTTGTGCTTCAGGGCATGGGACAGGCTTTCGAGGACGAGCACGGCTGCCCCTTCTCCCATGACAAAGCCGTCACGCTCAGCGTCGAAGGGGCGGGAAGCCTTCTGAGGCTCATCGTTGCGCCTGGAAAGGGCGCCGGCGGAATTGAAGCCGGCAATACCGATGGGAGTGATGGCTGCTTCGGCACCACCGGCCAGCATCACCCGCGCATCACCGCGCTTGATAACCTCGCAGGCTTCGCCGACGGCGTCGGCGCCGCTGGAGCAGGCAGAGGTAGCGCAGAAGTTCAGGCCTTTGGCGCCCAGCATTATGGAGACCTGCCCGGAGGCAGCGTCGGAGATCATCATGGGAACCAGCAGGGGGCTCACCCGGCGGGGTCCTTTCGCGGCCAGCACAGCCATCTGGGCGCTGAGGGTGGTCAGCCCGCCGATGCCGCTGCCGATAAGTACGCCGACGTCTCCGGCTTCCGAGGGGTTGTTGGCAAGATCAAGTTTGGCCTGGGCTACCGCTTGAAGGCTGGCCACCACCGCAAACTGGGTGTAGCGGTCCATGCGGCGGGCCTCCCGGTGTTCCAGGTAGTCGGTGGGCTTGAAGCCCTTTACCTCGGCAGCGATCCGGGTCTCAAAGTCCCCGGCATCAAAGGAGGTAATGCGGTCAACACCGGACTTCCCGGCCTTGAGGGCTTCCCAGAGTGAAGGGACATCAAGGCCGAGGGGGCTCACTACCCCCATACCGGTGACAACAATGCGATCACCGGTCATTTAAGGCCAGTAAAGCCTTTCTGCCTGTTTCTTCAGCTCGGCCCGGAAATTGGGGTGGGCGACGGAGATAAGCTCCAGGGCCCGCTCTCTCTGCGTCTTGCCCTTGAGATGGGCAATGCCGTATTCGGTGATCACGATGTCAGCCAGGGTGCGGGGTGTGCTCACCACTGTCCCCTGTTCCAGCATGGGCACGATGCGCGATAGAGCGCCATCCTTTGCAGTCGAAGGAATAGCCACGACGCTGCGTCCGCCCTTTGAGAGGTAAGCTCCGATAGCGAAGGAAAGCTGTCCTCCCGAACCGCTGGTCATCACCGGCCCTACGGATTCGGCCGCGATCTGGCCGGTAAGGTCCAGGGCAATGGCACTGTTGATGGCTACCATATTATCGTGGGAAGCGATCACTCGCGGGTTGAGAATATAGTTCGAGGAATAGACCTCAAAGAGGGGATTATCATTGATGAAATCCATTTCCTCTTTGGTGCCGCCGCCGACGGCGGTGGCCACTGCCTTTCCCGCATGGATGTTCTTGTGTTTGCCGCTGATGACGCCGTTCATTACCAGGGTGGCAATCCCTCTGACGGTGTTCTCCGAATGCCAGCCCAGATCATGCCTGTTGTCCAGGACGCCGAGCTGGGCCACCCATTCGGCAGTACCGCCCACGCCGATCTCCAGACAGTCGCCATCCTTGATGATGCTGCCGACGTATCCGGCAATGGTCTTCTCCAGTTCGCCCGGCCCGGAGGTCCTCCTCCCCAGGATGTCGGTGCCGCCGGGGACCTTTCCGGAGGGAGTGTGCTCCACAATGTAATCTAGCTCAGAGACGTGGACGAAGTTATCGCCGTAGGTGCGGATCATCCTCTCATTCGCTTCGGCAATGACCACCTTGGCCATTTTCACCCATTCCCTCTTCATCCAGAGCGATGCGCCGAAGCTGCAGAAACCATGTTCATCCGGAAGTGATACCTGTACCATGAAGACGTCCATGGGCTTCTTTTCGGTGATATCGGGTACTCCGAAGAGCCCGCTGATGGTGAAATCCGACTTTCTTTCGGCAACGAGCGCCCTTACCAGGGGCAGGACATAGGACGTTTCCAACTGGAAGGAGTCCGGGTAGACGTCATACCAGGAAGGGTCGTACACGGGGAGGTCGCTGCCGCCGCCGCCCATGATCCTTATCCCTTTCAGTTCATCAGCACGGCTGATCAGCGCCAGTCCCACGGCCGGAGTTTCCGGCTGGGCGAAGACGACGTAGTCTCCGGACTTCACTGCCTTAACGGCATCTTCAGGGGAAACCACTTTCCGTTTATAATCTTCTTTCCAATTCACGCTCTTGTATGCTCCTCCTTATTCAACAAACCAGAATGATGTTAACATCGACTGCTCCTGGGGTCAAGATTGGTGTGCTCTATACCTGACGCTGTGGAATCGGCGGTGGCCTTGCCGGCTGGTGCGAAAAGTCAGCAGCCTGCAATCACCGCGTCTCGAACAGCAATTGCTGTTCGAGTGTCTTGACAAATCATCATTAAAATTCTATAAGAGTTTTTCGTACTGTATCGGCAACCTGAGGACATCTTGAGAAGGAGATGAAAATGGAAGGAAGAACAGTCGAACATTCCGCCATAACCATGTCGCAGCTTGTCCTGCCCGAGCAGGGGGGCCGCGCTGGCTTTGCTCACGGCGGCGAGATTATGAAACTGATGGATACAGCTGCCAGTACGGTAGCGCTGCGGCATGCCCACACCGATTTGGTGACAGCGCGGGTAGAAGGAATCAACTTCTACCGCCCCATCAAGATCTGGAATATTGTGACTGTCAATGCTTTCCTTACCTTCGTCGGCCAAACCAGCATGGAAGTCCGCATTGACGTTTTCTGTGAGGATGTGATCAAAGAGGAGAAGGTACATGCCTTGAATGCCTACTTCATCATGGTAGCAGTGGACGACAAGGGCAGGCCGACAGAGGTCCCTCGCTTGATCATAAAGTCGAAGAAAGAGAAGGAGCTCTGGGAGAAGGGGAAGCGGCGGTACGAGATGTGCAAGCAGGACCTGATGTCAGGGGATGACAATTTCAAGGTATGCCGTGAGGAACCGATATCAAATATCATATGATAACAATACCCCTTGACAATATGTGATAATAGGTATATATTGCGCTCAATATGAATAAGGGGAGAGACGGAAAAAAGGAGCAGCCGTATTCTGATGGCACTGCTCCGGCTGCCAGCCAACCGTTTCCTCAAATGTCTGAGGTGCTGAGCAGGTATGCCCTCCCCAAACTCCACTGCCATAGATGCGACCACGATTGGATACCGCGAACAGAACGGCCACCAAGAGTCTGTCCCCATTGCCGCAGTCCGTATTGGGACAGGCCGCGACAGAAGAAATAAGGAGGCTGGCATGATTACACTGAACGAACAGGAAAAGGTGCCTGAGCAGACAGTACCAACAGTGCCAACAGTACCGGAGGTGCCATTGGCAGAGGCAGCCAGACTTCTTGGAGTGAGCACCAAGACCGTATGGCGTCGAATAAGGCTGGGGCTCCTGGTAGCTCGCAAGGAACATGGCGAGTGGCTTGTCCAGGTTAAGGATGGACAACCAGGACAAAATGGACAATCCCTGCCCAGAGTATCCAACTTGGATAGAGAAAAACTCGAATCTGAGATGGAGGAACTGCTGAAGGCCAAGTATGACCAGCTCCGGGGAAAAGAACGAGAGGTACATCAGCTTGAAGAGCAGATGAGTGAGAGAGACGGCCAGATAGACTTCCTCAGGACTGAGCTGGGGAGAAGAGACGAGGAAATCAAGGAGAAGAATAAGCAAATCGAGGGCCTTAATGAGCGCATCAAGGAAGCGCATTTCCTGGCTGCCCAGCAGCGCAAGCTATTGCCTGAGCCGGGGAAGAAACCCTGGTGGCAATTCTGGAGACGGGGCAAGCCGATAGAATAAGCCATCTATCCATCTGCAAGACTAAGTAACCAGGCCTGAGGTCATCTCACGCATCCTACACATCACGTCAGAAAGTCCAACGGGTAGCAACAAGCAAATGTAAGTGTATGGTGAGACGCAATTCGTTTTGAAATACTCCACAGGAGAATATAATAAAAGACAAGAACAAGCTAAGGCTAAGGTGTAAGTAGGGTCGAATGAGCCAGCCAGTAAGAACGAAGGAACAACTGCAAACCAACCCGGCCCGGTTCATTGAACAGGACATCAAACAGTTTGTGCGCACCAGTCCGGCTAACCGGCTGTCGTTCATGAAAGACTACACTATTTGGGCTGAGCCGCTGGTGAAGTTTGCCGATGGCGATGATCCGATCTTCACCGAATACAAAGGCATTATTGGCCCTGCCCACCTTACCCCTCGTGAAGCATTGGCTAAGGCCTATAACAAAAGTCCGAAGGATATGCCGGCGCATCTTTCGGTGATAAGCTGGATCTTACCGATTGCGGAGGAAACCCGTAAATCTAATCGCATGGAGACGCGTGTTCCCAGTCGTCCTTGGTCTCATACGCGCTGGTATGGTGAAAAGTCTAATGAGAAATTGCGGGCATATGTGGCGGAAAACCTCGCCGAGTTCGGATACCTGGCAGTAGCACCAGCGCTGCAACCATATTTCAAGATAGATGCTAATGAGAAGGGGCTGTACTCCAACTGGTCTGAGCGGCACATTGCCTATGCTGCCGGGCACGGTACGTTCAGCCTTTCCGACGGCCTCATCACCGAGTGCGGTATCGCTCACCGTTGCGGCAGTGTGGTCACTGACTTACCGATCCCGGCAAGCCCCAGGACAGCCAAGAGCCCATACTCAAACTGTCTCTTCTATCTGGGGATTAAGTGCAGAGCCTGCATGAATCGCTGCCCGGCAGGGGCTATAACAGAGCGGGGTCACGATAAGTATAGATGCGGACAGTATTTGGACGATATCGGCTACTTTGCCGTTTTCAAAGACGGGTATGATAACGATAGGAGCGTAGCCGGTTGTGGCTTATGTCAAACCAAAGTGCCCTGTGAATTTCAAAATCCGTCGAAGAAACTGAAGAGGGAAATAGGATAACCAGAGACCAGGGTAATTGCACAAGAAGCCATGATGTTGACTAACGGTCCTGACCAGGCTGTTGGAGTCGTCATTTAGATAGGCGTGTCAGCGTTCCAGTGTAACGGAAATAATAGCACCGGCAATATAGGCAACTACCCACCAGCCAAAGGCGATTCTGGTGTAAATATTCAGGCTTCGGGGTACATGAGATCCATTTCCATTGCTGAGCCAGCATCTCCAAATCAGCGCCGCATCGATGAGCATTGCCAGAAGCGCAGTGTATCCGATGACGCCATGAACCGTCAGAGGAGTCTTCTGAGATCCCCAGTATCATCAGGATAGTCGAGGTTATATCAAGACATACCCCACCGGTCAGGAAGAATAGGACCCGCTTCGATATCAGCGACTTCCTTTGCTCAGTCACCACTGCGACTGAATAGAACAACAGCGCAAATGTGACGACAATAACAGCCTTGACTGAGGGTGGGGTTCACGTCCGGTCTTTCTTTGGACTACTGCCAGTGGAGCAAATCGGTGATTGATGAAGCAAGTGGGCAGCTGCGGCATGGCATGCCTGGTGAAGCACAACCGGTTGCGCACTGGAAATCCGCAACCTTCCGGTCTCTGGTGCCTCACTCTTCATAAGATTGCACTTCTCTGCTTATCCAGTTTACCAGTTGGGGGATGATTACACCATCAGGAGACCCGGGCGCCGGACATTTGATCTGCGTCTCGTATATCAATGCCTCTCAGCCTATGTTCATATGCAGCCAGTCCTGCCCGGTCGGAGGGCAACACGCTACCTATTCCAGAATGTGGCTGATTGTGTATGCCTTTCAGGAGTTCATAACCAGGATCCAGGGTTGTCCTTCCGGGAGCTAGCCGGCATGGTTGAGGTGCGGGTCTGCCAATGTTAGACCGATCACGCCCAGCACAATAAGTGCTATCGAGACTATCTTTATTATGGTAACAGGCTCCTTGAAATAAAGGACACCGACCGTGGCTACAAGAGCGGTTGCTACCCCAGCCCATATCGCGTATCCAATGCTCACGTCGATTTTCTTCACAGCAAGGGTTAGAAAAGCGAAGCTAAGCCCATAGAAAGCTAACATCAGGATCGAAGGCACAACCTTGGTGAAACCATGGGACGATTTCATGGCCGCGGTGCCTATGACTTCCGCAATAATGGCGACAATCAAGTAAATCCAGCTCATTTCCCTCTCCTAATTAAAAGTATGGCTTCAAATGATATATCTCCAGTACAGGCATATCAAGCAAGAATGGAGACAACCTTGCAGTTGCTGAGGATAGCTGTGGAAGCAACTCCGGTCTTCCTGGTTTTCGACACACCATACAGTAGGCTCCAGGTCGGGTGTACGGCGGTTGCAGCCCGGGACAACAAGCTGGTGTTTTGTTTAGACTCCTGTTTCTTGATAGGATGTAATTATGAGACTAGGGGCCTTTGAACTCAATGAGCCAATGCCCGAACTGAGAGAGCCACACGCTTTGGCAATTCTCCGGCCTTGGATTGATGTTGGGAACGTGGGAACCCTGACACTGTCCCGTCTTGAGTCACAGCTGAAGGCTTTGGAATTGGGCAGGCTGGCCAGGCCAGGCAACTTCTTCGACTTTACCCGCTACCGTCCCACCATCTACCTCAAGGAGGGTCGCCGTGAGCTAGAGATACCCAATACCACCATCGCCTACGCCAAGCTGGATGGCAGAAATGATTTCCTTTTCCTCAGGCTCCTTGAACCCCATATGCTGGCCGAAACATATATCGATTCCATACTGAAGTTGTTCAAGAGATTCGGGGTCAAGAGGTACTGTCTCCTCGGCGCAATGTACGATATGGTGCCCCACACCAGGCCGTTGCTGGTCACCGGGACGGGAAGTAACCTGAAGCTCCAGAACGAGGTCGAGACAGCAAAGGTGCTGCCAAGCGAATACGTCGGCCCAACTACAATTGCGCTCCTATTATCACAGAACGCATCCCAAATGGGCATAGAGACTCTCAGCCTCATGGTCCATTTGCCGCAGTATCTCACCATAGAGAATGACTACAGGGGCCAGACAACACTCATGCAGATGCTCAGCTCACTCTACGGTTTTCCCGTGGTCCAGGAGGACCTCGACACAGCGAAGGAACAGGCGGATTCGGTTAGCCAGGTGGCTGAACAGATGATGCAGCAAGAACCCAGATACAGGCCTATTCTGGAATATCTGGAAGCCAACTACGACTCCCGAGTCAATAAAACGAAGGGCGAGAGCAAGCTATCACCCGAGTTGGAGCAACTTCTTCAGGATTTGAGTAGACGGTTCAGCCAGGGTTGATGTGTGATGGCTACATAGCTTCTGTTGCGCTCGACCTTAGTCAAGGAGGGGTATGAAAGAACATACAGAACATCCGGAAAGAAGAATACGCAAGTGGCGGCCTAAAGAAGGCTTCACTCCAGGCTATAAGGCCTTTCACGAGGTTTACATCACCAAGGACTTAGGGCCGGAAAGGGATGAAGACCTGATAGCTTTCATCGGCAAACACATCACCGAGTTTAATGGGAAGACCGAGGAGAAGCATGGCATCCCGCTAATGCTCTTCGAGAGGAAGTCAGATGCCCAGAAGTTTGCTAATGAGCTCAGTGAGAGACTCAATATTCATAAAGAACACATCACGGTTAAGGCGAGGAAATATAAGCGCTGACACATTCAAGCTGAAGCGCGCACAGAAGTCCATAACAGTAACAATCTGACGGATTGTCACTCTATGATGCTAGATGCCCATGGTGCTTCATGGTACAATCTCTATTGCCGGGTTGGAGAACGAAGTCTTTTCTCTTGCCCCGCATTTGCTATCCATGATTGTCTTATCGGGGCTCGTCTAACCTCGACTGGACACGTCAAGTTCAAATGTCATTGAGGGGGGGAATTCAATGAAGGCCATACGCTGCCTCGTCTGCGCTTGTGCTCTACTGCTTGCTCTCATATACGTTGATGCCAGGCCGGTCGTTGCCCAGCAACAAGAAGACCCGGCACAGTCACTTGAATACCCAGAGCCAAACATTTCGACCTGGGTTGCGCTTGGGAACGACGTGGCTCAGATTCAACAGAACCCTGATGGAACCCTTGCGGTGAGTATCAATACAGAGGCCGCAACTCGTGTCCAGCAGGAGGTGCAGCAGTCTGACGTCTCTGCTGGAAATGACAGCCGCATGGTCAGCACAGATAGCAACGTAGGCGGCAGTGCTGGCACAGACAACGGCGGAGCCAATGATGCTGTGGTGGAACATAATCCTGCTGATCTTGGCCTCCCTTATGTGGAATACGGCGGGCCAAATCCAATGTCTGACTTGGGCTCTCCGGAATGGCAGCGCGAATATATGCTGACCCAACCCGCCGCACAGGACAATAGCTACATATGGTTCTGGGGCACCGGGGGGAACGACTCGATACTAATTCATCAGAACGGTGATGGGAGCCTCACAGTCAGTCTCAATGGGCGCCGCACGACTTTCTCCCAGACTTTCTCCCAGGAAGAAGTACAAGACCTTATCATTGCGGGAGGTGCCGGCAATGACGTTATCACTGCTGATGACAGCGTGACCTGCAATCTGATGGTAGATGCCGGAGAGGGAAACGACAGAGTCTTCACTGGCCGGGGGGATGATCAGATTCTCGGTGGCTCCGGTGATGATTACATCGATGCGGGAGCCGGCAATGACAGTGTCGATGGCGGCGATGGTAATAACGTGATCCTGGGTGGCGAAGGAGACGACAATCTCTTCGGTGGGCCTGGTGGCGACTCCATATACGGTGGAGATGGTAGTGACTACATCGATGCGGGAGACGGCAACGACATCATCTATGGTAATAACGGAGACGACCAAATTGTTGGTGGCTCGGGCAACGATGCGATCAATGCAGGAGACGGAAATGATTGGGTAGACGGTGGTCCGGGGAATGATCTGATAGACGGAGGCTCCGGCAACGACGTTATACAAGGAGGCGACGGCAACGACGTGCTCATCGGGGGTGATGGCCGGGACTATCTCGAGGGCGGGCGTGGCGACGACCACCTTGATGGAGGCCCCGGCGACGATGTCATGTATGGCCTTGATGGCAATGACTCGATGTACGGCGGAACCGGGAACGACTACATGGATGGTGGCTCCGGCGATGACGATATATCCGGCAACCACGGCAACGACATTCTTTTTGGCGGCTCAGGAAACGATCATCTGCATGGTGGTGGAGGTGACGACCTGCTTGCCGGTGGGCATGGTATCGACTCCTACGCCGGGAGTCACGGCAGCCGCGACAGCCGCGTGTACGCGCAAACTGATGATCGCAGAATCTCCGGTGACGGCGTAGTGATCGTAGACCTCTCGACCACTAACTCCCTGGGAAGTGAGCCCGGCAGTACAATCACCATCATCGGTGACGCTGACTTCCAGATGCGCGTGGAGTCTGACCTGGAGGCGCTGCTCTCTGTTCCCATCGGACGGAGCATGCTCGCAGCCATCGATGACAGCTCACAAGTGGTGGATATCAGTCAAACCTCACTCAGCAACACCATCAATTTCGACAATTGGGATGGTGCATTCCTGAATGCAAATGGAACGAAGGGGCTGGGCTCCGGCAGTCAAATCAACTACAACCCCAGCAAGGGCAATTTGTACGATGGTAGTCTTGACTGGGAAATAAGGCCGCCCATTGTCGGGCTCTATCATGAAATGGTCCACGCCTACAACGCGGCAACGGGAACGGCCCAGCCTGGCTACTCTGCGACTTTTGTGCGGAACTTGGAGCAGCAGGCGATGGGGCTCCCGTTCGACGGCATCCCCTGGGACAACGACAATAACCCTGCTACGCCTCCGAACGTGAACAACCTCACCATATTCACGGAAAATGGCATGCGGAGCTTCTTGGGCCTTCCCCTTCGACCCATGTATTGATGGCGAAAGTTGGTGACGACCGTATAATTCGGACCTGCCTCAGTAGTCAAATGGGAAGGTCTTTGAGTAGGTCTTGCCTATTGTAGGAAATGGCAGCGCACTGCGACCGGCGAAGTCAGCACGAACATGGGGATGTCGTCTTTGTTGTACTTACGAATATCCGTCTACTGAACCGGTGGTAACCATCATACCCCAAGCCAGCAGAAAAAAACAAGAAAAGAACGCAAGCCTTTCTATTTAAGCTTAGGTTCGGCTGAGCCATCGATCGGTTTGCAGAAACAAGTGGACAATGGGACAATTGCAGCCAGTCGACTCAGGGCTGTCAGTCCCCTAGTTAGGCTCTACACCGAGAACTCATGAGGAGGCCCGTGATGGAACAGTCTGGAAAGGTCTCAGGAAGTAAGCCACGAGAAATGGGTAAATCAGAGAATAAGAACTCCGAACTGGGTTTGCCTGCCATAGACGCATCGCAGAACAAGAGAAATCAAAGGCGATCCAAGATGGATTCTGACGACAGGTACAGACTAATAGTGCAAGCAGCTGAGCGAGCGGGTCATGGAATAGTGATTCTCCAGAATGTTGATGGTAAAGAGGGAGTGATCACGTTCGCGAACCGGGCAGCTGAGAGCGCTCTGGGATACGGCCAAGACGAGCTGCTTGGTATCGCCATGGCTGATATCATTCACCCCGACAGTCTCCCACTAGTAGCAGAACGATACCGACTTAGGCAAAGTGGAAAGGGGTATCGAGTGTCTACGAGTCAAAGCTCTTGAAGCGTGATGGCACTGTGCTAACAGTAGAAGTTAGCGCAGTCACAACGACCACCGATGGCAGGGTAGCCTCAATGGCGTTCGTGACGGATGTCAGTGGACGCAAGCTGGCTGAAGACGGGTTGCGGAAATCAGAAGAGAAGTATCGGCATTTGGTGGAGAACATTAATGCGGTCGTATATTCAGTGGACCAGAATGGCGTCATTACCTATATGAGCCCCATGTTTGAGTCGCTCTTGAGACGCAGTACCTCGGAATTCATCGGAAAGAAGTTTGCTGATTTCATCCATCCCGAGGACTTGCCAGCCTCGATGGGGAACCTCCGCAAGCTCATGTCAGGCTCCCTGAGCGAACCATCGGAATGCCGCATGGTCTTACCTGGATCTGTGATATCTCCTGGGTGCAGGGACATAATCGGCGAGTCTACAAGGATGGTAGCATAGTTGGATTTCAAAGGGTAGGAGTGGATATCACTGCCCAGAAGCAGGCTGAGGAAGCACTGCAGCTTTCGGAGAAGAAATACCGCACCATGGTGGAGGCTTCACCCGATGGCATTATCTCTGTCGATCCCCAAGGATACATCGTTGACTGCAACACGGGCATCTGCAAATTACTTGGATATATGACGGAAGAACTGAAAGGTACCGATGTCAACCGAGTGGTCACAAGGGTGGAGTCCCGGTTGGAGGCTGGCAATCTTTCAGGAGTCAGATTGATCAGCATGGTTTTGCTGAGGCAGAGATGGAGATGGTACAACGCAATGGCCAGAAGGTTCCTGTGTGGGCCAAGATGGTGGAACTGAAGGGCGCGAAGCAGGGCGACTTTCAGATCCTTGTCTATATCCGAGACATGGAAGAACGGAAGAAAGTCGATGAACTCAAGGATCAATTCATCGGCCTGGTGTCTCACGAACTCCGCACACCCTTGACCGTGATCATGGGGGCAGTGAACACGGCCCTGTCCGAAGCAAAACGTCTGTCTCCGCAGGAAACCCACCGTCTTCTTGAGGATGCAGCCTCTGCATCAGATTCACTGTCACACATCTTGGAGAATCTGCTTGAACTCTCCAAGTATCAGGCAGACAGACTGACTCTCCAACTTGAGCCGCTAATGCTTGAAGATGTTGTCCAGAAGACCATATATGAAGCAAGACGTCATTCTTCAATGCACCAGACTGTCATAGACTTGCCGAAGACGCTCCCTCTGCTTCGCGCCGACCGCATAAGGCTGGAAAGGATCCTTCACAACTTGGTGGAGAATGCAGTCAAGTATTCACCTGGTGGCGAGGTTCGGGTGTCTGCCAGACAAGAGGGAAAGAATATAGTAGTGGAGGTTCGTGACCAAGGCCCTGGCATACCTCTTGGAGGCGAGGCCCAGTTCTCTCAGCCCTTCCAGCGAACAAGACAGGCCGAAACAGATGGCATCAAGGGGGTCGGGCTGGGGCTCCTAGTGTGCCGGAGACTTGTAGGAAGCCAATGGCGGAAGGATCTGGTTGGAGTCAAAACCTGGCCAAGTTACCACCTTCTTCTTCACCCTCCCTGTTGAGGCTAAAAGGCAGAGGCGTAAGCCACAACGCGGATCCCCTCGCCTTGGAAGGGTTGACTCTTACCTCAACAGTGCCTCGTAAACTTCAGGCTGTCTTCATCATCTCTCCAATATTGCACACCAGAAATAGGGTTAGTAGGGTTAAAAGGGTTAATAAATTCACAAATAGCAGCGCCATTCACTTTCTTGTGTGCTATCAACATGCCAGAAAGTGGAAGTGCAGGCCAGTGGTTGAGGGTTGTCTCAATTAAAGCTACAGGAGTTAGTATTGCTTTGAGTGGGACAAGCCATAGGTAAGATACGTGATCAAGTCCCTTTTGTATCCAAACCAAGGTTGGGGTGAAGAGATATCCGACGCATGGTATGCCAATCAACGAATTACGTATTCATTACATCCTGTGTCAAAGTCTTGACAGACTAGGTAAAATGGGATAAATTCAAACAGTAGTCTTATAAGACAACCGCAGATCTGTTTACGGGCTGTCACAGGGTTGTGGCAACTGGAGTCTGTGGTTGAGCTAGGGGAGGGTTCCCCCCTTTCTAAGAAAGCCCATCTGGTGGAAACACTGACATAGGTGGGCTTTCTTGATGTTGGTCACCCCACCATAGCCATGTAGAACTTCAGTCTACCCCTCATGTATCCAAGGTGACCTTGACAAGGGCTTGATCCATGCTACAATAATATTACAGAAACATTACAATGAGATGAAAATGGTTGCAGTAAACATTACAAGGAGCTTAAAATGACCGGTTCGACAGAACTGAGCGAGAATGAAAGAGTGTGGGAGAACATAGCCATCACCCACATGACTCTGCAAAGAGCAAGAGAGTTGGAGCTAGGTCGAATCGGCCTCACGATACCTCAAGCAGGTGTTTTGTACTTTCTGAAGACGTCCAAAGAGCCACTTACGCCTATGAAGCTTTCCCGACTTATTAATCGACAACCCCACACTGTCTCTGCGCTGCTGACCCGCATGGAGGCTCAAGGCCTTGTAAAGACAACCAAAGACCTGCATAGGAAGGACTTGGTCAGAGTGTCATTGACGAAGAAAGGCGAGGAGGCATTCAAGCGTCAAATGGGTGAGAAAACCGCCCGCAATGCAACCTCATGCTTGTCCAGGAAGGAGCTTGAGGCGATGAACGCAATCTGCGAGAAACTACGTGCCAGAGGTGCTGAACTAATCCGCCAGATGCAACCAGGCCCCTACAGTGATCCCCTCTTCTAGTGAGAGCGAACTACTTCCTCGCCAACCTCGGGGATATCGTCTCTGTTGTACTTACGAATATCCATCTGCCGAACCAGTGGTAACCATCATCCCCCAACCCAGGAGACAAGACAACAAGCAAACACCACAACATTCTGCCAACTCAAGGTTAACCGAACCTTGAGAACGAGAATGGCAATCACAACATACAAGGCACTACACCTGGTTCGGTTAGGTTGACACTGGAAAAGGAGAAATGGGGTCTATAGTCTGCTTTTATTTCTTTCTCTTTGGATTAGAAGACTTCTTAGGGAACCTCTGCGGATTCCGTACTTTGCCGGCTCCGCCGCACCTAGTGCAAACTTTGCCACCAGTGTAACCCTTACCACCACACGCAGTACAGGTTTCAGAGATCATCCTAGAGCCACCTAACCTTGTTTGCCTAGATGGAACCCTCTTTCTATTCTGCAGCTTCTGGTTCCTTTGGACGGCGAACAATGAGGATTATAGCAGATGACAGGGACAATCAACACCAGCAATGGCAGCAGCAATCACAGATCATGTCTGGACAGTTGAAGGGATATCGTCTCTGTTGTACTTACGATTATCCATCTACCGAACCAGTGGTAACCGTAATACCGCGACCCAGTCCTAGCAAGAACGGCCCTATTTAGATTTAGATACTCGGAACGCACCAGCTTTGGCCATAGGAAGCGTCTGGTCCAGCGTGAGAACTGGGATAACATCTCCTGTCCCAATGCCTAAAAGTGGCCCTAGTGCTCGCGTCAAAGTCGCATAGTCATCGGCTTCCACAGTGAT
Organism: uncultured Chloroflexia bacterium; assembly: GCA_963720375.1. Classification (GTDB taxonomy): domain Bacteria; phylum Chloroflexota; class Dehalococcoidia; order UBA2247; family RBG-13-53-26; genus JAPLHP01. Next base: position 18,466 of record CAVRFM010000003.1, on the reverse strand, counting down.
GTAAAAAGTATGGTCCAATGGAGATACGGTTCCTACGAGCACTTTCACGCCTGGCGTTTTCTTCAGGGCCTGCCACCATTCGCCAGAGCGCTTTGCTGCCTCAGACGATCGCCCCGGACACGTTTCGCTGGTATGGGAATGAATAATTTGGAATAGCATGTTGACCTCCTTCTTAGATTGCGCATCGCTAGGTCTTGTTACCTCAGTTCTCCAGGAAGCATATCGGCCAGAACGTAAGACCCCATGGTCGGACTAATCTCGGGATGTCTACCGTTCCATGGTATGCTTCAAAAGCTACGTAGTTGATTTCGGCTTTAGACAGGACTCGCGCACTTTGGCGAGAAGTTACCCCCTGGAGTTAGTTGACCACCGCATTTCGAGCAGAAGGCTGGCACGCTGCCCTGTGTTGATACATAGGCCGACCGATACCCTCTCCTGATGCCGCGCACAAATAAAACGACGCCGATTATGGCAGCGATAAGGCCACGCGGTAAGCTGAGATCTTTCAAGACGCGCAATATTCGTCACGTGCCACCCCCGTTTGGAATCTGTCTTGATCACAGGACCGATCGGCGTGCTTGCCGAACTGCTGCAGTGGTTACATGAATCTTACGATGAAGTCGCAGAGGATGTCAACCTGTCGATGTGAACTGCGGTCAACTCTCGACAAGTTCTAAGAGGATGCAGACATCGGGATATCGTCTCTGTTGTACTTACGAATATCCATCTGCCGAACCAGTGGTAACCATCATACCCCAAACTCAGCACACCAAACGATAGACACACTCAAGAATGAGCTAGCTCTAATTAAGGATTATTTCCCAACGATGACGATGCCACTGGGGCCAATTGCAAACGTCTGGACTGTTGGATTGCTCATGAGTGTGAGCGCCCCGGTCGTCTGGTCGATCGTATACTGAGCGATGGAGCTGTTGCTCCAGCCGGACTCTCCGCTGGTTGCGTAGGCGTACTTGCCCGTGGGATCGATCGCGATGGTTTGGGTGCTTGCCCCGCCTGCTGAGACTGAGGGCGTGCTCATCAGTGAGAGCGTCCCATTGCTCTGGTTAATACTGAACTGAGCGACAACCGCGTCCGGCGTGCCGGAGCCCATCGTCACATAGGCGTACTTGCCAGAGGGGTGAACTGCGATGGTAATGGCAGCCGCACCTGTCGCTGAAGACACTGAGGCCGTGCCTATGGACGAGAGCGTTCCATCTGAGTTGACGCTGTACTCCCATACCGTGCTGTCATCAAAGTTGGTGACATAAACATACTCACCTGAAGTGGTCGAGGCGACCTTGATATCGAAGGGAGCGGTGTAGCTACTCGACGCTGTTGGCACCGTACCATTGGGTTCGAGCGCCCCGGTCGTCTGGTTGATATTGTACTGAGCGACGATGCCGTTGCTGGTGCCATTGCCGATTTGGCAGCACACGTAGGCGTACTTGCCCGTGGGATCGATCGCAATGGCATTCGGCTGAACGCCAGCCGAAGCCGAGGGATCCACCACTGTCGTGGACATGGATGTGAGTTCACCGGTTGCGTCAATCGTAAACTGATTGACGGTGCCATTTTCGCCGTTTGTCACGTAGAACCACTTGCCGGTGGGGTGAACCGTACTACCTTCAGGATAGTACAACTTGCCACCGGTGACGTCTCCCATCAGGATAGGCGTAGACAAGGATGTGAGCGAGCCCTCCGCGCCGATCGTGAACTGAGAGACGGTGTTATTATTTATGTTCGATACGTAGATGTACCTGCCCGAGGGGTCGACCGCGATGTATCGGGTATCGGTCCCTCCTGTCGGGACTATACGCGTAAACATGGGTGTGAGCGCTCCATTAGGCCCAATCGTATACTGAGAAATGTCGCCTTCAGCACCGTCATTGTGGTTCACCGCATAGGCATAACCGCCTGCCCATAACGCATACAGGGTGACGTTTGCCGTGCCCATCGTGAAGGTCTGTCACCCTGCGCATAGGTTGTGCCGGATCCGTCAGCCTTGGTCTGCCATCCCACGAATGAATACCCAGTATATGCGAGGCCGCCTGAATTCCCGGGTACAGTGACGGTCTGCCCTGCGGTAAGCTGTTAGAATCAACCGGGACGCTGCCGCGGTACCACCGTTGCTGTTATAGGTTACGGTGTAGCCGCCGGAGCTGTTTGAGGTCCATTGGGCGTACAGGGTGACGTTTGCCCTACCCCATAGTGAAGGTCGCTCCAGCTGCATAGGTCGTTTCGGACCATTCAGCCTTTGTGTTCCAACCGGCAAAAGTCAACCCGGTTTTCACAAGGCTGCCTGTATTCCCAAGGACCGTGACGGTATTTCCCTGCTGGTACGTGCTTGAGTCAGTCGGGACACTGCCGCTGGTATTGCCATTGCCGTTGTAGGTTATGGAGTGTGTTGATGTAGATGAACCACCACCACATCCGGCAACTAGGAGAACCATGCTCGATAACAAGATGACAAATAGTACATGAAGGCTGCCCAATGTATACTTACTTCGCTTCCCCATTATGCACTCTCCTCTAAGTTGATCTGACTTTATGCAGACGGTGAGGTATGGCCTGATCTCTTTGTCTACAAATATAATAAGCCTTTTCTATTTGATAAGTCTATTGATATTTGTAACAACCACCAAGGATGGGTGCTTCTCTTTCTGTATCTCGCGATCGCTTGGATTTCGGCTTATCCTTCACTGTCATCCTCCTAGCGTGATTGGCAGATTTGGTCCACTGAATAGCTCGGAGTACTACCTACGGTGTTCTTGTCTTCATGCACAACATTGCCTTTTGCGATGCTGTAAGAACTGCACAAAGCCTACAATAGCGTCAACAGGTATGTGTCAACAAAAGGCTTCCTTTTGGAGACACTGTTTTTTGGTATTGACGCAGGTCGGCACCGCCATGCCCCTTACGGGGCAGTTCATCCAGTTTCATCACTACCGATAATGACGTTATCGCAGACTATGAGGCTTAGGGGCAGTCATCTTCGGCATGTCTGCCCATTCCATAAGTTGCTTTATCGTTGGTTCTGAGACTAGTATATGGTTCACTATGAATTCTCGGAGGATATATGGATAGAGCTGGTGATGCATATGCCCTCATGGCTGCCCGCCGAATGAATTGTGCTCAGACTGTATTAAGTACTTATTGTGAAAACTTTGGGCTGGAACGCATTTTGGCGTTGAGATTGGCTCAAGGATTTGGCGGTGGCATGGGGCATGCCGGCAAGACGTGTGGTGCAGTTACCGGCGCTTATATGGTGCTGGGATTAGCACAGAAAATTTCATCCGACAGCCCCCGCGAAAGTCTGGATAGAAACGTATGCACTAGTGCGCGAGTTCAATCAGAGGTTCGAGGCACTCCACGGCTCATTGACCTGTAAAGAGCTTATTGGCTATGATCTAAGCACGCCGGAAGGTCTTGCTGAAGCACGGGACAAGAAGGTATTTACATCTGTTTGCCCCGACTTCGTGAGGGATTCGGTAAGAACATTGGAAATTCTGCTCCAGTCAAGCTGAACACCACCCTGAGAGTCCTGCCTATTTGATACCCTGTCTCCACCCTGGGTACCCGAACCACGTCCTTAATACAGCAATGCAAAGCTCTATTCAAATGTCCTGGTTTTGCCTTCTATCCTGTTTGGTGAGCCGTGGAGTCCAATAGACAGAACTGAGAACGTGACCCTCAAGGCAATCTTCGCGTTTCGCTGAGCAGGGTGACATCAGCTGCACTATCTGGACTTCTGTTTGCCCATGAACCGATTCAGGCTTTTGTTCGATAGGGGCAGCTCTATCCCTAAGGTCTCCACCATTTTCAGAGCCCATATGTCCCCCTGTTGCTGACTACATACACTTTCGCCCTCTGCACTCCCCAGTCGTTGGATGATCTTCCAAACAAGGTATTGACAAGACCCCAGACCAGTGCTATGATACATCTAGATATATCTAGATGCTACTAATGAAGTACTCGCCTAGAAAGGAGGCGAACATGTTCGGAAGACACGGAATGTTTCATGACCACGGGCCTGGCGATCATTCGCCCAAGGGAGCGCTCAAGTACATCATCCTGGACCTGATAAAAGACCAGCCTCGACACGGTTACGAGATAATCCACATCCTGGAAGATCGGACACACGGCTTCTATTCGCCCAGCCCCGGCGTCGTCTATCCCACTCTTCAGATGCTCGAGGAAATGGGCTACGTCACATCGACGCAGCAGGATAGCAAGAAGGTCTATTCCATAACTGAGGAAGGGCGAAAGTTCCTGGCTGATCGGGATGATCTGGCCCAAGGCATAAAGAGGCGCATGAAGGATCATTGGGATCTTCATGACTCCAGAGAACTGCGCGACACCATAGCCGAATTCAGAGAAGCTGGGACGCTTGTTCGCTCGGCGCTACCGGTCCATGAATCAAGAGAAGATGAAGCGTATCAGGGATATCGTGGCGCATGCCTCTGCGGAGATAGAGGCCATACTGGAGGAAGAGTAAGGAGGTGCATCGTGGGGTACTTTAGAATTCTGGCGGCAATACCGGGTTTCTTCCTGAGTTCACTGTTTTTGATGCTTCTGTGGCATGCCATCGGCCCGCACTTCAACCTGGCGAGCATAGACTACCCTATGGCGATGCTGATGACCGTCACCATATGGATCGTAGTGGCTCCGCTGGCAGCCGTCGGTAGAAAGTGGGGGCACTGGTGACACTGGAGGAAACTCTCATGGACAAGCATCTGTCTAACTTTGGTTTCAGATTGATGTCTCTCGCGTTCAAATTGCGCGATTTCTTCCGGCCTCGGAAAGATATCTTGCAAGAAGTGGGAATTGGGGCAGGGTTTCAGGTACTTGATTACGGCTGTGGTCCTGGTGCTTACGTAGCCAATGTCGCAGAGATGGTGGGGAAAGCAGGGAGAATTTATGCTCTGGATGCTCATCCGCTTGCAGTTAAGATGGTTCAAGGTATCGCTTCAAGAAAGCATCTTCTAAATGTGGAAACTATCCTTTCGGATTGTAAAACTGGATTGCCTGATAATAGTCTGGATGTAGTTCTATTGTATGATACTCTTCACGCCCTGAGCGATCCGAACTGTGTACTGGAAGAACTATATCGTGTGTTGAAACCGAATGGAGTTTTGTCGCTGAGTGACCATCATTTGAAAGAGGCTGAAATCGTATCTAAGGTAACAAGCAAAGGATTGTTTAAGCTATCGACAAAAGAAAGAAAAACTTATACCTTCTTGAAGTGACAGCAATAATGATCCTTTCCAACTCTTGGATTGAAACCCGCTATGGGTAACAGACGTCCTAGTTGTACAGAATGGATTATTTGCAACCGTAGTGTCAGAACATAAAACTCGCTCTTGTACGAGCATCAGTGTCCGCGTGCAGCAAAAGCTTCAAAGCCAGAGAATACTATTGTGCCCCAATTATTTCTCTCTCAATAGTATGAAAACAGTAAGGATCGTTATGAAATCTCTCTGTAATAGTGTATGACATGGCCCCGCACCCGCCCTTGCATTTAGCTCCGTGTTTGCATGCTCCACAATTTGGTCCAAGTTCTGCAGAATCAAACTTTCTGTTATACGCAAAACTATTTGGATTTTCCCAGATTTCTCTTAGACTTTTGTGCCTCAGATTTCCTTCTATAAACCTGTCATTTCCCATTGCCAGGCAACCTACAACGCCACCACAGCTCGTTATGCCAATAGCGGTTGTCCCCGCTCTGCACCCCCTCCATTCCCCGTCAGGTAAGGATTCGGAATAATACCCATAACAATCAGCACCAACAAGTGGTAGATCTTTAAAGCGATGGCTTGTCCTTTCTTTTGCTATGAATAATGCAGTGGCGTAAAACTCCTCTCTTGATAACATTTGCTCTTTCCTGAAATTACCAAAAGGCATGCCAAGCTGTATCTGCCAGTTTATACCCTCTTCAAAAGCAAACTCTTCATTTTCGGCAAATCCCTGAAGTTAATCTTACTTACGGTTGTGATTGCAGTTGTTGGAACACCCCTTTCTCTGAGCAAGTCGATGGCTCCAACAGCTTTCTTGAAGTTTCCTTTCCCTCTTATTGCTTCATGGCTTTCTTCCAGCCCATCCAGACTAATCCCAACAACCTTTGGCCCAAGCCGACAGATCTTGTATATATCGGTCCAGAACTGTACCATTAGACACGAAATTGAGCTCCATACCTAAAGCTTTGATGCATTCAGCAACGGAGAACCAATCATCTCTGAGGAATAGCTCGCCGCCCATTAAGCAAACATCTTCACAACCTAACTCAGCTAACCCTTCACAAACCTTAAAACACTCTGTTGTAGTCAACTCGTCAGGTCTTGGAACCCCTGCCGACGAACCACAGTGAGAGCACCTCAAGTTACATCTTAAGGTCAATTCCCATACTGCGCACTCTAGCCGATAGCTCACAATTACGACCTGTTTCTATCTTGAGAAAACGTCATACAGGGTCGAGCCCCGATAATAATGATGTCCAGCCTTATATGCCGCTACAAAACCGATGACTGAGAGTAGAACTGTAACCAGGATGAACACCCCTTTTTCCCTTTTTGGCCCTGCAACTAAGCCTGAGCCAAATCCGGCAAAAGGGTAGCTTCCCCTGGCCTCGGCTCTCCCAGCCAAGAAGCCCAATCCAGAGGAACAGGCAACGATAATTACTCCGAGAACAGAATAGAACAGCTTCCTCTTGAGTCTTTCTCTCTGTATTCTCGCTACATCCTTCTGAGAAACACCCAATTCTTTCCCGAGTTGTTGGATCTCCTTGTTGGACATCTTGGAACCTCCTGTCTTAGCAGACTTCGCACTCTACCAGTTACCAAGGGAGGATGTGCCTTTCTCAATATGGTACCCCTCCCGCAGATTCAAAACATCAGGCTGTCTTCTGAAAGTGGCTCCTTGGGAACCAGATCACTCCTACCTTGTCGCACATGCTTTAGCTCAGCCGCTAGACTTCCCTTAGTTTTGCCGCCTTTTACTAACTTCAGAGCTTTCTCGTAGTTCGCTACTGTTTCGTGTTCTTCCATTCCCAGGATGGAACAAAGCCTGGCCATGTTCCAATAAGAAAGAGGATAACCAGGATTAATCCTGGAAGATTTCAGGAAGGAATCTAACGCCAGCCTGAATTGACCCATGTCAAAACACCTTACACCTTGATTGAAAGCCTTTCTAGCTTCCAGCGAAACTAAAAGGAAATCAAAAATCTCGATGTCGGCCGGTTCCAAGGCTGTTATGTATTCTAAGCTTCCCTTATATTGGGAGCAGTCATTCAAGATGTCTAACATCAGACGTTCATGCCGAGCAATGAAGTCCGTGCATTCCTCCTCTAATCGGTTGACGCCTTTTTTGCTTTTCATCCACAGGGAGAAGACCTTCCTATGGAATTGCATTTCGTCCAACCAATTCAGGAGATCGATTTCGGCTTTCACTTCTGACTCCTGTACAACACCGAGAGCCATACACTCTTCAAGGAAGGCCAAAGGAACATAAGGATGGCATATAACTGTCTTGGAGATTATTTTGTTTACGCACGTCTCTTTGTCTTTCATCGATGCTGTATAGATGTCAAATATTTTGTTCAACCAACTTTCCAGCGGGATCAATACACAAGAGTCATTTGTCCCAAGTTTGCTTTTTAGCCTTTTTCTGAAACAGGCAAAGAGCTGTTTGTCGAAATAGCTTCCCGGTTTTCTACATACTGTCCTTATTCCATGCTCATATACATGTGTCCTCGGCTTTTCCCTTGAAATCTTTTCAAAACCGATCTCCTCCAGCAGACCCCTTAGCAAATTAGACGTAAATCCTGTTTTATGTTGCATTCCCAGACTATCTATTCCATAGATCCATTGTAACGTCGTTCGTTGAGTCTCTAAGTCGCTAGAGATAAGCTTTTGGGAAGTCTTTTCCAGGTCAGGTGTCTCCAGTATTAAGGTCCCTTCCGGGCGGAGAACTCTAAACCACTCAGCTAAAACATACTTGCAATGAGCATAGTCAAAATGCTCTATTACTTGAGAAGCTTCTATTACATCAACAGCATTTGATTCAATAGGTAAATGATCCAAATCACAAATAGTATCTGCTACACTCGTGTCATACCGATCCATGTTGATGCAACCAGGTTTGTAGGCAGACCCACAACCCAAGTTAAGTCTTATTTGCCTGTCCATCGTATATCTGAGTCACTCAGCACTACTTAATTATGACGAAACCAGGAGCAAGAAGGTTCCATATACAGCACTAATTCGACTTTTGCTATGCATAGAGTCGGATGTTACCATCCAGACGAATGCGACCTTGGCTGCACATTCTGGACTATTGTTCAATTGAAGCCGGAGGGTGGTCCAATCCGGTCAGGTTTGTTCGTGGATTGGCATTTCCCCACCGGCGTCAGTATCAGCCGTTGCCGGCGATAGGGCTGACCTTCCATGAGCTATCAGCGCCGTGGCAAAGACCAGGATGCCTGCCGAGGACATATACATTGAGAAACTGCGCCAGGCGAATAGGAACGGGAGCACTGCCAATGCCATCCCGGCATCCGGGTACTTGCCGCACTTGTAATAGTACCAGACGAGACATGCAACCAGAACGACTACTTCCATAATAGTGTACACCATGCTCATCCCTGAAGGCCCAAGACCTGCTATGGAGAAGGACACAATCCCTACTCCTTCGGGGAACATAGGATCGACCATAGGAGCAAATACGGACTTAAGCCATGTCAGCGGCCCGCCGATGACAAAGGGTAGATTGGTGACCAGCAGAATCGCTCCTATCACCGCGGCAACCTGAAAGAACCTCTTCCAGCCAATAGTGCGAAGAATCAATATCAAATAGAACAGAACAAAAAACCAGGCCAGTTGCTTCGAGGTTGCTGCCAGTCCCATGAATGCAGCAGAAGCCCAGATGTTCTTCTTCAGCAAGACCCACCCCAGCACCAAGAAAAGTAGATAGAGGCCTGCTGTTCCCCCACCGGCAACGTCGTTCCACAAGTCCAGGCTGGCAAGAGCCACAAGAATTACCAACGGCCATAGTCTCTTTGGTGTCTGCCACATAATGACCACAAACACCAGCAGCACGCAAAGAAGATAGAAATACCTCAGATCCTTCAGCCCCAATGCCACGAATGGACTGACAAACAGAAAAGAGCCGGCAGGATAGGAGAGTTTACTCTCAAACTCCAAGGCAGTACTCTGGGCATCAGCTTTGGCCTCCTGCCATACACGGTCAATCTCTTCCTGTGTCGGATAGGGCCAGGTATCTGCGAAATCTCCCTGCCGGAGGGGAGTGACTTTACCGAGCGACACACCAAATTCAGCAATAGCCTCAAAGATGTTAGCGCTGGCATACGGGTTCTTGCCTTTGATCAGATCCTCAGCTGCCCTATGAACCATGGCTGTTCCATCGTTATACCCAAACTCATGGATGTATTCACTGGCAATCTTTAGCCCACTGCTCTCCGCCCTGAGCTTGCCTGTTTGCAGCAGGTTGATACCGGTAACCTCAAGGATGCTCACAAGGCACAGAATCAGGACAAGACTGAGAGCAATCCACTTCAGTGGCCTTGAATACGCCCTTAACCACTGGTCTGCAGCCGGTGTCACCATCACGAAGAGCACCACAAACCATATGATCCATAATGCCACACTGATTGATGCAAACAATGGAGCCCAGGCTTTTGGCCCCAAAGCCATGGGAAGAAGAACCAGCAATTGAAGGGGGAAGAGGAAGAAAACAAGGAGCAGCCTGGGAGAAGCCTCAAGTGAGTCCAACCATCTTCTTACTGACGTCATCTTCTGGCTACTATCTTCTGCCTTAGTATAGGCTTTTTAGCCTTGTCCGCCATTCGTTTTCATTTTCAACGCAGTGTTCTAGCCTACACTTTCCCAGGATTATACCTTATAGGAGGGTATATTGGGCAAGGCGAAATTGCTCCCCGCAAGACTTGTACCTTGCCCCGAGGATGCCAAGTCAGCGGCACATTATGCGACCATGGGTCCACTTCCAGTGCCTCGCTCTATGGGTACTGGCATCGCCAGGGGGATTTCTCAACAATTTGACGTCATATGCAATGAGACAGCCCGCTGCCTTTTTCTTGTCATCTCACAAGCAAACACATAGAATGGAGTCTGCAATAGTGTATTAGAAGCAATGGCAGTCAAAATTGTAACCGATAGCGTTGCCGATTTGCCGTATGAGGTGGTCAAGAAGCTCGGCATTACAGTAATTCCCATAGCTGTTCGCTTTGGAGAAAAGGTCTACCGCGATAATATTGACCTGACTGCTGAGCAATTCTACGAGAAGCTGAAGCACAGCAGGCTCCTACCGGTTACGTCAGTTCCCACGCCTGCGACCTTTGCTCAGGCATATGATAAGCTGGCTGAACAGACGGACGAAATTCTTGCCATCACTATTAGTTCCAGGCTCAGTGGCACCTATGAGGTGGCATTACAAAGTGTAGGGTTAATGAAGACCAAATGCCGCGTCCAGGTAATCGATTCAAGATGGGGTGCTATGACAGAGGGATTCATAGCCATGAAAGCAGCTAAGGCAGCTCAGGCTGGGGCCAGCCTTGACGAGGTGATAGATGTAACCAGGAAGACTATCCCTCGTGTAGACCTGCTATGCACCTTTGATACTCTGGAGTATCTCAGGAGAGGGGGGCGCATCGGCAACGGTCAGGCTTTTCTGGGATCGCTGCTCAGAGTGAATCCCATTCTGACTCTAAGAGATGGTGTGGCTGAGCCTGTGGGCAGAGCGCGCTCCCGAGCTAAGGCAATAGAGCGTTTATACAGCTTTGTTATGAGCTATTCCCATATCGAGGAGATGGCGGTAGAGGATGCAGCATCCCTGACGAAGCAGAGGCCCTGGTCAAGCGCCTTAGCGCCAAGTTTCCCAAGGAGCGTATCTATCGCTCAAAGGTGACTCCGGCGATCGGTACACATACCGGTCCCGGCGTCTTGATGGTAGCTGTATTGGGTGATAAGGAGTAGGTACTCGGCCGAGGACTCAATCGAGGCGGTAACAAAAGTCCATCTTGTGTTGTGAGTTAGATAGGCCCATATGTAATGCATTCAGGCAACCCTGGTCAGACAGGCGAGAGCTTGTAAGCAGGGGAACCCCTGATAACTAAATCAACGGCTGAAATAGCGACAAGACCTTCCGGCGGCCATGTTTACTGCGTCTTTACCAAGGGTTTGTTACACTCAATATCAGTTGAATAAACAGCAGAGAGGGAGGGAGTTGATTTTGGATAGTTTGATAAGGCACAAAGTACCCGTGTTGGCAGGGATCTTTCTATTTACCATAGGCTTAATGATATTCGGGGCGGGAATATACCTCTTTGAATGTTATAGCCCTCTGACTGTCGGCTATGTCCCATCAGAAAGCTTAACACCCTTTGCGATGGGCATTGTGGCCATGGTTCTCGGTTTGGGCTGCACTCTCTATGGCATGGTCATCATGATAGCGAGGATAGTAGTACAGAGCATTGGTGGTTACCCTGAGGAAGGTAAGAAAACACTGGCAGCGGTTAGAACGAAACAAGCTGTGGCAACAGATAAGATAGCTGTAAGTTCAAGAGTGGAATAACTGCAGGGGACAGATCTGACCAACACTGCCCGCCACCTAATGCCTTTCCTTGAGGCAGAACATAACGTTGACCCTAATGAGCTATCGGCTCTAATGTCCAGGACTGTCTGCCTCAGCATTGGATACAAGGCAATGGAGGTATTCAGTACCCATCCCAATATGCTGAGGCGGATAAAGCACCTCCCGTTATTGGCGTAGTTGTTCCCTGGCATATATGTGCTTGATGACACTTTACCAATGGCAAGACTAGGAGGATAATATGTGGCACGTACATGAAGGTATTCGCTGGTGGATGATCTTCGGCGGCGTGGCAACGTTTCTTTTCTGGGTGGGGGTTATGGGGCTGGTTGTCTGGAGTATAGCAACACTGATAACACATACTGGCTCACGGTCAAGGAATACGGAGAAACAGAACCCGCTGGATATAGCTAAGGAGCGCTATGCCAGAGGAGAGATCAATAAGGAGCAATTCGATGAGATCAAGAGAGGCCTGCTCTAGATTGGATAATTCATAACCGCTCTGGTTAGCTCATCGTCAATTCTCTTGATCAGGTGTACTCCTGACTCAGATCGAAGAAGGACACTATCTTGGCACAATGCGTCTGAGGCCAGAGGCAATGGACAGACTGGTCATCCAGGGGCTAAGATGTGACCAGAACACATGCATTTCGGCCTCAAGATGTCTGTTTCCCTTATCGGCTTCCTTCTGAGTCTGCAACAACCGGAGGCATACGCATTCTGAAGGAGGGACTGTCATGCAGCATGCAGAACAAAGGGTAGCAACACTTGTTCTAGTGGCGATTTTCCTGGCATCCATGGTCTCTCTCATTCCTTTGGCCACCCCGGTTTCTGGCGATTCTATTGTCAGTCCTGATGGCTGGGGATGGCAGAACCCCCTGCCCCAGGGGAATGGCCTGTATGGTGTCTGGGGCAATTCTTCTTCCGATGTCTTCGCCGTCGGAGATGGTGGCACCATCCTCCACTATGATGGCAGCGCCTGGAGCGCCATGAGCAGCGGCATAACTCATGTCCTTTTTAGTGTCTGGGCCAGTTCCTCCTCTGACGTCTTCGCCGTCGGGACTAGTGGTACCATTCTCCACTACGATGGCAGCGCCTGGAGCACCATGACCAGCGGCACTGATAATAGTCTGCGTAGCGCCTGGGGCAGTTCCTCCTCCGATGTCTTCGCCGTCGGGGATAGCGGTACCATCCTCCACTACAATGGCAGCGCCTGGAGCACCATGACCAGCGGCACGACCGGTTACCTGCATGGTGTGTGGGGCAGTTCCTCCTCCGATGTCTTCGCCGTCGGATATCCCGGCACCATTCTCCACTACGATGGCAGCGCCTGGAGCGCCATGACCAGCGGCGTGACCAGTTACCTGTATGGTGTCTGGGGCAGTTCCTCCTCCGATGTCTTCGCCGTCGGAGATGGTGGCACCATCCTCCACTACGATGGCAGCACCTGGAGCGCCATGACCAGCGGAACGACCAGTGACCTTACTGGTGTGCAGGGCAATTCCTCCTCCGATGTCTTCGCCATCGGTGGTAGCGGCACCATCCTCCACTACGATGGCAGCGCCTGGAGCACCATGACCAGCGGCATGACCAGTTACCTGTATGGTGTCTGGGGCAGTTCCTCCTCCGATGTCTTCGCCGTCGGGGATGGTGGCACCATCCTCCACTACGATGGCAGCGCCTGGAGCGCCATGAGCGGCGGCACGACCAATGACCTCATTAGTGTCTGGGGCAGCTCTTCCGACAACGTCTTCGCTGTCGGGGATAGCCGGCACCATCCTCCACTACGACAGCAGCGCCTGGAGCGCCATGAGCAGCAGCACAACCAATGACCTGTATGAGTGTCTGGGGCAGCTCTTCCGACAACGTCTTCGCTGTCGGGAAGCGGTGGCACCATCCTCCACTACGACGGCAGCGCCTGGAGCACCATGACCAGCGGCACTGCCAGTCACCTGCATGGTGTCTGGGGCAGTTCCTCCTCCGATGTCTTCGCTGTCGGAGATAATGGCACCATCCTCCACTACGATGGCAGTGCCTGGAGCGACATGACCAGCAGCACTAACAATTGCCTGTGTAGTGTCTGGGGCAGTTCCTCCTCCGATGTCTTCGCCGTCGGAGATAATGGCACCATCCTCCACTACGATGGCAGTGCCTGGAGCACCATGACCAGCAGCACAACCAATCACCTGTATGGTGTCTGGGGCAGTTCCTCCTCCGATGTCTTCGCCGTCGGAGATAGTGGCACCATCCTCCACTACGATGGCAGTGCGTGGAGCGCCATGAGCGGCGGCAGCGCAAATCAACGTGGTGTCTGGGGCAGTTACAACTCAGATGTCTTCGCCGTGGGGAGTTAGTGGCACCATCCTCCACTACGACGGCAGCGCCTGGAGTGCCATGAGCAGCGGCACTGGCAATTACCTGCGTAGTGTCTGGGGCAACTCCTCTTCCGATGTCTTCGCCGTCGGGTATAGCGGCACCATCCTCCACTATCAGGAGATACCGCTGGTACTCACCAACTATAGCCTCACTCAGCCCGGAGGATGGCACTCAGGGGGAGACCTTAACCATGACCATCACCGGTACCTATCTCACCGGAGCCACGGCGGTAAGTTTTGGCTCAGGGATAACAGTCAACAGTTATACCGTAGTTAGCAGCAGCCAGATAACGGCTAACATCACCATCAGTAGCTCAGCTACACTTGGGGACAGGGACGTCTCAGTGACCACGCCGGTAGGCACTGGTACTCTGACAGGAGGCTTCAAGGTGACTGAGCCTTCACCGACCGTAGCCTCAGTCAGCCCCAGCCAAGGTATTCAGGGGGAGGCATTAACCGTGACCATCACCGGCACCTATTTCGCCGAAGTCACCGCAGTGAGCTTTGGCTCAGGGATAACCGTTGACAGCTTCACACTAGACAGCGACAGCCAGATAACGGCTAACATCACCATCAGCAGCTCAGCTGCAGCTGGGGCCAGGGATGTTTCGGTGATTACGCCAGCAGGCACCGGCAGCCTGACAGGCGGCTTCACGGTGACACAAGCGGCCCACCCCAATCACAGCAAGATTTGGATTGCCGTTGGGGTAGGCGCAGCCCTAGCAGTAGGCATCGCAGTTTACCTGTCAATCCGCTTTATTCGTAGAAGACCGGTGAGGAAGAAGAAATAGAACGGCGGAGCATTCCCTGGGCTTTATGCAGTAAGCCACATTCGAGTCGGAATCAAGCAGATTGATCCTCTCGTCAGGTTGTGCAACAGCATGGCTCAGCTGATCGAATTGGGGTGGCTGCTAGTAGAGGGTCACCGCTTCGCTGCCCGAGCTCACGTTGTCGAGTTCACAGTAGATCGCTAGTGTGGTGTTGGCTGCAACGGTCGACGCGCTGGGCTTGACCGTGACACCCGTGCCACCGCTGATTGTGACGGTGTAACTGCCATCCGCCGCCACTGTAAAGAAGAACACCTCTCCAACGTACGGAGAGGACAGACCGGCCACGATGTCAGCCGCACTCGGAGTTGTCATTGTATGCGCCGAAGCAGTGGTGTCGAAGCGAAAGAGATAATACTGGTCAAACTGGGCACCGCTCGCCGTGAGATCGCTGGCCCCTGCATCATAGAAGTTACTCTGTGTGCTCTGCGACGTTACGCAGGATACCAATGGGAGCAGGCTGACCATCAGAAGGATGAAAAGAGCAGGCAAACACCAGTGAGCAAATCTCCGTCTCATATGCTTCCTCTCCGCTAATAAGATAAAGCTCGGTATAGATACTAATCGACTACATGACGTCAAACAGCGTAGGCTGCCAGTTGCTTAATTGTACGTCGTCAGACCCTATGAGACAAGTCCTTGTACTCGTCCACTGCAGGGAGATAGATAACTCCAATCCAGGCAAACAACGATGGCGTCGGCATCGAATTGACCCAGCTGCACAACTCGGTCCTTTCATAGACTGACATTGACTACGAGAGAGGAGACAAGGTTGCAGACCCTAAATGGGGCGCTGGAGCAACGTTGCTCCGTGCAGCAGGCGGCAGAGATCATGGGAGTGAGTGAACGGCACGTGTGTCTGTGCGGAATATAGTCCGACATTGGAGAGGGAAGTGATCCTGTCGAAGAGTGGGTTGGTGACATTGGTTTTGTCCCGGAGGATGCTAGGGATAAAGTGGAGGGTGACGAAAGGAGTACAATGAGCATCGGCCCTATGGTATCGTAAAGCGATAATAGTGTGTAAATGATTGGGCATTATTTGAAATATATCCTTTCCACGGCGATGGGATTATTTTCATCAAATTCCAGCCTGATTGAATGGCTGCTTATCTTCCCATCGGCTTCGCTGATTGTAGAAAGTATTATAGGGTGAAAACTTAGTGTATGAGCAAGAAAACATTTCACATAGTCTCTCTCGGCTGTGCTAAGAATACCGTTGACTCGGATTCCATGGCGCAACTGTTGACCGGTTCGGGCTATGAGCTTGTCACTGACCCGCGCCGGGCGCGCGTCCTGATCGTCAACACCTGCGGTTTCATTGGCCTGGCTAGAGAGGAGTCGCTCAATGTGCTCGCCGAGCTGGCTGCCAAAAAGAAAAGCGGCCAGGTGCTGATCGCCGCAGGCTGCCTGACGCAGCGCTACGCCGTCGAAGTTGCCCGTCGTGTTCCTGGCATTGATGGCATCCTCGGTACACGCCGCTGGATGGATATTGTTGATGTAGTTGAGAGCCTGCACGGCGTCGGGCACCCCGAACCGCGCTATCACCTGTCCGAAGCGGCCACCGTCGGCAGCGACGAGCACGGTGTGCTGCGCGTCTCAGTGCAGGGTGCCAGTGCCTATTTAAAGATCGCCGATGGCTGCCGCCGCCCGTGCGCCTTCTGCGCCATCCCGTTGATCAAGGGCACCGCCGTCAGCCGCCCGATTGAGTCGATCTTGGCCGAAGCGTGCTCCTTGCAAGAGATGGGCGTACGCGAGATCATCCTGATCGCCCAGGATACCACCGACTACGGCTATGACCTGGGCTTGAAAAATGGTCTGGCTCACCTACTCACGGAAATGACTGCCGCCGTACCTCAGGTCGATTGGATCCGCGTCATGTATGCCTACCCTGGCTATGTGACCGATGAGTTGATCGAAGTCATGGCCACCCATAAGCAGGTGGTACCCTACCTTGACATGCCCCTGCAGCACGCCCACCCGTTGACACTGCGCCGGATGCGCCGGCCAACAAACGTCGACTGGGTCCGCAAGACTCTGGGGAAAATGCGTAAAGCCATCCCCGACCTGGCCCTGCGCACCACTTTCATCGTCGGCTACCCTGGCGAGACTGAAGAAGAATTCCAGACCTTGCTCGATTTCGTCGAAGAGATCCGCTTCGACAAGGTGGGTACGTTCAAGTTCTCTTTCGAACCAGGCACCGCCAGCGAGCCATTTGGCGACCCCATCCCAAGTGAGGTAAAAGAAGAACGCTTGAAGCGTCTGATGGAAAAGCAGCAGCAAATCTCTCTCGAGCGCAACCAGGCGTTCGTCGGCCGCAGCCTGGATGTGTTGATCGAAGGCGTCGGGCAGGGCATCTCGATAGGTCGCAGCTACCGTGACGCCCCCGAGATCGACGGCCTTGTCCTGGTCAAAGGTGAAATCCCTGCTGGCCAGATAATCTCTGTACGCATCAGTAACGCCATGGTCTACGACCTGAGCGGTGTGGCTAGTCCCTAAACAAATAATCAGGATTCATGCAGAAAAGGATTTCCCCCACCATCACCCCCGGCAGCACCTTGTAGAACTTCAGGCTGTCCTCAGGGGGTCTGTGTTCGTCTCACTATGCCTTCGATATATCCAGGGACCCCAATCAGTCTCTCTTTCTTCTCCCTTGACAGCTTCTTGACTTTGCTTTCCACCTTCAACGCCAAGCTTCTGCTTCCCAACCTCTTCTGGAATACCAAAGTCAAAGGCCCCCTGCTTCTCAGGTACTTCGATCCGCTATCTCCGTTTCCCTGGTGCTGGGCGAATCGACGCTCGACGGCAGTCGAGATTCCTGTATACAGACTACCATCATGGCATCTTACCATGTACAAATACCAATCAGACATCACGAGGACCTATGACCGACATCGACCTGCCATCAGTGACTGCATCTGACGTGTATCCCGAAAAGTGAATGGCCCCTCGGCAAGCATCAAAGGTTGGGGGAAGATGGGAACAGATGGTGCAGAAGTGCACCGGGCACTCATCCTGCTCAGACCCGGCCTGGACAATGGGAAGTCAGTCACCGAATATCCCAAGACAGCACGCGGTCTGCGCCTCGTTCGAGGCGTGCTTCTCCCTGTATGGGAGTGGGTCGAGGTGGGGTTCCCCCAACATTCGAGACAAACATCACACGGGCGATGGCCGATTTAACAGGGCCGCTTCTTCGGTGCTAGACTAACTTGTGAGCTGGTTCTCCTGGTTCGTTGGGTGCCCATAGGGAACTGCACACATTATGTTTCTACCGACAACATGCGAGGAGCTGGACCGCCTGGGTGGGGATGGGTTGGATGTCATCCTGGTGACGGGCGATAGCTATATCGACAGCCCGTTCATCGGGACGGCGGTCATCGGGAAGGTGCTGCAGCGCGCGGGCTACCGGGTAGGCGTCATCGCTCAGCCTGACATCCACTCCGAAGAGGACATCACTCGCTTGGGAGAACCACGGCTGTTCTGGGGCGTGACCGGCGGCAGCATCGACTCCATGGTCGCCAACTACACCTCGCTCAAGAAGAAAAGGAAGAGCGATGACTACACACCCGGCGGCAGCAATAATCGCCGCCCGGACCGGGCCGTTATCGTCCATGCCAACCTGATCCGGCGCCATTCAAGAAGACGAAG
>CAVRFM010000002.1:0-166834 GCA_963720375.1 uncultured Chloroflexia bacterium | reverse complement strand
TCGCTTATCGTGAAGCATTTTCCGCGCTGACAATTCGGCACGTTGTGCTTTCAGTTGGAGCAGGGTTTCTGGATCACCAGTCTTGGCAATCTCCGCGGCTTCGCTTTCAAGCTGACCAGCAAGCAAGGCGATGCACTCTAACGGCGCAGGTGGCAGTTGAGGGAGGGAGGATACTTGGTTCTCTTTGGCAGCTTGTGTCATTGCTGCCATTCTGAGGGCTGCTTGGTTTAGGAAGTGAAGTATTTGTTGGGCCATCCAAGGGGGACAACGAATACTGATTTCATCGAGGTCATCTTTGTAGGTGTCGGATTTGGGGACATTGATGGCTTGTATTGCAGTCGCGAGCTGTGCTAGCTTTTCGCTTGCAGCATCTGCCTGTCTTTTGGTAGTCCTTTCCATGAAGTCCTTGAATCTCTTCATGCGTTGTTTCGCAGCACTTGAAAGAGGTTGCATGCAGAGAACGCAGAGACTATCGTCATCGACGACAGGGAATTCCTTGCCAACATAGACGACTTGAGTGGAGTATGCTTTCGCAGCGTTGTAGAGTTTTTGCCATGCCTCTCCGCCAGCTAATGGTTCCTCCGAGAGGGTTTCCTGAGATGCTAGCGCCAACGCTTTCTGTGATTCTACCAAGTCTTTGATGGCTTTCGATAACTCCTGCTCTTGTGTAGGCGAAAGACCTGCATCAATTGCGATGAGTGTCTCAAGAAGGCTATCTAGGCGCGACTTGAAGTTCAGGATTCTCCTAGCTTGGCGTTGTGGGTCGTGAAGTTCCCCCTCGACGATGTGTGTGTTGAGGTCTGTAAGGGTCGTATCGTCTGTGGCCACCCAGGTTGCGGCCTTGTCAAGATCATCATTGGTAGTGTGGCGGGACAGTCCAGCTATGAATTTGGCGGCTTCAGTGGCAGGCGGCATGTCGGGATAGAGCGGCCTATTCGGCTTAGGTCTGGCGGCTTCGAGTCTGGCTCGAAGATCCTGCAACAGGGCAACCAAAGCTTCAAACACGTGGGCTCCATATGGGAGATAGACAAGGTCGTTCTTCTCATCGATGATCACGCGTGCGCATTTGGAATCAAAGACACAGATACTGGACAGACGTGGATCGGGTTCGTGCCCATCCAGCCAATCAATGTCTATGTCAGGGGCGTTATCAACTGACACTTTGAAGCGAGCCTTTGCGGGTCCTGAGGAGTCTTGCACGAAAGCATTGGGCAAAATGCGTTCGTTCGTATCGCGAGCCCTACAGGCTTTCTTCAGTACACGAGCGTATCCCGATTTTCCCGAGCCGTTTTCACCGTATAGCACGGTGAGCCCTTTGTGGCCAAATGGGAGTGTGGATTGGTCTGGAATAGCGTTCACGCCGGATTCAATGGTCATCGCCTTGAGGATGATCTGTGAGGGCGAGAGGGGAAGACCGGATATTTGGCCCTTCTGCAAAGGGCATGATTTCGGAGCAGGGTTCAATGGATCAGGAAGGCCGTGTTCTTCTTTCAGTATGCAGAGAAGTTCCAGCTTGTCATTCTCAGTTAGTTCATTTTGGGTCAAGATACGACGGACAGCATCACTCTGCCATTTGGGGAGAGTTTCAGCCCATTCGACTACTGATTGGAGCATCGACGTATTGGCCTCCCTCCAGCCACTAGCGCTTATCGGGTATACATGATAGAGGAAGAGAAGATCGATGTCGATCTTGTGCTTCCATCTTGTCTGAGACTCATCAGTTGTGCGATGCGTGCTGACTACTGAAGGTGCCCACCATTTCGGTGCGTCTTAGTGTGATAGTCGCAGAAATGTTATCGTGCACTGATAGGTAATGTCAAGGACACCTGGGGAAGAAATCTGAGAAGATATACCTGGCACTGGAACCAATAAACGTTGCACCATAGGCTCAGCACTTGGGATAAGGAGGTTGAGCCTATGGCAAGAGGGAGGTTCACGGTGCGAGATACCGCTAAAATTCTGGAGCACTGGCAGGCGGGAAGAAGTATCTCCGACATTTCTCGGAGTCTTGGGGTATGTCGGTCTACTGTTCGGAAGTATGTTCCTGCAGCCGAGGCCAGGGCATACCGCTAGGGTGATTCTGTGCCAGCTCAGGGCTGGAAGGCATTCCTCGAGGAGGTCATCCCTCAACCGCCTGACCCATCAACACGCTCAGAGGTATTTGGCAGGTAGCCCCTAAGCGCTCTTATTCTGGCTATAGCCCGGGAACCTCTGCCATTCTGGGGATGCCGCTCCAGGGAGTTCTGCTGCTTCTCAGATTTGCCAGGGCCCCTGCTGCTTCCCGGCGAACGTTGTTATCGGCGTCATTCAAAACTCGAATGAGAGGTTCAATGGCCGGTTTCCCTATCCTTACCAGGGCCTCCGATGCCTCGCTGCGAACACCACTGTCAGCTTCTTTCAAAATACCAATAAGGGGTTCAACGGAAGGTTTGCCCAATTGCACCAGAGCCTCGGCTGCTCTATGGCGAACGTCGGTATCCTTCTCCTTCAAGGCTTGAATGAGAGGCTTAACGGCTCTGGGATCACCAATTTCGGCCAGAACCATTGCTGCTTCCCTGCGAATTACATTGTCGGCCCCGTTCAGAGCCTGGGTGAGAAGCTCAACGGCCGGTTTTCCTATCCTGACCAGGGTCTCTGCCTCTCTTTTGCGGGCGATATCGTGTGGTTCTTTCAGGGTGCTGATCAAGGGTTCGACCGCCGGCACTCCGATTTGTACCAGGATCTCCATAGCTCTTGCAGAGACGCTATTGTCAGCACCTCGCAGTCTACCGATGAGAGGCTCAACGGCCGGCCTCCCTATTTTCACCAGCGCCTCAACTGCCTTTCCGCGCACACCGCTGTCCGGGTCCTTCAAGGCTGCAATGAGAGGTTCAACTGCGCTCGAGTCACGTATCTTACCGAGAATCTCTGCTGCCCGGATCCGGGCTACCCAGTCCTTGCCCTTCAGCATCTCGCTGATGGGTTCTACGGCCGGCCTTCCGATTCTCACCAGGGCTTCTGATGCTCTCCAGCGAATGCCGCTGTCCGTATCCTTCAAGGCAGCGACGAGAGGTCTGACGGAAGGTTCCCCTATCTTCACCAGAGCCTCCATTGCTTTCCCACGGACGCTGCTGCTGGTGTCATTCAGGGCGGCAACAAGAGATTTGACTGCACCCGGGTCTCCTATCGTGCCCAGAGCCACAGCCGCTTCCATGCGGACTCCCCAGTCCGTATCCTTCAAAGCCACGGTGAGAGGCTCAACCGCTCTCGGGTCCCTTGTCTTACCAAGGACCACTACGGCAAAACGACGAATGGCCTTGTCTCTGTGGCCCAGTGCCTTGATGGGCCTTTCAATGCCTTCAGTCCGTTTTTTCTCTGTGTCATTTTGTTTGAAAGAACCACGTATTCTCATCTTCACACCCCCCCTGGTGATCGATGCTCTAATTACATCACTTCCTGCAATCAGTTGATTCACAACTGTAGTGGAAGCGCAGATGTAGAAATATAACGAAAAGAACCGTGAGATAGGTAAGTAGTAAGTAGAATTACCCTACCCACTCCTTTATCCCCCCATTGCGAGTGGGTAGGTAAGCTCCTGGTCTAATTGAGCAGGCAAGGAGCTTATGGGAACGTCTCTTCTGTGTTGAGACAGTGTTTAAGTCTATCACAAAAAGCTGATTTTGTCAAACTCATTTGTTCGGGATTTCGAGATCGTTTACCAACTCCTTCAACCCCCTGTATCTCCCAGTCCTGGGGCACCCCCAAGCCCCTCTGCGCTCCCCGGTTGCTAAACCGGCGGGGCGTTCAGGGCAGGCGGTTTGACTGAAGATGCCTGAGGATTTCATCGTGCACGCGCCCGGGCTCTTCTTGAATCAGCCAGTGGCCGGCGTTCAATTCGATCAGGCGGAATTGGCCTTTCATGTACTGCCTCGTTTGTTCCACGGCTACCCGGCCGACTGCCAGGTCCTGATTTCCCCAGATGAGCAGGGTGGGGTGTGATACCGGACCGAAGGTTATTGCCTGATCGCCCTGTTTGAGAAGGGCAGGATTGGCGCGATACCAGTTGAGCGCTGCTGTGAGTGCCATTGGCCGGGAGAAAACAGTGAGGTATTCCTCCAGTTGGTTTTCCGGAATGGCCGACCAGAGATCACGCAATACCTTGAAGTTGTCAGCGGTCAGCACTTTCTCGGGCTCGTCGGGCATCATGAAGAGTATCATGTATTGACTGCGTTTTCGCTGGTCAGGGTCGTCAGCAATGGCGGACCTGAACGCCTCCATATGGGGCACTGACATGGCAGTCCAACTGTGTACGCGGTTGGGATAGAGATCCAGCATAATCCAGCCGATGGCAGAGCCCCAGTCGTGCCCAACCATGTGGAAACGCTGAAAACCAAGAGCATCGGCCAGGGCCACAACATCGGAGACCAGTTCCCGGTAGGCATACCTCTCGACCTTTTCCGGACGGGCCCCCGGGCTATAACCTCGCTGGTCGGGTGCAAAGCAACGGTATCCTTCATCCGCCAGCTTTGCCATCAGGTTGGCCCACATGATTGATGTTTCGGGGAACCCGTGCAGGAAAATGACCGGCTCGCCTGAAGGATTGTCCAGACCGGCAGACCTGCCGCGAAAGATCATGCCGTTTGCTTTGGTTTCCAGCATGAGACATTCACTCATTCAGTCACCCCTCGGGCGCTGTCTTTCTCTGCCCGGCGCAGATTTCTCCGGAGGTATGGAGTCAAATAACGCGGCGGGTCCGAAATCTGTCTCCGGTACCCGCCGATACGGTGCTTCTGTCCAGGCTCCAGATGCGGTCTGCGGCCGCACCTCTACTTGTTGCTGTAATCGTAGAATCCCTTGCCGGTCTTGCGTCCGAGGTGCCCTGCGGCAACCATCTTCTTCAGCATGATCGGTGGGGCAAACAAGGGGTCCTTAAGCTCATCGTACATGGCGGAAAGGATGTAATAGACCGTGTCCAGCCCAATGAAGTCTGCCAGTTCCAGCGGACCCATGGGGTGGTTAAATCCGAGCCTCATCGTCTTATCGATATCCTCTTTTGTGGCCAGACCCTGTTCATAGCAGCGGATGACGTAGATGAGATAGACCATGCCGAGACGGTTGGCGATGAACCCGGGGGTGTCATTGCACAAGACCGTCTGCTTGCCGATGGACTTGCAGAATACCTTGCCCGTTTCGACGGCTTCGTCTGAGGTGACTATGGTTTTGACAATCTCCACCAGCTGCATCACCGGAACAGGGCTGAAAAAGTGCAGCCCCATCACCTGGCTTGGTCTTTTGGTGGAAATGGCCATGTCCAGAACGGATAGACAGGAGGTATTGCTGGCGAGGAATGCCTGCGGAGGGCAAACCTTGTCAAGGCCGGCGAATATCTTCTTTTTCTCTACCATGTTCTCGATAGCCGCCTCTATGACCAGGTCGCGGTCACGGAAATCCTCCATGTTGAGCGTGCCCTTTATACGCCCCAATGTGGCCGTCTTCTCTTCTTCAGTTATCTTGCCTCTCTTGACCGCTCTTTCCAGGGATGTCCGGATGTTTGCAGTGCCCTTGTCCAGAAATTCCTGCTTGACCTCCAGCACCACGGTATCATAGCCGGCACGGGCGCAAACCTCGGTTATGCCACCGCCCATCAAACCGCAGCCTACGACGCCTACTTTCTTAATTTCCATATGACTCCTTTCCCTATGTTGTCCTGTGGCCTGTCCGTGATCGTCGCAGCGGCCTTGGGAAAACCTACTTCCCCTTTATGTTTGCTTCCCGCTTCTCCAGAAAGGCCAGTTTTGCCTCCTGGTGGTCTTCGGTAGCGGTGCAGAAGTCCATCAGCTTCGTCTCCAGCCTGAGCCCCTCTTCCAGGTTCATTTCAAACCCTTTGTACATGGCCTCCTTGGCTGCCCTTACTGCCAGCGGTGGTATTTTGCTGAGCTTCTGGGCCCATTGCTCGGCAGTGGGCATGAGCTGATCGGAGGGTACTACCTTGTTGATGAGCCCCAAACGGTAGGCTTCCTGGGCGTCAATGCGCTCCGCCATCAGGATCATCTCGTTGGCTTTGGCTCTCGGGATAGCCCGTGTCAGCCTCTGCGTTCCGCCCCAGCCGGGTATTATGCCGAGGGTGACCTCAGGGAAGCCGAAGGTGGCATTGTCGGCAGCGATTCTCAGGTCGCAGCCCAGCGCGAGCTCGAGCCCGCCGCCCAGAGCGTGGCCATTGATGGCGGCGATGATGGGCTTCCATAGTTCCAGACCGCGGAACAGGCTGGGCGGTACCCGCCACCATTCGTTGCGAATCTCACTCAGCACAGGCAGCATCTCTTTGATGTCAGCTCCGACGCAAAAAGCCCGGTTGCCGCTTCCGGTAAGTATGGCTGTCCAGGTCTCTCTGTCATCTCTGAAGTCTATCAGTGCATCGCTGAGTTCTTTGAATGTCTGCGGATCGATAGAATTCAAGGTACGGGGCCGGTCTATGGTCATGTAGGCGATTCTCCCCCGCTTCTCGTAAAGAAGTCCCATGTTAAACCCTCCTTATCATTGAGATCTTGTTTGATTGTTTCTTGACTCTCATTGGCTGCCGCTGTTATGGAGATACAATGGAGTCACTAATACACTGCTGTGACAAACAAAGGTCAGTTCTTTGCTTTTTGAGAAATGGCAGCAACAGAGCTGTGGCGCAGAGCGCGCAGGGTAATCTGGTTATCCAGCTTTGCCTCCTTAGCGTAGATCTTGACGATTTGCCAGAATCCCTGCCTGGTGAGCCTTTGCCCGAGCCTATTGAGGAACAGTGCCCCTTCCCCTCTTTGGTGCAGTAGCTGGGGGCGGGCTTCATCCAGGTATTTTTTTAGAGAAGGAACATGGCCTCGGCTGAGTGAGGTGTTCCGTTCCTTGGAACCCCTTATGAGGCAATTGACAGAGCTGTCCTGCATAGTCACATCGTCCACGTTTAGCGACATGAGTTCACTTATCTGCATGCCACTGGCGTAGAGAAGCTCCAGCATGGCTTTGTCGCGTCTTGCCTCAGGGGTAGGATACTTGTCAGGCTGCCTCAGCAGATCCCTCACTTCAGGCTCTGAGAGAGGCTGGGGCACGCTTTTCTTCACCCTGGGCGCTCCGACATTCTCAGTAGGAGTACTTTTTATGACTCCGGCATTCTCAAGGTACTTGAACATGGTCTTGGCAGATGCCGTCTTGCGTGCGATTGTGGCCGGAGCGTAACCTCTCTGCTTGAGATCAAGGAGATAGGTCAGCACCAGCTGGTGATCCACGTCTGGCCACTGCTTTGTTCCCTTCTCTTGGAAAAAGTCGGCCATTTGTGAAAGATCGTTTTTATAAGCGGCAACAGTATTTTCGGAGAATCTCTTCTCTACTGTAAGATGACGTAAGAAGGCTTCGATTTGCCCTTTCATGACCCCCCCTTATTAAGGCGGATTATCCCCGGAACGGTTGTTATTTTAGCATAACCAGTGCCAAAATTGTAAAATTGCTTCAGAGCCATGGAACAGAATCGTCTTGAACAGCAACTGAAATCATTGCCGGCGAAGCCCGGCGTATACCTGTTTAAGGATGAGAAGGATAGTATCCTGTATGTAGGCAAGGCGGCCAGCCTGTACCATCGGGTAGGCTCCTATTTTAGTTCCTCGGACAGACTTTCGTCGAAGGTGCAGAGGATGGTAGCCCGGATAACTGAAGTTGATTTCTATGTCACCGATTCGGAGCAGGAGGCCATCCTTCTTGAGTGTAATCTGATAAAGGAATATCGTCCGCGCTACAATGTGCGCCTGAAGGATGACAAGAGCTATCCTTACCTCAAGATAAGCCTCAATGAGGACTGGCCGAGGGCATACGTCACCCGGCATGTGGAGAAGGACGGCGCCAGATATTTTGGTCCTTATGCCAGCGCCGGATCGCTGCGCAAGACCCTGGCTTTGCTAAGGAGGCTCTTCCCCTTGCGTCATTGCAGGGAGTCGATTATCGGCAATGCTTCGCGGCCCTGCCTGGAATACGATATTCACGGCTGCCTGGGACCCTGTATTGGCGCTGTGAGCCAGGAAGAGTATCGCCAGTTAGTAAACCAGGTTGTCCTCTTTCTGGAAGGCAAGCATGAGGTGGTATTGCGGAAGTTGCGCGCCGGGATGGCACTGGCGGCGGAGAATCTGGATTTTGAAAAGGCTGCCCTGATACGTGATCAGGTTCGGGCTGTCGAGAAGGTTACCGAAGAGCAGAAGATTGCCTCAACGGAGGGTGAGGCAGATGTGATTGCCTTTGCCCAGGCAGGCGATCAGGCATACGTGCTGGTTTTCTTCATCCGCCAGGGAAAGCTTGTGGGAAGAGAACGCTTCATTCTGACAGGAACACATGGTGAAGAGCCTTCTCAGATTATGACCAGTTTTGTGCAGCAGTTTTATAATTCTGCTTCCTACATACCGAAGCGGATATTGCTTCAGCATCCGTTGAAAGAGATGCCCCTTGTGGTGCAGTGGTTGGGGGAGAGAGGAGGGAGGAGGGTGGAACTCCGGGTGCCCCGTAGAGGGTCCGGGAAAGGGCTGGTGGATCTGGTGGCAGAGAATGCCCAACAGGGGCTGACTCAGTTGAGGGTAAGATCGCTGGCTGCCCCCGATGTACTGAAGGAAGCTTTGGAGGAACTGCAAAAGGCACTTTTCTTGCCTTCTCTTCCGCAGCGTGTGGAGGGTTATGACATCTCTAATATTCAGGGGACCTCGGCGGTGGGGAGCATGGTGGTTTTTGAAGGAGGATTGCCCAGGAAGGCTCACTACCGGCTATTCAAGATCAAGTCAGTTGAGGGATCTGATGACTATGCCATGATCCAGGAGGTATTGAGGAGGCGTTTTAAGAGGACATCCGGTGAGCTTCGAGAAGGTACCTGGGCGATTATGCCCGATCTGGTTCTCATTGACGGTGGCAGAGGGCAGCTTAATGCTGCCCTGGAAGCGATGAATGCGATGGGGGTTGGCTTTGTTCCCTGTGCCAGTATCGCCAAGGGGGATGAGGCTATCTTTTTACCCCGGGTGGCCGAACCTGTTATGCTCTCTCGTCAGTCGTCGGCCCTTTATTTTGTGCAGAGGGTAAGGGATGAGGCGCACCGGTTTGCGCTGGGTTACCATCACAAGGTACACCGCAGAGGGACATTTGCTTCATCGTTGGACGACATACCGGGGATAGGGGCCGGACGCAAGCGGGCTTTGCTCAGAAGATTTGGATCGGTCAGGGGAATCAGGGAGGCTCCATTGGATGAGCTGGCGTCGGTGGAAGGCATGACCAGGTCTGCGGCGCAGAAAGTGAAAGAGTACCTTTGATGAAGATCGGAGATATGATCGTATAAACTATGTTTGATGTAATATAAAATCTCAGACGCTTTCCTCGCAAACAGAGGGCTTCCGAGGGACCTGTTTGCTGATGGTTGCATTGTTATCCTAATTGTGATAAATTAGGGCCAAACCTGGTCTCTGTGTAGAGTGGGTGTTCCCCCACTCTTTTTGGTTAATATGGATAAGTGGATAACCGTGGGTTATAGAATGGGAGGTCTGCTCAGGAGATGAAGACCGAATTTGTAATTGCTCTTACCCAACTGGCTGCTGAGAGGAACTTACCTAAAGAGGTTATCCTCAAGACTGTAGAGTCGGCCCTGGTCCCTATATTCAAGAAAGAGTAGCTTTGCGCCTGATCAAGAGATCGCGGTTAAGATCCTGGTGCAGACGGGTGAGGTCAAGGTTTATGCACAGAAAAAGGTAGTAAAGAGGCGCACGGATCCCCGTCAACAAATGCTATTGGCAGAGGCGAAGAAGCTGAAGGCTGATGCCCGGGTGGGAGATGTGCTTGAGGTAGAGTCTACACCTCCTGATGCCGGACGTATCGCTGCCCAAACTGCAAAGCAGGTGATATTACAGCGTTTGCGGGAGGCGGAACGCGACGCTATCTTCGGGGAATATGCTGACAAAGAGGGGGATATTATCAGTGGTGTGGTACATGTTGTCGAGGCGAAGCATATTATTGTCGATCTGGGGAAAGGGGAGGCGATACTTCCCATGGCTGAGCAGGTACCTGCAGACCATTACCGGGTGGGGCAGAGGCTCAAACTTTACCTTGTGAAGGTACTGCGCACTGCCAAAGGGACTCAGCTCGTAGTATCGCGGACGCATCAGAATCTGCTCCGGCGCCTGTTTGAGCTGGAGATCCCTGAGATATATAACGGCACGGTGGAGATCAAAGCCCTGGCTCGCGAACCTGGCTATCGGAGCAAGGTTGCTGTTGGTGCCCGCCAGGAGGGAGTTGATGCTGTTGGTTCTTGTCTTGGGCTGCGCAGCATCAGAATCCAGAACATCACCAAGGAACTCAGCGGTGAAAAAATAGATGTGATCCAGTGGCATCCCGACCCCGCGGTTTTCATTGGTAATGCGCTGAGCCCTGCTTCAGTAGTGAAGGTGGAGGTCAGTGCGGAGGAGAAGGGTGCCAATGTAATTGTCCCTGACAATCAACTCTCGCTGGCCATTGGCAAGGGAGGACAGAACGCCAGACTGGCTGCCAGGCTTACCGGCTGGCGAATCGATATAAAGAGTACTTCTATGGCCGAGGGTGGGGTGGCTACTAAAGCTCCTAAAGTGAAAGAGGCCCCCAAGGTGGAGGAGGCTGTCCCCAGTGAGGCAGTGGTGGCGGTTGAACCCGTGGTGCAGGCCGTAGAAGCTGTCATTGAGCCGGTAGTTCCGGTGGTTGAAGAGAAGGTTCCTGCTCCTGTGGAGGAGGTCCTGCCGGTGCTGGCTTCGGCAGAGGCACCACCGGCGAAACCTCCGGAAGTGCCGCATGAGGCGCCGGCAGAGGCTGAGGTTGCCGCTAAAACCTATTCCTTTGAGGAGGTACTCTCGGAGATAGAGGCGGTCACCGGCAGTCTCAAGGCTCGCTATGGTGGCGGCGGTGGTGGTGGAAGATCAGGAGCGAAACCTGAAACCAAGGCCAAGAAAGGGAAGAAGGGGGTCACGGTCAAGGACGAAGAGGTGGTGGTCAAACCGAAACCCAAGAAGCCGGCTCGGCGGCAAGCGATACGAGAAGACATTGAAGATCTGGGTGAAGAAGATCTGGGTGAAAAGGATCTGGGCGAAGAGGGATTGGGTGACGAGGGATAAGGTAGCCCCGCAACGGGGTTTGAAACACATCCCACAGCGTACCTGCGTTTTTTGTCGTGAGGTAAAGCCGAAGCGGCAGCTGGTCCGCGTGGTTTATAGTGCCGGTGGTATAGCGGAGGTGGATGTATCGGGGAAGAAGCCTGGGAGGGGTGCTTATGTTTGCCGCTCTCCGGGTTGTTGGGGGAAGGGGCTGAGCAAGGGCAGGTTGGAGCATGCCTTGCGGGGCAAAATAGACCCTGAAAATTGGGTCAAGGTCGTCGAGTTTGGGACTGGATTTTGCTCTGAGGCCCGGAGCCAACCGACCCAAGCGGTGGAGGTTGAATGACGAAAAGTACTGGGGAAAAGAGCCCGCCTCCCAAGGGTGGGCACCAGATTGAGATTCCGGCCTCGCTGACGGTGAAGCAACTGGCTGATCTGCTGAAGGTGAGTGGGGTGGAGTTGATCAAGCAGTTGTTGAATAACGGCGTCATGGCGAGTATCAATCAGAGCATTGATTTCGACACTGCGGCGGTAGTAGCGTCGGATCTGGGCTATGATGTTGTGGAAAAGGCCGTACCGGTGGCTGAGGCGACCGGCTGTGGGGAATTGGAGAAGCAGAACCTGCAACCACGCCCGCCGGTGGTGACTGTGATGGGGCACATCGACCATGGCAAGACAAGGCTCCTGGATGCCATCAGACAGACGAATGTGATGGCTTCTGAAGCGGGGGGTATTACCCAGCATATCGGAGCGTATCAGGCAGAAGTATCTGGCAGAAAAATCACCTTTTTGGATACTCCGGGGCATGAAGCTTTCACTGCGATGCGGGCCAGGGGTACAAAGGCAACTGACATTGCTGTCCTTGTGGTAGCAGCAGACGATGGGATAATGCCCCAAACGCGGGAAGCTATAGCTCATGCTCGGGCTGCCGCAGTACCTATCGTAGTGGCTTTGAATAAGATTGATAAACCCGGTATCAACCTGGACAAAGTGAAACAGCAACTTGCCGAGGAAGGCCTAGTCATTGAAGAGTGGGGTGGCAATACTGTTTGCGTGCCTGTTTCGGCGAAGATGAAACAGGGGATCTCTGATCTCCTGGAGAACATCCTTGTGGTGGCGGAGATGCTGGAACTAAAGGCGAATCCGGATTGCCCTGCCAAGGGGGTGGTTGTCGAGGCGGAGTTGGACAAGACCAAGGGTCCTCTGGCTACAGTTCTGGTGCAGAGCGGGACTCTCAAGCCGGGTGATCCCGTGGTGGTTGGTGATGCCTGGGGTAAGATAAAGGCTATGTTTAATGATGCCGGCAAGCGGATCAAGAAGGCGGAGCCATCGACGCCGGTTGAGATACTTGGACTGAGCACTTTACCACAAGCCGGGGATACCCTCGTGGTGGCCGCCAGTGAGCGTGAGGCGAAGTCCATATCCGAAAAGCGGCAGCTGGAAAAGCAACAGAGGCTGACCAAGCCGGTAAGGGCTATCAAGCTGGATGATGTCTTTGCTCAAATCAAACAGGGGCAGGCCAAGGAGCTTAACCTTATTCTCAAGACCGACGTTCAGGGAAGTATTGAGCCGATCAAGGATTCCGTCGAGCGTCTGGAAATAGATGAGATAAAGGTGAAAATCATTCACTCGGGTAGCGGATCTATCACCGAAGGAGATGTATTGCTGGCCCTGGCTTCTAAAGGTATTATTGTGGGCTTTCATACGACGCCCACTGTGGGCGCGCAGCGGATGGCTGAGTCGGAAGGAGTGGATATCCGGCTGTACGACATAATCTACAACCTGATAGATGACATAGAGAGAGCCCTTAAGGGGATGAAGGAGCCATCCTACGCTGAGGTTATTGAGGGGCATGCTGAGATAAGGGCAGTTTTCACTGCCGGCAGGCACGGGAAGGCGGCGGGGGTCTATGTTAATGACGGTGTTTTGAAGAGAGATGCCCCGATTAGAGTGATACGCAACAAGCAGCTAGTCTACCAGTCCAAAATCGCCAGCCTGAGGCGGTTCAAGGATGATGTCAGAGAGGTGGCTACCGGCATTGAGTGTGGCGTTGTTGTGGATGGATTTACCCAGTTTGAAACAGGTGACATAATCGAGGCCTATCGCAAGGAGAAAGTTGATGAGTCGGCGCACTGAGCGGCTGAATCATCTCATTCGCGATGAAATCACCCAGTTACTGCAACGCGAAGTCAAAGACCCTAGGCTTGCGGTCTTTGTTACGGTGACTCGCGTCTCGATCTCTCCGGATTTACGCCATGTCAAGGTGTTTGTCAGTATTATGGGAACTGAGAGTGAGAAAACGGAAGCCATGAAGGCTTTGGATACTGCCTCAGGTTTCCTCCGCAGGGAACTGGGCATGCGGGTCAGATTGCGATATAACCCCGAATTGAGCTTTGGCTACGATGATTCTATGGAACAGGCAGGTAAAGTTCTCCAGCTAATGAGCCAGTTAGCTACTGAAGAAGCTGGAGGACAGGAACCAGGTGAGCATTGACGGCATCATCAATGTCCTCAAGCCAGCCGGCAAGACCTCTTTTGCCGTAGTTTCCCTGGTGAGAAGCCTCAGCGGCGAGCCGAGAGTAGGCCATGCCGGTACACTTGATCCCGAAGCTACCGGAGTGCTGGTGGTTTGTCTTGGCCAGGGTACCAGGGTGATTGAATTTCTGTCAGGGGCTGGCAAGACGTACCAGGCTGAAATCGAGCTTGGTACCACTACTGACAGCTATGATGCGGTGGGGAAGGTAATTCAGAGGTGTGATGCCTCATTTGTCACTGAAGACCAGTTGAGGCAGGTCCTTCACTCCTTTCGTGGTTCCGTTGAGCAGATCCCGCCCATGTACAGCGCTCTCAGACATAAGGGAAGACGTCTCTATGATCTTGCCCGTGAGGGAATTGAGGTAACCAGGAAACCAAGGATGGTGCAGTTCTCCCGTCTGGATCTCATGAAGTGGCAGTCGCCTGTTGTCACTATTGAGGTAGAATGCAGTGCCGGCACTTATATCCGGTCCCTGGCCCAGGACATAGGCATTGCGCTGGGCTGCGGTGCTCATCTTAGGAAGCTGGTACGCTTGAGGAGCGAGCCCTTCCATATTGCTGATTCTGTGCCTCTTCCTGTGATTGAAGAAGCCTTTCACCAAGGCTGCTGGCAGTCTCTTCTTCACCCGATTGACGAGGTACTCCTTAGTTGGAGGGTGGTTATTCTTGACAAGGAGAGTGAGGCCTTGGTGAGGAAGGGCAACTCTGTGGCCTTGACTACTGCAGGTGACCCGGAGTCCACAGACAAGCGGTGCCGGGCCTATTCTGCTGACGGACGTTTTCTGGCTGTGTTGAGCCGGCATGGCGAGGGTCTGTGGCATCCCGAGAAAGTCTTCCGCGATGCCAGCTATGAAGTGGAATAGCTGATTGCCGCGACAGCGGAGAGGTGAAGCACGTTCTTTTTGGATAGCCCTTACATGGCACGCAGTTCTGCTTGCACAATGCCGTTATTGACTGTGGTCACGGCTTGTGCTACAAGTAGATACTAAAATTTGGCAAGCACGGCGGACAGCCGAAAGAGGAGGTATGATGGTCAAAGTCTATCATGATCGCGATGCCAAACTGGACTTACTAAAGGGTAAGACAATTGGCATTATTGGCTACGGCAGTCAGGGGAATGCCCATGCCAATAACCTTAGGGATAGTGGTTGCTCGGTGATGGTAGCCGAAGCACCTCAAAGTGAGGCGTGGAAGAAAGCTAAGAAGGCCGGTTTTGAGGTGGCCACGGCTGATAAGGTGGCCAAGGCGGCAGACATAATCGTAATGCTTGTTCCTGACAATCTGCACCCGGTGGTCTATCGCGAGTCCATCGAAAAGGGGTTGTCTGCAGGCAAGACCCTGATGTTTGCTCATGGATTTAACATACACTATGGGCAGATTGTGCCCCCGGCTAACGTCGATGTCAGTATGATAGCGCCCAAGAGTCCCGGGCGCATGCTGCGCCGTCTCTATACGGAGGGCAAAGGACCGCCGGCTCTTGTCGCCGTTCAACAGGATGCCTCAGGAAAGGCGAAGGCTGTGGCTCTGGCTTATGCCAAGGGCATTGGCTGCACCAGGGCCGGGGTTTTGGAGACCACCTTCGCAGAAGAGACAGAGACCGACCTCTTCGGCGAGCAGGTGGTGCTCTGCGGCGGTGTCTCTGCCTTGATAAAGACTGCTTTTGAAACCTTGATCGAGGCGGGCTATCAGCCGGAGATAGCCTATTTTGAGGTTTGCCATGAGCTGAAGCTCATTACTGACCTTATCTATCAGGGCGGCTTGACCTACATGCGCAATTCGGTGAGTGATACTGCTGAATATGGCGACTATACGCGTGGTCCCAGAGTCATCGATGAGATGGCCAGGGAAGAGATGCAGCAGATACTTCAGGAGATACAGGATGGCAGCTTTGCCCTGGAATGGATACTGGAGAATCAGGCCGGCCGTCCCTGTTTCAACACCATAAAGAAGAGGGAAGCGGAGCATCCCATCGAGGCTGTCGGCAAGAAGCTGCGGGATATGATGCCCTGGCTTGTGGATGGTCTTCCTTAAAGGGCTGAGCTGATCAGGTTTCTTCCGGGTTTACCGGTCGGTGGATGGTCTTCCTTACTCGGCTCATTGCCAAATAGCGATGAGCCGAGTAGTGAGTATTACCGTTAGGCAGGGAATGAGGTATGGACGAAGTCATCTTTGATTCGACATTGAGGGAAAAGATATGGCTGTAAGATCAAAGTCAAGAAAACAGGGAGTCATTATCTTCGATTCGACTCTTCGAGATGGAGAGCAGGCGGCGGGGGGGATGCTGAACATCCAGGAGAAGCTGGAGATAGCCAGGCAACTGGAGAGGTTGGGTGTAGATGTTATCGAGGCTGGCTTTCCCGCCAGTTCTCGGGGCGATCTTGAGGCTGTGAGGCTTATTGCCAGGGAGGTCCGGCAGTCGTCCATTTGCGCTCTGACCCATGCGAATGCTCAGGCCATTGATACTGCCTGGGAAGCGGTCAAAGAAGCCGCACACCCGCGCATCCACGTGTTCCTCTCTACCTCGGATGTTCACCTTGCTCATCAACTCAAGAAAAGCCGTAATGAGGTTTTCGATCTGGCGCGGACTATGGTGGCCCGGGCCAGGACTTATGTGGGCGATGTAGAGTTCTCCCCGATGGATGCCAGCCGTACTGAACCTGCCTATCTTTACACGATCATCGAAGCGGTTATCGAGGCAGGGGCAAGCACGGTGAATATCACCGATACCGTAGGCTACTCTATCCCGCAGGAGTTTGGGAATCTGATTCAGGGCATATTTCATAACGTGCCGAACATACGTAAGGCCGTTGTCAGTGTTCACTGCCATAATGACCTGGGACTGGCGGTGGCAAACAGCCTGGAGGCAGTAAGGCAGGGGGCAAGGCAGGTGGAATGCACCATCAATGGCATTGGGGAGCGGGCGGGCAATGCCTCCCTGGAAGAGGTCGTTATGGCCATCAAGACCCGCAAGGACCTCTTCGATCTGACTACCCGGATTGACACTACGCAAATCTACAGAACCAGCCGTCTGGTCAGTGAACTGACCGGTTTTGTAGTACAGCCTAACAAGGCTATTGTCGGGGCCAATGCCTTTCGTCACCAGTCGGGCATCCATCAGGATGGAGTGATCAAGAGGGCTATCACCTACGAAATCATGGATCCCCGGGATGTAGGCATTCCGTCCAGCAGTCTGGTATTGGGGAAGCTGAGCGGACGCCATGCTTTCAAAGAGAGGCTGGCAGAACTGGGATACACCTTGAACGAAGAAGACCTGAATCGCGCCTTTATCGCCTTCAAGGAACTGGCAGATAAGAAAAAGGATGTCACCGATCGCGATATCGAGAGACTTGTAGCCCAGGAGATGCGCACTGTTTCCGAAACGTACCATCTGGATCACGTTGAGGTTTCCTGTGGTGACCACAGTATACCCACGGCTACGGTGAGGCTCATTGGCCCTGATGACAAGGTTTTTGCTGATGCTGCTCTGGGTACCGGGCCTGTAGATGCTGTATACAAGGCCATCAACCGCATCATCGGCGTGCCTAACAAACTTACCGAGTTCAGCGTCAATTCAGTTACTGCTGGAATCGATGCCATGGGTGAGGTCTTGATCAGGATTGAAAGCGATGGCGTGACCTATACCGGACGTGGAGTTGCCACTGACATTATCGTTGCCAGCGCCAGGGCCTATATGAATGCCCTCAATAGGCTGCTGGCAGCTAAGAAGAGGAATCCAGTTGACGCTGGCTGAGAAAATCCTCGCTGCTCATGCTGGCAAAGATAAGGTCACTCCTGGCGAGTTAATAAACGTCAGGGTCGATCTTGTCCTGTCCAATGACATTACTGCCCCCATCGCCATCAAAGAGTTCCAGCGTATCGGGGTGAAGAAGGTCTTTGATCCTCAGAAAGTGGTCATGGTCCCCGACCATTTTATCCCTAACAAGGATATCCTTTCTGCAGAGCAGGCCAAACTGATGCGGGAGTTTGCCTTGGAGCAGGGCCTGGTCTATTTCGAGGTCGGCCGGATGGGCATTGAACATGTGCTTCTGCCGGAGCAGGGCCTGGTGCTTCCCGGGGATGTGGTCATTGGGGCGGATTCCCATACCTGCACCTATGGGGCACTGGGAGCCTTTTCCACTGGAATGGGATCAACGGACATTGCCTCAGCAATGGCCTGTGGCGAGATATGGATGAAGGTTCCTCCGACTATAAGGTTTGTCTATAAGGGGAAGCTGCGCCGGTGGGTAGGGGGCAAAGACCTTATTCTTTACACCATCGGCAATATCGGGGTGGATGGCGCCCTCTATGCGGCGATGGAATTTGCAGGCGAAGCCATCAGGGCGCTTTCCATGGACGGGCGCTTCACCATGGCCAACATGGCCGTCGAAGCGGGCGCCAAAGCAGGTATCTTCGAAGTGGATGATAAGACCCTTGAATACGTCCGGCCGAGGGCCAAGCGGCCGTACCAGGTTTACAAGTCGGACAAAGATGCCCGATATGCCAGGGTCATTGAATACGATGTCTCATCGCTGGAGCCTCAGGTTGCCTTTCCTCATATACCCTCGAACACCAGGCCTGTCAGCCAGGTTGGGGAGATTGAGATCGACCAGGTGGTCATAGGCAGTTGCACCAATGGCAGGTTGGAGGATCTGCAGATTGCAGCTCAGATACTCAAAGGCAGGCAGGTGCACCCCGGGTTGCGCTGTATCATCATTCCGGGCACCCGGCATGTATATCTTGAGGCTCTTAGAGAGGGCCTGATCGAGACCTTCGTCAATTCAGGGGCTGTGGTGAGCACTCCTACCTGTGGCCCTTGCCTGGGCGGTTACATGGGCGTTCTGGCGGCCGGTGAGCGCTGTGTATCCACCACGAATCGAAATTTCGTAGGCAGGATGGGAAGCCCCGAATCTGAAGTCTATCTGGCCAACCCCGCTGTGGCAGCGGCGAGCGCTATTGCAGGCAGGATTGCCAGACCTGAAGAGGTGGTAAGTTGAAGTTGACGGGCAAGGTGCACAAATATGGCGCCAATGTGGATACGGATGCCATTATCCCGGCACGTTATTTGAATATCTCTGATCCTGCCGGGTTGGCCAAGCACTGCATGGAAGGCATTGACACGCAATTCGTGCAGAGGGTGCGTTCTGGGGATATTATCGTCGCCGAGACCAATTTCGGTTGCGGCTCCTCCAGGGAGCATGCTCCTCTGGCGATCAAGGCATGTGGTATCTCCTGCGTTGTCGCCAGAAGCTTTGCTCGCATCTTCTTCCGCAATGCTATCGATATAGGTCTGCCCATCCTGGAATGCGACGAAGCGGTGGAGGGAACGCAACCCGGCGATATCCTGGAAGTAGAGCTCGAAACGGGCGCTATCAAGAATGTTACCAGAGGTCGGGTATTTCAAGCCAAGCCGTATCCCGAGTTTATGTTAGAGCTCATTGCGGCTGGAGGGCTCATCGAGCATACCAGGAGGAGACTCAAGGCAAAGGGAGTGATTCGATGAAATTTGACATAACTGTTTTACCTGGTGATGGCGTTGGCCCTGAGGTGGTAGCGGAGGCAGTGAAGGTATTGGAGGCAGTCGGCAAGCAATTTGGACATGAGTTTTGCCTGCACTATGGGGCTATCGGTGGTGTTTCTATTGATCAGTCCGGTGTTGCCCTGACTGCTGAGACTCTGAAGATGTGCAAGCGGGGGCAGGCGGTGCTGCTGGGGGCTGTGGGTGGCCCTAAATGGGATGACCCTCTGGCCAAGATTCATCCTGAGGATGGCCTTCTAGCGTTGCGCAAAGGATTGAGGCTTTTTGCTAACCTCCGGCCGGTCAAGATCTTCCCTATGCTTGTCGATTGCACTACTCTGAAGCCTGAGATTGTCAGAGGGGTGGACCTGGTGGTGGTGCGTGAGCTTACCGGCGGACT
The DNA here is from genome assembly GCA_963720375.1 of uncultured Chloroflexia bacterium. GTDB lineage: Bacteria > Chloroflexota > Dehalococcoidia > UBA2247 > RBG-13-53-26 > JAPLHP01. The sequence goes on along the minus strand of CAVRFM010000002.1, from coordinate 147,288 downwards.
CTACTTCGGCAAACCCAAGAAGCGCTGGCAGACCTCCCAGGGCAGACGGGCTGTGGACAGCATGCTTTATTCGGAAAAAGAAATCGAGCGTATCCTGAGAGTGGGATTTGAGCTGGCCATGAGTCGGCGGAAGAAGCTGGTCTCAGTGGACAAGGCGAATGTCCTGGAGTCCTCGCGGCTCTGGCGGCAGATAGCTACGGAAGTGGCTGCCGGGTACCCCGGAGTAGAACTGGAACATATGCTGGTGGATGCCTGTGCCATGAGGCTGATACAGCGCCCTACCTACTTTGATGTTGTCGTCACTGAGAACATGTTTGGTGATATCCTGACTGATGAGGCCTCGATGCTGGCTGGCTCCATGGGAATGCTGCCGTCGGCCAGCCTGGCAGCAGTGCCCAAAGCGGGCGTGATGACCTTTGGACTTTATGAGCCGATTCACGGCAGTGCCCCCAAGAGGGCGGGCCAGAATATGGCCAACCCGATTGCTACTATCCTGAGCTGTGCCATGATGCTGCGCTACTCCTTCGGTCTGGAGACAGAGGCGAAGGCCGTGGAGAAAGCGGTGACCAGTGTCCTGGAAGCAGGCTACCGTACCTATGATATCATGGAGGAGGGGAGGACCAGGGTGGGGACGAAGGAAATGGGCGCTCTGGTTGTGAAGGGCGTAAAGGCATGATGTCGTGTATGGTTCAGCTTCCCGAACTGGCGTAGCCAATCTACCTCTACACTACGGCAAGGCACCTCCCTGGCTGTTTCAGCGGATGTCCAAGCTGGCCCGAGAGATCACGATTTTCATTGTGACTGATTTCGGGCCGGCGGAGATGCTGCGGCGGGTTTCGGACCCGTGCTGGTTTCAAGCCTTTGGTTGTGTCCTGGGTTACGACTGGCACAGCAGCGGTGTCACTACCACCGTTTGTGGTGCCCTCAAGGATGGCTTACGTGGCTTGGAGGGGGAACTGGGGCTGTTTGTCGCTGGCGGGAAAGGGCGTACTTCCAGGAAAACCCCTGCTGAAATCGAGGACTTTGGTCCGGCTATTTCGGTTGACCCTGCCAGACTGATTTACGCCAGTCGAATGGCTGCCAAGGTGGATAATTCGGCGCTGCAGGATGGCTACCAGCTTTATCACCACACTGTCCTTTTTACCGATAAGGGTCAGTGGGCGGTGGTTCAACAGGGCATGAATGAGGTCAACCGCTATGCTCGGAGATATCACTGGTTGGGAGAAACGGTGACTGACTTTGTTTGTGAACCTCATGCCGCTATTTGCTCCGAGGGAAGGGGGGAGGTATTGAACCTGGTGGCCAGTGAGAGCGCCCCGGCGCGAACTGCCATCACCTCTATAGCGACGGCGCAGTCATCGGAGGCTATTTTGAGTGATATCAAGAGGATGAAGACGCTCGACCTGCCGCGCCGGCATCATATCCTGGTAGAAGATATTCACCCTGATAGGTTGAGCAAGGGTTTCTCTGTCATCTATGAGCGGCAGCCGAAAGGCTTTGAGGGATTGCTTAGCCTTGAGGGAGTAGGGCCGAAGACCATTCGGGCGCTGAGTCTGATCTCCGAGTTAATCTACGGAGTTCCGGCGAGCTTTCGCGATCCGGCACGCTACAGCTTTGCCCATGGTGGCAAGGATGGCATTCCCTTCCCCGTCGACCGGAAAACGTATGACCAGAGCATTGATCTCCTGGCCCGGGCGACCGCGAAGGCGAAGATAGACAGTACGGAAAAGAGAGAGGCCTTAAGCCGGCTCGACAAAGGTTTCCGCTATGTCTGAGATCCTGGGTGACTGGGGCAGTCTTCAGATAGCCATGGCATCTGCCTTTATCTGAAGGGCGAATGGTTCCTGTCCTAATCTGTTTGACTGCAAGCTTAATTTGGCTATAATCTTAAGTTTGAAATGCGTATTATTGCCGGCAGTGTGAAGGGAGCAAGGCTCGACTCTCCGAAGTCCTACGTGCGTCCCACGACCGGACTGGTTCGGGGGGCCATATTCTCCATCCTGCAGCCCATGGTCGGCGAGGTCTGGCAGGCCCTTGACCTCTATGCCGGGAGCGGTGCGTTGGGGATAGAGGCCCTCAGCCGTGGTGCCAGTTGGGTGGATTTCGTGGAGCATAATGCGAGATCCTGCACCGTAATCAAGGGTAATCTGGAGAGAACAGGGTTCACATCACAGTCAAAGGTCTACTGTTGCAGCGTTAGCAAAGCACTTTCTATACTCAGCAAGGAGTATGACGTGGTGTTATTGGACCCTCCCTACTCCGATACCTCGCTGGTGAGCACATTGGATAGCCTGTTCGATTCTTGCCTTGTTGGAGGAACCTCTACGGTAGTGGTGCAACATTCGACTCGTCAGCCACTGCCAGAGGACTTCAGGCAATTCCACCTGGTCAAGGGTCGGCATTATGGCGATACCTCCATTTCATTCTATCAGCAGGAGGGTGTAAATTGAGAATAGCGCTTTATCCCGGCAGCTTTGACCCGGTGACCAAGGGCCATGTTGATGTTGCTACCAGGGCAGCAGCCCTCTTCGATCATCTGGTTATCGGTGTTTTTGATGCTCCTCCGAAGAACCTCCTCTTTACTACGGAGGAGAGGGCGGAATTGATCAAAGAGGCAACGTCCCATCTATCCAATGTAAGCGTGGAACCATACACCACCCTTACTATTGAATTTGCCAAGAAGATAGGGGCGAAGTTCATCGTGAGGGGGTTGCGGATGGGCTCTGATTTTGAGCGAGAGTTCGACATGGCGCTCATGAACCGGAAGCTTTGCCCGGACATCGATACTATCTGTCTTATGTCCAGTGCGGAGTATCAGTTTATCAGTTCCAGTCTGCTTAAAGAGGCGGCACAAGGGGGTGGTGATGTCCGTGTCTTTGTGCCCGAATGCTCCGCCATTGCCTTGAGGAAGAAGCTCGTGGCCAAGTCCAAGAGAACATAGAAGGAGGTATTTCTGATGGCTTACAAGATTACGGATGAGTGCATCAGTTGTGGAGCCTGCGAGGTAGACTGCAAGAACAATGCTATCAAGACAGGTGACACGATTTATGTGATTGATCCGGACAAGTGCACTGAGTGTGTTGGCTGGTACCCATCCCAGAAGTGTGTAGAGCAATGCCCTGTGGACTGCTGTGTACCCGATCCTGCTCATAAGGAAACCCGTGAGCAACTCCTGGAGAAGTGGAAGAAGCAGAATCCGGGGAAGACGCCGGTCGCTACCTAGCGATCAGCATGTAATATGCAGGATGGCTCTTGCCTTCCTGTTTTGGTATATCAACTAGTGGAGGGTATCAACTGCCTCATGAGAGGAAAGGGTCAATATTAGCTGAACCCTTCTATCTTCTGGGGCTCTGGGCCTCTCGTATTCTTCCGGTTTCTGCCTAAGTGAAGAATTGCCTGACCACGTTCAATTTCTCAGGAAGGAGAGCGAGCAGAAGCCGGAAGCTATCTATCAGTAACCTGGCGAGAGCAGAATTGCCAATGGCATCTTCTACTCCTGATGAACCGACGCTGGCCGCCCACTTACCGACAACTATCATGACAGCGGCAGCCAGCAGGGCTCCGACAAACAGGCCGATGAATGCCCCCCCGAGCGAATCGAGCCAGCCCAGCATGATCAATTTGATGAATTGCTTTATTATGGTGCCCACCAGGTGGAATATCACCATAACAATGATCAAAACAATAATGAAGGCGAGGACATAGGCCCACTCCGCCCCGCTGGGGGAAATCTTATCTGCCAGTGGACCGGCAGCCCAGCCGGCGAAGGCTACCCCGACAATCAGTCCCAGAAAACCGAAGATGGCCATGATGAGCCCCTGCCTGAATCCGGCAAAAGCTCCGATCAATGCCACGACGATGATGACTCCATCTACCCAGGTCATTCTTCACCTCGCAATAGCCAGGCCAGGTGCCAGGCCTTGATTATGTTACTCATATCATATACTAGAAGGTCAAGTCTAAGTGGCGAAACGATTTAACAGATATGTGATGATCACGAGAATGACGATGGCCACCATAGGCGTAAGGTCAAACATATCGATTCTGGGTACTATGCGGCGCAGAGGGGCGAGAATGGGTTCGGTGATGTAGTTGAGTATAACTATTATGAAGTTATCAGGGCTGATCTGAAACCAGGATAAAAGGGCCCGGATTATGATGGCCCACATGAGTAGTTGACATAAAATAAAAACAGCCCTGACGAAGGTGTCCATGTTCTATTCTCCTCTGAGAGCTTTTGCCTTTTCGTAACCGGCGATAATGGCCCGAGCCAGGAGTGCCCGCAGGCTGCCCTCCTCCAGTTGGTGCAATCCCTCGGCGGTCGTTCCCCCTGGCGAAGTGACCAGATTCCGCAGTTCAGCGGGGTGCTTGCCTGACTTCTGGGCCAGGTGTGTTGATCCCGAGATTGTTTCCAGCACCAGCTCCTGGGCCATTTCACGGGGGAGGCCAATGCGCACCGCGGCATCGACGAATGACTCGATGATGAGGAAGACGTAAGCTGGCCCGCTTCCGCTCACCGCAGTGGCCATGTCGATATACTTCTCGTCCGAGACAAATATCTGCTTGCCCAGAGCGCCCAGCACCGAGCGGGCTCTCTGTTTGTCTTCCTCTGTTGCCTCACTGGCGGCGGTCCATACGGTCATCCCTTCCCCGATCTGGGCCGGCATGTTGGGCATGGCGCGTATGACCGAGTTGCGGTTCAGACCGTGGCAGAGCTTGGCCAGGGTTATCCCGGCGGCTATGGAAATTACCGTATGTTCGGGCTTGAGGAAGCTCTTCAGTTCTGCCATTACATCAGGCATCGAGACCGGTTTGACTGCCAGAACAATAGCCTCAGCCTTCTTCGTGGCAGAACGGTTGCTGGAGACGGCAGCCACCCCGTATTCCTGATGGAGATAGGAACGCCGTGCCCCGCTGACATCGCTGACCGTGATATCGGTGGCTTTAGTTATCCCTCTACCCAGAAGGCTGCGGATCATAGCCTCGCCCATATTTCCACCGCCGACAAAGGCAATTCTCATGGCACTAGCCCTCCCTCTCGCCGAAGATGGCGCGCCCGATCCTTACCATTGTTGCCCCCTCCTCGATGGCCACCTCAAAATCGTTGGTCATCCCCATGGAGAGGTGCTCCAGTCCCAGCGAATCCCTCAGCAGCCTGATCTGACGGAAGATGGGGCGAACGTCCTCGGGATTGTCGGTGTACGGGGCGATGGTCATCAGCCCCCTTATCTCCAGATGGGGAAGGCAGGAAATCTGCTCTACTGCTGTGTGGACCTCGTCCGGAGCGAAGCCGTATTTGCTTGTTTCACCGACAACATTCACCTGGATGAGGATAGGCAGGGTGTGCTGGGCCTGTTGGCTGATAGCCTCTGCTATCCTGATGGAATCGACGCTCTGAATCATATCGAAAAGCTCTGCTGCTATCCTGGCCTTATTGGTTTGAAGGTGCCCTACCATATGCCAGATAGGACATGGGTGCAGTACCGATAGCTGCCCGATCTTGTCCTTGGCTTCCTGGACTTTGCTCTCGCCGAAGTGCCTGATGCCTGCCTGGAAAGCCTCTTGAATGTAGCTCGGCTCTATTGTCTTGGTGACTGCAATAGCAGTTATCTCAGCAGGGGATCGCCCGGCCTTTTCAGCAGCTCTGACAATGCGCCTCTGCACTCCACGGATATTGTGCTCAACATCCATGGCTTTGAGTTCCATCGCTGCTAGATTCTTGCCCATTACGGATAACAGTATACCGTGGTTTGCCCTAAACCTGAAGTAGGAAAAGACCTCTGGTGCGTAGCAGAATCCGGAGAGCAAACTATTATGCCTGGTTCATTCTGTGGGTGCCAGGTCTCTGACCTGACACCCACTACACGAATCTATCCTAAGGCCGTACCTGGCCGCTGCCGAAGATGATCCACTTGTAGCTGGTCAGCTCCTTCAGCCCCAGAGGCCCTCGGGCGTGAAACTTCTGGGTGCTGATGCCTACCTCTGCCCCCAGACCGAATTGACCTCCATCGGTAAAACGCGTGCTGGCGTTGACATAGACGCAGGCGGCATCCACTTCGTCAAGGAAACGGAGAGCCGCCGAATAGTCCTCAGTCACAATGGCCTCGGAGTGCCCGGAACCGTAACGGTCGATGTGCTCCAGGGCCTCATCGAGTGATTTTACTACCTTGGCAGCAGCAATCAGGGACAGAAACTCCTTGCCCCAGTCCTGCTCGGTGGCGGGAACCACCTTCAATGAGGGAGTGTCCTTCAGTATCCGGAGGGCAGCCTTGTCGCAGTGCATCTCCACACCGGCCTTGACGAACTTCCTGGCAATCGATTTCAGAAAGCGCTCGGCAATATCGGCGTGGACCAGGATGGTATCCAGTGCATTGCACACCGTGGGGCGCTGGACCTTGGCGTTATACACAATGGCTACGGCATCATTCAATTTAGCCGTTTTGTCAATGTAGGTGTGACAGACCCCCACCCCTCCCGCCAGCACGGGCATGGTGGCATGGCTGGCCACAAATCTGACCAGTTCCGCCCCTCCCCGGGGTACAATGAGGTCGATTATGCCGTTCATCTTCAGCATACGGTCCACTACGGCCCGGTCCGTAGATTCGATGATCTGGACAGCGCCTTCGGGTATGCTGGCTTCATAGGCTGACTTCTGCACCACCTTGGCCAGCGCCAGGTTGGAATGTATGGCCTCCTTGCCGCCGCGGAGGATCACCGCATTGCCTGACTTAAGGCACAGGGTGGAGATATCCACCGTGACATTGGGGCGGCTCTCGTAGATGGTGGCGATCACTCCCAGGGGCACTCGCTTCCTGCCAATCTGGAGTCCGTTGGGCATTGTGCGCATATCGAAAACCTCTCCTATAGGATCGGACAGACTGGCCACTACTCTCACATCTCCGGCCATGCCGGCGATGCGGCTGGGGTTGAGCAGCAGGCGGTCAAGCATCGCTGGACTCATCCCCGATTCCTCTGCCGCGGCGCGGTCGCGCTGGTTGGCGGAAAGGATTTCGTCCTGGCTCGAAACCAGTCCATCGGCAATGTGCAGCAGGGCTTTGTTCTTCACCTCGGTGGAAAGATGGGCCAGTTTCTTGGAAGCAGCCTTAGCTGCCCGGGCCTTGGTCTCCAGTTCGTCTATAGTAGATGACATCTTCTTGCTCCTGAAATGAAAGACTTATCCTTCGATCTTCTTTTTGAAGCTCTGTACGATCTCTTCTGACAGCGCTTGCCCTCCCCGGCTGATCAGACATGCCAGCCATCCGGAGGCCTCACCGCCGGCGGTGACTCTGGTGTGGCCGTTTATCGGCGTCAGTGAATAGTAGCGGGTGAGCCTGGTACCCAGGACTTTCCCCTGCATCACCACTCGTTCCCCCGGCACAAATTCTGTAATCTTCATCGACAACCTGACTGTTATACTGGCTCTGGCGGTAATCCGGAACTGCGACCCCACACCTAGTGGACCGGCGGAGAGCTTCTCGATCTTCTTCAGCGATGGTATCCATCGGGGCCATTCCTCAGGGTCACTAAGGGCTGTCCAGATCCTCTCCGGAGTTGCGTTGATCTCAGTGCTGCTCTCAAACCTCATATCCTTCCGGCCAAAACACCGTAGAGTGTCTGATTCCTCGCTGACGGCTTGAAACCATGGCCTCTTTCCGAGGGGTTAAAGCTTATCAAATATGACGTTGCAGCGCAAGCTTACTAGTCTAATGTGCAGTCTGCTGCGGACTTATATTATAATGTGCTTCATCCCGGAGTACCGATTTGGAACCGATGGCAATCGCGGTAATGGCATGAGATATATTCTGAAAAGGTTGTCCAAGGTTAGCATCAATTTCTACAAAGTCCTGGTAGGAATCGGTTTTTCCTTACTCTGGGCGAGGGTGATGTACTTCATCTGGTCTCATCCCTCCTTCGTGACTTTCGTCTGGTTCTATCTTGGTGTTGGGGGTATGCTTTTGAAATGGGCGCTTTTCGAGATAATTGATAGAGTCAGTCTCAACATCAGGATCAGGGATATGAAAAGAGAACTGGATAGGGCAGAACTACGGCGTCATGAAATTGACCCGAAGAACAAGGATTGACGAGTAATATGGGGCGGAGAACCATCGAGAAGCACTTGGAAGAGATTCTGGACAACATGGTTGTGTTAGCCGACATGGTCTATGTGGCTATCAGAGGTTCGGTTGAAGCCTTGAAGAACAGAGATTTAGCCTTGGCACAGCAGATTGTTGAGAACGATCTGAAAATCAATCGTAAGCGTTTCGAAATTGAGGAAGACTGCATCCGGTTGCTAAAGACAGAGCGGCTCACCGAAAGTGATCTCCGTGTAGTAGTTGCCGTGTTAAATGTGATCGTTGACCTTGAGCGGATGGGAGATCATGCTGAAGGCATCGCCAAAATTGCTGTTATGCTGGGGGATAAGCCTCCCCTGAAGCCACTCATTGACATCCCTCGCATGGCGGAGAAAGCATCAGACATGCTGAAGCGCAGCATGCAGGCCTTCATTAACAGAGATCTTGAAGTGGCCAGGAGAATCCCAGGCGAGGACGATGAGATTGATGCGTTGAACGAGCAGGTGTTCCGGGAGTTGCTCGTTATCATGCTGGCTACTCCAACGGCTGTCCCCCGAGCGGAATATCTAATTTGGGTAGCTCGTAATCTGGAGCGCATCGCTGACCGGGTAACGAATATCTGCGAACGGGTAGTCTTCATGGTCACTGGCAGGATGGAGGAAGTGAAGGTTTCCAAGTACTAGGGGTCGTGAGGCTTAGATGAAGTATGCGAGGGATGACAGTACCTGTCAGACTTATTTCAGAAGTATCGTCGCGATTTTTGATCGAAGGGGGATTCCCCAAAGTCTGCATTGTGCGAACCTCGCGCTTGATCGATATATATCGATACGGTCTAGGTAGACTGTTGGGATAGCATACTGATTTCTCCTCCTCTGTCATCCAGGAAGCACCTTGTAGAACTTCAGGTTGTCTGCCCTTTGTATCAAAGTTGAGGTTGGTACTGGCAGGATGACGCCGTCTTTGTTGGTTGACCTGTGCAATGTGGGTAGAGGAGTGGTATTGGGGATTGCCAACGAACATCATCATACGTACACCCTGAAGGGTAAGAATTGGGGTGTATTGTGACCACGTCATGAAAAGGGTGTAGTAGGACTCACCACCGCAGCCACCGTCTGGTCCGTGGCTGCTATCGGCCTGGCAGTGGGCTGCGGTCTGTACCTCGTGGCCGTGGTAACAGCAGTTCTGATTCTGGTGGCGCTGCGCCTCAAGACACCCTGGCGCCACGATTGAGGCTATCTCAGTTAGATCACTTCAGTTTGCCTGAAACGGGCTATCTCACTATCGCTGTAACCCCCGATCTCCCTCAGGATTTCCTCGGTATGCTCACCCAGTTGCGGCGCCAGGCCACGGGTATCCGCCGCCGTTTCACTGAAATGGATCGGATAGCCGGGGACCATGCCTTTGCCGAAGACGGGGTGATCGAAATCGACGATATAAGAGTTTGCCAATACTTGTGGGTCGTCCTTCAACCCCAGAGGCGTATTGACCGGAGTGCAGAAGACGTCATGTTCCACCAGGATACGGTGCCACTCCTTTTGCGTCTTGGTGGCGATGACCTTGTCCAGGAAGGCGATCAGTTCCTCACAGTTTCCCATCCTTTTCTCCCGTGTATCGAACTTGGGGTTAGTTTCCAGCTCCGGGTGCTCGATGGCACGGCAGAATTCCCTCCAGTTCCACGGATGGTAGGATAGAGTGAGGCAAATCCACTTGCCGTCCCGGCATTGATAGTAATTTCTCATCGGGTCTGTCGACCTGCGCTCATGTCGGGGGACTTCCTGGTTCATAGTGAGCGCATTCAGGACGTTGAAATACTGGAGGAACATGGCGGAGCTGAGGATGGAGGTCTGAAGCTCCTGGCCTATGCCGGTGCGCTCCCTGGCAAACAGGGCGGTCAGGAGGGCATGGCTGGTGGTAATGGCTGTAACCTGGTCTATCAGGCCAAACTGGACCAGCAAAGGCGGCATGTCCGGTTCGCCCATGCAGTACATCATTCCCGACCTTCCCTGTCCTTGAAAATCGAAGCAGCCCTGCTGGCTGTCCGGGCCTTTGGAGCCATAGGCGGAGACTGAGGCATAGATCAGTTTGGGATTGATTTGACGCAGTACGGGATAGGTCATTCTCATATTCTCTACCGTCCTGGGGCGCAGGTTGGTGAGGAAGATGTCGCATTTGGACACCAGGCGGTAGGCAATCTGCTTGCCTTCCTCTTTGCTCAGGTCCAGGGTGATGCTCTTCTTGTGGCGGTTGGCGCCTTCGTAGAAAAGGCTCAGCCCGTTTTTGGAAACCCAGACCTTGCCGAAACGAGACAGGCGTCTCAAGGGGTCGCCCACCTTCGGCTGCTCTATCTTTATCACCTCTGCCCCCAGATCGCCCAGGATAGCGAGTGCTCCTGGTCCGGCATGGAACGCCCCCCATTCCAGGGCTCTGATTCCTTCCAGTGGTTTAAGTGAAGTATGCTCCTCTTTCAAACTGGTGATTTCTCCTTTCGACACGCGGTCAAGAGAATGATTTCCGGTTGTTTACATTCCCAGCTCGGCGCGGGTGTGGATGAAGGCCAGCAGGTTATCACGGGCGACCATGCCGACGATGTTGTCGTTCTCCACTACCGGCAGTTGATTAACGTCCTCGTCAGTGAGCAGGTGCATGGCGTTAGACAGATCGTCGTCCGGCCTTACCCACTTCAGTTTGTCCATAGGTGTCATGACCTCCCTCACGCTTCTACTAGGCCAGACTTCACGGGGGACCACCTTCACATTATGCATGGTGATCATCCCCAGCGCCCGGCCGTCCTCTACTACGGGGAAGCAGCGGCGGCCGGAGGTCAGGATATGGTCGTTTACCAGTTCTGCCACAGTGAGGCTGGGGGAGACCACCTGGCAATCGCGGGTCATGAGTTCGCTGATCTTGTGGCCTCGAAGCATGTCCTGGAGGGCCACCTGCCGGTAGCTTCCCACAGCGGCATTCTCCAGAAACCAGCCGACAACTATTATCCACAAACCGTTGAACCAGTAATCTCGCCCCTGGAAAATCATGAAAGATGCCGCCGAAGATAAAGAGGTAGCCGAAGCCTCTGCCGATGGTTGAGGCGGTTCTGGTGGCGCTTCTCAGATTGCCTGAGCGCCACCAGAGGATGGAGCGCAGCACTCGCCCTCCGTCCATGGGGAATCCGGGGATCATGTTGAATACGGCCAGAACCAGATTGATATAGCCGAGCCAGAAGGACATGCCTGCCAATGGCTCGATGGAGTGTCTGGTAGTGAAGTAAATTGCCAGGAATATGCCTCCCAGCACCAGGCTGGTGGCGGGCCCGGCTATGGCCATGCGGAACTCAGTGCCGGGCTTTCCCGGCTCCTGGGTGAGCTGGGATACCCCGCCGAAGATGAACAGGGTGATAGCACTGACCTGCATGCCTGCAGCCTGTGCCACCCGGCTGTGGGCCAGCTCGTGGGCCAGCACCGAGGCAAAGAAAAGGATACTGGTAATCGCTGCGATGAGCCAGTTTGTTGTCGTGCTCCAGTCGTAATTGTCATGGAAATACATGGCCAGGAAGTAGGTCACCAGCCCGAATATGATGAACCAGGACCAGTGCAACCTCACGGGGATGCCGAAGTATTTGCCTATAGGCACTCCTCCCTGTAACATCTTCCTCCTCTATGGTGGGTTTCCGATCCCCCAGGATCGTCTATTGTAGACCGGCCTTTGCTGTGCTCTTACTAATAAGATATCACAGGGGGTGATCAAAAACTATCGAAAACTGCCATTTAGGACGGTTATATCGTGATAGGTTGTAATGTTTGGTGCCTGTCAGGTCCCCGACCTGGCGGATATATTGAGATGGGGTCAGGCAGGGCCTATTTGTCCGAGGGCGAGTGAAGCCTTAGAATAGGAATCGCCTAAGGGATTCAATGTAGGGCAATTGATTACAGGACGGGTTCCCAGGCCGAGTAAGCGATATCTGGAGGGTTAACGAGTGCAGGTCAAGTTGTCTGAGAAGAGACTTAAGGAATTCGAGCGCATCTTCTATCCCCGTTCCATTGCAGTGGTCGGTGCCTCCAAGGATGAGCGGAAGATGGGCTCCCGGTGGGTGAAGGGATTGGTTGCCTCCGGCTTCAAGGGCCCGGTCTATCCGGTCAACCCCAGTGGAGGTGAGATCTTTGGTTCCAGAGTCTACCCCACTCTGAAGGCAATTCCGGGCCCGGTGGACCTGGTGGTCTGCTGCATCCCCAGGGACTTTGTTCTCGATCTCCTGGACGATTGTGCTGCCAAGGGGATAGGGGCCATCTATTTCTTCACTGCCGGATTCCGGGAGACGGGCGAACCTGAGTGGGTCCGGGTGGAGGAGGAGATGGCGAGACGGGCGCGGGAGGGAGGGTTCAGGATCATTGGTCCCAATTGTATCGGTGTCTGTTGTCCGGAGCATGGGATACCCTACGGACCATCAACTTTGCTGGGTAAGGTGGGTTCGGCAGGCTTCATCTCTCAGAGTGGCGGACACGCCGGGAAGATGATGGAGATTGCCACCAATCGGCGGATTGGTTTCAGCAAGGTGGTCAGCATCGGCAATTGTTGCGATCTGGGCAGTGCTGACTTTCTGGAATACATGGCTGTTGACCCCAAGACCGGTGTCATCGGCCTCTATCTGGAAGGACCGCGGGATAGCCGGCGTCTGGTTCAGACCATGAAGGCTACTTCGGGGAAGAAGCCTGTAGTAGTCTGGAAAGGGGGCCGGACGGCAGCGGGAGCCAGAGCGGCGAGTTCTCATACAGGGGCCCTGGCAGCCTCGGCTGCTGTGTGGTCGTCAGCCTTGAGACAGGCAGGGGCTATTGAGGTCCGGGGTCTGGACGAACTGGCGGATACTCTCCTCCTTTTCCAGAGAGTTGGCAGGCTTGAGAGAAGTAACCTGGGCATTATCTGTGGGCTCACCGACGGTGGCGGTGGTGAGGCGGTTCTGACTGCCGATGCCTGTGCTGCTCTTGGAATAGATGTCTCTCCCTTCACCGAGAGAACGCGGCGGGAGTTGCTGGGGCTTCTCGGCCAGGTGGGCAGTGTCCTGGTCAATCCGCTGGATGTCAGTCAGCGCTCCGGCAATTTGCAGACTTTCGAGAGAGCTATTGAATTGGTGGCTAATGAACCTCATATCGACATCATCGCCATCTACGAGAATGTCGATCTGCTGGTAACATTCATGACCAAGGGAGTGGCGGATCTCATGAATGGTGTTATCGTGGAAGCCAGCCGGAAGCAAAGTAAGCCCATTATTGTGATCTCTCCGCCGGGGTCATCCGATGCGGAGCGGCTGGATATTGAGTACAGGCTGTCTGAGGCAGGGATACCGGTGTATCCCTCTGTGGAGCGGGCAGCCAAGGCTATTGCCAATGTCAACCAGTATTATCGCCTCCGTGCCGGGAATCCCGCGGTTTAGGGGTGGCCTTTTTGCTTTTCCGAGGATAGACCTTAATACACGGAACAAGGCTTAACAACCCCGCCGCTCCTGTGGATTAAGGTTTTACAGAGACCCCATGGTAAAATGGTGAACCAGGGAAACTGAGAGAATGCCTATACAGCTTTTATCCCCAGATGTTGTCTCCAAGATAGCTGCCGGTGAGGTAGTGGAGAGGCCGGCTTCGGTGGTCAAGGAGCTGTTGGAGAACTCTCTTGATGCCGGTGCATCTCAGATCAATATAGAGGTGGTGGGTGGTGGAGTGAACCTCATCAAGGTGGCGGATAACGGGATGGGTGTTTCCAGTGATGAGGTGGAGTTGGCCTTTGAAAGACATGCCACCAGCAAGATCACTAATCTGGCTGATCTGGAGAATACCACTTCGCTGGGATTTAGAGGAGAGGCCTTATCCAGCATTGCTCAGGTGGCCCAGGCAGAGATGCTCACCCGCAGCAAAGAGGATCTATCTGGCACTTACCTCTGTTTGCGCGATGGCAAGGTAATCAAAAAAGAAATTAGAGCCTCCCCCCGGGGCACCACGGTGACGGTGCGCCATCTATTTCGCAATGTCCCGGCCCGGCTGAAGTTCCTCAAATCGGCGACGACTGAGAGTAACCAGATCACCAATCTCGTCAGCCAGTATTGTTTAGCCTTTCCCGGTGTACGGTTCACCCTGTCTGTTGACGGACGGACTGCTCTCCGTACTCCCGGGAGTGGCAAGCTGAGGGACGCCCTGGCGGAAATATATGGCCTGGAGACAGCTCAGGCCATGCTGGAGATCAAAGGGAGCGCAAAGGAGGGCGGCCTTGCCCCGGTGATCAGCGGCTACACCAGTCCGCCTTCGGTCAGTCGCGCCACCCGCAGCTATCTCAGCTTCTTCGTCAATAGACGGTGGGTGCAGAGTCGCCTGCTGGCCGGGGCGGTGGAGAAGGCTTATGAAGGTTGGCTCGGGGTGAGGAGATATCCCATCGCTGTCATCAATCTCTCTATGCCGCCGCAATCGGTGGATGTTAATGTTCATCCTACTAAGCGGGAGGTCAGATTTTCCCAGGAACCTATTATCTTCAACGCGGTTTTGGGAGCAGTGCGCAGCGTGCTGGCAGAAAAAGCTCCCGTACCTGAAGTAGGGCCTGCCGCCACCTTCTTCTCAACCCCTGAACATAGCACGGCGGAAAGGCCGGTCGGTGAAAAAAGGCCCATAGCGACCTTGCCGATGATGCCGGAGGTTGCCCGCTCGGATGTACCTCTTCTACGGGTGCTGGGACAGGCAGCCAGCACCTACATCATTGCGGAGGGACCTGACGGGCTGTATCTGATCGACCAGCATGCTGCCCACGAAAGAGTGCTCTTTGATAAGATACTGGCCGAGTGGACACAAAGGACGGTGGAAGTCCAGTTGCTTCTGGAGCCGGTGACTGTTGAGTTCAGCTTGAAACAGGGGGAACTGCTGAAGGACAGAGAGGAGTTGCTGGCCCAGTTTGGCTTTACTATTGAACCATTTGGCGATAGGACTTACCTGGTGCGGGCTGTTCCGGCTATGCTGGTTGGGAAGGGGATCGCAGAGGCGGTGAAGGAGACCCTCGACTCTCTGGATGATGAAGCCGACACGACTAAGGTGGAGGGGAGGATAGCCCGTTCGCTGGCCTGTCATAGCGCTGTGCGGGCGGGGCAACTCCTGAGCCAGGAAGAGATGAAAGCGCTGATAAGACAACTGGAAAAGGCGGTTTCCCCGCGCACATGTCCCCATGGTCGCCCTACCATGATTCATCTCAGCTCAGGCCGGTTGGAGAGGGAGTTTGGGCGGGCCTAGGGAATGCCCGGAGTCGGGCGTGGAGCCAATGTGTGAGTAGCAAGTAAGAAAACCGAAAGAGGAGATTGTGAAATGGACCTGAATTTGAAGGATAAGGTAGCCATAGTTACAGGCGCCGGTGGCAACGGGATCGGTACCAACGTTTGCCTGGAGTTGGCCCGGGAAGGCGCCCATGTAGTGACCAATGATATCGACCGGTCGTGGGCAGATAAGGTGGCCAAGCAGGTCAGTGCTCTGGGCGTTCGATCGGTGCCCACCTACGCTGATGTGACCAAAATCAGTGATTGTGTCGAGATGGTGAACAAAGCCTTTACTGAGTTTGGCAAGGTTGACATCATGGTCACGATCCCCGCTTACATGATGTATAAGGACTTCGCTCATTCCACACCGGAGGAGTTGCAGAAGCAGGTGGATGTAACCTTCTGGGGAGTGGTCAATGCTGCGAAGGCTGTGCTTGGCACTATGATCAAGCAGAGGAATGGCAGCATTGTGTGCATGGGTTCAGACTCGGGCAAGGTGGGGCCGTCCGGGGAAACAATGTATGCCTCGGCCAAGGCTGCCATTATGACTTTTGCCAGCAGCCTGTCCAAGGAAGTCGGACCATATGGCGTCAGGATCAATGTGGTGAATGCGGCGCTGGTCAGGTCGCCGAGTTATGGGGCTGGAACAGAGGAGGCGTTTAGAGCCAACTATCCGTTGGGGCGGCTGGCTGAGACGCAGGAAGTTGCTGAAGCCATATTGTTTCTGGCATCGGATCGGGCCAGCTTTATCACTGGTCAGACGCTGAGCGTCAACGGGGGGCGATTCTAATTGTTTTAGCCCCAGGATTTCGAGATTCCTGGAGGTGGGCGAGATGATTCTGGATAGGTTTGCTCTGACTGGCAAGGTGGCTATTGTCACCGGATCCGGACGGGGGATAGGCAAGGGTATTGCTCTGGCCTTTGCTGAGGCCGGTGCTGATCTGGTCTGCGTTGATATGACGGCCGGGCAGATGGAGTCCACCGTGGCTGAGGTGCAGCGCTCTGGGGCGCAGGGCGCTGGCCATACCTTGCGACGCCCGGGAGGGCGAGCAGGTGGACAGGATGGTGAACCAGGCTAAACAGGAATTCGGGCGCATCGATATCCTGGTCAATAATGCCGGAGGCAGCCCCTTCAGGCCGATCTTGAAGACGAATCAGCTTGCCTGGGAGGCTATTGTGCGGGAAAACCTCACCACCACTTTTCTCTGCAGCAAGGCGGCAGCAGCGGTGATGCTGGAGCAGAAATCGGGGTCTATCGTCAACATCTCCACCAGGGATTCTCAAATCCCTTGCCCCGGCATGATGGCCTATGGTGCTGCCAAGGCGGGCGTCAACTCCCTCACGCTGACGCTGGCCTGGGAACTGGCTCCCTACGTCAGGGTAAACGCCATCCTGCCCGGTGCTGTCTTGACCGAGGGCAGTGCTCCGGCGCTCGAACCTGTGAAAGACAGGATCGTGGCTAATACTCCCCTGAAGCGCCTGGGCAAACCTGAGGATATAGCTCTGGCTGCCCTGTATCTGGCTTCATCTGCTTCCGACTGGGTGACCGGCAGGCTGTTCGAAATAGACGGCGGGATAGAATTTGTGCCATTGACAGCAGATCTGATGGCTAATGATGGTGCGAAGGAAAGGCCAAAAGGGCAGACTTAGGCACGTATGGCTTTCGGGTTCGCACCCCCGGTCAGCCCAAGCTAGTGCCTGGTGGCACAAGTCAGCGTAACAATCGAGATTCTTCGCTGTGCTCAGAATGACACAGTGGGCGATATGTTACCAATAATAGAATTGGCCGTGTCAAAAGGACTTCCTTTCCGCACGCAGACAATGGATTCTCAGACTTTTAATCAGGGCGTCGGGGGTCCGAATCCCCCGCGGCTCACCATCAAAATGCTCATTTTTTGCCAACTTTGCTAACATTTTGCTAACATCAGCATCCAAGTTTAGCTCTGTGCCAGTCTCGAATATCCTATCAAACTTGTCAGCCGCCGCCTCTTGCAGTCCAGGTAGTACATGGCTGTATGTGTCAAGAGTAATGCCGATATTGGCATGCCCTAGCCGCTCAGAAACCACCTTCGGATGAATACCCGCCTTGAGCATCAAAGTAGCATGGGTATGCCTCAAATCATGGATTCTGATGTGCTTCAACCCGGCTCTCTTAATGATCCGCCGAAAGGCGAGCGAGACCGCACCAGGATTGATCGGGCTTCCGTCTAGCCTTATGAAGACAAAATCATCAGCGTTCAAGCCAATACCTAGCTGAATCCTTAATAGCTCCTGGTCAGCCCGATACGCCTTCAACAGTTCAACAAGGGAAGGCGGCAGGATTACACTGCGCCGGCTCTGCGCCGTTTTTGGCTCTTTGATGATGTACCGCCCATCACCGAGCTTGTAGCCCGTCTCCACCACTGTCAATGTCCCGCTATGCAAATCCAGATTGCGCCACCGTAGCGCGAGCAGCTCACCACGCCTCAAGCCAGTATAGAGCAGCGTAGCGAAATACACGTAATAGTCCGTTTCCCTGGCCACATCAAGAAGCCTCGTGACTTCTTCAGGCGACAGTGTCCTCATTGTCACCTTTGCCACCCTGGGCGGCTCAACGACCTTGGCCACGTTTCGCACAACCAGCCCCATCTTCACTGCATAATCCAGTGACTTAGATAGTATCCGATGCTGATACAGTATGCTTCTACCGGACAGACCACCTTTCCCATCAGCCCTACCGTTCAACCGCTTTTCTGTGTAGTAGTCCTGTATATGCAGAGGTTGCAGATCAGTGAGCGTGATCTTGCCTAACGACGGTATCAAGTGGCACTCCACAATAGACCTATAGCTTTCCAATGTCCTGTCGGTGATATTCATAGAGGCGTAGTCCTTCAGCCACCGCCTCAGCCATTCACCAAGAGTAATTTTGTTCGCCTTCACATAAGTGCCTTGCTCAAGTGACAGCAGTACTTCACGAAGCGCACGCTCTGCATCCCTTTTCGTGCCTTTCACCGTTTGCGACTTCTGCCGCCGCTTCCCCGTCATTGAATCAGGCGCAAGTCATAGACTATCGTCCAGCTCCCTTGCGACCTCTTGTAAACGTGCCCTTTCATTCTGCCACCTCTTTTTCCAGCCGCTTCTCTAACGCTGCTCTCGGTATCAGCAACCTCTTGCCCAATTTCACCGCAGGCAGTTCTCGCCTCTTGACCAGTTCATAGGCAAAGTTCCTGGATATGCCGAGCATCTCCGCTGCTTCCGGTACACTAATGCACGTCCTGCCCTCAAGTGGGGGGAGGTGTGATAAACCACCTTTCCCGCCCCCGCTGTTACTCGCCATCTCCTTTTGCATTCGCGCTGCTCCTCTGCCGCTTAATCGGCGTTTTGACCTCTGACAGGAGGGGCTACAGCCCCATCCTTTTTCTCCCTACCTTCAACAACGAAACCACCATCTTCTAGCGACTTCTCGAACCCCTCAACGTCTCTTATTTCAACGACACGCCATCGTCGCCATTCAGATTCCTTCTTCTCCACTCGTATCGAGAAACCTCTTGAAAAGCCGTACATCCGACAGTGGCCCTTCCATAATAGAGCAAGATGCAGGTCTGACCAGCCGCGCATTTTCCTCAGATATTTCGAGATATAACCTGCGCAATTAACATCGATCTTTCTTGGCTTCTCAATATTAGACCTGCCTCGTTTCCAATTCCCATTGAGAACATTCAGTGGTGCTAGAAATCTCAGATTCGGGAAGAAGATATGAACATGAGGATACCCTGTTCCAGGCTGCACTTCGACAACCCAAAGATAGTGTGTCCTTCGCCAGCCTCGTCGCCGCCGGTACTGGTTTATGGCGTTCAGGAATCGCCTTATGTCTTTCCCAAAATTAGCCCAAGCCTCTCGCTTGCTTATCTTCTTAGGGTCATAGGTCAATGTCATCATTAGCCCTGGGACCCTCTCATACTTACCGAGCCTTTTCATCATTTTTCGAGACATATACAATCGCCCCTCGTCAAAATACCTGTTTCGCCACCTCACCGGCATCACCCTCACTTTTCTCGGCTCTTCTTTCGAGTTCACGACGAGATATGTCCTACCAATACGTCCTTTATGTTCCAAGAAGTCCCACATTATAATCAAACCCATTGCTCGGTAAAGCTGCGCGTTGACATTAACGTTATTACGGACAAGGAAAGAAGGAGGAGCCGACGCCCGGACGCCAGTGGCGTCCGGGGCATCTACTACCCCGTCCGCGTTAAGACCACCGTCGCACTTCGGCTCTCGCATCTGGCACTCCGCTTCGCTCCGCGCTACTTGTTCCTTCCGTTGGCTCTCGATCTGATCCGGTAGAGCCAACTCCTTTCTCAAGTCTCCTTATCTTCGTCTTCCCTTAGTTCCTTGACTCTGTCAGCGTAAAACTTGCCATAGATTCCGTGCTCCAATAAGAACTCCCTGACCTCCTGTCGTTGCCCTTCAGTCACACGAGTGTTTGACTCGTCCAACAGCCATTTCGTCTCTCGCATCCACTTTTCCCTGTCATATTTCCAGTCAATCCCACGCGGCTCTACTGTTATGCAGTTCCCGAACAACAATAGTTTCATCGCCTCTGCCATGTTTCTCGCACTCAGCTTCCTGTACAGATTGAATGTGTGATTCTTTACCGATTGATACTGAATATCCAGTATCTGCCCGATCTCTCTATTGTCGTGCCCGTCCATCAGTAGGGCAAACACTTCTAGCTCTCTGTGTGACACACCCAGTGCCCTGGCATCTTCAGACCATTCATAACTGGGATTGATTGAAACCTTACAACGTGGTAACGGCAGCTCGTCTTTTCTACCCCACATCTTTCACCTCAGCATCTATATTAAGTACCACGGTACTCTATTTATCAATTGTTGTCAAATTCTTGCCTATTCCCAGCCTCGTGTTATGGGTAGCTCGACCCACGACTACCAGAGCGGGCAATTGTGATATTCGTGCCATCAAGCTATGATAGCTGAGGTGTTATAGGAATATCGACATGGAGGTGTATTCATGGCGGAGTTCTTGACGACTAACGCTGCGTCTTACCGGCTTGAACAGATCATAAAGAACGCCAAAGAAAAGTTAGTATTGGTTTCGCCCTTTGTGCAGATCAGCACTAATCATCTTCGCAACTTGAAGGCTGCCGACAACAAGGCAGTGAAGATAACCCTGATCTATCGCGAGGGCGAACTTGAGTCTGAGGAAAAGGCGAAACTCGATACTCTGAAGAACCTTTCACTGTACTGTCATCCGAACCTTCATGCGAAGTGCTACTATAACGAAAACCAGCTGATTATTACATCTATGAACCTGTATGAGTTCTCGGAGAAGAAGAACCCTGAAATGGGAGTCTTGGTGCAGAAGGAAGATGATAACAGCATATATAGTGAGGCGGTTAGCGAGGTAGAGTCAATACTCGGTTCGCCAGAGACTAAGAGAGAGGCAAAAGGTGTGTTGGCTGTATTTGGAAGGGGTGTCAAACAGGGTCTTAAGGACATCTCAAAGAGCCTCAAGGGTACTCCCAGTGAGGGTTACTGCATAAGATGTGGGCAGGTAAAAGAGTATAACCCTGACCGGCCACTGTGTCTAAACGACTTCGTCAAATGGAATGAGTATAAGGATATCGACTACCCAGAGAATTTCTGTCATCGGTGCGGAAAGACGAGGAAAGTCAGCATGGACAAACCGTTGTGTCGCGCGTGTTACATACAAGCTAATGGTTGAATGTGGGGAGGCGACCAAAGCTTGTCAGGACGGTGCCGCCTCTGGCCATGATCGGTTAGCTATCGAAGCACATAGTGTGTAGGGTCAAAGAGGAAAATTCTGCTAACATTTTTGCTAACGAACTTCTGACCACGCAGAGGTACACCGAGGTAATAAGCGGTACAACAACAGCCAAAATCCCTCACAAAAAGCCACTCGGAGTTACTACGATTCACCATCCGTCACCATACGCTTGTATCTTTTAATCAGGGCGTCGGGGGGCCGAATCCCCCGCGGCTCACCATATTTGAAAGTCCACCCTGGAGGTGCATTTTTGGAGGCAATCAGGGTGTCGCTTTTGGCCCCACCTCGGGATCTTTCGACACCCTGATTCTACCATCACAAAGCCGTCTTGGCCATTAGGCTCCAATTTCCCAGGGCAATTATCTTCCGGCCGAGTTACAGGCCAGCACAGTCGTCGTATTAAGCACGATGCGCGGAACCCTACCGTCCGAACGGGCCTGCAGGCTAGTGCAGGCTTACTGCGGCTCGCCTGTGTCGCCGCCTCAGGTTTCCCCACCCGTTTCCATCCAGACAGTCTGAGAGAGCGCCACCAATGGTGGGCTTCCGTGGTTCGTGCGCCACAATCGGGCGGAGTGTGAATTCAGGTGGTACGGACTTGACAAAAAGGAGAATATGTGCACATAATTGTTACATGCGTAGAAAACCGGGCGCTCTTACGCCCATTGAACGCTCTATTTTGGAGGTGGCGTCGCGGCTCCAAGAGCAAGGCCTCCCCGAGTTCCATGGTTTTCAGATCGCCAAGCAACTAAGGGACCAGGAGGGGGCACGGCGCCTGATAGGGTATGGGACGCTGTACCGAGCGCTGGCGCGACTTCAACAGCAGGGATTGCTGCAAAGCAGGTGGGAGGAACTATCGGCCACGGATGAGAATCGGCCGCGACGCAGGTACTACCGGCTTGTCGGTGCACATGCTACGGCACCGTCGTATCCTGCGGGTGTGCAAGAGAGGGGCAAGGTTTGGGGTCTTGGAGTGGCAGGGGTATGATAGCCTATTTGGTGTCGATCGGCCTGAGCATACTGATAGGCACAACGGTGGAAGCCTGGGCCTTGCCTGTCGTGCTGCACTTTGTGGCAATCAGAAATTGGCTATACGTGGCAATTGGATCGGAAGAGGGAAGGGCTCACCGTGAGGAAATGCAGGCCGATCTGCGCGACGAAATCACTGAACATCGCCTTGGCGGGGATTCCAACAAAGTGATCGCAGTCAAGATCTTCCTTAGGTTAGTGAGGGGGTTGCCAGATGACATAGGCAGGTGCGCGCCTTTCGTCCCCGCTTGGCTTGCTGCTAAGACTGCCGTGTGGAGTGACAAACTGCGCCACTATAGGGTGCCGGATGCTATGGTAGCGGGGGTAGTCAGTTTCGGGTTCATGAACTACTCTGTCTTCAGCTCTCACAACCACCGGACATTTGTCACCTGGCTCTTGGCGAATGGGTCTGCTGTTGCCATGACTGTACTCGTATGGAAAATGAAGAACCCGAAAGTTCGCCGAATCTTCCATCTATGGATGGGCACAGCAATTGTAGCCGCCCTAGCCGCCGTGCTGTGGCTCATCTTCGACTATCACTTGTATGCGAATCCGACATTTAGAGTCTTCATGCTGGCCGTATTGGCGATGTCGCCATTAATGATTGCGGTTGACAAATCCTGGCGGAATCGCCTGTTCAGAGGCAGGTGGTGGCTTCTCGTTGTCTCTTGGGCGCTTCTCATTGGAGGAGCGCTGGTTGGTTCTTGGATCATGGTGCACGATGTCAAACCCTTACTCGAGGCTTGGGCGCTGATGGCACTGTTTGCCGTCGTACTTCTCGTGGTATATGGCGGTCTGGCGCTCGCAGCCTTCGTTCTGTGCTGGCTTGGAATTAGGGGAAGTGCAAGTGGGTTGCGGCTAGCGGCATCAGGACTCCGCCACCTGGACTAGAGGTCAACTACACAGGTATTCCACAGCCTCCACTCGCCTAAGCCCCGCGTCTGAAGGGCGCTATTGAGCCCAATGAGTACTAGACGGTGTGGTATTCTTTTCGAGGTCGTATAGCCATAGGTGAGTTGCCGCGTTGAATTCAATACATGTTAGCGACGTGTACGCGGAACGAGCCGAACTCATGGAGTGGCACATATCCAATTCAGACTTACCTTTTGCCCATAATGTTGGTATAATGCACAGCTACTGTTGAGTCCAAATACAGCAACGGAGACGAGTATGAGTGTAGCCATAGTAGTTAAGGTCAGCGAACAGGCTATGAGCTTCGTGCTTCTGGAGACGAAGTAAAGGATATAGCCATACGGATCGCCAAACGTGTCGAGCGGACCTACTCACGCGAAGAATTCGTCCGCTGGGTGCGAAGCAAGATATACCTCAGAGCTCTGACTTAGAACAGCTAGATGCCGGTCGGTATTCCGAAGGAAGTTGGGGGTATGATTGACGCGCTGCGAATCTCTCCTAGGTACACCTCAGTTAGTTGGTACGCCCTTGAACCGGATAACACGGACCACTGGCAGGCAGCGGCTGACATCGTCCGGGATCGGTTGGAGGGTCGATTCCTCCGGTTTGCCAGCAACTGCTTGAGGCATGAGCATTCGGGGTTCGTGGTTCTCGCCATCGATAGCTTACTTGTCGAAGCCATTCAGCAATTCAATGACGGCGTCACAGACGGCCGTGGTCAATCCGAACAGATGGTGAAGCGATTCCTTGAAGGCAAGCGATTTCAGCCTGATTTCGATGGGAAGGCACGGAAGTCGTTTTACACCGACATTCGATGCGGCCTGTTGCATCAGGCCGAGGCCAAAGAAATGTGGTTAATCCGACGAAATCAGCCAGCCCTGCTACAGAAGGTCGCGGACGGCCGGGGGTACATCATCGACGTGAAGCGATTCCATGCCGCGGTTCGAGGTAGCCTGAATGATTACCTGGAACTCATCCCCGACCCCTCCAAATCGTTGCTCCGAACAAACCTGTGGGTCAAAATGGATCACATATGTAGTGTACGCACGGCCCGAGGCGCCCTGTACGGCCCGGAGGATTAGTCTCTGGGGCATTGATTGCCACCTAACAAGACCCTCCACCCGACTGCCTTCAGCGGCTAATCTGGCGATCCCTTTTCTAAAGTCCCAAAAGGAAGTCTTTTTGGATCGGCCCATTCCAGCCCATGGCATTTAGGCGGTTTGTCACCCTGAGCGAAGCCGAAGGGTCTCCTTCCACAGAGCAAATAGCGCCTGTTTTTGTAACTAAGCACTAGGTTTTGGCTTCTTCTCTGTTTTTGTGATAGCGGATGAACCGGTCGATGGCCCTGGCCGCGCTGGCTATCGAATAATAGACAGGCAAGCCATCCTCGTAGAATTCCTGAACATACTTTGCGGCGAAGTGCCAGCCCTCTCCTGTAGCCATGTAATGCACCACTACTGCTATTGGCTTGCCTGACTCATGGTGCATCTTGAGGATGATCTCGGTTTCACGGTCGAGTAAAATGGGAGCAACGGCGATGGACAGCATAATACCTCTGACGGGTAGATGAAAGACCAGCAGGTCAATTCCTCCGAAATTATGCAGTTTGCCGATAGCATTATGGAAGGCTTCATGACCGAAGCCAAGATGGGGGATGTCCACAGGGTTGCTCAGGATTGTCCCGGCATCATTGCCCAGAGCAACCCGGAACGCCTGTCTGATCTGCTCGGGCAGGCTGGGAAGGATGAAACCGGCCTCGTCCCAATCGTCGGTGGCCAGGACACCGGCCCCGCCGCCTACGCCGATCATGGCGAGCTTCTTGCCCTGAAGCGGCGGCATGTAAGAGAGGGTAACTAACATGTCGGCCATCTCATCCAGGGTGTCGACAGGAATCGCTCCTGCCTGCTGCACCGCCCTGGTCCATATTTCATGTGATGCGGCCAGAGAAGCGGTATGGGAAGCTGCCACCACTGCGCCAGCCCGTGTACGCCCTCCTTTCAAGACCACCACCGGCTTCCTGGCTGACAGTCTCCGGAGGGTGCGGTAGAAGCGCCGGCCGTCTTTCACCCCCTCGATATAGGCGGCCACTATCTCCGTTTCCTTATCCTGGCTGAGGTATTCCAGCAGGTCCGATTCGTCGATGTCGCAGGCATTTCCATAAGAGATGACCTTGTTGAACCGGATGCCTCTGGCCGCAGCAGCCCGCACCAGGTAGAGCGTATTGCCGCCGCTCTGGCAGATGAAGGACACCGGCCCGGTCTCGTGGGGGAGATCAGGGGCAAAGGAGAAGCGTGCCCCGGGAGAATATATCCCCAGACAGTTGGGGCCGATAATGCGCACCCCTGTTGCCCGGGCCAGCTGCTGGACCTCCTTCTCCAGTTCCCTGCCCTTTTGTGTTCCGAATTCAGAGAACCCGGAGGTAAAGAGGCAAATCACCTTTACACCTTTTTCAGCCGAGTCTTTGATCAACTGGGGTACGAATGGGGCCGGTATGCAGGAGATGACATAGTCCACCGGTTCCGGGATATCCTTCAGATGAGGATAGAGCTTCAATCCCAGGACCTCGCCACCCTTAGCGTTGACCACATAGATCTTGCCTTTGAACCCGTACTCGAGGATGTGGTTTAAGAACAACCGCCCTGTGTTGAACCCGGAATCGCCCCCGGCCACGCCGATAATGGCTACAGACTGAAGATTGAAGACCAGGTCCAGTGCCTCATTCTTGTTCATTGTTCAAACCTCGACTGTGCTGAGTTGCCGGCCCGCATTGTATGCAGGAGGAGTCAGGCATTCGTAAAAACCATCCTCAAGCGCATCTCGTTGATGTCTGCTTGCCCTCGTGGTAGCTGAGGAACCGGTTGATCGCCCTGGCGGCGCTTCCCATGGAATGATAGACAGGCATCCCCGAGTCGCTGCAGCCCCGCTGCAAGTCCAGGGCCTTCTGCCAGTCCCAGTTGGTGATCAGGAATTGCAGCACCAGAGCCATGGGCTTGTCCGTTTCCTTGTAGATCCGGGTGACAAAGTCGCGGAATTGATCGGTTTCGGTATCGAATGCAGATGATGTGAACCACGCCGCCTGGCCGAAACCGGCGTGAATCAGACTGAAATCGAACCA
This sequence comes from uncultured Chloroflexia bacterium, assembly GCA_963720375.1. Taxonomy (GTDB): domain Bacteria; phylum Chloroflexota; class Dehalococcoidia; order UBA2247; family RBG-13-53-26; genus JAPLHP01. The sequence goes on along the minus strand of CAVRFM010000002.1, from coordinate 121,103 downwards.
CTCGCCCTTCTTATAGGTCATAAGTCTCTTGATTGCGTCGTGGAAGCCCTCGCTGTAACCCACCATGGAGAGGTCGATGGGGTTCTTGAAGATCATCCCTGCGGTGTTGCCGAAACGGCCCATCAGTTCCTTGACCAGTTCCGGCGGCAGCCTGGGCACGGTGAAGCCGGCGCTGGTCAACTCGTCGGTGGCCAGGACGCTGGCGCCCCCGCCGGCTCCGAACACGCCGGCCTTCCAGCCTTTAGGGAGGGGCAGCAGTGTGAAAGTCACCAGCAGGTCCACCATTTCTTCCAGACTACAGACGCTGATGGCCCCGGTCTGGCGCATCAGGCTCTCCCAGACCTCGGCAGAGCCGGCCAGGGAGCCGGTATGTGAAGCAGCTATTTCTCCGCCGGCTTTGGTGTACCCGCCTTTGAGGATGAGAACCGGCTTGACTGCGGACATCTCGCTCAGGACTTTGTGGAAGCGCTCTCCATCCTTGACACCTTCGATGTAGGCGGCCACAATCTCCGTCTCGGGATCCTGAGCAAAGTATTCCAGCAGGTCTGTCTCGGTGACATCGCAGGCATTCCCGTATGACACCGCCTTGCTGAACCGGACGCCCCTCTGGCTGGAGGCCCGGAGCAGATAGGAGGTGTTGCCGCCGCTCTGTCCCATCAGCGCCACCTTCCCCACGCGCCTGGGGAAGTCCGATGCGAAGGTCAGCCCGACTTTGGGAGAATAGACCCCCAAACAGTTGGGACCGATGAGGCGTATTCCTGCGGCTCGAGCCAGACGCACGATCTCCTTCTCCAGCTGCCTGCCCTCTTCAGTCCCGATCTCCGAGAATCCGGAAGTGTAGATGGCTATCGTTTTCACGCCCTTCGCAGCGCAGTCCTTTACCAGTTGCGGCACTGCGGGGGCCGGTATGCAGCAGATAACGTAGTCAACAGGGCCCGGGATGTCTTTGATGTTCGTGTAAGCGGGCAAGCCGGATACTTCGACGCCTTTGGGATTGATGGCATACATGCTGCCTTTAAAGCCGGAGGTACGTATGCTGTCGAGAAACCACTGCCCTGATTTGCCCGGAGAGGCCCCGGCAATGGCGATGGACGTCGGATAGAAAACAGAATCCAGAGACTTCATCTTGATTCACCACCTTAAAAATAAATTGGGGTCAGACAACAGACAATGAGACTAACCTGATAACAGTCCTTTCTACTTACCATCTCCTGCAGCCGCTCGTTTTTCATTATATTGCAGCAACCGGTCGATGGCTTTGGCTGCGCTTGCCATGGAATGATAGACGGGTATGCCTGCCGCGGCGCAACCCCGCTGCAAGTCCTCTATCCCCTTCTGCCAGTCCCAACCGGTGATGAGATAATGCATCACCAGTGCCAGAGGCTGGTCTACCTCGCTGTATAGTTTTATAACTGCATCCCTGAAGAAATTGATCTCAGCATCGAAGACAGAAGTGGAGAACCAGGCGGCCTGTCCGAAACCGATGTGAATGATTGATATATCAGCGAATCCTTCATAGACCAGCAACCTCTTGATGAGATTATAGAAACGTTCGCTGTAGGCAAAAGAAGAAAGGTCAATGGGGTTATGCAGGATCAACCCGGCTTCGTTAGGAACAGAGCTTCTGAGCTCCTCCTTTACTACCTGAGGCAGCGGCGGCAGGACAAAACCGTGTTTGGCCCAGTCATCGGTTGCCAGGACAGCGGCTCCGCCTCCACCTCCGAATATACCTACCCTCCTTCCCTGCGGCACTCGAAGAAGGGAGAAGGTGACCAGCATATCAACCAGTTCCTCCAGGCTGTAGACGCGGACGGCTCCGGCCTGCTGTAGAAGCTCATTCCATACCTGATCGGAGCCGGCGAGGGACCCGGTGTGCGAAGCAGCCGTTTTTGCCCCGGGCTGGGTATATCCCCCCTTGAGAACTACCACCGGCTTTGTTCTGGCGAGCTCCGCCAGGGCTCGATAGAAACGCGGGCCGTCTTTTGTTCCCTCAATGTATACGGCCACGACCTTGGTTTCGTCATCCTGAATAAGGTATTCCAGCAACTCGCATTCGTTGACGTCACACGCGTTCCCGTAGGAGATGACCTTGCTGAAGCGAACGCCTCTATAGATAGCCGCGCGGGTTGTATAGACCGAATTGCCGCCGCTCTGGCAAACGAAGGCCACGTTCCCACTTTCGCTGGGGAAGTCGGAGGTGTACGAGAAGCCTACCTTTGGCGAATATACTCCCAGGCAGTTGGGACCTATAACCCGCACTCCAGTGGCCCGTGCCAGGCGGGATACCTCCATTTCCAGTCGCTTACCCTCTTCGGTCCCGCTTTCTGAGAAGCCGGCCGTGAATACCGCGACCGCCTTTACTCCTTTGTCTGCACAGTCTCTGATCAGTTGAGGTACTGCAGGAGCCGGTATGCAGCAGATGAGGTAGTCAACAGGCCCGGGTATGTTTTTGAGGCTGGTGTATGCTTTCAAACCCGAGATTTCCTCGCCCTTGGAGTTTATGGCATAGACTTTGCCCTTGAAACCGGAGGCGAGCACGCTGTCGAGAAACAACTGCCCCTGCTTACCGGGAGAGGCGCCGGCGACGGCAACTGAAGCCGGGGTGAATACTGCATCGAGTGAATTGTGCGTTTTCTTTTGAGTCATAGTTTCTCCATCAAGTCTATTTCGGCACGGTATCGGGAGGCGAGAGCTTTATCACCGCATTGTACTCGGTGGGACAGATGGTGATGCAACTCCCGCACTTGGTGCATTTTTTCTGGTCGATGACCTTTATGCCTCTTGCCTCGTCGCTGCTTATTGCCTCGACGGGGCAGGAGAGCACGCAGTGTTCGCACCCCTTATGGCACTTGTCGGGGAGTATATAGTAGGCAATCAGCTCCTTGCAAACCAGCGCCGGGCAACGCTTCTCTGTGATATGCGCTTCGTATTCATCCCGGAAGTAACGAAGGGTAGTCAGAACGGGATTCGGTGCTGACCTGCCCAGGCCGCAGAGTGAGCCTGCTCTGACGTCTTGAGCCAGATCAGTGAGCAGGTCGAGAGACTCTATCTCTCCTTTGCCCGTGGTGATGTCAGCCAGTATGTCCAGCATCTGCTTTGTACCCAGCCGGCACATGGTGCACTTGCCGCACGACTCCTTTTGGATGAAGTCAACGAAGTAATGGGCGGCGTCCACCATGCAGTTGTCTTCGTCCAGCACTATCATGCCGCCGGACCCCATCAGAGAGCCGGCCTCAGTGAGCGAGTCGAAGTCAACCGGCGTGTCCAATAAGCTTCCGGGGAGGCAGCCCCCCGAGGGTCCGCCGATCTGCACAGCTTTGAACTTTCTGTTGCCCTGCATCCCGCCCCCGACCCCGAAGATAACCTGGCGCAGTGTCGTACCCATGGGGACCTCCACCAGTCCGGTGTGAGCTGCCTTGCCTGCCAGTGCGAACACCGCTGTGCCTTTGCTTCCTTCGGTCCCGATGCCGGCAAACCAGTCTCCTCCGCGGTCGATTATGAGCGGCACGCTGGCGAATGTCTTCACGTTGTTAAGCAGTGTTGGCTTTTGCCACAGGCCTGACTCGGTCGAGTGCGGCGGCCTCACTCTGGGCATACCCCGTTTGCCTTCTATGGAGTACATCAGGGCACTGGCTTCGCCGCAGACGAAGGCACCGGCTCCCTCTGCGACTTCGATTCGGAAACTGAAATTGCTGCCCAGGATGTTGTGTCCCAGGATACCCGCTGCCTCTGCCTGCTTCAGCGCCAGCCGCAGGCGCTTGACTGCCAGCGGGTATTCGTCCCTGATGTAGACATAGCCGTGAGGCGTGCCCATTGAGTATCCGGCGATAATCATGCCTTCGATTACGGAGTGGGGATCGCTCTCCAGAATGGCGCGGTCTATGAAAGCACCGGGATCACCCTCGTCAGCATTGCAGATGACATATTTCGGCTGCCCTTGTGCCTTGAAACACAGTTCCCACTTCGTGCCGGCGGGAAACCCCGCTCCCCCCCGGCCCCTCAGCCCTGATCTCTTGATTTCGGCGATGATTTCCGTAGGGGATTTTCCCAGTGCCTTGGCCAGGCTGCTGTAGCCGCCGCGGCCGATATAGTGGTTTATATTCTCGGGGTCGATGTAGCCGCAATGCCGCAGTATCAGGCGCTGCTCGTGTTCATATCGGGACAACTCGGGAATGGAGGGGGCCTGCCCGTTGGCAACCTCGAAGGTGCCGAGCGCGAGCTCAAGACAGGGATCATCACCCAGCACATAGCCCTCCACAAGGCGATGGGCAGTTTCCGGGGATATGTTGTTGTAGCAAACGCTGAAGTTTTCCGGCTTAATGATGACGACGAGTGGTTCCGCGTAGCAAAGACCCATGCAGCCCACCCGGATAACGGAGGCATCAGCATTTTGCCTTTTTATCTCTGTTTCAAAGGCGCTCACCACGTCAATAGAACCGGCGGCTCTGCCGCACGTGGCGGTGCCGACAAGGATGCGGGTCCTCTGCTGCAACGCTTCCCATTCGGAGATGGCCTGATGCTGAATCTGGTCGAAAGTCATTTATTAGCTACGGCTGATCCCTGATTACTTATCAGTTGTCTCCTGATGCCCGGTTTCCTTGAGATTGGCCATGACCTCCTCTACTTTGAAGGGCGTCATTCTGGGGTGGATATCCTCACCTATGACTACCACCGGAGCCAGAACGCAGCAGCCAATGCAGGCAACCCTGTCCAGGCTGAACTCTCCATCATGGGTGATATTGCCTACCTTAATCTCCAACTCTCTTTCCAGGGCTTCCAGAACCAGGGCTCCTCCCTGCATGTGACAGGCAGTTCCCAAACAGGCTTTAACAGGGTGTCTGCCCAGGGGAGTGAAGCGAAACCGATTATAGAAGGTGGCTACGCCGTAGACAGCGCTGGCGGGAATATTGGTGAAATTGGCCACCTCCAGCATGGCTTCCCGGGGTAGATAGCCGAACTTCTCCTCCACTTCCTGCAAGATGGGTATCAATTCAACTCTTTCCGGCCGGTGTCCGGAGAGAATTTGCCTCAACTGGTCGGCGATCTTCCTGGAACTTGTTTCCTTCATACTCTCATGCAGATTTCGGAGGGATTATCCGTGGTTTCCCTGACGTATCGCAGCATGTGGTTCAGGCAGGCAATAGCGAGTTCAACCAGGTCCTCTCCCTTGTTTTTTCTAATCTTTCGGCCGCCGTAGAGGACACTGAGGCTGCCGGGGAATTCCTCATTAGCACCTCTGTATATAAAATGGATTTCAATCCCCGGGAAAATCTCTTTTTTTATGGCCCAGTCTTCGCCCAGCCCCAGGGCCTCTATCTCACCGCCGAGGTAGTCTGCCAGCTTGGAGGCATTGTTGACATAACCTAACGCCTCCACTCTCAGCTCTATGGCTCGTTTGAGAAAGGCATCATGGGGAGTCTGAGGACCGTCGATTTCCTTCAGACTGAGCAATCGCTTCTCTTTGAGACTCATTTTTTTCTTTACTGAAGTCCGATGCTCTTCGCCAGTTCCCTCACCCCGATTCGAAGGGGGGAGTCTGCGGGTAGCTCTGTGGTAGGCAATCCCTTGACCTCCAAATCAGCCAGATTCGGGTCCTGGGATATGGTAGCCACCAGTTCGAAACCCTGTTTATTGATTGTATCTCTTATCTCAGGAGGCAGTCCATTGGGAGAGCGATTGACCACCAGACAAATCTTGCCCACGCTGGTCCGCAACTCCTTTATCAGTGCTTTCATGGCCGCAGCGGTGTTGATGCCTCTCTGGGTAAGATCAGAGATAATGAGCAGTATATCTATATCCCTGGTTGTTTGACGGCTGATGTGCTCCATTCCGGCCTCGCTGTCGATGACAACGTAGCGGTAATTGCGGCCTACCCGATCGATAGAAAGGCGGAGCATGTTGTTGGCGGCACAGTAGCATCCGGGTCCTTCAGGACGCCCCATGGCCAGGAGGTCAAAACCCTTCGACTCCTCCAGCGCTGCCGTGATCTTATAGTCCAGGTAATCCTGCTTGGATATCCCCGGGCTGATGGTGCCCTGCTTTATTGCCAGTGTCATCTCCTCCCGTATCCTGCCCACCGTGTCCCCCAGGGGCACACCGAGGGCCTGGTTGAGGTTGGTGGCAGGGTCGGCATCAATAGCCAGCACGGCTCCCTTCTGCGAAAGGAGCTGGATCAAAAGGGCGGAGATAGTTGTCTTACCGGTCCCCCCCTTGCCGGCAATGACAACAGTGGTAGTCATGTTATCCCACTATTGCTTCAGGCTGGCGGCGAAGCCGGGCAGGAAAGCGGGAATTTCACTGGCTTCTCTGGGCCCCACCACAATCTTCCAGCCTGGCAAAGCTTCCTCGAGCTCGCCTTTGATCCTGGCCACCCTTCCGGGGATTACCAATGTCCTCGTCTTCGTCCTTTGCTCTATGCCGCATTTCTTGATGAAGGGGCCGATGCTATCGCCGGTGAACTTGCCTGCTGCCCAACCGGTGAGCACCCCCAGGCCTTCCGTATTCTTGACACAGAGGAAGGACGGGACTCTGCTGCTTTCAACTTCCGAAGACACAATGAAGTATGTCAGGGCCCAATTGGAGGTGACGAGAACCGGGGAATCCTGGTTGGGATTGCCGATCTCGTAGAACTTCTCTTCTACCGACAGCGGCATCCGCGGATCGGTATAGATGTTGAGCCGCTCCAGCAGCAGTGGCAGGAGTGTATGTTTATCAAGGTCAGAAAGGACTACTATAGAGGCATATTTGACTATGAACGCCGCGGCAATGAGCGATTCCTTCAGCCTATCACCGGTCATAGAACAGGGGAAGGCTATCGTGGGGTAGCCCAGGGGTCTGAAGCTTTGCTTCACTGCCGCCCGCCGGAGCAATGTTTGATCCCGGATGCCTTCCATGAGGTTTGTGGAGCCCGGATCCAAGACCAGGTCATCGAGCTTCTCGGCCTTCAATCTGGAGGTCAGCGGGACCAGCTCTTCCACGCTGGCCGCCTTAACACCCAGCGGGGCGGGATTTTGCTTGATCCTGGGAATAGCCTGGTCTATGTTTTCCCCGGTTATAGGATAGAGGAGAGGCTTCCTGTCGCCACAGATATCCCGGGCGGCGAAGAGCGCTTCCGGGTCTTCTGAGATCAGAAGCAAACCGACATCTGTATTGCTGCAGACCTTCTTCACCAGACCCAGGAACTTTGCCTTATCTCCGGATGCGAACTTCAGGGCCAGGAGGTCGGCTTTGAGGGTCAGGCCGACCCTTTCGAACTGCAGTTCCTTTATTCCTTTGATCTTCTGCTCTACAACTGCATCGGAGTCACTGTCGGCGACGAGAAGGGCAATGCCGGTGGGGTGAATGAAGGACTTCTCATGTCGATAGACTACCTCTTCATTCCCGATTTGCAGAGCATTCTTGCCGGAACCGATGGTGACCAGTTTGATGGCCGGGGCCAGAGCATCCTCCAGCGCTGCTCTCACCTCCGCTGAAAGATAGGGGCATTTATCCAGTGTGGTCCCTCCCGAAGCCAGCTTCATGGCGAAGGCGAAACAGGTAGGGAAGCCGCATTCTTTGCAGTTCTTCTTACCCAACTCGGGTAGCTTCTTGACGAGGTCAGTTCCTTTGATTGCCATAGCAGATGTCTTGTCCGGCCTATCCGGTCAATATGGGGAGCACCACCTCACCCTTGATCCAGGGATGCCCCACCTTCTCCAGGAATTCCATTAGTTCGGCGGTGTCCTTGGCGGTCTCTTCTGTGGCTATCTTGTCGTAGACGTCCTCGGGTATGGCCTCCCTGTACCGTTCCTTGATCACCCTGGGCATCCAGACTACTCTGCGGAGTCCGCCGTCGGCCTGGAAGAACTTGGGAGACCGGATAAGCTCCAGCGCTATTCCACAGAGGCCCTCCACCTGCCGTCCGCCGGAGGCTGCCCCGGCTATCTGTGAAAAGGTCTGCCCGATGACCGTCTGTCCGACGAAATCCCGGTGCACAATGCCGAAGGCGTCCACTTCGGGGATATAGAAAAGAATGGCCTGAAAGCAGCCGCAGGAGGTGTGGGGATGCTCAAAGGCGCTGTGCAGATAGACCTGACTGTATTGCCCCAATGACCTCTCGGCCACAACCTGGTTCAGTCCGCTGTATTCCCCTCTCACCGGATCGATGAGATCGCCCTTCTGGACCTCGAAGATAGGCCCTTCAGGGTCGAGCTTCGAGGCAGCCCTGCCGTCAAACCAGTTTATGGCGCCGCAATTGGCCACCCTCTCAGGAGTGATCAGGCAGCAGTGAGTCGGGGCAAAGCTCTGACAGAGGATACAGCCGTAGAAGACATCGACGTCTTCCTCTCTCAGACCTTTCAACCTCTCGTCACGGGCCTGATAGACCTTCAGGGCTTGCGGCAGCAACTCCTGTACTTTCTTCTCATCGGTAATAAAAGTGACGGATATTTTCTCAATGACAGACAGTTCCGAAGTGAAGAGGAAGATGAGTATCTCGCCGAACTCCTTCAGGGAATTAAACCCTTTGGCGAAGGCAGACTTGCTCAACCTTATCCAGATGTCGTTCCTCTGGTTCATATGGTAGATGCCTTCGATGTAATTGGCATACATGTGTAGCCTTCTCTCGATCACAGGCTCCATATCCTTTTCCAGTTTCTCTCCGGCGATGTCAACCATAATGGCCAGTGGCTGGCTGCTGCCTTCCCGCATGTCCTTGATGTCGGGGCCAACCACCTCTACCTTTTCATGCTCTACCTCATCCGGCCTCTTCATGGTGACCAGCTCGAATTTGGCAGCGGCCTTCGGCCCGCCGAATTCGACATACATATCCTCTTTTCTGATCGTCTCACCCTCGTACTGAGGCCCAATGTCAACGTGGAAATCCATCTCTTAACCCTCTTTACCTTCTTTGAGATTATATATTAATTCATCGAGGAATTCCCTCCAGTCTTCGTCTTTCCTGAAGTTGGGGAGGGAGTAATCGGCGTTGGGGAAGACGTACTTGCAGAGAGTCATGGTCCTGAGGTGGGGGGCAAAATGCTTCAAGGTGGAGAGCACCTGGTTGCCGAGGTCAGTCCTGAAACCGAAGAAGATCACCAGGTCGTGGTTCCCCTCCTTTTTCACTCCTCGCCAATCCGGGTCCTTGAGATGGTTGGCTATTTCCACCGCATCGTATTCGCTGTCCGGCTTCACGCCGAGTTCCGTCATCTTCCCTTTCACGTGTGCCGTGGCACATACGGGGATGCTGCCTGCCCTGGCTATCTCCAGAGCGTACTGTAAGAGGGTTTTCCCACCCAGCGAACTCTCTAATAGCCTGGGGCCCAGCACCAGGAGGGGACGTCTGGCCTGCCGGATCAACGCGGCATACTCGGCGGCATCATCAAGAATGATGGCGGACTTGGTCCCGGTAAGTACGTTCACCCGATGAAGCGGCATAACCATTTTCCCTCTCCTTCACTAACTGCTCATAGCCTGCCCGCCAGGAAGTCCTCAACGGTGAAGCCAAAATAGGTGCCATCCGATTCAGCGCCTATCTTGCCTGTGGGACAGACTTCAGCCCACTCCATACCGCCGGCAAAGACTCTCCTGGCTATATCGGGGTAGAAGACCACTCTTCGCTCGATCCCCCTTCCGACGAAGCCTATCGCCGGGGCGCCGACAACCTCTTCGCAGTAGCGGACACAGAGGCCGCAGAGGATACACCTGTTTGATTTGGCATTGAGTCGGGACTCGAAGCGGTGGATGTCAGCCCCGTATTCATCGGCCAGCCTCCTCAGCTCACCGCCGACATTCTCCTGGAACATTGCCTGAGGGGCCACCAGTTCGAGAAGGAGCTTCCGTATCCTGTCTATCCTGGGGCTGCGGGTTCTCACAGTCAGACCTTCTTCGACAGGATAGCCACAGGACGCTACCACGCGGACCCGGCCATTCTTCTCAGCCTCCACGCTGCAGATGCGGCAGGCCCCGTAGGGCAGCAGTTTTTGGTGTACGCACAGCGTTGGTATATCGATGCCGGCTGCTCTGGCTGCCTGCAGGATAGTAGCTCCCTGCCCGGCTTCTACCTGCTTGCCATCTATGACCAGAGTGATCATTTCTGCCATCCTATGCCTCTTTCTTGCGGCTGACCATGGTTCCTGGTGGTGGAGGTGGTGGTAGGGTTTCGCCTGAAATTTTCACCACAGCGCTGAAGCGCGGCGGGCAAACGTCAAAACATACGCCGCACCGGGTGCATTTCTCCTGGTTGATCCAGTGTATTTCGCCCTTGGCACCGTTGACCGCCCCGGCAGGGCAATTTCTCAAACAGATGAGGCAGGCCGAACACCTGGCGGGGTCAATGTAGTATGAGGTCAGGGCCTTGCAGAACCTGGCCGGGCAGCGCTTCTCCTTCAGGTGGGCTTCATATTCGTCTCTGAAGTATTTCAGTGTTGTCAGGACGGGATTGGCAGCCGTGGTTCCCAGGGCACAAAGGGAAGCATCTGCCATCACTTCGGCTACCTCCTCAATCAACTCTATGTCACCGGGCTTTCCGTCTCCGTGGCAGATATCGGTCAAAACCTTCCTCAGGAGACGGAGACCCTCGCGGCAGGGAATACATTTGCCGCAGGACTCGCCGCACAGGAAGTCGATGAAGTATCTGGCGACGTCCACCATGCAGGTATCTTCATCCATGACCACCATGCCGCCGGACCCCATCATGGAGCCGAGCCTGGTCAGCGCATCAAAGTCGATGGGCGTGTCGAGGTACTTTTCAGGGATTATGCCGCCCGAAGGCCCGCCGGTCTGGACTCCCTTGAACCTCTTCCCGCCCAGTATCCCTCCGCCGACATCATAGATTACCTGCCTGAGAGTCATGCCCATAGGCACTTCCACCAGACCGGTGTTGTTCACCTTTCCTACCAGGGAGAATATCTTGGTTCCCTTGCTGCCGTCTGTCCCTATGGAGCGGAACCATTCTGCACCCTTCTCTATGATGAGCGGGACAGTGGCCCAGGTCTCCACATTGTTCAGATTCGATGGCCTTCCCTTTATCCCGCTGACTGCGGTGTGGACATATTTCATCCTCGGTTCGCCTACTTTTCCTTCGATGGCACTCATGAGGGCGCTGGATTCTCCGGATACAAAGGCTCCGGCACCACGGTGCACTTTCACAGCGAAGTTGAATCCGGAGCCGAGGATGTTTTCCCCGAGAAGACCATATTCCCTGGCTTGCTCTATGGCGAGGTTCAGATTCTCGCAGGCCAGAGGATATTCCTGGCGAACGTAGAAGAATCCCTGGTGAGAACCTATGGCATAAGCCCCGATGATAAGCCCTTCCAGCACACTGTGCGGGTTTCCTTCCATCAGCGACCGGTCCATGTAGGCCCCGGGGTCGCCCTCATCGCAGTTCACTATGACGTACTTGATGCTGCCGGGAGCATTCCTGGTCTCCTCCCACTTTCTGCCTGTCGGAAACCCTCCTCCGCCCCTGCCCCTCAGATTGGCCCTTTTGACCTCTTCCAGCACCTCTTCCGGCTTCATGCGGAACAGGGCTTTAGCCAGGGCGCTGTATCCGCCCAGGGCAATGTAATCGTCTATATTTTGGGGGTCGATGCGTTTGTTGTTGCCGAAGACGATGCGGGTCTGATTCTTATAGAAAGGAATGTCTGATTCCTTGGCAATCCTCTTGCCTGTCGAAGGATCACTGTAGAGGAGGCGCTCCACGATACGCTTCCCGGCCACGGCGCTGACCACTTCGGGGACATCTTCATGCTTCACCTTGACGTAGGCGACCTCATCGGGGGAGGTAACGACGATAACGCCCTTTTCGCAGAACCCGTGGCAGCCGGTAGCCTTGACCTCTATCCTGTCTGCCAATCCCTGATTCTTGACTTCCTCCACGAGGGCTTCGAAGACATCCCTGGCGCCATAGGTCTGGCAACCGGTGCCGGCGCAGACAGTAATGCCGGTCTTCAGGGGATCCCTTCCGGACAGTATGCCCTTTCGCAGTGTCTCCAGTGCCTCCGGCGAGGGAAGTTTAGCGGGCATGTCTCCTCTCTTATTTCGCTGCATCAAACAAGTGCTCCAGTTCCGAAGTTGAAGGTTTGCTGTGGTACTTCCCGTCTATGACGATGACTGGCCCCAGAGCACAGCAGCCGAGGCAATTGACAGTATCCAGGCTGAAACGCATATCTGCCGATGTCTCTCCCGGTGCCAGCTTGAGCTTGTCTGTAGTTCTATCCAGGAGCCTCGGCGCACCCCGTACCTGGCAGGCAGTCCCCAGGCATACTGTCACTGTGTGACGGCCCCTGGGAGAGAAGCTGAAAGCCTTGTAGAAGCTGGCCACCTGATACACGCGGGCTATGGGTACTCTCAACTGCCGGCTCACCTCTGCCATCACTTCCGCGGGCAGCCAGCCGAGGCCACCCTGCAGGTCCAGCAGGATCTGGATCAGCATATCCCTGTCTCTGTGGTATTTGTCCACCGCCACCCTTTTCACCAGCTCTGAGATTCCAGCCAAATACTTTCCTCCTCTTTTCTCCTGGCTGACCCGGGGAGAAAACCCCAGGATGTCCTGCTGTCATTCAGTGTGACAGTTCAAAGCCCTCCACTTCCTGATAGCTTCCTCAAGCTTTTCCTCGTACCCTAACTTCCTGGCGATTCTCCTCAGCAGTATCTCTTCGCGGGGCAGAAGCGGATGGAATCGGGGGCCTTTCCTGATCTGCCTGATATTACGGAGCAGATAGGCGGATTCACCCTGTCTGATGGCTTCATCCAGGCGATGGCCCGCTATCCGGTATTTCCTTTGAATTGCTCTGGCCTTACTTATGAGGTGAATGTTCTCGTTCTCAATCATATTGATGTAGCGGGCAAACCTCCTGAAGTCGGCGTCTTTCATGGCCTGTAGTATCTTCTTTTCCAGTTCGGCTATGTCTAAATCATGCTCTTTGCCCAGCTCTCTGATGAGGGTAGCGTAGATTTCGGTGTCTTCGCCCTCACTGATGCTCTCGAGATAGGCGGAAATCCTTTTTCGCATGCCTGCCTGGATAGCCTCTTCGAGCTGCTCCATACCCAGGCCCTGCTTCTTTACCAGCCTTCTGGCGGGTCCAATGCAGACGAGTTGGCCCCTCTCGATGCGGTGTATGTAGCCGAGAAGCTTCTCGGTATCGGCGATGAATTCCTCAATCATGCTATGCGCGTCCTCTCTTAGTGAATGACAGACTCCAAGGGCACTTTGCTGGGATAGGTGCCTATCAGGGTGGGGAGGGTCAGGACAGGTTTCGGCTTCCAGCCCACCTCCTTCAGGTATGCTGCAGCTTCCTTCTTATATACAATGGGAAGGTCTCTGTCGGTCCTGACGTACAGGTGCAGGTCCGGCGGGAGCCCGCCGCCCATATACTTCTTGTACAGGGAGATGTAGTGATTCAGTTTCAGTGCCCTTCCCTGTGCCGTATCGTTCTTCCTGATGCACAGCTTGGCGATAGCGACCATAGCCCTCTCCTTTGTCTCGGTGACATAGGCCAGGTGCTCCGGAGAAGGCTCGCCGGTATCTACCAGTTCCCCTTTTCTGCCGTCCATTACCGTCCAGTTATCCTCTTCCTTTCTGGAAAGGAAGAGCCGGCGGTACTTGGATGAGTGAGGCCCCAGGACCACGGGAATCCCCAGCCGGTTACATCCGGTGGCGATGGCGGCTGCCTTCTGGGAGTAAGCCCCCCAAGCTACCCCCACAGCCCCCACGCGGTTGAGAATGTAGTCGGCGATAACCTCGTAGTTAGCCCTCAGGGGGAGGCTGGCGAAGATGTTGGCTATCTTGATAGCGGCTCCGGTGATGTGGGCGTTGGACACGCAGGAGCCCACGTTCACCACTCCACCGGCGTCAAAGCTGGCAGGGTACTTTTCATAGATGGTCCGTCCCTCGGCGTCTTTCTTCATACCGGCAGTCATGGCGGCACAGCCGCTGAGGACCACGATGTATTTTCTCTTAGCGAATTCCTCGGCCATCTCCACAAGGTCATTCAAATCCGGGTAGCTGGAACAGCCCACGAAGGCCACCACGCCGGGGATGGTTCCCAGTACTATGGGGGCCCCGACGTTCCTGATCTCGGTATCCATAATGGGCCCGCGCCCGACCCGTATCTTGTAGGCCTCTTTGCTGGCAGCCACCTGCATGATCTTGAAGATGGGCACATCGTGAGGACATTCCTCCTCGCATTTGCCGCAGCCGAGGCACTTGTCGAAGATATTCCTCAGTTCGTCAAGATTCCCCAGGGCTACCTGGCTGATCCCTTCACCGATGAGGAGCATGTTGGGGCAGACCCTCTCGCACATGCCGCACTGCACGCACCTCTTGGCCAGCTCCGGGCCTCCTTTTCGCTTAGAAGCTCCTTCTTCCTCTTCGGTGCCAGCGCCAGGGCCACTCTCACGGCCACCTCACCGGCCTTCTCATGGTCGAGGATGAGGAACTGCTTGCCCTGCTCCAGCATCTGCTTCACTATGTCATCCGTCTCCATCTCGGTGGCATCCTCAAGCCCGTAGCAGGCTTTGTCTGAGGTGGCGATGAAGGCAGAGTCCACCTTCTTGGCTTCTTCTACCAGGTCGGTCCTGATGCACTGCTCATCGGTCACTATGACATCGGCAATGCCGGTTCTCACGTAGTAGAGCTGTCTGGAAAGGGGGCCGATCACCCTGGCCTTATCCGAATACCGGGTCGCCTCGTGAGCGGTACAGCACAGACCACCCAACTCCACCTTATCGTCGAGGCTGTTCTTCCGGAGGTAGTCGATGATAGCGGCGGAAGAGGCGGGATTATGGCCGATCACCAGAATAGTGGGTTTACTGGTATCCACGGAGGCGGTGCCCAGGCCTACCAGCGGGGTCTCGGCCACTGATGTAGGGTATTTGAATCCCGAGATCTGGGCGATATCGGCGATCTCCATAGCCACATGGTCCAGCATACCGGCATGAAGGGCCTTGGACTCATAATCTATGTTGCTGCCCTCCTGACCGGTATTGAGCGCCGAAATCAGATGGATCAACTGCCGCTCCACATACTCGACCGCCGTCCGCAGGTCGCGCAGCGATTCCGGTTTCAACCCCAGCACGGTCCTGATGTTGGGTGCCTCAACGGCGACGTTGTTGCCCAGATCGATTTTGTAGTCCTCGCCGTACTTTTCAATCATAAGGTCGACGATGTGTCTGGCGTGGGCGCCGTGAGCAGACAGCCCCATGCAGCAGGCCAGAAGGATGAACCTCCCCTGCTGGCCGGCGATGTCGATGCCGCAGGCCCCCCGCTTTCCACAGGTGAGGTCGCACTTACCGTAGGTGCAGAAGCAGCACACATCGCAGAAAGGCGCGTAGAAGGGCTGGTAGGTCTTCATCAGCCGCATATCCCAGTTTCTCAGATCGGCGATGTCCGGCATGGGGGTATGCCCGACCGGCTCCCACTGATCCTCTGCCCTTATCAGCTTCTCAACCTGCTGCTGTTTCCTGGTCTTCTTCTGCTTCTTTTCCTTCGCTTCCGTCATTCCTTTACCTCTCCGCCATAAGCTGCCTGACCAATTTCAGGGTTTCAGGGTGTCTCAGAACAACGAGATTTGCTCCCGTCAGCAGCAGAGAGATGGCTGTCATCCCCTCCCACAGTATCCCCTGCCTCTCGTTTTCCCTGGCTTCCTTTGTCTTCCAGCATTCGCCCCCCAGGTTGGCGATCATAGGCATCTGCATCATGGCATCCTTATAGATCACGCCGGTCTGCTTTGTCCTCTCCATTATGGTGAAGCTGTATTCCATGCCATAGCCCAAAGCTGAACTCAAAGGGTCAATGACAATTCTGTTCGGGGGGAAGAATTTGGACAGCTTTATATTCAGCTCCTTCATGAGGTTGATATCTACAGGGGTCTGAGCAATCAACGCATGTCCGTGTTCGGAAACCGCCCTGGCGATCTCCTCGTAGTTTTCCTTGACTGCCGGTCCCAGGAGGAGGTTCTCCCCCCGGCACACCTCGGCCACCCTGGCCAAGACGGGCACATCCTTTTTCTCGTCACCGGAACCATAGACGATGAGGGGCACCGGTATGGCCTCGGCTCACCCTTCTGGCGAGCTTTGCTGCCTCTTCCGGAGATGTATCCTTCACGGTCGGGTCCGTGCTCACCAGTTGAAGACAGACAGCATCGGCACCGTAATCAACGCACTTCCTGGCCCACCTGACGGGGTCAGAGACAACATCCTTGTAAGGCTGGAGCACCGATTCTGCCCAATCTCTGGGTTCCATGTCATACATTTCCAGGGCCAGCCTGGGGGGGTTGGGGATGGAGCCCTGATCGAAATAGTGAAAGGGAAGGGCACTCTCCCCTCCGATCTTCAAGGCTTTAGCCCCTGTTCCTATGGTGACCTCTCTGACCGTCCCTGTATATGCCTCGATAGGTGCTCTGTACTGCATACCGATTTCTCCTTTGGCGCTCTCAGTCCTCCAGCCAGGAATGCGAATAAAGCGTGTGGCCCAGAAGGACCCGGGTTGTCTTCACGTAGTCGTGCAGCTTTGCTGAGAGAGAGGACGGGTCTATATCTTCTCCATCCATCACTCTGTAGATGAGATCGACGACATCAGGCATCTCGCCTCTATTGAGGCTCATCAGCTCCTTATCCAGCGCATCGGCGATCACCGAGTATTGCCCGGCTCTCCCCAGCATGATCATGTAAGTACGGTTGAGAATTCCCCTCAGTTCTGCGGGCGTCCCGTTGGATATGTTGGAGAGTCCCAGTGTTGATTTCGCGCCAGGGACAGCCTCCGGCAATATCTTCATGAACTCCAGGGCTTCGGCCACCTGTTTCTGGTCGGCGCTGACCGGCAAAAGGATGGGATCGACCCAGATGTCCTCGGTGGGGATACCCATCTCGTTGGCATAGGCTATGGTTCCCATGATGCTTTCCAGCCGTGATTCAACATCCGCAGGGCAGCCCTTGTCCGTCAGCACTGAGAGCACAAGTTCGGTATTATATTTCCTGGCCAGGGGCAGCATCTTCTCCTTGCTGTCAGTTCTCCCGGAAGCGGAGTTGAGCAGGGGCCTTTTCCGGCAGACCTTGAGCCCGGCCTCCATCGCTGCCGGATTCAGAGTATCGACGGACAGCGGCAGATCGGTCACCGCCTGAACTGTGTTCACCAGCCACTCAGCGGCCTCGGGGTCTTTTCTGGCCGGGCCGAGGTTGAGATCGATGTAATCAACGCCGGCCTCCGCCTGCGCCACGGCCAGATCCTGGATGGCTCTGGCGTTTCGCTCCTTTACGGCGGCGGAAACGGCCTTTGAAATGATGTGTATATTCTCGCCGATGATAATCATCTCAATTGCTATTATGACATTGACGGTTCTCAGCCACAACTGAGATATCGCAGAATTGCGCTCTCGGAGTCCGGGAAGCGAGAGTAAGCCGACCCTGGCCCTTACTTCACCATGGGTGAGGGGCAATACAGGTAGTCGACCTTCTGGCTTTCGTTCTTATCGTGATTATTGTAGTAGTGTCTGGCCAGCAGCGGGTCCACCTTGGCCAGGGCATCCCAGTTCCACGGCGGGGGATAACATTCCGGACACCAGTGGCCGGCCCTGATAAGCACCGGCGTAGCTTCCCACTCGTGCCCGAAGGCGCATTTCCACCTGAGCTTCGTTTTGATATCGGTGAACGTTGTGGAGAGACACACTCCCCCTCTGGCCTCGGCCATCTGCCGTATCTCTTCCATGGTGAAGCGCTTGAAGTCAACATTCCGTGACCTGTCCGGAGGCTCTTTCTGCTTCTCCGGGACTATCTCTTGATAGTGGGCCCAATCAGGGATTTTCTCCCACTGTTCACGGCTGCCGAAGAAGGCTTTGATCTTTTCCACGTCGTTCTTTTCGATCCATTGTAGCGGCTCTGCTGTTCTCTTCATGTATGCTCTTACGATGAAAGGAGGCGCGAGTCTGGCTCCGAATTTCAAATACCAGGGGATATTGGCTTTTACCTGCGCATAATGGTCCTCAAGTGAATGTCTCCAGTGACCGAGGTATTCGTTGAGAACGTAGCTGTCTTCATACCAGCAGCAGTGGAAGTTCCTTATGCCGAACCAGTTAAGGGGCATTATCTTTCTGAAGTCTCCCAGACTGAAGAGCTTCATCATTTGTGCCAGGTAGTCCTTGAAGATAACCCGGCATGACGGGCCTCCTCCCATGTTATATACCCTGCCCCAGAACTCATCGGGCGTCTCGATGGTCTGGACGAGTCCGTATCCGGCATCCTCACTGTTGATCAGTTCGATGCAGGTGTTGACAGGCTGGTGGAACATGATGGGATCCATGAGCGTCAGTGCATTGGGGATAGCGATATAGGTCTGCCGCATGACGGCCCAGTATTTCAGGCCGGATTCTATGACGGCTCTTTCTGCGGCTATTTTTGTCGTGGCGTAATAGTCGCCAACGCTGGGCTTCAGGGGGTCTCCCACCCTGACCATGTGAATAGGGGGAAGCCGGTCTCCGTATGCGGCTACGGAACTGATATAGACCATCCGGATCCTGTCGAGGCCGTCGGGTTGCTTCTTGATGGCGGCGATGATGTTTTCAGTGCCGCCGCAGTTGATGTTCCTGCACATAGCCGGGTGGTCGTCTGCCTCCGGAGCGATCAGGGCAGCCGGATGGAGGACTTGATCCACTCCCTCAACGGCCTTCAGTACGTCGTCAGGATTACATAAATCTCCCCAGACGATCTTCACTCCCTCCTGACCCTCATATTGGGCAAAGGCCTTCTTGTTCTGCTTGGAAGGTCTGAGCAGGGTGACGACGTCGTATTTGGCTCTTCTTTTCAGCAGTTCCTTGAAGGCTTCGCCGCCCATGGAACCAGAGGCCCCGGACACAAAGATCCTTTTCTTTGCCATGCTTGTCCCCCCTTTTGATGATTGTGATGACCTGCGCCCCAGATTATACAACAGATTCGCATCGGTAAAAAATGGGGTTGTCTGTGTGGAGCGATTCAGCCCGTTGTTGCATTCGGGCCCCCATGCTAGAATGTGACCGCTGTGAGAATTGTTTTCATGGGTACACCGGAGTTTGCCCTCCCTGCCTTGGACCGCCTTGTCCACAGTGAAAATGAGGTGGTGGCGGTCTATACGCAGCCGGATGAGCCGGCAGGAAGAGGGCGCAAGCTGGTGCCGCCGGCGGTGAAGGCGGCGGCGCTGCACCACGGGCTGACGGTGCGGCAGCCTGCTTCTCTGAGGCAGCCGGAGGAAGTGGAGAAGCTGGCGGAACTGCAGCCGTCTGCCATTGTGGTGGCGGCCTACGGTCAGTTGCTGCCGCAGAGCGTTCTGGACATCCCCCGCTACGGCTGCCTCAACATCCACCCCTCGCTCCTCCCCAGGCACCGCGGCCCGGCGCCGGTAGCTGCGGCGATCCTGGCTGGTGATGAAGTGACCGGGGTGAGCATCATGCTTCTGGACAAGGGCATGGACACCGGCCCGGTGCTGGCGCAGCGGGAGTGGCCGGTATCGCCTGAGGATACCACGGCGACGCTCACCGCCAGTCTGGCGGAGATGGGGGCGCAGCTCCTGATGGAAACGCTGCCCTTATGGGTGGGGGGCAAGCTGTCCCCGCAGCCGCAGGATAACGGGAGAGCCACCTGTTCCAGGATGGCCACCAAGGAGGATGGGCAGATGGACTGGCTCCGCCCGGCAGTGGAGCTGTGGCGGAGGGTGAGGGCCTTTCAACCCTGGCCTGGCTGCCATACCACCTGGCAGGGCAAGCTGGTGAGGATTATCGAGGCGGTGCCTTTGCCGGGGGAGGGCGAACCGGGAAGGGTGGTCGAGACGAAGGGGGCAAAGGGTGCTCCCCTTGGGGTTCAAACGGGTGATGGTATTCTGGGGCTGGTGCGGCTGCAGTTGGAAGGCAAGCGGGCGATGACGGCGGAGGAGTTTGTGCGGGGACAGAGGGGCTTTATCGGATCGCTGCTTCCCTCTTAATCTTCGCCCCTGGTTTCCTGAATAAGCCTATCGGCGTATTCAAGCAACAACTTGGTCCTGTCAGCAGGGGTCTTCTTCATTGCCAGGTAAACCTTGAGCGCCTCGGTGGGGCTCATGGCCTCAGCCGAGCGGTCTCCCAGCCTGGTGCGGCGCTCGCGTTCCACATCCTTGGCGATGGAGACATACTGTGCTTCGCCCAGCGCCCGATGAATCTCCTGCTCCTGAACCAGCCCATCGAGGTGCTCGGCAATATTGATCTGCACCCGGACAATAGCATCTTTGATATCCCGTTCCTGGCGGGCGATGCTTTTCAGGATGGTGGCTGTGGGATCGGGGTCGTTGTGGGGGATATTCACTCTTATGGTGAGGAAGCGGCGGGCCTTTGAGGGATGGAAGTTGAAGGCAACCCTCTCGCCGCGGCTCTTCTCCGGCTCTATGTCCACGACGTAGAAACCCTTGGTATCCTCCTCGTCGCTGAAGTTGATCCGCTGCAATGACCCCGGATAGACCACGGGCGGATAGTGGGAGAGGATCTGATTCCGGTGGATATGCCCCAGGGCTACGTAATCGAAGGCCGGACTGGCCACGCTGCTCAGGGGGAGTGCCGGGTCCTGTCCCAGGATCATCGTCCGTTCCGAGCCGGGGCTGGCATGGGACAGAGAGACATGGGCGGCCATAATGGCGGGCAGGCCCGGGTCCAGCCTGGCAATGTGGGACCGGATGATCTCGTTTAGATTGGCCTCCAACCTCTGTTTGATCTCCTCGATATTGAGGTGTCTGGTTTCCTCGCGGCTGAGCAGGGCATTCCGCCTCCACCAGGGCAGCGCGGCTATCTGGATGTTTCCCTCTCTGGTCTTGATGGAATAGATATCAGGCTGGCTGGCTACGGTCACATTCTGTACGGTCAGGGTATCGAAGATCTCCACCGCCGTGGCGCGGCCGACGGCATTGGGAAGGTCATGGTTGCCCACGAGGAGGAAAACCTGTATGCCACTGGCGGCCAGGCGGTTGATACGCCTGGCGAACTCTCTCTGGTGGGTTTGCGAGGGGTCGCGGGTCTTGTAGGCATCCCCGCAGAAAAGGACCAGGTCCACCTGGTTTCCCAGGGCGAATTCCACCACTTCATCCAGTGCAGCCTGGAAATCAAGCAGACAGTTGGAGATACCGGTAGCCGGATCGATGCGGCTGTAGTTCTCCACACCCATGTGGAGATCGGCGAAGTGAAGGATGCGTATCATGTCCTATGTCAGTCTTCTACACAGGCTGGGTGCCAGGAGTCGTTGGCCCCAGTATACCATCATCCGGGGTGTTGTCGAACCTTATGGTTTGATAAAACAAAGAACCCTCCGATCGGAGGGTTCTTTGAAGAAAGGGGGGTACCTTTCTTAAGTATTCAAAATCTTGCCGATATGCCAGGAGACACCCACCGCGGCGAATCCCAGGACGATGGCGTATACTCCCGCGCACACGGTCAGGGCGATACCGTACAGTCCCGGGTGTGGGCTAAGAACCATAACCAGGATGCCAGCAACCGTGAAGGCGGCCAGAAGCAGGATGCCAATACTCCTTGAGAAGATTGTCAGGGTGTTCACTTTGCGATTCTGTTTTTCCATTTTTCACCTCCCTTTGTTCTGTATTCAAGACCCTATCGATATGACCAGTAGTCGTCGTCTTTGGGTATACTGACGTGATATACCCTGAGGGTAATTGCCACCACCCAGAAGGCAATCAGGCCGACGAATCCCAGAGCGATGCTGTATAGCCCTGCACATGGGCCGAGGAATAGAACGAGCACTCCGACACCGAGTAAGAAGACCGTCAGAGCGTTCAGCATGCGTCTCTGTCTATCCATTTCGCCTCTCTTTCCTTGATGCCTGCCATCACTTTCCGACACCTATAAGATATGGCCAAGTCAATCTATTGTTATTTTTCAAACTGTTAGCATTATACCAACTAATTTATCTGCTGTCAACAATAAACAAGGGTAGTAAGTCAACTCATGGTTGAGAGTGTATGAATAACCAACTACACCCGGTTCACCAGATCTGAATAGCGTATTCGTGCTATCCAAAAAGAACCGCTCCGAAACCGAGGGGTTTCGGAGCAGTGTCTGTGGCCATGATTTATGCGGGTCGGGTACTTAGAGCGAGTGTGCCCCTGGAACCGGAGTCTGCCGGGTGCTAGGCTATCCTTTGTCCTTGCCGCCCTCCTGCAAAGCAGCCGGAACGGCTGGCGGTTTACCCATTTTGCCCAGCATGTTCATGAGAACCCCGGCCAGTCCATCTATGGAAGACCCGCCGCCGCTTACCATGACATCAGGGACAAACTTCAAGCCCTTATCTGACAGAGCAGTGATGGCGTTGACCAGGGCGGTGGAATCTTGCCCCAGAGCTTCCACCTGAGCCTTATATGCTTTTGCCTTGGCCATACCGATAGCCTCTACCTCGGCTCCCTGCACCCTGCCGGTTTCGAGGGTATAGTAGGCTTCGCCATCGGCTTCCTTCTTTCTGGCTTCAGCATTATTCCCCTTGATGGTAATATTGACTTCGGATGAAGCCAGTTCACTCTGTTTATCGGCCATACCTTTCGACTTCTCCATCATTATTCTCTGTTCCTGCGCATCCCTCTGCTTCTTGAACGTCTCTATCTCCTGGTTGGCAATTTCCCTCTCTGTCAAGACCTTCACCATCTGTTCAGGAAGTATGACGTCCTGAATGTACACACCCTTCGTCTCTACCTTATACTGGCTCAACTTAGACTCGATATGCTTGAATGCTTCCTCCTGAACCTGCTGCCTTGTCTCGATGAACTGAACGGCCTTCATGCTCTGCATCTTATCCCTGAAGTGGTTGCCTACAGCAGCCTGTAAGACTTCGCTGACCAGGTTCTGCATAGTGCCCACCATAGAGATAACTCTGGGAGCTTCTACACCCGAGACGTGAATCTGCACTTGCAGGTCAATCTTAAATATGAAACCTTCACGGCTCTTGGCCACGATCTGTGACAGGGTAGCATCGAGAGTGTGGGCCTTAGAGGTCTGCTCCGCCCAGTTAAGTGTCAGTATGGCAGTAGGCACGATTTCAGCCTGATAACAGTGCGGATTGATGGGATACTTGCCGGTGCCCAGTGCCTCTCTCCAGATACCCCGGTGTCCCGGTTTGACTATGACGCCGAACTTAAACTCCTCGCCGGTGACATCCTCAGTCATCAACCCCACATAAGACTTGATTACGGCAACCTCGCCCTGCTCGACCACCAGCATAGGAGCGATATCAACCCTGACCAGGAAGGGATTCAAGGCATAGGCTCCGTAGAGCAGGGGGTCATGCTGAAGGCCGATCTTGCCTCCCAGGTCAAGAAACTTCTGGAAGTCCTGATAGTTGTTATGCTTGGTATTCTGACAACCCAGGACCATCTCAATCAGGTCCGCATCAAAGCCGCCAGTCCCTTCAAGCTTCTTCACGTCGTCAAATCCCCCCAGCCTGGAAGCTATGTCGCCGGCAGCCAGAGGCTCTCCTTCAAGCGTAGTGACGATACCAATAACGTCCTTGACTTTTCTATCGGCTGCGGTTGATTCCGGTTCAATCACTACCAGATTAAGTTGATCGGGCTCGAGGCCAAAATCCTTGGGGGTGAGATACCCCTGCTTCTGAAATTTGCTGAGCAAATCGGGTTCTATTGGTCTTCCATAGACCTGCTTTTTGGTAATAACCAGAAAACATACCGGATGGAAGGCAGCCAGAGTCCCCGGAGGCAGGACCGGTCTCTGCACACCCTTTTGGCCGTCATTCTCGAGAAACCTCTTCAGATTCTGGAAGGAACCGTACTCCGGTTTATAAACCGCGGACTTGGCACCAATGGGAAGCTGCTTGCCA
Organism: uncultured Chloroflexia bacterium; assembly: GCA_963720375.1. Lineage (GTDB taxonomy): Bacteria > Chloroflexota > Dehalococcoidia > UBA2247 > RBG-13-53-26 > JAPLHP01. Next base: position 97,304 of record CAVRFM010000002.1, on the reverse strand, counting down.
ACCTGGGCGATGACAACACCAACTTCGCCTGCCGGTATTTGCACCCAGGGATACTTTATCACCGAGAAGATGGGCCAGAACTTCCAGCGCAGTCCTGGCATAAGCAGTTCCATCTGATAACCAGCCTCACCGTGAAAAGCCATAGGCTCGTCAGCAGGAAGGTTCTTCCCCACCTTCTTGATTATCAGGCCTACCTCGGTGGGTCCGATATACTTGGTGGATGGAATTACGAGTATCAGGACTATTACTAAAGCAATTACTCCCAGTATTACACCTAAGATCATCGTCTCCTCCTAAGCTCAATAGTTTCTATTCCTGCCCTTTTCAGAAGACCTGGAATGCTGGGATTAGGTTTCTCGCAAAGCGTGTGGGAAAGTCCGGATGACAGGATACCATACTTTCTCCCATCACAGACCAAGCCGCGGGGCATGGCAATATATTAGCACAGGAAAGAGGCTTTAGTGAATAGGGCACACAAGCCCGGAGTGTTCACTAGTAATGGTAAATAGTCACGCTGTGTAAGGCGGGAGTCTTCGATGTATCTGATATATTAAAGTGCCACGGGCTCAGCCCGTGGCACTTGGCGATTGATTATCTGTGCGCCTGCTGATTAGGTTTGCGTCTGCGGCGAAAGATCAGCAGTAAGAAGAACAGGATGACAAGTACGCCAACGGCTATGATTCCGGCGATCAGACCCCAGATGGATCCTGCCGCTGCCTTCACTGTAAGATCAACTGCTGAAGAGGTACTGCCGGCGAAGTTAGCATCTCCGTCATAGACAGCGGTGATGGAATGGCTCCCACGGAGAGCGTCGAGGTGCTGTAGGTTGCCGTGCCATTGCTCAGCGTACTGCTGCCCAGGATAGTCTCCCCATCTTTGAAAGTCACCGTGCCAGTTGCTCCTGTGTCAGTGACAGTGGCGGTAAAGGTAACCGAGTGGCCGTCAGTTGACGTGCTAGCTGAAGAGCTTATGCTCCAACCGATACTTGCTTTGGTTACCGTAAGAGTGCCGTTGACATAGGTAATAGTGTAGTTGCCCAGGCCTGTTCCCACGGCGGCGCTGGGCACGATGGAGTAGGGACTGCCGGATACCGTGGCGCTGGCCGCGGCCCCGGTGCTGGTGAGTGTGATGCTGGTGATGGTCGCGTGTCGCTGCCCACCAGGCCACTGGTAGTAAACTCGGTCCCGGCGAAGGTGACCGCGTCACCGTAGGTCTTGCTGCGGTTATTGGCGGTGATGGTCAGAGCCTTCGGGCCGATGGTGAAGGTGCCGTCCACGAAGGTGAGGTTGTAGTTGCTGTTCAGGGCCAGCGCGCCCTGCTGGATGGCATAGGTGCCGACATTCTCGCCGGCCACTCGGGCTATGGCGCCGGTGAAGGCATCGCTGCAGCCAGGGAGCCTAAGGTGATCTGATAGGTGAGGGCCGGATCGGCATCTCCGTATGTCTTGCCGTTATTGTCGGCGGTCACCGTGATGTTTCTGACGCCGATAGTGAAGGTGCCGTTCACGAAGTTGAGGTTATAGTTGCTGTTCAGGGCCAGCGTGCCCTGCTGGATGGCATAGGTGCCGACATTCTTGCCGGCTTCCCGGGCGATGGCACCGGTAAAGGTATCGCCTGGAGCCAGTGAGCCTGAGGTGATCTGATAGGTGAGGGCCGGATCGGCATCACCGTATGTCTTGCCGTTATTGTCGGCGGTGACCGTGATGTCTCTGGTGCCGATGGTGAAGGTGCCGTCCACGAAGGTGAGGTTGTAGTTACTGTTCAGGGCCAGCGTGCCCTGCTGGATGGCATAGGTGCCGACATTCTCGCCGGCTACCCGGGCGATGGCGCCGGAGAAGGCATCGCCGGAGCCAGTGAGCCTGAGGTGATCTGATAGGTGAGGGCCGGATCGGCATCGCCGTAGGTCTTGCCGTTATCATCGGCGGTGACCGTGATGTCCCTGGTGCCGATGGTGAAGGTGCCGTCCACGAAGGTGAGGTTGTAGTTACTGTTCAGGGCCAGCGTGCCCTGCTGGATGGCATAGGTGCCGACATTCTCGCCGGTTACCCGGGCGATGTCACCGGAGAAGGTATCGCCTGAAGCCAGTGAGCCTGAGGTGATCTGATAGGTGAGGGCCGGATCGGCATCGCCGTAGGTCTTGCCGTTATCGTCGGCGGTGACCGTCGATGTCTCTGGTGCCGATGGTGAAGGTGCCGTCCACGAAGGTGAGGTTGTAGTTGCTGTTCAGGGCCAGCGTGTCCTGCTGGATGGCATAGGTGCCGACATCCTCGCCGGCTACCCGGGCGATGTCACCGGAGAAGGTATCGCCTGAAGCCAGTGAGCCTGAGGTGATCTGATAGGTGAGGGCCGGATCGGCATCGCCGTAGGTCTTGCCGTTATCGTCGGCAGTCACCGTGATGTTTCTGACGCTCACGGTCAGAGTCCCGTTGTCATAGGTAATATCGTAGTTGTCCAGGCCCGTCCCCACGGCGGCGCTGGGCACGATGTCATAAGTGCCAACCGTGGCATCTGCCGCAGCCCCGGTGCTGGTCAGGGTGACGCTGTTTACGCTGTCGCCCGGCTCCAGGCCGATGGTAGTAAACTCGGTGCCGGTGAAGGTGACCGTGTCACCGTAGGTCTTAGAGGCATTATCGGCGGTGATGGTCAGGGTTGCCTTGTTGACATTGATAGTTACATCTTTAGAAGTGTTGTTGTAGTTTGCAAAATCGGTTGGGGTGAAATCCACGTTCAGCGTCTGGCTGTTACCTGCCGGAAGCAAGGCTCCGAAATCTGGGCTATAAACGAATGTACCAGGTACCGAAGCAGTAGCGCAGAGCTGTGTGATGTCCAGGGTAATGCCGTAGACAATGTCGGCCGGGTGGCCCACGTGATTGCAGGCGTGGCCTTATTCACCGTCAGGGTCTGGGCATTAGATGTGCCGCCGCCCGGTGTAGGGTTGAATACAGTGATACTCTTATCCCCGGCTGTTGTAATGTCACTGGACGGAATTGTGGCTGTTAGCTGGGTTGAACTGACAAAGGTTGTTGTCCTATCAGCCCCATCAAGGCGTACAACTGACGCACTCACAAAGTTTGTTCCATTAACTGTCAAAGTGAAATCAGCATCGCCAACAGTCTCAGTGGTTGGCGAAATACTGGTGGTAGCAGGTAATGGGTTGCCGGCAGGTTTAAGCGCGATCAAAATCCCGCCGTTTCGTTGTGCGGATGAGAGCGTTGCCGCTCCAGCACCCGTAGCGCCGGCAGTTGCTTTCGTAGCCCACGCCGCGCCGACAGATGCCTGGTTGGCACCACCGACCTGATTATCGTACAGTTCGGTCAGTGTGCCAGGTGATGTTGTTGTCCAACCAGACCAGGTAGGGGTAGAGTTAGCCGCCATCCCGAACATTATCACTGCCGCATTGGCAGAAGCCGTAGTTATAGTGGTCGCCGCCACAGCAGTTTGACTGGGCTGTACTGAAATAGTCCCAGGAGCAACATCAAAAGGAGTCGCCCCTGATGTGTCAACTCCTGAAAATGCAACAATCGAGCCGACAGCACCGTTTGTGCCGGTACCGAGGGCAAATGTATAACTTGCCGGTTCTGATGCGCCAGCCACTTTATACAAAACGGCGCCATAGCGTCGCGTCATACCACCAAGACTTCTGCCATCTATCAGCGTCCAGCCGGCTAAAGAGGGCGCAGTTGTGTTATTACCAACTTTGGCAATATTCACGATCATCACATCGCCTGCTACAACGCCGGTTGGTTTATTAATAGTCAGGTTTGTGTTGGTGGTGGTTGCCGTCGTTGCAGTGCCCCGCTGTGCTATTGCAGCAGATACCTGCATGGGCATGGCAGAGTTTACCACTGCTACCAGGACCAACGCCAAGATCAAGGCCAGACCAAGTATTGGGATTGCCTTCAGCATCCTCCGGGTTTTTCTGGGAATAGTGAGTATTGACCTTTTCATCTTGTTCCACCTCTAGATTGTCCTGCCGACGGAATTCCATTCGACTCGACCACCGTCTGGAACCTGTTTTGGGACTCGTAATTTAGGGTAATGAATACCATCACACAGGTGTACAAGCGTGAGCAGGTTGTTAGGTGATTGATTTGCTCTTCAGTCTTTGAGTAGCAAGATGGAAAAGCGGCGTCAGTACGAATAAAAGAACTAAGAGCGCGTTTGCCAATCGGCTCCGAATACGTCACGCGGTTCCTCCTTTTATGTATAAATGCACACAAATTGAGATCATATCCGATCTAGGTCACAAGAATGTCTTATTGGGCAGCAGATATCATACATCGTTCTCTCAATGCGCATCCGTATTTCGGATAGAAGACGGGAGGTGAGAAAGAACGTAATCTCGGGAAGGAGATTGGAACATGATTATTCTGCACAGAGGAGAATAGGTTACAGAGCTTACAATATGCCGGAAATAGTCCGGGACAGACTATTGGCAATGCGGGGAAGCAGGCGGGTTGAGCTGACTCCAGACCGTCAAATCGGGTTGGGCGTTCCTTCCGGACGGCCTCTCTGAGCAGAAATGGCTATTTGATGCCGATCCGCTCATTCCGTACTGTGCGCCGTCCGAACCGGTGCGGAGAGCGGATGACTTCGCTGTCTGATGCACATGCTCTATAGTCAAAGTCCTGCAGTGTGCGGCGCTCCAGCGGCGCGTTCAGCAGGTGCTCAAGAGCGCGTACCATGGCCACGTCTTCACTTGTGACGAATGTGAAGGCATCACCGGTTGCGCCAATTCGTCCCGTGCGGCCAATACGATGGGTGTAGGCGTCTGTAGTGTCCGGCATGTCGTAGTTAATGACGTGTGAAATACTCAAAACATCGATGCCGCGGGCGGCAACGTCAGTCGCCACCAGTATCTTAACTGAGCCGGCACGGAAGCCATCGAGAGCGGCCTGACGCTGGTACTGGGACAGGTCACCTTGCAGTGAGGCTGCCCGGAAGCCCGCACTTATCAGTTGCTGCGCGACACGCTCGGCACGATGCTTGGTACGTGTAAATACAAGCACCGATTCCGTACTGGTCTTGCGCAAGAGTCCCTTCAGGAGCGCAGTCTTCAGGTGCTGCCCCACCGGATAGAGAGTATGAGACACCGTTGTTGCCGGCAGCATACGGCCGATTTGCACGGTGACCGGGTCATGCAGGACTTCCTGCACCAGACGCCGGACATCACGGGGCATGGTGGCCGAGAAAAGCAGGGTCTGCCGCTCCTGTGGCAGGCATTTCAAGATGTTCCGGATATCGGGTAGAAAGCCCATGTCAAACAGCCGGTCTGCCTCGTCGATTACAAGGACTTCCATATATGATGGATCGAATGTGCCCTGCCACAGGTGATCGAGCAATCGGCCGGGACAGGCCACGGCGATTTCGACTCCATTAAGCAGTCCTTGTTTTTGTTGCTGCATACCCACCCCGCCGTAAATGGTAAGACTCCGCAGCCCCGTTTGCTGTCCCAGTTCGGTTACAGCCTCATATGTTTGCTCGGCCAGCTCACGCGTGGGCGAGATTATGAGAGCACCAATGCGACCCCTCGGGCGTTGCAGCAGGCGCTGCAGAATTGGCAGCACGAAAGCCGCAGTCTTGCCGGTTCCGGTCTGTGCCAGACCGATCAGGTCGCGGCCCTGCATGATTGGCGGGATGGACTTAAGCTGGATTGGTGTGGGTGTAACATAACCGGCCGCCTGTACACCGGCCATGATGCTCGGATGAAGACCAAAGGTCTCGAAACTCATGGTAACTCCTTGGAAAGGCTCTGCACCTCTCTTGTCTGAAAAATGGGAAAACCCCTGGTCTTCAGTGCCGAAGGCAAAGGGTTTTTCGCAAGCAGGACTGTGGATCGATTTAGTCTGATAGCTTATTGGATGACCTCCTGTTTATGAAATCCTGGTTAGAGTCCCGGTCATCCAATACTTGAGAGAAATGCGAGCGGATTCTAAGAAGCTTGTAATAACCTAAACTGTAACTCTATCTTATAGAGTATACATTAAAAAGAGCCTCCCTGTAAATAGGCGGAGCGCAGACAAGCCCCCAATCCGGGAGCCTTGTCAGAGAGTTTCCAGTACTTCTCTGACGGATGGCTTCACCACGCGCAGCAGTCCCATCACCTTCAATGCAGGCTCGTGGCCTTCCGGAGATGGCGAGGCGCAGCAATCTGCCGGGACGATGACTTCGTACCCCAGCTCGGCGGCGTCAAAGACCGTCTTCAAAACGCAGGCCCAGGTGGCCACGCCGGTCACAATGAGCGTCTTGATCCCCTTTTGCCGCAGCGTGAAATCGAGGTCGGTGCCAAAGAAGGCGCTGAGCATCCTCTTTTCGACGATGATGTCAGTGGCTCTCGGCTCCAGATCATCGATGACTGCCGCTCCGGCAGTCCCCCGGATGGTGCGCACCGGATGCCCGCCCTTGGTGAAAATGAAATCGTCCGGGTATCTGCTGTCACAGGCGAAGATTATGGGGATTCCTTTGCCCCTGGCCTCTTGCAGGAGAAGCTTGACGTTGGGGATAATCGCCCGGCAATACCCGCCGACATTATCTTTTTGCAGATCTACGACCACAATGGCCTTTTGCTGCGGAGTTGCAGCCTCCTTCATATCAGTCTCCTTTCAACAACCGTGCTGCGTTGCTCTTATTCTGTTGACGTCACCATCCGGTAGACAACTGCCTTTAATCACTACTCCGTGAGGGTGACTTTTGTCAAATCTAGCCTTGCTTGCACCTGCTTGCACCTAGGTGTATCGCAGGCGTAAGGCTCTGGGAAGGTTAGCTGCACAAGGCCTTGAATCGCCAGCCTAGCGCTTGGTTGCAGAAATAGGCGTTATTTGTTTTGTGGAGAGAGAACCTGCGCCTTTGCTCAGAGTGACAAACTGCATAAATGTCATTGCTTAAAACCAGAGAGATACAAGAGTTCTTCGGCCACAACACGTAGCCCTGCAATGTGACCATCAATGTCATGTCTCTGGGCGTTGTAACGGCGGCCATGTGCAGAAAGGTCTCCAATATGTTTCAGCTTCTTCAGCTCTTGTTTTGTGTCTCGTCGCAGATTCCATCCCCTTTCAGAGACAGTCTTGTCGACTAGTTCGTCCAGCGGCAGGAATTCACCATTAGCGCTCTTTATGCTATCTGCGATACCGCGATATTCGAATGCGTCGATTATCAACGTCTCGACCAGTCTCCTTATCATCACAGCACAGGCGTCATAGCAGGTGTTGTCATAGGTGGTATTGATTTGGAAGACTACCTTCTCTAGGTAACCCCTCGTATTGTGGAAGAGGCGTTTCGCCAGTACGCTATCCCTTGCAGTCGGCAAAGTCTCAGGGTGAGGCAAGCACAATCCATCTGCTATTTGCTGGATAGATCTTGCTGCTTCGAGGAACGCTTTGTAGGAGTCCGCCCCATCAGCCATCTTGCTTCACAGCTGGATTTGGGTTTCTAAGGTGTTTAGCCATACTGGCAAATATCTGGTCAATTTGCTCAGCCGTTGTATCGGGAGAAAGGTGAATCTGAATATCTATGTGTACCGATGGCACATCTGCAATTGGATAATCTCTTTTCCCTTGAACTGCCTTGTCGGCAGGCTTAGCTATGACAACGGTCTTTGACGAGGCCGGCCTTTCTTTGGGCACAATGGGCGGCTTGCTTGATGCTTTGGCCGTCACTTCGCCCTTTGTAGGGTCAGCTTCAGACAGGAGCATATAGAAGGCGGTCATCATTTTGGCTGTTGTGTCGCCAGCTTTCGTCTTTGCCATGAACCACCGCGCTATGTTCTCTCTGTCTTCGGCGACGGGCTTAGGAAAAAGATCCAGTATTTCCTGAGGATATGTGTTCTGTCTAATCTCTTCACACACCTTCGCGTACGAGTCATCGAGTCTCCATTTGTTAGCAAGGTCGGTTGGCTTTCCATCCTGCCCCACAAGACCGATGGATTTCAAATACACCAAAACGTTCGTTTTCGCGGAATCCTCATTCATATTGAGAGCACTGGACAAGTACGATGCGCTAACAGTACCTGGAACCGTATCGTGGAATTTCCGTCTTAGAGTCCACCAAGACTTTGCCGCAAGTAGGGGATAACTAGTCTTCTTTTCCTGTACCATGCTTCCGCCTCCCTAAGACACTGTGGTATTGAAAGCCCCAGCGCTTCATCTTTGATAGGCAATTTGCTCCATCTCGAAGTCTGCATGCGATTATACTCATGCGAGATTGGATTAGTCAAGAAGCAACTTGGTGCCAGTAGAACCATTTGCGATATTTCAACCATCTTCCAAGAAATTGTGCGCAATTATTCCGGGAAAACCAAACTTGAACCCACACAAAATAGGCACTATTTCCAACCAGAGAGGGTACAGGGGGGAGGATTTCCCTGACAAGGGTGGAGTCCATGCCTGCGGGTGCCGCTAACCTTGTGGTTAGCGGCATCATGCTGGCTTTATTCCTTGAAATGTATGTGCCGGGGGAAGGATAGCAGAATTGTTGGTTCCGCCTGTTCGCAGAGTGATCATCCCTTAACGCTATTCTTACCACTCCCTTTTTTTGTTTTGATTTCCTTTTCTGACCCCTTGGAGAGAGGCAGTTCGGCCAGCAGATAGGTGCCGGTCCCCGGAGTGGACTCTATCGTCAGAGTGCCATTCAACGCCAGTGCGCGTTCGCACATTCCAGTGAGGCCAATGCCCTTTCCAGCCACTTTGGAAAGATCAAAGCCGATGCCGTGGTCTTGCACCTCTATAACAAGCGAGTTCCTCCGTGCCCGGATGTGGACCATTACCTCACTCACTTGGGCATGGCGGGCGACATTTGTCAGCCCTTCCTGTATAAGGCGATAGGCGGTGTTGGCAACCTCCGGAGGTAACGGTTGTTTCAGTCCTGTATGCCTGAAATTGACGCTGATTTTGGTCTGCCTGGTATAGCGTTCAAAATGCCAAAGCAGAGTCGGCAGCAAGCCCAGCTCATCCAGCATTGTAGGCCGCAGGTTGACCGACATATTACGCACCTGGTGTATCAATCCCAGCAATACCTTTCGTGCTTCTTCCAGTTGCGGATCAACGTCTGCGGCTGTCTGGGGCTTATTCCTGTCCAGGTAGAGTTTGAGGATAGTCAGCGGTTGACCGATCTCATCATGCAGTTCCCGGGCGATGGTCTGGCGTTCCTTTTCCTGCACGTCGACAAGCCGGCGGTAAAAGGCTTCCCGTGTTGCTTCTGCCTGTTTGTGCTCAGTGACGTCTCTGTAAATGCACGATAAATAGGTCTTGTTGGCTATTATTAGCGGAGATGAACTGACAGAAGCAAAGAAAACGCTCCCATCCTTTCTTTTCACCGGCAAATCTTCGGATCGCGAAATCTGTCTCTTCACGTGCTTTTCAGACTCCCGCAGAATGTATGGTAGACTTTCCCTGGGATGTATATCCGAGATTATCAGATCCTTCATTTCTTCTTCAGATTCATATCCCAGCATCTGAATCATTCTTTTATTTGCGTTAAGTAACCTCCCGCTTTCGGGGTCCACGCTGATGAATCCATCATTTGCGTTGTCAAAAATAGCTCTGAATTTTTGCTCTGATTCCTGCAGTTCCTCCTCTGCCCGCTTGCGCTCAGTGATATCGTTGTAGACGGCAACTATCTCACCGCTGGGCAACTTGTATACCCAGTTCTCTCTCCAACCACCAGGGTTGCGCTCATCTCTGTAGATGGCCCTAGGGAAATACTCCGGTTTTCCCGTTCTCCACACCCTCTGAAATATCGTCAAAAAGCCCGAATTCCTTGACTCCTGGAAATGCTTCGGTTACGCGCCTGCCGAGAACGTCTTCTTTGCTTACCTTGCTCTATCTTTTCTGCTGTGGGGTTGAAATCCTTGAATACAAAATCCTCTCCATTGTCTATTGCTTCGTAAACTGCACCGCCGCTGGTCATATGTTCAAAGAGCCCCCTGAACTTATCTTCGCTTGCCTTCAACGCCTCCTCCGCCTTCTTGCGCTTGGTGATGTCCCGGCTAATCCCCAGGTAAGCGGCTATCTGGCCGTTTGAATCGCGCAGGTAGGTCACCCTGTTCTCCAACCATATGGTGGAGGCGTTCTTACAGCTTACCTCCACCTCCATGGTGACGGACCGGTTAGGGTCGTATTGCCCCGTGCGTTCCTTAGCCTCCTCTTCGACCATGAGCTTCATGGCAATCTCCAGAGACTCCGGGGTGAGGTTCTCTGCCAGAGGCTGGGCCATGGCTTCCTCAACGGTGTAGCCCCGCAGAAGCGTCACGGACGGACTGACATAGGTGTACTTCAGGTCGGTGCCCATAGTCCAGATAACGTCTGAGAGGTTCTCGGCCAGCAGGCGGTAGCGTGCCTCGCTCTCTCTCAGCGCCTCCTCAGCCCTCTTGCGCGCGGTGATGTTGCGGAGATTGACCACAATGCCATTGACAGCGGGATCATGAAGAAGATTGGTGACCGTAGCCTCAGCTGTGAGCCATTTGCCGTCTTTGTGCCGGAGCCGTATCTCATCCCACATGGTGCTACCCGGATGCTGTATCAACCGGGAGAAGGTATCAGATAGAAGCTTGATATCATCCGGATGAACGCGTTCGATCATGTTGGCACCGATGCGTTCCTCCGGCTTGAATCCCGACATACGCTCGCATGATGGGCTCTCGTAGCTGATTGTTCCATCAGCACCTGCGATTGTTATAGCGTCTGAAGCGTTCTCTATGAGCGCCCTGAAGTGCTTCTGCTGAAGTTGCAGTTTCTCCTCTGCCTTCTTGAGATCGGTGATATCACGCACTACTGACACCGACCCGGTGATATTGCCACTGGCATCTCTTACCGGCGCGGCACTTACCTGGCGGTACCGCAGTTCCCCCCTCAGCGGAGTGCGGATAATCTCCTCCACATTCTGCACGCTTTCTCCCCTCAAGGCGCGCAATGGCGGAGCTTCCTCTACAGGCCGCAGACTGCCATCAGGGCGATACACCTCCAGACTCCTGGCCATTTCTTCCACATTTATCGGATTGGCAGAGCTATACCCGAATTCCCTCAAAGCAGCCGGATTCATTAGTGTGAAATTCTTCTCTGTGTCAGCAAACCAGACCTCATCCGTAATGCTGTTCACCAAAGACGAGAGTCCGTCTCGCTCCTGCGCAACTGAGTCCAACAACCCCTGGATTTCCTCCTCCGCCTGCTTGCGCTCGGTGATATCACGGACGGTAGCCAAGATCAGTCTTTGATTATCTAATTCGATCGTATCTGCATTGAGAAGCACAATAGAAATGAGGCCATCTTTTCGCCTGAACCCCGTCTCAAAATCGCGAACCCTGCCCTCTCTTTGCAGTAGAGCGCGCATGCGCCTCCGCTCACCGGGATCAACGTATATATCGTTCATATTCAATGTCATAAACTCTTCCGGCGTATAGCCAGACATCTCTCGGATGGCATTGTTGACTGCAACTGCCCTGCCTTCCGGGGTCGTAATGGAGATCACGATAGGTGTCACGTCAAACAACAGGCGATACCGCTTCTCACTCTCCCGCAGCGCCTCTTCTGCCCGCTTGCGCTCGGTGATGTTGGTTACCAGACCCAGGATAGCCGGCCTTCCGTTCCAGGTAAACAAGGCCGCACTGGCCTCTAACCATTTCACATTGCCCGCTTTATCAATGCCGCTGACGGCATAGGTGGGGGAGATTTCCTCACCCTTCAGCCTCTTGAGGTAGCGTTCCGTCACTATCTGGCGATCGTCAGGATGAACAAGCTCCGTGAAGTGCATCGACATCAGCTCTTCCTCGGGAAGGCCGGTGATCTCGACATATTTGGCATTGCGAAAGACCACCTTCTCATCCTGAAGCACCAGAATACCTTCAGCGGCATTGTCTATGAGCAGGCGGTTTCTCTCTTCAGAAGCCCGCAACGCCTCCTCCGTGCGCTTAAGATCGACGATGTCTACAAACGAAGCCATGCTGTGGGTCGGTTCGCCAGCCTCGTTTGTAACAGTATTTGCCGACAGAAGGACGGCGTATCCGGCCCCGTCTTTGAACCTCATTCCCTCCAGTACACCCTGCCACATCCCTTTCTGGCGTGATTCCCGCATTAGCGCAGCAGCTTCAGCCTTCTCTGACGCATCGGTAATCTCCAGAAGGGACTTCCCGAGGACTTCTTTTTCACTATCAAAGCCCCATATTCTAAGGAAAGAAGGGTTGACATAAGTCACCTTGCCCTCAAGGTCGAGGATGACAATGCCATTAATGGACGTGGCCATGGCGCTATCTTTGATCTTCAGATCTATCTCTGTCAGCTTGCGGTCGGTGATGTCAGATACATAAGATAGAACCGCCGGTCTTCCGTTCCAGGTGACCGGCGTCATACTGGCTTCAATCCACCTTATATTGCCCTCTTGATTAATGATCCTGAAGGAGAAAATGCCAGGCCTGTCTTGACTCCCCAGCACGCCAAGAAGGCGTTCCATGACCATCTGCCGATCATCAGGATGAATCAGCTCTGTAATGGGTCTGGAGGGCTGCCCTGGCTCTGAATCGCCGATGACCTCCGTGACCTGGGAGTTGGCAAAAACAATCTCGCCATCCTGAATCACCACAATGCCTTCAGTGGCATTCTCTACCAGCAGACGGTTTCTCTCTTCCGAGGCTCGCAATTGTGCCAGGGCCTCCCTGGTCTGTCTGTAGAGAGCACCTTCAACAAGCTCCGGATTTCCGTTATGGCTGACAATGGCAAATGCATGACTGCGGGCCGCTTCAATCACTTCGGCAGCGCTGCATTTCTCCAGCCAATAGGAACACAAAGCCACCATCTTGTGCTTGCCAATAACACTGGTGACGGCAGCCTCATAATCGGCAAAGCTCGCCCAATCCCTTTTCTCCAGCCAGGCAGCATTACCCGTTAACCTCAGGCCGGAGTAGCCCCTGGACAGGGCGCTATCCAGCTTGTCAACCCACCCACGGAGCACACGCTCCGAATCGAAAACGCCATCCTTGAGATACCACTGGTCATGCGGCATGATTTCGATCTGGCCTGTCTTCAGGTACCGGTCAAAGTCAGGTATGGCCTCTGACATTGCTTTGTGGGCGTCCTGTTCAACCAGAGGCTCTGAGGTAACCCACAGGCAGAATTCGTTGCTTTCGAGTCCGGCTTTGAAATAGGGGACTAAGACGTCGATCAACTCACGTTTTGTCCGGTAGAAGTGGCAGAAGTGGGTGCCCCAGGGGACGTCGCCGATGATATCAAGGCCTGTTCTTCTGGTTTGCTCGTCCATGGTCCACCTCCCCCCAATAGTCGTCGAAGGACTCCAAGGACTGCATCATTATACTGACTTATGTTAAATAATAACAACTAATATGCTTTGTCACTGTAGGCTTTACGCCTATGCTATCAGTGCATATACGATCTGCCCACAGAGATGGGCTGCCGAGGATATTAAACTTCGGGCTGAGAGGGATGGAGCATATCACTGCTTCAAAAGGAAGTCCTTTGGTGCTCTTGCTTCACAACTTAGCATCCATCTTCGGCATAGTGTTCCCATTATTGGAGTGGGGCGTTCTTCCAGCTCAGCGCCTTGCCCTGTACTTGCCATGAGGCGGTTGGCAGGGTAATATCGGAGTTCGATATGGGCACTTTAATCTTGACCAGGAAAGACATGGCTGGCCTGCTGAACATGGGGGCATAGATGAAAGTGGTGTATCACCCTAGGTATGAGGAGGTCTATGAGAACGATCCTGCTGCCGAGGCAGGGCGGATGGAGGGCATGCTGAGGGAGATTACGCCCTATTATGACCTGGTTAAACCGGAGCCAGCGACGCCGGACGATATACGGCTGGTCCATACAGAGGAGCATCTGCGGCTGGTTCAGAGCACGGGCCTGGCCTATGAGATCGCGCTGCTGGCGGCGGGAGGGGCGATCAAGGCAGCAGATCTGGCAGCGGCCGGCGAGCCGGCCTTCGGCCTGATCAGACCGCCGGGCCATCACGCCAGCCAGGGGCACTGCTGGGGCTTCTGCTTTTTCAATAATGTGGCCATAGCCATAGCCAGGTTGCGGAAAGAGGGTAAGATCACATCGGCGCTGATCCTGGACATAGACCTGCATTACGGGGACGGCACGGCCAATATCTTTAATGGCGTTTCAGAGGTGACCTACTTCCAGCCCGGCACGAGGGACAGGCGACAGTTTGTGGACGATATCTCGCAGTTTCTGAGTGAGGCCAGGGCGGACATAGTGGCGGTTTCCGCTGGCTTCGACAGGCATGAGGACGACTGGGGAGGCATGCTGAAGACGGAGGACTACCAGGCCATCGGCAGGCTGGTGAAGGGGTTCGCCGAAAGGGCGTGCCAGGGGAAAAGGTTCGGGGTTCTCGAAGGCGGCTACAATCACGACGTCCTGGGGAGGAATGTCAGGGCCTTTCTGGAAGGGATGGGCTAACCGCAGCGGTTGGCGTCTGGCAGATGTGCCCGGTGGACAGTGAGCCTAGGCTGACGGCTCCTTGACTTCAATAACCACGGATTCGACGCCCGATTCTTCAGGCATGGGCTCGCAGTGCTCCTTGCACGATTGCAGGTATAACTCGATAGCCTCTTTGGCCATGGCTATCGCCTCCTCCCTGGTTTCTCCTTGAGTGCAGCAGCCGGGGAGAGCAGGCACCTCCACACAGTAGCCGCCCTCTTCTTCGGGCACAAGGATGATGGTGTACTTCGGCATCATTAGCCTCCTAGAGAAGCTCTCTGATTTCCTCTCCTGAAAGCCCTGCTGCTTTCAAGATATGGTCCAGGGTCCCCGGCTTCAGCGGCTTCGTATGAACGGGGACAACTACCATTGTGCCGGCTCTGCCTTCGTCTCTCATGACAGCATGGCTGCCGCTGGTACGATCAACATACCACCCCTTCTTCTTAAGGGCAATTATTAATCTCCCGCCATTTACTTGCGGCAGCTTCGACATACTCTATATGTGAAAGCCCTGTGGCTTTTCTGTCACAGGTTATGCAGGCTGGTCATTGACTCTGAATCACCTGGCGGCCGCCGGGAGGCAGGACATCGAACGGTTCTCCAGCCAGCTTGGCAGTCAGGGTTGTTTTGATTGATTCCGCCGGCACCCGGATCTGCTTGAGGGAGTCCCTGTCCCTGATGGTGACCTGGTGGTCTTCGAGGGACTGGAAGTCGATGGTGACGCAGTAGGGGGTGCCGATTTCATCCTGGCGGCGGTAGCGCCGGCCGATGCTCTGCGAGTCGTCATATTGGGTCATGAAGCTCTTCCGAAGCTGGTTATGGACCTCTGCGGCCATGGGGACGAGCTTCTCATTGCGGCTCAACGGCAGCACGGCCACCTTGATCGGGGCGAGGGCCGGGTGCAGTCGCAGCACCACCCGCTTTTCCTTTTCTACCATCTCCTCGTGGTAAGCATCGAGGAGGAAGGCGAGCACGGAGCGGTCAACCCCGGCTGAAGGCTCGATGATATAGGGGACATAGCGCTCTCCGGCTTCTTCATCAAAATAGCTCAGGTCCTTGCCGCTGTGTTTGGCGTGCTGCTCCAGGTCATAGCTGCCGCGGTTGGCGATGCCCTCCAGTTCCGACCAGCCCATGGGGAAGAGGTAGTCAACGTCGTAGCAGTCCTTGGCATAGTGGGCCAGTTCCTGCTTATCGTGCTGGCGGAGGCGGAGGTGGTCCTTCTGGATGCCCAGCCTGATGTACCAGTTGAAACGCTCATCGAGCCAGTGTTTGAACCACTTTTCATCGGTGCCGGGCTTGACGAAATACTCCATCTCCATCTGCTCGAACTCGCGGCTTCTGAAGATGAAGTTGCCGGTGGTGATCTCATTGCGGAAGGACTTGCCGATCTGGGCGATGCCGAAGGGGAGCTTCTTTCGGGAGGTGCCGAGGACGTTCTGGAAGTTGACGAAGATGCCCTGGGCCGTCTCCGGGCGCAGATAGACGACGGCGGCTTCATCCTCCACCGGGCCCATGAAGGTCTTGAACATGAGGTTGAACATGCGGGGTTCGCTCAGCTCGCCGCCGCATTCGGGGCATTTGTTTTCTTTCAGATGGTCGGCGCGGAAACGGGAATTGCAGGACTTGCACTCCACGAGCGGGTCGGCGAACTGCTGGACGTGGCCGCTGGCTACCCAGACCTGGGGATGCATGAGGATGCTGGCATCGATACCCACGACGTCGTCCCTTTCCTGTACCATGGCCTTCCACCAGGCTTCCTTCACATTGCGCTTCAGTTCAATACCGAGCGGGCCGTAGTCCCAACAGCCCCCGGCTCCTCCGTAGATTTCGCTCGATTGAAAGATGAAGCCACGTCTCTTGGATAGAGAGACGATGGTGTCCATGTCAACACTGCTCGCAGTCTCCTTCACTCCTGTCTCCTCCCGCATCAAGTTCAAGTTATTGAGAGATTGTTTATCAACGCTAAACAGTCTCAGTTGTTGAGGTAAACTTATCAGCTTTGCTACCCAGTGTCAAAGCTTGACACTGAGGACGTAAATACGGAAGAATAGGACTATGATTCTGCAAGGCATGGAAGTAGGCCCGTTTATGGCCAACTGCTATATCGTGGGTTCGGACCAGACCCACGACGGAATGATCATCGACCCCGGAGGTGAATCAGGGCGGATCCTGAAGACCGCTCAGGGGTTGGGCCTTTCCATTAAGATTATTGTGGCCACTCACATGCACGCTGACCATATCGGTGCGCTGGCCAAGGTCAAGGAAGCCACCGGCGCCCCCTTCGCGGTCCATGAAGCCGAGGGATCGAAAAAGGCGGCCGCTGGCCTCAACCAGATGGTAGGCTCGATGATGGGCGGTTCCTTCCGCGCCCCTCCTGACCCCGACAGGCTGCTCAAGGAGGGTGATGTGATCGAGGTGGGGGAGCTGCGTTTCAAGGTTCTGCATACTGCCGGCCACAGCCCTGGGGGCATCTGCCTCTACGGGCATGGCGTGCTCTTCTGCGGGGATACCCTGTTCAATTTGAGCATCGGGCGGACGGATTTCCCCGGCGGCAACTACGACCTGCTGATGCAGAACATCCGCAACAAGCTCATGACCCTGCCCGATGAGACAAGGGTCTTCTGCGGGCACATGTCGGAGACCACCATTGGCTTCGAGCGCAAGCACAACCCCTTCGTGCTGGGTATATACTAGTGCTTAGTTTGTAGAATACGGCGTCACCCTGGAGAGCACAGCTTGGAGAAACCACTTCTCATCCTCATTGATGGTCATGCCCTGATACATCGCGCTTTCCACGCTCTGCCGCCCCTTTCGGTGAGCAAGACGGGAGAGCCGACCGGGGCAGTGTATGGCTTTGTCCAGATGCTGCTCAAGGTGCTTCAGGATTTCAAACCGACGCACTGGGCTATCGCCTTTGACCGCCCGACTCCCACATTCAGGCACCTCGAATTTAAGGAATACAAGGCGCAGCGTCCCAAGGCGCCGGACGAGCTGGTGAGGCAATTCGGGCGGGTGCGGGAGGTAGTGAATGCCTTCGGTATTCCCATCTTTGAACTGGATGGCTACGAAGCCGATGATGTACTGGGCACGATATCCCGCCGGGCAGCGGCTCAGGGGATGGATACCATTATTGTCAGCGGCGACAATGATGAATTGCAGCTGATTTCTCCGAAGGTGAAGGTGCTGCTGCCTCAAAGGGGCTTCGGAGAGGCGACCCTCTATGATGCGGCGGCGGTCCGTGAGAAGTATGGCATCGCTCCGGAGCAACTACCTGATCTTAAGGGCCTCAAGGGCGATCCTTCGGATAATATCCCCGGGGTGACCGGGATCGGTGAGAAGACGGCCACCAGGCTGATTGAACAGTTCGGCACGGTGGAAGGCGTTTATGAGCATCTGAATGAGGTTGCCCCGGAGAAGCTGCGGGACACCCTCCGGGCTGGAGAGGGGCAGGCGCGGCAGAGCAAGAGGCTGGCTACTATTATTACAGAGGTCCCCATAGACTTCGATCTTGCCGGTTGTAAGGTGACCCCCTATGACCGCAGCAAATTGCTGCCGCTCTTCCGCGAGCTGGAGTTCTATAAAGTAATGGACAGGCTGCCCGAACTGGGAGAAGCGACCGCAACGAAGGAAGCTGGCCGACCCTCTTTGGATAAGGAATACGTTGTGATCAGCACCGTTTCTGCTCTTGAAGAGATGATGGGCAAGCTTGCCGCGAGTGACCTGCTGGTGATCCACCTGGTGTTGCCGCCCGGGGAGGGTGCGGATGCGGAGATAACAGGCATGGCCCTGGCCACTCCTTCAGGGGAGGCCTGCTACCTGCCGCTGGGATACGGGGGGTTGGACTTCAAGCAGACCCTGGAGCGGTTGCGGCCTCTGCTGGCTGAGGCGCGCGTGGCCAAGGTAGCCCACGACGGCAAGGAGATCATCAACAGGCTTGTGGACCACGGGATGGAGCTGGTCAACCTGGAGTTCGATACCATGATCGCCGCGTATCTCTCAGGGGAGAAATCTCTGGGGCTGAAGACATTGGCCCTGGGGAAGCTGGGTGTGGAGATAACGCCTGCGGCGGAGATGATTGCTCCGAAGCGGGGGTTGATGATCGAAGATAACCTGCCGCAGATTGCCAGGAGTGCCTGTGCCGAAGCTGCGGTTATTGGCAGACTGCGGCCGCTGTTGAGGAGCGAGCTCGAAGAGCGGGGGCTGTTGAAGCTGTTTAACGATGTGGAGATGCCGCTGATCCCGGTGCTGGCCCGCATGGAGCGGAACGGGGTGAGACTGGACCTTGATCTTTTCAGAGAGATGTCTCAAAGCCTGGGGAAACAGTTGCTGAAGTTGGAGGAGCAAATCTACAGCTTTGCCGGGCGCCGGTTCAATCTCAATTCCCCGCAGCAACTGAGCGGAGTCCTGTTTGGAGAGCTCAAGCTGCCAGGGATGAGAAAGACGAAGAGCGGCTATTCGACGGATGCTTCCGTTCTGGAGGGGCTTGCCAGGAGTGGTCATCTGGTGCCCAAGCTGGTGCTGGAATACCGTCAGCTCACTAAGCTGAAGTCCACCTACATCGATGCCCTTCCGACTATGGTCAATCCAAGGACAGGGAGGGTCCACACCAGCTTCAACCAGGCGGCTACGGCCACCGGACGCCTCTCTTCCAGTGAGCCCAATATGCAGAATATCCCGATCAGGGGTGATCTGGGCAAGCAAGTGAGGCAGGCCTTCATAGCCGGGCCCGACTGTCTGCTCGTGAGCGGGGACTACTCGCAGATTGAGTTGCGGATACTGGCACATCTCTCTCAGGACGCAGGCCTGCTGAAGGCATTCAAAGAGGACAGGGATATCCATACAGCTACGGCTGCGGAGGTTTTCGGCGTTCCTCTGGCTGAGGTGACTCCGGATATGCGGCGCATAGCCAAGGTGGTGAACTTCGG
Organism: uncultured Chloroflexia bacterium; assembly: GCA_963720375.1. Classification (GTDB taxonomy): domain Bacteria; phylum Chloroflexota; class Dehalococcoidia; order UBA2247; family RBG-13-53-26; genus JAPLHP01. The sequence goes on along the minus strand of CAVRFM010000002.1, from coordinate 77,956 downwards.
CGTGGCCTATGGAATGAGCGACTACGGCCTGGAGCAGGCTACCGAGCTTTCCCGCGAGCAGGCAGGCCGCTTTATTGCCTCTTACTTCCAGAGGTACCCCAGAGTGAAGGATTATATCGAGGTCACCAAGCGACTGGCGAGGGAAAGGGGCTATGTGGAGACGCTGTTGGGGAGGAGGAGGTATATACCTGAAATGAATGCTTCTAATCGGCAGGTAAGGGAAGCGGCAGAGCGGATGGCCGTCAACATGCCGGTTCAGGGTACTGCGGCCGATATTATTAAGGTGGCGATGATCGATCTGCAGCGGGAGATGGACAGGCGCGGTTTGAGGAGTAAAATGATTCTACAGGTTCATGATGAACTGCTGCTGGAGGTGCCTCAAGAGGAACTGGAACAGGCCAGGGGCCTGGTTGGCGAGAAGATGTCACGGGCGGTAGAACTGAGTGTCCTGTTGAAGGTGGATGTCAAGGTGGGGAAGAATTGGGGGGAAATGAGGTAAAGGTCAAAGGGAGGGAATAGATGGTCAGTAGCGGTAGCAGTAAAAGGATACTCATAGCTGATGACGAGGCGGATATCCGTTTGCTGGTAAACAGGATGCTGGGGAAGGATTACGTTGTCCTCGAGGCAGCGGATGGTGATGAGGCTGTGAATGCGGCACGCATGCAGAAACCGGACCTTATTCTGATGGATATCATGATGCCGGGGAGTGATGGTTATTCCGCCTGCTATGCGATTAAGGCAGACCCGGCCACTAAGTCCATACCCGTGATCATGGTTACCGGCATTGGCCATAAACTTAATGAGAAGTTCAGTGCCGAGATGGGCGCTGATGGCTATGTGACCAAGCCGTTCAGCGTGGAGAAGCTGATGGGGGTGATTGACAAGTTCCTGCCGGGCATGGGGTAGAGGTGGTGATTAGTCCATGGATTACGTCCCGTTAGTGTCATTCCTACGAAAGTGGGAATCCATAAGTTATAGATATGTTGTTCCCAAGTAGAGTGGGGGTGTGTCATGGATAGAAAATGGGATTATACATCTGACGTACTGGTAGTGGGATCCGGTGGTGGTGGCATGACGGCTGCCCTGATGGCCAAGGACCGCGGTGCCAATGTGCTGGTGATCGAGAAGGGGCCGCTCTACGGCGGTTCCACGGCGATGTCGGGCGGAGCCATCTGGGCGCCTGACAATCATCTGATGAAGGAAGCGGGGCTGCAGGATTCTCCGGAGGAAGCGCTGACATATCTGAAGACCATCACGGAAGGCAAGGTTCCCGAGGAGCGCTTGCGTGCCTATATCGAGACTGCTCCAGAGATGGTCAGGTACCTGGAGGCACACAGCCATGTGCGGTTCCAGATCGTTCGTGGCTACGCCGATTACTACCCCAACCTTTCTGGGGCCAAGCCGGGTGGTGGGCGCACTATCGAGCCGCTGCCGTTCAATGTCCGCAAGCTGGGTAAGATGCGGGCGGAGATGCGCCAGTCGCCCAGCCAGGAGCGGTTGTTCGGCAGGATGATGGCGACTGCCTATGATGCCCATCTGATGATGGATACCTCGCCGGTGGGACGGCTGAAGGCCATGAGGCTGTTTGTCCTTTATTTCCTCAACCCGGCGCGCAGTCTGTCCAAAACGGACACGCGTGTGACTCTGGGGAATGCACTTATTGGCCGGCTACGCCTGTCGCTGGCTGAACGGGATATACCTCTCTGGTTGAATACCGGGGCCAGCAAGCTGATGGTTGAGGGTGGTCGTGTCGTTGGTCTGGAGGCTGAGAAGGCCGGGCAGGTTATCCGCATTGGTGCCAACAGGGGTTTGGTGCTGGCTGCTGGAGGCTTTGCACATAATAAGGCCATGCGCGAAAAGTACCAGCAGAAGCCCATCACGGATCTGTGGACGGTGGCCAATCCCGGAGATACTGGCGATGGCATTAGAATGGGACTGGAGGTTGGTGGGGCGGTGGATTTCATGGATGACGCCTGGTGGATGCCCACCAGCCTGGCGCCGGGTGAGGATATGCCCAGCATGATCATTGTGGAAAGGTCCCTCCCTGGCTGTATTATTGTCAATGCGAAGGGTAAACGTTTCACCAACGAGGCTGCTCCCTATATCGATGTGGTGAAGGCCCAGTATGCCAGTCACCGCGAGGGAAAAGGCGCTATCCCGGCCTATCTGATTATGGATAAGCGTTTCCGCAGCAAGTATCCGGTCAGCCCGCTGCTGCCCATGTATACGCCGAAGAAATACATCAGGAACGGGTATTTGAAGGTGGCTGATACCCTTGAGGGGCTGGCGCAGAAGTGCGGTATAGATCCCCAGACACTGGTGGCTGAGGTGAAGAAGGTCAATGGGTATGCCGTGACAGGGAAGGACCTGGACTTCAAGAGGGGGGATAATGAGATCGACCGCTTTTACGGTGATCCTTCGGTCAAGCCGAATCCGTGTCTCGGCCCGCTGGATAAGCCGCCGTACTATGCTATTGAACTCTGGCCGGGTGACCTGGGTACCAAGGGCGGCTTGAATACCGATGCCCATGCCCGTGTGCTTCGCCAGGACGGTTCACCCATTGAGGGGTTATATGCAACAGGCAACTGCTCGGCAGCGGTGATGGGGCACTCATATGGTGGCGCCGGGGCCACCATTGGCCCATCGATGCTATTTGGCTTCAGAGCAGCACTGCACTCATTGGGATGAGGGATGAGAGGGGTTGCATTGACGCAGCGGATTTATGGTCGCCTTGGGTGGTGCTGCTCTTATTAGAGACAAAAGTCGCATACAGAGGGAAATGTGTCCGTCTAAAATCAACTAAATTGCAGGTGGGGCAAGCGGTGATTTAACTGATAGGGAAAGAGGAAGGAGAATCGGAAAAAGTATGAAGATCGTAAAGCTATGTAATTCGGGCTCATGTTGTCCGGCAGTCAAGGTAACGGAGAAGCAGGTCGAGATAGGAGAGGCAGAGAATACCTGTGTACTGACACTGGAACAGTGGGAGATTCTGAGAGAGAAGATACTGCGGAAAGAGCTTTAGGGGATTTATCTGAAGTCGAGCACCGAGCCCCACCTGCTAGCCTGGCAGGCGTTTCTCTGAGTCAGGGTGTCACCCTTGAAGATCAATTCAAAAAGGGGCCAGAAGAGATTCTGGCCCCTTTTGGTTTTCTTAGTGCCGATCAGGTTCTACCGCTGGCTGCCTGCTGGCCGCATCTTGTTGTAGCAATCGCTGCAATAGACTGGCCTATCGCCTCTCGGTTGGAACGGCACCTGAGTTTCCGTGCCACACTGGGCACATACGGCTGGAAACATCTGGCGCCGGGGCCTGGCACCTTCGCCTGAGCCCTCGCGGGATGCCCTTCTTGTCTCTCGACAGGGCGGACACCTCTTGGGCTCGTTGGTGTAACCTCTGGATGCAAAGGTTTCCTGTTCCTTGGCGGTGAAGGTGAAATCAGCCCCACAGTCGGAACATTTCAACGTCTTGTCCGAGCCTATTGGATGACCTCCTTTCTTTTGAAGATTTGGCTAAAACTGGGTCACCCTTAGGCTGTGGACAACCTGGTTGGAGTCGCAGCTTTGGGAACCTAGATTTAGAACCACTGTTTTGGAATTATACTGCGAAGTCCAAATTTTTGGCAACAAGTCAAGGGGGTTCGATGCCTCAATGCTGTTTTGGAGCAGAGTGAGCGTGTTATAATATCGCGGAGGCCTCTCACGTTTATGGTTCATTATTCGGCCCCGGATTAAGAATCAACTGTAGTTACTTGACATAATATAGGAGGGAGGTGTGTCATGGGTTTCTTTGCTATTCCGGCTGCAGGTGTTTTCTTCTTCTTCAGCGCCTGGCTGACTATGATCTTCTGGGGCATAATTGCCCCTAAGTTTGATGCACCAACCATAAGCTATCCCATGGCCATGCTGATTACAATAGCAGTATGGCTTGTTGTGGCTCCACTGGCCGCGGCTGTCAGCAGAGGGGGTAGCTGGAGGCGGGGGGGATGCTGGTGGAGATGAAAAGGGATGGTGATGGCCTGGAGGTGGGTGTGTGGGGTATTTTGAGGAAACCAGACGGGTCTTGTAGAATGTCTAGTGGGTTTGGGCAACACTTTTGGATTTTCATCGGTGGTCGGTTTTGTCAACCGCTGAAGGCGGCATTTGAGTAAGATGGCAACCTGCAGGTGAAAGATGAGTAAACTAGAAAAAAAACTACGCCAGGTTTGTGAAAGCCAATTCACCCCTATGGGCTTCAGGTCGTCTACCTCGCGGCATGGCAGGCAGATGCTTCTTATAGCTTCCCTGCCTGGAGGTAAGAGTGGTCTAGTCACGCAGATCGATATGGCTGAAGTTGATGCTGTGTTAGTGCATGGCAAGGATGTGCGAGGTGGGGAAGCCCTGCGTCAGATTGCCAGCGGCATGGGTGATGTTCCCTGGGGGGTGGTGTGGGTGGGAACTATGGATTCTGTGGGTCTGAAGCAATTGAGGGAGGCTGGGGGGGATTTCTTCATCCTGGATTCTCCGTCGGCCCCGGCAGTATTGCTTGAGGAAGAAGAACTGGCCAAGGTGCTAAAGGTGAGCCTTTCTCAGGATAAGGACTTGGTGGGCGCCGTGGGCGATTTGCCTGTGGATGCGGTGATCATTGATGTGAAGAATGATGGAGTTTCACTGACGATTTCTGACTTGATGTATTGCCAGTGGCTTGCCGGATTGGTAGATAAGCCTTTGCTTGTAGCCCCTCATAAGGAGCTGACAGATGGGGAACTCCGGGCCTTGTGGGAGGTGGGGGTTATCGGGGTGGTTATTGAGGTAGGTGGTGACAAATGGCAGGAGGTTCTGGCCAGGCAATCCCAGGGCATCGGAAATTTGCCCAAGAGAATAAAGAAGCGCAAAGAAAGCGGTCCGCTATTGCCCCAAGTTGGAGCAGAGTCTGAGCCTGATGATGACTGATAGCATCATCTGCCTTGGTCGCTGATTGCGTGAACCCGGCAAATTATTTCCCGGACGGACGGTTGGGTGGAGTTTTGGAGGTTGGGTTTTACATGGTTACTTTGAAACGGTATAATTAAATCTTGTGGATTGGCGACTAAAGTCAGTACAAATTGAGGTTACTCCCCTGTACCCCACGGTAACTAACGAAGATCACCAGTTTCCAAGTCTTGATTCCAGACCGCATTGCGGACATCCTACCACATACCTGGAAGCAAGGCATATCTTATTTACATGATCCATGGATTCTCCAGGAAGTCAGAATATCGGATTCTGTTGGTAGACAGAGCACTTAACGTAGAGAGGCAATAACTGCCAGTCACCAGTTGGTGTGATGCTTCAATGGCAGATCGGGATAGAGATATATATAACTAAGGAAGACTAAGGAGGGAAAATGGTAGGTATCTGTTCCTATGGCGCGTATGTACCCCTTTACAGATTGGCCCGTGAAATAATGGTTCTGGAGGGCAAGGGGGGCGCCGGAGAGCGATCCGTAGCCGGTGCTGACGAAGACGCTCTGACTATGGCGGTTGATGCCATCCTCGATTGCACGAAGGGAAAGGATCATGCATCGATCGATGGATTGCTCAACGCCTCGACGTCAGCGCCGTTTGCTGAGAAGCAAACCGCTGCAGCGGTTGCAGCAGCTCTCGACTTCGGTGACAATATTGTCACCGCGGACATCGGCAACTCACTCCGGGCCGGCCTCACGGCCGTGAGGATGGCCGCGGACAGTGTGAAGGCTGGCTCAGCCAAGAAGATGCTGGTCTCGGCCTCTGACTGCCGTCTCGGCTCTCCCCTGTCGGCAGCGGAATCAAATTCGGGCGACGGCGCTGCCGCTCTCCTGCTGGGAGACAAGGATGTCATCGCCACCATTGAGGGCTTCTACTCATTCTCCACCGATTTCACTGACACGTGGAGACCGAACACTGACCGGTTCGTCCATGTTTGGAACGACCGGTTCACAGGTCCGGAAGGCTACACGCCCATGATGCAGGCGGCAATCACCGCTGCCATGAAGAAGTTTGGAGTGGACGCTAAGGGCATCTCCAAGCTCGTCTATAGCGGGCCGGATGCCAGGACGCACGGGGGCATAGCCACCGCCCTGAAGTTCGACCCCAAGACCCAGGTGCAGGATGGTCTGTTCGGCATCATGGGCAACACCGGCACGGCTCACTCGCTGATGCTGCTGGTGGCGGCCCTGGAGCAGGCGAAGCCCGGCGACACCATACTGGTGGCGGCCTGGGGCGATGGCGTCGACGTGATGCTCCTCAAGGTAACGGATGCGATTGCGAAGGCCAAGGACAAGCATGGCGTACTGGGCTATCTGAAGTCGAAGAAGATGCTGCCCAGCTACACGAAGTATCTGAGGCTGCGCCACCTCTTCTATATGGAACCGTCAAGGATGACCGCGATCACTCCCGGTCTGGCGCAGTTGTGGAGAGAGCGGGATTCCATGTACAAGCTGCATGCCAGCAAGTGCAAACAGTGCGGCTGGCTGGAGTTCCCGATTCGCCGAATCTGCCCGAAGTGCTACTCCAAGGACAACTTCGAGCAGGTCAAGCTTCTGGGTAGCCAGGTTAAGCTCTACAGCTTCAGCACGGACACCATCCCCACCATTCCTGAGGTCACCGACCCGCCGCAGGGCAGGGCCATCATTGACTTCGAGAGCGGCGCGAGGTTGGAGCTCGAAATGACGGACTTCGGCAACATCGAAAACCTGAAGGTCGGTCAGCCCATGGAGATGACCTTCAGAAGGCTGGAGAGGCAGGGAGATGTCGCTGCCTACGCTTGGAAGTGTAAGCCAGTGCGATAAGAAGGAGAAAGAAATGGGTACGATAAAAGATAAAGTTGCCATCATTGGAATGGGTTGCACCCCCTTTGGTGACCTCTGGAAAATGGGTGTGCCCGATTTGATCATCAACTCTGCCTATGAGGCGTACGAGGATGCCAAAGTGGGCCCCAAGGACATCCAGGCGGTATTCGTGGGGAATGTCTCCTCCAGCATGTGGACCGGGGCTACTGTGACCGAGGCGCTTCAGCTCGACAGGATACCCGCCACTAGGTTGGAGAACAACTGTGCCAGCGGAGCCGAAGCACTTAGGGTCGGCGCGTTCTCTATCGCCGCCGGCATGTATGACACCGTCCTCTGCGTCGGTTTCGAGAAGCTGAAGGACTACGGCAGCGGCGCTCTGGAAATGCCGGGGTCGATGCACCCCATCTCGGTGGTGGGCTCGGCGCCTGGCTCATTCGCCAAATCGGCCGTGCAGTACTTCGAGAAATACAAGATCCCCTTCAACACGGGCAAGGAGATCCTGGCCAAGATCGCGGTGAAGAACCACGCCAATGGCGCTCTTCACCCGAAGGCCCACTTCAAGAGGGCCATCACCCTGGAGACGGCTATGAATGCCCCCATGATTGCCTGGCCTCTGGGCTTGTTCGACTGCTGTCCGGTGACCGACGGCGGTGCTTGCGCCATCATCACCAGCGCAGAGACAGCCAAGGCCACGAAGAAACCCCACGTATTGATCAAGGGTCTTGGCTTGTCGGTCGGACGCATTGACCCGTTCAAGGGCAAGTTCCGCTCCGACGTCGACATCACCTTCTGGGATGAGACCTGGGTAGCGGCGCAGCAGGCCTATCAGCAGGCCGGAATCAAGGACCCGCGCAAGGAGATCGGTTCGGCTGAGGTCCACGACTGCTTCACCATCACTGAGCTCATCATATATGAGTCCCTCGGCTTCTGCCCTCGCGGCAAGGGTCCTGAAGAGGTTGCGAAGGACTCCTTCACCCTGACGGGTGATCTGCCGGTCAACACCGATGGCGGCTTGAAGTCCTTTGGTCACCCGGTTGGTGCCAGCGGACTCCGCATGGTCTACGAACTGTACAACCAGCAGCTGGGGAGAGCAGACAAGCGCCAACTGAAGAACCCGAAGATTGGTTTGGCCCACTCTCAGGGCGGCACGCCAGGCATGTTCCAGGCGTCCGTCACCCTGATTGGCCCAGGCGCTAACTAGCACGACACGCTGATTAGTGAGATTCGCTAGTGTGGGGGCAGTAATAACTGCCCCCACACAGGGTAAGTTCATACTGCGGTGGGGTGTTTGGGCAGATTTCAGGTCTGCCCTGTGGTTCGGTCAAATCAGCCAGTGTGGCTGTCTTGGATAGTCTTGATCTGACGGGCAGAGTCCCCTAAGGAGGCTACATGGAATTTGGTTTCACTGCCGAGCAAGAGGCGTGGCGTCGAGAAATACAGGATTTCCTGAAAGATACCCCCCCCGAGAAGTTCCCCACACAGTCGGGCGAAGACTCATGGGGACATGGTGCGTTCTCCTACGAATTTGTTCGCCTTCTTGGTCAGAAGGGCTGGATATCCCTGACTTGGCCGAAGAAATATGGCGGCTCAGGGCGGCCCAATATAGACCTGATGATGCTGTTTGAGGAACTGGCCTATGCCAGAGTCCCTTGGGCGGCGGGCGCCATATGCTGGTCCATGGCCAATATGATCCTCGAGATGGGCAGCGAGGAGTTGAAGCAGGAGTTCTTGCCAGGCATCGCGAAAGGCGAGACCATCCTCTGGCTGGCCATGAGCGAACCGGATGCCGGCTCTGACCTTCTCGCCCTGCGGACCACGGCCATTGAGCAGGAGGACTGCTTCCTGGTGAACGGCCAGAAAGTGTGGAGCTCTCTGGCCCACGTGTCTGATTATGGATTCCTTTTTGCCCGGACGGAGACTGACCCGAAGACGCCGAAGTGGGCTTCCATCAGCGTCCTTCTCCTGGACAAGAAGCTTCCGGGCGTCACGGTGAAGCCGATGACCAGTATGTTAGGAGACTATTTCCACACTGAAGTCTTCATGGACAATGTGCGCGTACCAAAGAAATTCCTCCTGGGTCAGAAGAACCAGGCTGTCCTTCATCTCAACAAAACCCTGGAGTTTGACCGGTTCTGGGCCCGCTTCCCTAAGCCGCGGTTCTGCCAGAGGATCACGCATGATCTGGTGCAGTACGTGAAGGAAACGAGGCGGGATGGCGTGCTTCTTTCTCAGGATCCCAGCGTCAGAGCCAAGCTTGTTGAAAGTGCCATCGAAATCGAGGCTTGCCGGCAGGTGCTCTGGAGCATCGGCTGGAAGATGGACAAGGGAATGCCTCTTACTTACGAAGCGTCGGCGGCCAAGGTGCTGGCGGATGAGATGGGCCTGCGCTTCTTCGACAGGGGCATGCAGATACTGGGGCCCTACGCCTACCTGGGCGACGCCGACAAGTGGGCAACTCTCAGGAAGAACATGCGGCGGTGGTACCTCTGGACCGCTGGTGACAGCCTGGCCGGCGGCACTTCGGAGATTGCCAGAAACACCGTGGCCACCGCAGGGCTGGGATTGCCCAGGAAGTAATCCCAGTTCAGTTGTGGAAAGAAGGAGTACGAAATGGACTTTGGCCTTAGCGAACAGCAACAAATGCTCAAGAAGACCGCCAGGGATTTCTTTAAGACTGAGTTGCCCAAAACCCTGGTAAAAGACTTGGCTCATGATCCGAAAGGCTATCCCCCGGAGTTGTGGAAGAAGATGGCAGAGCTGGGCTGGACAGGGTTGGTTCTGCCGGAGCAGTACGGCGGATCAGACGCCAGCTTTCTCGACCTCACCATCCTGCTGGAGGAGATGGGGCGAGCTTGCTTGCCGGGGCCTTTCTTCTCCACTGTGGTTCTGGGCGCACTGACTGTCCTGGATCTCGGCAGTGAAGAGCAGAAGAAGGCGATACTGCCGAAGGTGGCAAAGGGGGAACTCGTCCTGACGATGGCCATTGCCGAGCCTCATGCCATCTACCGGAGCGACTTCTTTGAGGTGGAGGCCAAGCACGTGGGCCACCACTATACTATCAGTGGCACCAAGCTGTTTGTCGACCGATGCACATGTGGCTGACTACATAATCGTGGCGGCGAAGACGAAGGGCGGTGTGACACTGTTCCTCGTCGATGCCAAGAGCCAGGGGGTGCACTGCGATTTGCTGCCGGCGATGGCCGGTGAGAGACAGTGCGAAGTTAAATTCAACGGAGTCAAGCTGACCAAAGCTGACATCCTGGGCGGCGTGAACCGTGGTACGGAATACTTGGACAAGGTAATGCAAAGAGCCGCCGCGGCCAAGTGCTCCGAGATGCTGGGTGGCGCAGAGCAGGTTCTGGAGATGAGCGTGCAGTATGCCAAGGACAGGATAGCATTTGGGAAAGCCATCGGCTCCTATCAGGCTATCCAGCATCATTGCGCCAATATGTTGAACGATCTTGATGGATGCCGCTGCATGACCCGGCGGGCAGCCTGGATGGTTAGCGAAGGCCTGCCGTGTGCCATGGAGGTGTCACTAGCGAAGGCATTGGTGGGTCAGGCCTGTCACCGGATTACGTGTCTGGGTCACGAGATACACGGCGCTATTGCCTTCCAGCATGATCATGATATGCACCTCTACTTCAAACAGGCTGTAGTAGGAGAGTCTGCTTTTGGCGGCAGCGCCTATCACGGCGAGGTAGTGGCTAAAGAATTGGGACTCTAGCTTTATAGAAGGAAAGGAGGGTTAGATGGACTTTCGCTTTACTCCAGAGGAAGAAGCCTTCCGGAAAGAGGTAAGGGAATTCCTCGATAAAGAGTTGCCGAAGGATTGGCTCGGTGTGGATCCGGACATGTACCATGAGGATGCCTTTGACGAGATTCACGAGGTCAGCCTAGCCATGCAGAAGAAGCTGGCGGCCAAGGGGTGGCTGGGACTGAGTTGGCCCAAGAAATACGGGGGCCATGAGCAACCACTCTGGAAACAGATCATCCTGGAAGAGGAGATGACCTATCGTGGAGCCCCGGGGTTGGATGCCTATCAGTTTATCGGAGGCATGGGCGATCTGATCTTGGAATTTGGCACTGAAGCACAAAGGCAGAAATATCTACCCATGATGGTTCGTGGGGAGATCAAGGGTGCCGCAGGCATGAGCGAGCCGAATGCAGGTTCGGATCTGGCTAACATCCAATTGAGGGCTGACTTGCAAGGGGACTACTTCATACTGAATGGTCAGAAGACCTGGCAAAGCGCTGCCCACAGGGCCGACTTGGCTCCCGTTTATGTTCGGACTGACATGAATCTTGCTAAGCACAGGGGTATCAGCATAATTCTTGTCGACTACAAGAACACTCCAGGGATCACCATGAGACGGCTTACTCAGATGAGTGGCCTTGGAGCTTTCAACGAAGTGTTCTACGACAATGCCAAGGTTCCCAAAGAGAACCTGCTTGGTGAAATTAATGGTGGCTGGAAAATAGTCATGGCTGCCCTCAGCCATGAGAGGAGCTATGGCGTTATGCTCCTCATCAACATCAGGAGAGACATCGACCTCTTAATTCAGTACTGTAAGGAGACCAAGGACGTCGATGGTGTACCGCTGTCTAAGAACAAGTTGATTCGGAACAAGCTGGCTGATTTGGTCATCCAGCAGGAAATAGCTCGCAACGTGGGCTACAAACTGAACCACCTGGCACTCACCGGCGGGAATGTGGTGAGCACTGCCAATGAAGTGAAGATCCTCGGTGGCATTACCACCCAGCGTGTGGCCCAGGTGGGAATGCAGATCATGGGACTCTACGGGCAACTGGGCCCCGTCGGAGGCAACTGGAGACAGACGGATCCGGTGAAGGACAAATGGACTAGGCTCAACGGCCGGATAAAACATATATACCTGAGTACTATCTGCAATACCATTGCTGCTGGCACCACTGAGGTGGCTCGTAATGCCGCAGCCGGTGCCTTGGGACTGCCCAGAGAGCCCAAGCCGGCACCTAAGAAGTAAATCGAAGGAAAGGGGACGTAGATGGATCTAGCGTTGACAGAAGAGCAAGAGATGTTATGGAAGTCTGCTCGGGATTTTCTCACGAGCAAATGTCCGAAGACGTTAGTGAGGCAGATGGAGGAAGATGAGAAGGGGTATGTGCCGGAGCTATGGAAGGAGATGGCGGATTTAGGGTGGGTGGGGCTACCGTTTCCGGAGAAGTATGGTGGGGGAGGGTTCAAGTTTCTGGATCTGGTGATATTGCTGGAAGAGATGGGGCGGGCGTGTCTGCCCGGGCCTTTCATATCGACGGTGATACTGGGTGGGATGGCGGTAGCGGAGTTTGGGACAGAGGAACAGAAGAAGGCGATACTGCCGAAGTTATGCAAGGGCGAGTTGATCATGACGATGGCACTGACGGAGCCTAGTGCGAAGTATGAGGCGAAGGCGGTGCAGGTAGAGGCTAAGGCAGAAGGTGATAACTATGTCATCAGTGGGACGAAGCTATTTGTGAATGATGCCAATGTAGCTGACAAGATGATAGTGGTGGCGCGGACGGCGAAGAAACAGCATGCTGAGGAAGGGATAACGCTGTTCCTGGTAGACAGGAAAGCGCCTGGGGTAAGTGTGCATGTGCTAAAGACGATAGCTGGTGACAAACAGTGTGAAGTAACGTTTGACAAAGTGAAGGTAGCCAAGGGTGACATACTGGGGAAGGCAGATCATGGGTGGGAGATAGCAAAGAAGGTGATGGAGTGGGCGGCGTTGGCGAAGAGTGCGGAGATGCAGGGTGGAGCGCAGCAGGTATTAGAGATGACGATCCAGTATGGGAAAGACCGGGTACAGTTTGATCGGCCGATAGGGAGTTTCCAGATTATCCAGCACTATATGGCGGACATGTCGATAGATGTAGACAGTGCGAGGGTGAGTTTACACAAAGCGGCATGGATGTTAAGTGAGGGGATACCGTGTCGGAGGGAGATATCGGTGATCAAGGGATGGATAAGCGAGGCATACCGGAGGGTAACGGCGCAGTCGCACCAGATACATGCTGCGATTGGTTTCACGAAGGATCATGATCTGGAGTTGTACTTTAGGCGGGCGAAGGCTGCGGAGTTGTACTTTGGGGATGCTGACTTTCATCGTGAGATAGTGGCGCAGGAACTGGGAATGTAGCCAGGACTGCGGAAAGGAGAACGATGGACTTTCGGTATACGGCTGAAGAAGAAGCTTTCCGAAAGGAAGTGAGGGATTTATTAGACAAGGAACTGCCACCTGGCTGGATGGGAGTGGATCCTGGGCCGGAGGAAGAATCGTCCGGGAAAGAGGTATTCCTTCTGGCGCAGAAGATGTGGCGCAAGTTCGGAGAGAAGAATTGGATTGGCCTGACATGGCCCAAGGCCTACGGAGGCCAGGAGGCTTCAATCTGGAAAGAGATGATTCTGTTACAGGAGTTGGCCTATCGTGGGTCGCCTGGAATGGACCTGGCTATAGCTCAGGCGGATATGATTCTGCACTTCGGCACTGAGGAGCAGAAGAAAAAGTACGTTATTCCCATCACCCGCGGCGAGGTAAAGTGGGCCATCGGTATGAGCGAGCCCAATGCCGGCACTGACACCTTCAATGTCCAGTTGAAGGCAGTGGAAGAGGCGGACTGCTATGTCCTTAATGGACAGAAGATCTGGACGAGCGGCGGTCATAATGCCAAATACTTGATGACCTACACCCGCACGGACCCAGCCAATAAGCATATGGGTCTCAGTGTCATCATAGTAGACCTGAAGAGCCCTGGGATTACCATGCGCCAGATAGTGCAGGCAACCGGCATTCCGGCCTTCTGTGAAGTGTTTTTCGATAACGTGAAGGTACCGAAGGAGAACCTGCTGGGCAAGAAGAACGGCGGATGGGAAATCCTGCTCTATGCCTTTGGGGCAGAGAGGACCTACGGTCTCTTTATCATATACAATGCCAAGCGATACCTGGAGCAGCTGGTACAGTACTGCAAGGAGACGAAGGATGCCGATGGTGTGCCGTTGGCCAAGGACCCCATAATCCGTGGCAGACTGGCGCAACTGGCTATTGACATTGAAGTCGGCATGAACATGGGCCATGAGCTCAACTGGATGGCAACAAAGGGCATGCCGACCGTGAAGCCCAGTTCCCAGATCAAGGTGCATGGTGGTGCTCTTAGCCAGCGACTGGGTAATGTCGGTCAGCAGATTCTGGGACTTTATGGACCGTTAAACGAGGACTCCAAGTGGGTGAAACTGAGGGGCAGAATCCGGCATACCTACATCAGCGCGCTCTCATTCACCCTAGCTGGCGGTACAACTGAGACTTCTAAGAATCACATTGCCGGGAAAACTGGTTTAGGGTTGCCCAAGCAGCGCTAACGGGTTCTCTTGGCAGATGCAGTCGGCGTGTGCCGGACTGCAGGGTGCTATGTAATGAATGTTCAGGGCTCCGGCCCTGTTGACTGTTACAGCTTTTCGTTGTTGGGAAGCGGGATCAAGGTGAGCGGCATGTAAGGCATGAGGCCATGCTCGTGACATGCTCCTGCAACGGAAAGGAGGTTGATGGACTTCAAGTTCACTGCCGATGAGGAACAATTCCTCAAGGAAGTTCAAGCTTTCCTTAATGAGGTGTTGCCAAAGGACTGGCTTGGTGTGGACCCTGACGGGCATAACGAGCAGGCGGACGAAGGACTCCACAAATTCGATCTGGAGATCAGGCGAAGGCTGGCCGCCAAGGGCTGGCTTGGTTTGCAGTGGCCGAAGAAGTACGGTGGCCAGGAAGCCCCCATGATGAAGCGGTTCATGCTGGAACAGGAGTTGATCTACCGCGGCGCACCGTACTGGGCGATATCTGCTGCTCTCATGACGGGCGACATGATCCTGCAGTTTGGCACAGAGGAGCAGAAACAGAAGTTTCTGCCTGCCATAGCCCGTGGGGAAGTGCAGTGGTGCGTTGGCATGAGTGAACCGAATGCCGGCTCAGATCTGGCGAACCTGCAGTTGAGGGCAACAGAGGAGCAGGACTGTTTCGTCCTCAACGGACAGAAGACATGGCAGACGGGAGCTTACTACGCTGACTGGGCGATCGTATATGCGCGGACAGACCCGAACGTCAAGAAGCAAAAAGGCATAACCACCTTTCTGGTTGATCTTAAAGGTCCAGGAATCTCGATGCGGCGCATACCACAGATTACCGGACACCCTGCCTTCTGCGAAGTCTTCTATGATAACGTCAGAGTCCCAAAGGCCAATATTCTGGGCACCGTCAATGGCGGTTGGGGTGTGGCGCTTTTCGGCGTGGCTACTGAGAAGAGTTTTGGCTACTGGCTGATCAATAGTGGGCGGCGAGACCTGGAGTTACTGATAAAGTACTGTAAAGAGACCAGAGATGTGGATGGACGGCTTCTTAGTGAGGATCCACTAGTTCGGAGCAGGCTGGCCCAGTTGGCCATTGAACTCGAGGTGGGGCGGAACCTGGGAATGAGGTTGAACTGGATGGCTACCAAGGGGATGCCGATAATAGCTACCGCCTGCCAATTGAAACCGCTGGGCGGCAGTATACTCCAGCGTTTGGGTCATCTCGGAGTGCAGACGCTGGGACTCTATGGGCAGCTCGATGAGCATTCCAAGTGGGTCAGGCTCAGAGGCAGAATGGAGTATCTCTATCTGGCTGCGGTGGCTATGACTATTGAAGGCGGTACCAATGAGGCATCGAGGAACACTATAGCCTCAGTGGGTTTGGGCCTGCCCCGGGTTTGAAGTCTATCAGGGAAGGAGAGTGCTATGGATCTAGCGTTGACAGAAGAGCAAGAGATGTTATGGAAGTCTGCTCGGGATTTTCTCACGAGCAAATGTCCGAAGACGTTAGTGAGGCAGATGGAGGAAGATGAGAAGGGGTATGTGCCGGAGCTATGGAAGGAGATGGCGGATTTAGGGTGGGTGGGGCTACCGTTTCCGGAGAAGTATGGTGGGGGAGGGTTCAAGTT
Source organism: uncultured Chloroflexia bacterium (assembly GCA_963720375.1). GTDB lineage: Bacteria > Chloroflexota > Dehalococcoidia > UBA2247 > RBG-13-53-26 > JAPLHP01. The sequence continues at coordinate 62,190 of CAVRFM010000002.1, read as the reverse complement.
TCTGGATCTGGTGATATTGCTGGAAGAGATGGGGCGGGCGTGTCTGCCCGGGCCTTTCATATCGACGGTGATACTGGGGGGGATGGCGGTAGCGGAGTTTGGGACAGAGGAACAGAAGAAGGCGATACTGCCGAAGTTATGCAAGGGCGAGTTGATCATGACGATGGCACTGACGGAGCCTAGTGCGAAGTATGAGGCGAAGGCGGTGCAGGTAGAGGCTAAGGCAGAAGGTGATAACTATGTCATCAGTGGGACGAAGCTATTTGTGAATGATGCCAATGTAGCTGACAAGATGATAGTGGTGGCGCGGACGGCGAAGAAACAGCATGCTGAGGAAGGGATAACGCTGTTCCTGGTAGACAGGAAAGCGCCTGGGGTAAGTGTGCATGTGCTAAAGACGATAGCTGGTGACAAACAGTGTGAAGTAACGTTTGACAAAGTGAAGGTAGCCAAGGGTGACATACTGGGGAAGGCAGATCATGGGTGGGAGATAGTAAAGAAGGTGATGGAGTGGGCGGCGTTGGCGAAGAGTGCGGAGATGCAGGGTGGAGCGCAGCAGGTATTAGAGATGACGATCCAGTATGGGAAAGACCGGGTACAGTTTGATCGGCCGATAGGGAGTTTCCAGATTATCCAGCACTACATGGCGGACATGTCGATAGATGTAGACAGTGCGAGGGTGAGTTTACACAAAGCGGCATGGATGTTAAGTGAGGGGATACCGTGTCGGAGGGAGATATCGGTGATCAAGGGATGGATAAGCGAGGCATACCGGAGGGTAACGGCGCAGTCGCACCAGATACATGCTGCGATTGGTTTCACGAAGGATCATGATCTGGAGTTGTACTTTAGGCGGGCGAAGGCTGCGGAGTTGTACTTTGGGGATGCTGACTTTCATCGTGAGATAGTGGCGCAGGAACTGGGAATGTAGCCAGGACGGCGTAAGGTTAGAAAACGGAAGGAGGTCAAACTAATGGTTGACTATAGTAAATACAAGTTTATCAAGGTAGAGAAAAAGGATAGGGTAGCCATCCTTACCCTGAACAACCCGGATGCCATGAATGCCATTGGCAAGCCGGAGCATGCAGAGATAGAGCACATATTCGAGGACATGAATGAGGATCATGAAGTCAATGCGGTCATCCTGACTGGCGCTGGCCGCGCCTTCTCAGCAGGCGGTGACATCAATCTTATGATAAATGGTTATACGGATCACACCATTCGTATTTCCAGCACCAGTGTGAAGAGGATTATCGTCAACCTGCTTTCTTGCCGCAAGCCGGTTATCGCTGCTCTGAACGGCGCCTGCGCCGGACTCGGAGCCACGATCGCTTTGCAGTGCGACATAGTGATCGCTTCGGAGAAGGCCCGCATCGGTGACCCGCATATCGGTGTGGGGATACTCCCGGGTGACGGCGGCTGCATCATATGGCCTTTACTGATAGGCATGTGCAAGGCAAAGCAGTACTTGATGACTGGGGAAATGGTTAGTGCGGCAGAAGCGGAGCGTATCGGTCTGATAACCAAAGTTGTGCCGCCTGAGAAGTTGATGGAAGAGGCTTGGGCGTACGCGAAGAAATTCGCTGATGGGCCGACTTTGGCCATAAGCCTGACCAAGATGTCCCTCAACAAGATATTGATGGATCGGATCAATCTGCTGTTCGATACCACCATTGCCTACGAATACCATACTCTCAACTCGCCGGACCATCTCGAGGCGGCGAAGTCCTTCTTGGAGAAGAGGCCTCCGAAGTTTAGGGGCAGTGAAGGAGACCCGTTCGTATTCTAGGTGACAAGGGAGCACCGATTCGTTTAGGCGAATTAATAAGCGCTCTGTCATCAGAAGCAATGAATTCAAACAGGAGGAGGGAACATGGATCTGGGTTATAAAGGTAAGGCGGTAATTGTGACTGGAGGAAGCTCCAATATCAACCGGGCCAATGTGCTGGCTTTTGCCAAAGAGGGAGCGAATGTAGTTATCGCCGACATCGATGAGAAGCAGGGGCCCAAGGTGGCGGCTGAGGCCGGTGCTCTGGGTGGTGGCGGGAAGATCGTATTCATAAAGACAGACGTGACCAGCTTTGAGTCCGTTGATGCGATGGTCAAAGAGACTGTGAAGGATTTCGGCAAGATCGATGTGCTGGTCAACGGCGTCGGCTGGCTGGACAGCCCTTGGGGGCTCTTCATGGAGCAGAAGCGGGAGACCTGGCAGAAGATGGTCAACCTGAACCTCTGGAGCGTTCTTAATTGCACCAGGGCAACGCTGGAACAGATGATGCCCCGCAAGTATGGCAAGATCTGCAACATCGGTTCCGAGGCGGGTAGGATAGGAGAGTTCCGACAGGTTGTCTATTCGGCGTGTAAGGGCGGCGTCATCGGCTTCACCAAGGCCATTGCCAAGGAGGTGGGCCGCTACAACATTAACGTCAACTGTATCTGTCCTGCCGGCGTTATCCCGGAGAAGAAGGAGCATGTCTCCGAGTTGTCCATGACCCAGGGCGTCACGCAGGATACCATGCCTGAGGACATGAAGAAGATGCAGTTGAAACTGTATCCTATCGGGCGAGTTGCTGTGCCGCAGGATGTGGCCAACACAGTTATCTACGTGTGCTCTGATGCTGCCTCATTCATCCATGGCCAGACTATCAGCGTCAACGGTGGATATAGCACGCTATAATAGGGGTGGAACGTCTCGGTCTGATACTTTAGCGAGACTAGCCCTGCAGTGAACATTGGCAGGAAAGCAGGTTGACTGCTTTCCTGCTCTTCGGTATTGGAGGTCAGTGTGGGAGAGATAAAGAGTGCCTGGGAGTTGGCTATGGAGAAGGCGGAGAAGTTAGGCAAGCTCTCTCCCGGGGAGCTGAAGAGACAGAAGGAAGAGAAATACGGCGAGATCGCACAGGTATTAGCTGACAAGTACCTCGGTGGTCTGGCTCTGTGGCAATTGGAAGTAGAACTCGACAAGTATAAGGCTGAGGAAAAAGATCTGGTTAGAGCCTCCCTGGCCTCTAAACTAATTCAGTCGATCGATCTGGACAACCATGAAAGACTGAACAAGGTGATTGAAGGAATTTCCGGTTTAAAGAAAGAGGGAGATATAAAAGAAATCAAGGCTGAGATAGAGCAACTCTTTCAAGAATACCGGGAGGTTGAGCAGGAAGGGAGACAAGAAATAGAAGTTGCAGCCAGGGGGGTGTTGCACCAGCTGAGGATTTCAGGGAGCGCCATTGGCGGCATCAACCCCAGGGTTCTCCCGGAGTGGCAGCAGGAGTCAGATAGATTTGCCCAACCATATAAGGAGAGGCTTGAGGGACTTAAAGGAAAGCTTATCGGGCTTTCTGTTTAGATAGACTTCTGAAGTGGAAATAAAGGAGGTTTCATGGAAATCAAGAAAGTAGGTGTAGTCGGTTGCGGATTAATGGGCTCGGGTATCGCTGAGGTCTGTGCTCGTTCCGGCTACTCAACAGTAGTCCTGGAAGTTAACCAGCAGTTTCTGGATAAGGGTATGACGTCGCTCAAGTCTTCGCTGGAGAAAGCGTTTAGCAAGGGCAAATTGTCAGCGCAGGATCGAGATGCTACCCTTGCACGTCTCCACGGCACTATTAAGATGGAAGATTTCCATGATTGTGACCTGATGATAGAGGCTGTGATTGAGAACATGGAGGAGAAGAAGAGGGTGTTTGCGGCTGCTGACAAAGTCTGTCCTAAGCATGCGATCCTGGCCAGCAATACCTCATGTTTATCCATCCTGCAGATGGCAATGGCAACGAAGAGGCCGTCCCAGGTAATCGGTATGCATTTCTTCCAGCCCGTCCCGATCATGCCGATGGTGGAGATCGTAAAGACTATCGCCGTTTCCAAGGAGACCATCGAGATGGCGGAGAAGGTCAGCAAGTCACTGGGCAAGAAGGTGGTCTTTGCCAAGGATACACCTGGTTTTCTCGTCAATCGCCTTGGCTTCCCATTCATGATGAATGCCATCCGCATGCTGGACGAGGGATGGACCACTATCGAGGAAATGGATCAGGCCTGGATGATGGCGACGAATTCACCGATGGGGCCTTTCACCCTGATGGACTTCGCCGGACTGGACACCATGTACGCTATGGCCTGCGCCATGTACGACGAGTTCAAGGACCCCGTTTATGCTCCGCCGCCGTTGCTCAAGGCAATGGTCACCATGGGGCGCTACGGAAAGAAGAACGGCTGGGGGTTCTACAAGTATACCTAATGGGCGTTAACCCGTGTTACTGCCAGGAGCCCCTTCCGTGGGAAAGGCGACGCGGGCAGTAACACGGCGCTGGGATTGAGTTTGTTTTGCCTACTCCTCGCTTCCGCTCGGAGACAGGCTTGCAATGACAAATGAAGATACTGGTTACTAATGATGATGGCATACATGCTCCCGGCCTTTGGGCTCTTGCTGAGCGGCTAACCAAGGTTGGCGAGGTGGTCGTGTTTGCTCCTGATCGCGAGCAGAGCGGCACTGGCACCTCCATCAGTCTGCATCGATCAGTGAAATTGACTGAGGTGGACTCATTGGTGCCGTCGATAAGGGCCTATTCGGTTGGGGGAACGCCGGGAGACAGCGTGATCCTGGCTCTGCGGCTCATGGAGGACATCGCGATAGTCTTCTCCGGTATCAACAGAGGAGCGAACATGGGGCATGATGTACTCCTCTCGGGGACAGTAGGCGCAGCCCTGCAGGGTTATCTTCATGGTGTGCCATCGGTTGCCCTTTCAGTACAGGCAGGAGAAGAAACCAACTTTGAAATTGCTGCCAGGCTAGCACCTCTGCTGATCGGCAGAGTTAGCTGTAAAGGGTCTGGGGCTCTACTGCTCAATGTAAACCTACCCAATTTACCTTTAGAGAGGATAGGTGGTGTTGAGATCACCAGGGTCGGAAGGGGTGGCTACAGTACTGCTATCACCATGGGCCCCGATGGCAGCAAGGACAACTACCGGATTACCATAGGGCAGCCATGGTGGAACGCTGAGGAAGGAACAGACATACATGCAGTAGACAGAGGCAGGATCTCCATTACCCCTCTTCAAGGAGAGTTGAGAACTGCCCAAGAGGCTTCCCTCCCCGAGGATTTGCCTTCCTTGCTCTTTCGCGAGCTGTGATCTTTTTAGTGCAACGTTTGCCTTTCTGTTCTACCTCGTGCTAACCTAGTCTCACGAGGATGCCACAGTTATTCACGGTACTTACCCCGCAGGAAGCCTGGTCCAGACTTGAGCCTCATCTCTCAGCCATAAAACGGGTGGAGGTCATACCCACCAGCGAGGCTCTGGGTCGGGTGCTTGCTGACGATACGTCGGCTCTGGTTGATCTGCCTCATTTCCCCCGATCAGCCATGGATGGCTATGCGGTAAGAGCTGAAGATACTCATGGCGCCACGGAGAGCCAGCCTGCGTACCTGAAGGTAGTGGGTGAGATACTCATGGGTAGACCTGCCGGGGTAACCCTCTCTCCGGGGGAGACAGCCTTAATCCACACTGGAGGCATGCTTGCCGGTGAGTCGAATGCTGTTGTTATGGTGGAAAATACCCATGAAGTAGATGCTTCCACCATTGAAGTAGTCCGTCCGGTGGCCAAGGGCGAGAATGTCATTCAGGTGGGGGAGGACATGGCCAGGGGTGAAGCCCTGCTCTCTCGGGGGAGCCTGCTTCGGCCTCAGGACATCGGAGCGCTGCTTGCCCTGGGCATCACTGAGGTATCAGTTTTTCAGAGAGTCAAGGTAGCTCTGATCCCTACTGGTGATGAACTGGTAACTCCTGAGGATGAACCAGGGCCAGGACAGATCAGGAATACCAATGCTTATACACTGGCTGCCCTTGCCCTGCAGGCCGGTGCTATCCCTCTGCGATTTGGTATTGTCAGAGATAGCTATGAATCCCTGAAGGAGGCATCCCATCGGGCTATGAGAGAGGCGGACATAGTAGTTATCTCTGCAGGCAGCTCGGTAAGCACCCGTGATATAACTGCGCAGGTTATCAACACGCTGGGCGAGCCGGGCGTTCTTGTCCACGGCATCTCACTCAGACCGGGGAAGCCTACCATCCTTGGCCTGGTTGATGGGAAGCCCTTCTTTGGCCTGCCCGGTAATCCGGCTTCGGCTATGATAACCTTCGAGATCTTCGTTACCCCGTCGATCTATAGGCTGAGTGGATGTAACCAATTGCCGAAGCGATGCGAAATCAAGGCCAGGCTCACCCGCAACATCCCATCAGCGCCGGGGAGGGAGGACTACATCCCGGTGAGGATTGAAGAAAGAAACGGTGAGTTATATGCGGAGCCGGTTTTCGGCAAATCTAACCTTATGTTTGCCCTGGTCAAGGCAGATGGTATTGCCCGGATTCCTATCGACAGGGCGGGACTCGCAGCAGGCGAAATGGTGACGATAAGACTGTTCTGATTGTTATTAAGGAGTCGTGCAATAGTGTCAACCAATCCCCATGCCAATGAGCGGCACTTCTATCTCGAAGATATCCCCCTGGACGAGGCTTTGACGAAGTTCAATTCTGCTCTGGAGGAAGCGGGTGGGCTGGCGCTGACAGCGAGTGAGCACGTTTCTCTTGAGGAAGCACTGGGCAGGGTTACTGCTGAACCAGTCTGGGCCAGGATATCTTCGCCACACTACCACGCTGCTGCCATGGACGGAGCGGCCATCCGTTCACAAGATACCAGTAACGCTTCGGAGAGGGCACCTGTGCGGCTCAAAATCGGGGAGCAGGCGCAATGGGTGGATACAGGGATGCCGCTGCCTCCTGGCTTTGATGCAGTGGTGATGATAGAGAATATCCAGGTTGTCGAGGAGGGACTGATAGAAGTCATGCTGCCTGTGGCTCCCTGGCAGCATGTTCGTCTTCTGGGTGAGGATATTATTGCCTCAGAGCTTATCCTGTCAGAGGGCCATCTCCTTAAGCCAATGGATTTGGGATCTGTTGGTCAGGCCGGGATAAGTCATGTAGAAGTAAGGCGCAGGCCGAAGGTAGCTGTCATCCCCACCGGCACGGAGTTGATGCCGCCCGGGAGTGATCTCAAACCGGGAAAGATTATTGAATCCAACTCTCTGGTGTTGGCTGGTCTGGTGAAGGAGTGGGGTGGGGTGGCGACGCGCTTTGATCCGGTGCCTGACGATTATGATCGGCTGAAGAGGGCCATCCTTGAGGTATTATCTGAACATGACATAGTGGTAGTCAATGCCGGCGCTTCAGCTGGCAGACGGGATTTTACGGCTTCACTGGTGGCTGATCTGGGGAAAGTCGTAGTCCATGGTGTGGCCATCCGCCCCGGTCATCCGGTGGTCCTGGGTCTGGTGAAGGGCAAGCCGGTTGTTGGTGTTCCCGGTTATCCTGTATCAGCCGCGCTCACCATGGAGCTCTTTGTGAAACCCCTGGTCTATCGTCTGCAGGGCGCTGCCCCTCCACAGCGGAGAACCATTGAAGCTGTGATGACTCGCAAGGTGTTTTCTCCTATGGGTGAAGATGAATTTCTGCGGGTGAAGGTGGGCCAGGTGGGTGGCGAACTGCTGGCTACACCTCTTCAAAGAGGTGCAGGAGCCACGATGTCTATGGTCAGGGCTGATGGGTGGGTCTGTATCCCGCGAGGCAGTGAAGGCCTTCAGGAGCGGCAGAAGGTGCGCGTCGAGCTTTTAAGCAATCTTGAAGATATAGAGAATGGCATTGTAGTAGTGGGGAGCCATGATCTGGCTCTGGATGTATTGGCCAATCACCTGCATAAACAATATCCCCGGAGAAACCTGTCCTCTTCCAACGTTGGCAGTCTGGGGGGGCTTATTGCTCTGAGAAGAGGAGAAGCCCACCTTGCCGGTTCACATCTCCTTGATGAGGAAAGTGGCGAGTACAATGTGTCCTATGTGAAGCGCCTGCTCGGAGACAAGGAGATGGTTATTGTCAATCTGGTTTACCGCGAACAGGGATTGATGGTGGCCAAAGGAAATCCGAAGGGATTGAGTAACCTGGCTGACCTGCGGCGGCGGGGGGTGAGCTTTATCAATCGCCAGAGGGGTGCCGGCACAAGGGTGCTCCTGGACTTCAAAATGAAGGAAATGGGGATAGATTCTGCCGAAATAAATGGCTATGAACGGGCAGCCTTTACTCACCTGGCTGTGGCTGCGGCGATTGCCAGTGGAACAGCAGATGCCGGACTGGGGATTGTAGCGGCAGCCAGGGCACTGGACCTGGACTTTGTTCCACTGCTGAAGGAACGATATGATCTGGTTATACCGCGAAATTACTATGAAAGTCCTTTCCTTGAGCCTTTGCTGACTATTCTGCAGCAGCCTTCCTTCAGGGCTGAAGTGGAAAAACTGGGCGGTTATGACACTTCCCTGATGGGGCAGATAATAGCCGGATTATAGGGCCGCTAACGGGAAGTCGAAGCCCTCGAGAGCCATTCAAAATTATGAATGTGAGATTGTCGCTGGAATTATGGCTGGATTAGAGTCCACAAAGTCGCTGCGGATAGATATTCGTGGGGTGGTACAGGGGGTTGGTTTCAGACCCTTTGTTTACCGGCTGGCGCATGAATATAGCCTAGCTGGCTGGGTGCGCAATACTTCGGGGAGTGTGGAGATTGAGGTTGAAGGAAGAGAAGCGTCGGTAGACGGATTTCTGACGAAACTTAAGGCAGAAGCTCCTCCTATGGCCAGAATCGAGGAAGTCACTGCGGCTCCGATTCCTCTACAGAACTATACCGGTTTCGAGATCCGGAAGAGCCATGCTCAAAAGGGGATGTACCAGTTGGTCTCGCCGGACATTGCCACCTGCCAGGCATGCCAGGAAGAGATTTTCTCCCCTGGCGACAGGCGCTATCGCTACCCATTTACCAACTGCACCAACTGCGGGCCCCGATTCACTATCATTGAGGATATTCCCTATGACCGTTCCCGGACCACTATGCGCCGTTTCAAGATGTGTGCTGATTGCCAGAGAGAATATGACGACCCGCTCGATCGGCGTTTTCACGCCCAGCCGAATGCCTGTCCCAGATGCGGTCCCAGCCTGCAGTTAGTCGATAGCCGTGGCTCTCCGGTCAACAGTAATGATGCCATTCGTTCGGCTGCCGAGTTGCTGAAGGAGGGGAGAATCCTGGCTGTTAAGGGCTTGGGCGGCTTTCTTCTGACCTGTGATGCCACAAACAGGGAGGCAGTAAAGGTCTTGAGGGAGAGAAAAGGGCGCCCTTCCAAGCCTCTGGCAGTGATGATGGCGTCGCTGGAGGAGGTCGGCAGGCACTGCCTGGTCTCTCCTGAGGAGGAAAGCCTGCTATTGTCTCCGCAGCGTCCTATCGTGCTTCTGGGGTGGAGGAAGGGATCGTCCATTTGCCCGGAGGTAGCTCCCGGGCTCAAATACCTGGGGGTGATGTTGCCTTACACTCCGTTGCACCATCTACTGATGAGAGAAGCAGGTTTTCCCTTGATCATGACCAGCGGTAATCTCAGCGAGGAACCCATTGCCAAGGACAATGACGAGGCATTAAGAAGACTGGGTCGTATTGCCGATTATTTTCTGCTTCATAACCGGGATATCTACGCCAGATATGATGATAGTGTTTATATTGTAGAGGGAGGTGCTCCTCAGGCCGTACGACGTGCCCGGGGGTATGCCCCGTACCCGATTCATCTGCCCTTCAAGGCCCGACCTGTTCTGGCCTGCGGGGCTGAAGAGAAGAATACCTTCTGCCTTACCAGAGACCAGCATGCGTTTATGTCCCAGCACATTGGGGATATGGAGAATGAAGAAACGCTGCAGCATTTTGAGGCTGCTATTGGGCTTTACCGGAAACTTTTCCGTATAGAGCCTGAAATCGTGGCCTATGATCTTCATCCTGAGTACCTTTCCACCAAATATGCTCTAGGCCTGAAAGCCGAAGGCAAGCCTGGTTTGAGGTTTGTCCCTGTGCAGCACCATCATGCTCATATAGCGAGCTGCCTGGTGGAGAACAATGTGGAAGGCCCTGTTATCGGTGTGGCGTTCGATGGAACGGGGTATGGTGCTGACGGCACGCTTTGGGGTGGTGAGTTCCTGGTGGCCGACTGGAAGTCCTTCAAAAGGGCAGGTTACCTGGAGCCTGTGCCTATGCCCGGAGGTGCTGCGGCGATACGCAAACCCTATCGCATGGCGTTGGGATATCTTTACACTCTGATGGGACAGGATGTCTCTTTGGCAGGATTGCCTGTCTTGAGCAGAGTTGATCCTGAGGAGCTGGCCGTAGTGAAACGCCAGCTGGAGCGGAGGCTCAACTCTCCGCTGACGTCGGGTGCCGGACGCCTGTTTGATGCTGTGTCCGCTTTGACCGGAGTCCGTGGAGTGGTGGACTATGAGGCTCAGGCTGCTATTGAACTGGAGATGGCGGCTCTGGATGCGATAGACAGTCCGGATGGTGGGGACTATCCCTTTTCTATTGCTGAGGAAGCAGGGTGTAATGTGGTGAAGCTGGGAGAGCTTATTTCAGCAGTGGTTAAGGAAGTGAGGGAAGGCGTTCCTGTATCCCTGATGGCAGCCAAGTTCCACAGAACCATGGCTGAGATAATTGCCCGGACGTGCCAGCTTGTAGCCAGGGAAAATGGTATCAAGCTAGTGGCTTTGAGTGGTGGTGTGTTTCAGAATCGACTGCTTTCGAGACTTGCCATCGAAGCACTTCGAAGGGAGGGTTTTGAGGTGCTTACCCACAGCGTGGTGCCGTGCAATGATGGCGGGCTCTCTCTGGGCCAGGCGGTGATTGCCCATTTTGCCGGGTCATAATCACGTGCTCGTTGACGATGGACTTGGCACTCACGATAAGCGTAATATATGAAGAGGGAACTGAAGCGAGATAATCATGTGTCTTGCCATACCGGCGTTAGTCAAATCCATTGATGGCAGCGTGGCCGAAGTTGAGATCGGAGGCGTCAGCCGGCAAGCCAGCCTGTTGCTTACCCCTGAAGCCAGGGTAGGCGATTATGTTTTACTGCATACCGGCTATGCCATCAATGTCGTCAATCAGGAAGAGGCTGAGGAAACCCTGAGGCTTCTGGAAGAGATGGCGCGAGGCGCAGCGGATGAGGAAGAAGCATGAAGTTTGTTGATGAATTTCGGCGCTCTGAATTAGCCCAGGGGCTCATCCGCAGCATTCAGCAGCACTCCACCAAAAGAGCCCGCCTGATGGAGTTCTGCGGCGGACACACTGTAGCCATCATGAAGCACGGCATCCGCCAGCTCCTTCCTGCCACCATCGAGATGCTCTCCGGCCCCGGCTGCCCTGTGTGCGTCACTGATAATGCTGATATCGACAAGGCCATTGCCCTGGCCCGGATTCCGGGCGTGATCCTGACCACCTTTGGGGACATGATCAGGGTTCCCGGCAGCCGTTCCAGCCTGCAGGAAGTCAAAGCCGATGGGGCTGATGTCCGCATTGTCTACTCCACGCTGGATGCCTTGCAGATCGCCAGAGAGAACCCGTCGAAATCAGTGATCTTTCTGGGGATCGGTTTCGAGACAACGGCTCCGACTGTCGCTGCCTCGGTTCTTCAGGCTGAGCAAGAGGGAATGCGGAATTACTACGTTATTTCTTTACATAAACTCTGCCCTCCGGTAATAAAAGCGCTCCTTGATTCGGGAGAGGTCAAGGTCAGTGGCCTGATATGTCCCGGGCATGTGAGTGCTATCGTGGGCTCCATGTCATGGGAGTTCATAGCCCGTGACTATGGCATACCCTGTGTGGTCTCCGGATTTGAGCCTCTGGATATCCTCCAGTGTGTCTATATGCTGGTGCTGCAGATCGAGCGGGCGGAGTCGAAGGTTGAAATCGCCTACCGGCGGGGGGTGGGTCCGGAGGGAAATCAGCGGGCTTTAGAGTTGATGTATCGGGTATTTGAACCCTGCTCTGCCCGGTGGCGGGGTATGGGCCTGGTACCTGATAGCGGCCTCAGGCTGAGCAAGGCATATCAGCGCTTTGATGCTGAGCTGGCTTTCGAGTTTGATCCCGGCCCTACGTTCGAGCCAAAGGGCTGCATTTGCGGTGAGGTACTCCGGGCGGTGAAGACGCCCCGGGACTGCAAGCTGTTTGGCACCGTTTGTACTCCGGCCAGTCCGGTGGGGCCATGCATGGTCTCCTCTGAGGGAAGCTGTGCCGCCTACTATGTTTATGGAGCTGCCGGTGAGTGACAAGATCATCCTGGCCCACGGCAGTGGCGGGAAGCTGGCCCGCGAGCTGATCGAGAAGACATTCCTTCAGGCTCTTTCCAATCCTCTGCTGGCCAGACTGGATGACTCGGCTGTCTTTGACTTCGAAGGAAGGCTGGCCTTCACCACCGATAGCTATGTGGTCAATCCCATCTTCTTCCCCGGCGGTGATATTGGCAGGCTGGCGGTGTGCGGCACAGTAAATGACCTGGCTATGGTTGGGGCGGTGCCGCTCTATCTGAGCCTGGCTTTTATTATCGAGGAAGGGCTTCTCCAGGAGGATCTGGCACGGATAGTCGGCTCGGTGCAGATGGCAGCCAGGGAAGCTGGAGTGCAGATCGTTACCGGGGACACCAAGGTAGTCAATCGGGGCAGCGCCGACAAGCTCTTCATCAATACGGCTGGAGTAGGCCTGGTTCCGGAAGGGGTGGACATATCAGGTTCCAATGCCAGGCCGGGGGACAAGGTGATTTTGAGCGGCACTATAGGCGATCACGGCATCGCTGTGCTCAGCCAGCGGGAAGGACTGAGCTTCTCCACGCGGCTCAAGAGCGATTGTGCCCCTCTCAACAGGCTGGTGGCGGAGATGATCAAAGCCAGCCCTCGAATTCACGCCATGCGTGATCCCACCAGAGGCGGGCTGGCTACCACACTGAATGAGATCGCGTCTCAGTCGAAGGTGAGCATCAGGATCGAAGAAGAGAAGATACCGGTTCGGGAGGAAGTGCGTGGTGCCTGCGAGATGCTGGGCCTCGATCCGCTTTACATCGCTAACGAGGGCAAGCTGGTGGCCATAGTCGCCCCTGAGGATGCAGAGGCAGTCCTGAAGAAGATGCGCCGAAACACCTATGGCAGAGAGGCGGCTCTTATTGGGGAAGTGCAGGCGGAGCATCCCGGCAGAGTAGTGATGAAGACCCAGCTTGGCGCATCGCGGATCGTTGATATGCTGGTGGGAGACCCTCTGCCCCGCATCTGCTGACCTGAGTCCAATCTAACCCAGATGGCCCACCTGCTTGGTTCTGTTCGGTCCCGGTTGGTCGCTGTCAAATTTGCCTTTGTACTTATAGGGTTTATCAACCTTAACCGAGCGGAACCTCGCTCACAAAATGGAGGCAGGGTTCTCAGAAAAGGGATATAATCACACCTGATGTTATTATTCGGAGGTGAAGCATAGCTAAAAAGCGTTTCACGGCCACGGAGGCCAAGGAGATTGGCGAGAAGCTGGGCATTAAGTGGAGCAAGTACGATGTAGAACAGTTCCGGATGGGGCTGGATGTGGAGCTGGAGCACGGGCTGGTTGATCCCCATACCAATGTGACGAATGACGACCCGATTATGACGGGGAAGATCGCACTGGCACACCTCAATGAACTTCCGGACTACTATACCAGACTGGACAAGATGGAGAAGGAAGCTGAGGGGGGAGGCTGAAGGATAATCAGGAAGGCCCGGGCGTGCTTTCGAAAGAAGTAGAATCCAGCCTGATGTCTCTATTCCGTAAAGCCGGACTCCCTGTGTCAGGCTGGAGAGATGATAGCTGTCGTGATACAATGACCAAGACAGAAATAAAAAAGGAGGCGGGATGGTAATAGCAGCAATGGTGCTGGGGCTTATCGGAGGGATAACCTATTTTGTGGGTGGTGGTATGGGAGCTATTGTTCACACTGGTGCTGACTCTGCTCAATGGTGGGTTATCGCGCTCATTGCAATCGGGGCAGTGGCTATTATCGGTGCTGCGCTGGTGCGCATGAATCCAGGTCTGGGAGGAGGCATACTACTTTTGGCTGGTGCAGCGGCTATCTCCGTTGGCTTCGCTTCCTATAAGGAAACTGCCAGCGTGAGTCAAATCAATCTGGCCTTGATGTTCCCAGAACATCCGTTTGCGGGTCCTGTCATTTACTTTCCAGTACCGCTACTCTCCCTGATTATAGGAGGTGCTCTGGCCCTTGCCGCGGGGAAGAGATCTGACACGAATTAGACGACTGCGGATGTAGTATATCTACGGTAGCAGGTGGCCAAGACCGGATCATCTTCTATTCCCAGTCCTATTCCACACTGGAGAAAGGGATGCTGGGAAGGTAGATATCATGATCAAGGGGATTTATTGGGGCTTTGTGCTAGGTCTGCTGGCGGTCTTGCTCGGAGGACTTCTCTTTATCCGGGGCTACCAGGACATCTATTGGGCAAATCCGGCGGCTTTTATCCTGCTTACTATCATCGGTGTCGTCTCGGCGTTATGCGGAGGCTTCCTGATCGGCAGGAACCTTATGGTAGGAACGGAAGGCGGGATGGGCCTGTTGCGCCGTTTCTCCATCGGACTGGGCGCTCTCATTGCTTTGGTGGGGTGCTTTCTGGGAGTGTCGGCCATTGGCTTGGCCATTGGTATCTCCTCCACAGGGTACTGGGGCCATGCGCCTTATGACTATAGCGGCGACTACATGATCATGGGTCTGCAGATCACGGCTTTTCAGGTGTGCATTGTGCCTGAGATCCTCGGCGGTTTCCTGCTCGGGTTTGGGCAGCGAATGGAGGCGTGAGGGAAGATGGACGTTCTGCAAAAACTGGATATGCTGGCTGCAGATGCCCGGTTCGACGTCTGCGGCTATAGCGGCCCGGGGCATCTACGCTCTGCGAATCCCTCTCCAATGCGTTTCATATATCGGGCGTCTCTCCCTGGCGGAGGATCGGTATGTCTCTTCAAGGTGCTCCTGACCAATGTCTGCACCAATGATTGTGCTTACTGTGTCAACCAGATCGGTCGGGACAAGCCGCGTTTCTCCTTTCACCCCGAAGAGCTGGCCAAACTGTTTATGGAGCTCCACAGGAAGAGGCTGGTGCAGGGTTTGTTTCTGAGCTCCGGCATTGCGGGGAACCCCTCCCGAACCATGGAGTCCATGGTAAAGACTGTGGAGATCCTGCGCCAGAAATACGAGTTTAATGGCTATGTGCACCTGAAGATTCTGCCGGGGGCTCCCTTCGATTGCATTGAGGAAGGCTGCAAGCTGGCGAATCGCGTCTCATTGAATGTAGAGGCGCCGACTGCGCGGCATCTGTCCAAGCTGAGCTCTAAGAAGGACCTCTACCGGGATATCCTGGAGCGTATGCGCTGGGCGAAGCAGATTATGGACTCTAATGAAGGGCTGGTGCCATCCGGGCAGACAACCCAGTTTGTGGTTGGGGCGGCTGGTGAGACGGACCGGGACATCTTGCAGACTGCCGCAGCTCTCTACCGTGAGATCGAATTGAGGAGAATCTATTTCAGTGCTTTTCAGCCGATACCGGAATCGCCACTGGAAGGGCTTTGCCCCACTCCTCCGCTGCGGGAGCACCGGCTCTATCAGACAGACTGGCTGCTCAGGGTCTACGGCTTTTCTCCACAGGAGGTGGAGTTGGCTTTGGGAGAGAAGAGCAATCTGCCCTTGACTAAAGACCCCAAGTTGACCATTGCCCAGAAGCAGCCCTGGCTTTTCCCTGTGGATGTCAACAGGGCCAGTTACGAAGAACTGCTCCGTGTTCCCGGAATCGGTCCCGTGTCGGCCAAGAGGATAGTTGAAGCACGCCGGGAATATAGCATTTTCTCACTGGATCAACTGAAGAAGATGCGGGTGGTTACCGGACGGGCGGCCTCCTTCATATGGTTTCAGGGTATGCTCGCCACCGAGAAACAGGCCTGTTTCTTGCCTCAACTCGATGATGACCTGCCTCAACAAGAACCTTCCCTGGCCGGTGTTCTCGGATAGATTGCCCTCTAATTGATGAATTGCAGAACGCTCTTCGACTAGCTTCTGGACTCCCGCTGTAATCTACGTAGCAGGTTTCAGGATTGTATATCTGCAGCCGATGACCTTCAGGGGATCAAGGAGAGTTATGCTGCCGGGAGTGCCGATGGCATCCCAGTTGAGCTTTTCATAAGGGAGAGACTGTGGTATCCAGGCGACAGAGAGATGCAGATGCGGAGGAATCCTGGCCGTTCTCTTCTTGCTAGCGGCGATGCTGGCGATGATCTCGCCTTCATTGAGGGTTTTGCCTTGATGCACACTATCATAGGGTCTGGTATGGCCATAGATGGTGTGCAGCCGGTTACCGGCGCTGTCGTAGACGCTATGGCCGACATATATGGACTGGCCTAAGAAATCATCGTCGATTTTGATGATTTCACCGTCATACATCACCGGAATCCTTGTTTTGTCATCAATGCTGTGGTACTGCCCCTGTTTGTCTCCGTAGAAGCATAAATCCAACCCTTCGTGAGGTCGATCGCGCTTGCTCTCCTTATCCCACCACCTGTTGCCGGAATGGAATAGCATTCCGGGATGGAAGGCCCACTGCTCAAAACCCAGCTGGTCAAGCCTGTTGCATTTTACCAGGCAGTCGCTGAAGCCTGTCTTTTCCAGAGGATATTCTGAATCCAAAAAACGCCTTCTCCTCAATTAGTTCCGGCATGGTGGCGCTCTGTCCCGGCCAATTGTATCCCCATCGGGGTCATGTTAAGGCCCACGCTTGTTGGCCGTCAAGGGCTGTGAGAAGAGAAGCTACCTGGTACCGGCATTGATTCTGGCTCGGCAATAATGTATCATCGAGGACATAATTAGGGGGTGTGAAAATGTATAAGAAAATGCTTGTCCCTCTGGATGGATCGGAGCTGGCCGAGGTAACTCTTGTCTATGCCAAGGAGCTGGCCGGCAGAATGGACTTGGAGGTGATTCTCCTTCATGTTGCCAGTCCGGGGGCTTCTGAGTCAATGCCCCTGCATCAAGCCTATGTTGAGCATGCAGTGGAGATGGTGAAGCTTGGGTTGGCAGAGGTTCAGAAGAAGTTCGGGCTGAGCCGGAAAGGTAAAGCCATAAAGGTACGGGGCGAGGTGGTTGCAGGCTATCCGGCTGATGAAATCCTGCGCTATGCTGGTGAACATGAAGTGGACTTGATACTCATGGCCACTCATGGCTGGTCAGGGATCAAGCGCTGGCTTCTGGGCAGTGTGGCTGATAAAGTTCTCCGCGCATCAGTTGTGCCTGTCTGGCTGGTGCGGGCAAAGGCTGCTAAAGAGGTTGTCTATAGCGAGCGGCTCAGGTTCCTGGTTCCCCTGGATGGGTCCGAATTGGCCGAACTGGTGCTGCCCCATGTGGAAGCGCTGGCGAAGCAGCGGAGCGCTGAGCCGGTGGAAGTGGTCCTGGTCAGGGTTTGTGAACCCCTGGTATTGCCGCCTGTCACCGCGCCGGAAGCATCTTTGAACTGGGGGAAGCTGACTGAGGAACACATGGTCAAGTCCAGGCAATCTGCCGAGAAATACCTGAGCAAGATAGAGAAGCGGTTTGAAGGGATTGGAGCAGGAGCAAGTTCGGTGGTACTTGAGGGTCAGACTGCTGATAGGATCATCGAGTATGACAATAAAAACCGCTTTGATCTCGTAGTCATGGCGACACACGGGCGATCGGGGATCAGTCGATGGGCCTACGGCAGTGTGGCGGAAAAGGTTCTTCTTGGTACTTCCAGTCCCATATTTCTGGTAAGGCCGCCTTCGACCGGTGGCACAGCTTCACGGCTTGTTTCGGCCATTCGAAACCTGCCCCCTGTTTGATCATAGGGGACTTAGTTTGCATGCATATTGGTTGTGGCTGCTTTTGTGGAGCCGGTATCGTTCGGTGTTGGCTGAGGTAGAACTGTGCTCTGGTCTACTTCGGCTTTATCAGCATGATGGGCAGTCCTGACCTTCTGACTACAAAGTCGGCCACACTGCCAAAGACCAGGCGTCCCAGCCCGCTGCGACCGTGAGTGGCCAGGGCAACAAGGCCAAAGCCATTCTCATCGGCGTAGCTGACTATGGATTCCCCCGGTGATCCCAGCAAGGTGATGCATTGGACCTCCAGCCCCTTCCCCCGCAGTGACTGTGCCACTCGCTCCAGGTAGGATTTGGCCTCGGCCTCTTCTCTCTGAACCTGGTCCAGCGGCACTGGCATGGGAACTGTTTCTATGCCAGCGGAGACGGTGCTGGGCAGGTTGATCACCTGGAGAAGCGTCAACTTGCTCCTGCAGCACAGGGCCTGCTCTGTGGCGTAGGGCAGGATTTGCTCAGCGAGACCGGAGCCATCCAGGCATACCAGTACTTTCTTGAACATCAGACCTCCTTGACGCATTATATCACACGAGATATCATGATCGAACCAACCTGGATACAGGTCCAGACGGATATCCGATATATTCACCGGAAGGGGGTCATATTATGAAGAAGTATGATTTTGTTGTCATTGGCTCCGGGTGTGGAGCGATGATTAGTGATGAGGCGGTGGGCCATGGCCTGAAGGTGGCTCTGGTGGATAAAGGGCCTCTGGGGGGCACCTGCCTTAACCTGGGCTGCATACCGTCGAAAATGCTGATCTACGCAGCGGACAGGGCAGTTGAAATACAGGAGGCCCGGAAGCTGGGCATAGAGGCGGAGATAAAGGGAATAGACTTCGCTGCCATAATGAAGCGGATGAGGGGAAGCGTCAAAGAAAGCCAGGATTATATAAGGCGAGGCATTGCCGAATCGAAGAAGCTCGATTTCTACGAAGGTGAAGGGCATTTTGTGGCCGACTATACGATTGAAGTAAATGGCCAGAAGATCAAGGGGGAGAAGGTCTTTATTGCATCCGGCTCGCGGCCCTTCATCCCACCCATAAAGGGTGTGGAAAGCGTTGACTGCTGGACCAATGAGACAGTGCTTCAGCTCGAAGAGAAGCCGGACAGCCTTATTATCATCGGCGGCGGGTATATTGCCGTCGAATACGGGCATTTTTTTGCGGCCATGGGCACCAAAGTGACCATCCTGGAGATGGCAGACAGACTGACGCTGGCAGAGGAACCGGAGATAGCGGAGCTTCTGAAGAAGCAATTGAGCCGGCGCATGGAGGTCCACACCGGTGCACTGGTCGAGGGGGTGGGGAAGAACAGTGGTGGGGCGGTTACAGTTGCGGTGAAGACCAGCGATGGGGAGAAGAGAGAATTCACGGCGCAGAAGATACTGATGGCTGTGGGCAGAAGGCCCAATGCTGATCTTCTCAAACTGGAGAGCACCGGGGTGCAGACGGATCAGAGGGGTTTCATCAAGGTCAATGAGTACCTGGAGACCAGCAAGGAGAACATCTTCGCGGTGGGGGATGTCAATGGCCTGCAGATGTTCACCCATGCGGCCAACAGGCAGGCAGCGCTGGTGGCGGATGATGCCCTGCATGGAAGCAAAACGAAGGTGGACTTGAGTGTTACACCTCATGCCGTCTATTCCCATCCTCAGATTGCGTCGGTCGGCCTGACAGAAGAGAAGGCCAAAAAGGATCATAAGATTCTGGTAGGCAGGGCCAGGTACTTCAGTATAGCCAAAGGTGAGGCTATGATGGAGGAAGAAGGCTTTGCCAAAGCTATAGTGGACAAGGACAGTCATAAGATACTGGGGTTTCACATCATCGGCCCCTTTGCTCCCGAGCTCATTCAGGAAGTGACTAATGCCATGGCGGCCGGAGGCCATACGGATTACATAGCCAGCGGCATGCATATCCATCCTGCCCTCAATGAGCTGATAGAGGCCGCACTGGACAATCTGGAGGAGGTTTAGGCTCGGCGGGACTGGAAGCTGTTACCATTGGTGACTGTGCCTGTGCTATCATTGTTTATGGCAAGGGTGTTGCCAGTCTAAGGAATGGCCGTCCGGATCAAAGAGGTAGCGCAGAGCACCTATTCCCTTGATTGTGGCAAGGATACTGTCTTTTCCCTTCCCCAGGTGGCATACCTTCTGGTTGATGACCAGTCCGTCCTGATCGATCCCGGCTCGACATCGGCTGCTCTCTCCATAGAAACAAAGGGCAAATAGGTAATCTTGACAATGTTTGTTGCGAACCATACAATCGGCGGCGGGGCTCTTGGTGGGTGGGGTGACAAAGTAGAGGGAAGACTTTAGGTTGTGAAGACCGCGTTCATAGTCAACTCCGTAGCCATCAGCCGCTGCAGTGACCGCTGGCGCAGGGTTGAGGAGACCACAAAGCGGAACGGCTACGCCGGCGCTGTTTTCAGGATGACAGAGTGCTTTGGCCAGGCCACTGATCTGGCCAGAGATGCTGTCGAATCGGGGTGCCAGAGAATTATAGCGGTCGGCGGCGACGGCACGGTGAACGAGGTACTGAACGGACTGTTCGATAATGGTGCTGTACCAGGCTCGAATATAGTCCTGGGCATCATCCCCCTCGGATCGGGCTGCGATCTGGCCCGTAGCCTGAGTATTACTGCAGAGACGACCCCTGTCCTCAAATCGGGCAAAGACAACGTTACCAGAAAAGCTTGATGTGGGCAGAGCAGAGTTCGCGAATCTCAAAGGGGAGAAGGAACGCCGTCTCTTCATCAATATCGCTGACCTTGGTGCCGGTGGGCTGGTGGTACAGAAGGCCAGTCGAGCGCCACGGATACTGGGGCCGCGCCCCAACTATGTCTGGGGTATCCTGACTGCTGCCGTGGTCTACAGAGCGAGGACTGTGAACATCTCCATTGATGGCGGTTCACCCTTGAAGCTGGCAGTGAGGAACACCATCATCGCCAATGGCAGGTACTTTGGCCAGGGGTTTCTGGCTGCTCCCGAGGCCAGGATGGATGATGGGCTTTTCGATATCGTGAATGTGGGAGATTTCGGTACATTGGAAGCGCTGTGGAATGTGCCCAAGCTGCGCAATGGAACGCACCTGAGCCATGAAAAGGTGAGCCATTTCCGGGGGCGGAAGGTTGAGGTCACTGCGGAGGAAGAGGTGCTGCTGGAGATGGATGGGGACCTGGTGGGAACCCTGCCTGCCACCTTTGAGGTTATCCCCGGCGCTATAAGCGTCATGGTGGGTTGAGGGTGAACAGACAATGACAGACCCGCGGGTAGAGAAATTAGCCGAGGTGCTGGTCAGCTATTCCGTGGCAGTGCGCCCTGGGGACAAGGTACTGATTGAAGGGGACAGCCTGGCAGAACCGCTGCTGAAGGCGGTCTATGTGAAGGTGTTACAGGCAGGAGGCCACCCGTTGATGAGTGTGTCTCTCCCTGGCACGGATGAACTGTTCTTTCGTTATGCCTCTAAGGAGCAGTTGCAGCATGTACCCCCGCCGCGGAAGCTGGCCGTGGAGACCTATGAGGTACGTATTTCTATTGGTGGAGATGAAAACACCAGGGCGTTGACCAATGTGGACCCGGCCAGGATGGTGCTGTATGGGCAGGCGCGCACGGAGCTGATGAAGATCTTTATGAGGCGCGCTGCTGCTGGCGAGCTGCGCTGGACGCTTGCCCTTTTCCCGACCAATGCCTATGCCCAGGATGCCGAGATGAGCCTGAGTGATTACGAGGACTTTGTTTACAGCGCCTGCCTGCATGATATGGATGATCCGGTGGGATACTGGCGGCGCTTCTCGGAGAAGCAAGGGAAGATTGTGAACTGGCTGAAGGGCAGGGAGCGGGTGCACGTCATCGGTCCGGAGACCGACTTGCGACTGAGCATCGCCGGACGGGTCTTCGTCAACTGCGATGGCCACTATAATATGCCCGACGGTGAGATCTTCACCGGACCGGTGGAAGACAGCGTTGAAGGTCATGCCTGTTTCTCTTATCCGGCTATTGAAGGAGGAAGAGAGGTGGTCGGTGTGCGGCTGTGGTTCGAGCGCGGCCGCGTGGTGAAGGCGACTGCCGAGAAGAACGAGGATTTCTCTACTGAAGACTATTGATACGGATCAGGGAGCGCGGCACGTCGGGGAGTTTGCCATCGGCACCAATGAGGGTATCACGCGGTCCACGCGGCAGATTCTCTTTGATGAAAAGATCAATGGTAGCTTCCATATGGCGCTGGGCGCTGGCTATCCGGAGACGGGCAGCAAGAATGAGTCGGCCATCCACTGGGACCTGATCAGTGATCTGCGCCATGGGGGTGAGATCTGGGTGGACGATGAGTTGCTCTACAGGGATGGGCGCTTCGTCATCGGGTTGTGAACTCTGATAACCAGGTCTTCCCTGCTCTGCGGATGTTCTTAGAAGCCTATGAGTAGAGATACCGTCCGGTCGGAAGGAGAAGATGATTGAGATTACAGCCAGGGTGATATCCCAAAAAGGTACCTGCTCGGCTGGGCATAGCTTGGGCGATGAGTTTGTCATAGGGGAGAAAACCCCACCGGGCATGTGTCCCTGGGCCTTTTATACCCTCTTCCCCTTTGCCAATGTACTGCAGTTTGGGGGCTCGTTCCCCTGGGAGGACGACAAAGACAGGGCCACTGTTGCCTGTCCGGATGCGGGGAATCCGGTGGTTTTTGAGTTGAGACGGCGTCTGATCCAGGATTAGCGGGGTGGATGTCTGAGGCGCAATCCACCTTTACTGCAGGAGGGAGAATCATGAAAGAAGATCTGAGGAAGGCTATCATCAAGTATCTGGACACTCATCGCCACTGCACTCTGGCCACAGTGAGCGAGGAGGGGGGTGCACATGTCAGCACCGTATCCTACGTGAACCAGGGACTCGACGTCTACTTCATGACTGACCCCAGCAGCCGGAAGGCGAAGAACATTGCGTTCTGCAACAGGATAGCGATAGCCGTGACAGAGGACTATCTGGACTGGGACGAGATCAGGGGAGTGCATTTGTCCGGCACTGTCGAATGGATCAAGGATGAGGCAGACCTGAAGCGGGTGCAGAAGATGTTTGGCGACAAGTTTCCCCAGGTTCACAAATACCTGGGCGGCTATGGAGTTACCATCGATATCATCCCCTTCCTCACGATCAGACCCAGCAAGATTGACTACCTGGACTACTCCAAGGGCTTCAATCACTGGGATACATTGGAATTGTAGTCACCGAGAGAGGAGCAAGAACTAAATGCTTTCGTCAGATAAAGCTGTTCTGGTTGTTATTGACATCCAGGGGAAATTGGCCCAGTCAATGTACCGCAAGGAACTGCTCTTTGAAAATCTTCTGAAGATCATCAAAGGAGTGCAGATTCTGGAGATACCTGTTATTGTCACTGAGCAGAATCCCAAGGGGCTGGGGCCGACGATACCCGAGATAGCAGCCCTGGTACCCCACTTTCAGCCGATACCGAAGTTCAGCTTTAGCTGCTGGGGGGAAGAACGCTTTGTGAAGGAATTGAAAGCGCTGCAGCGCCGGCAGGTACTGCTTGCAGGCATCGAAACCCATGTTTGCGTCTATCAGACGACTGTTGATCTCGTTGCGTCGGGGTATGAGGTACATGTCATCGCCGATGCGGTTTCTTCAAGGACGGCTGAGAACAGAGACATTGGCCTGCAGATGATGAAGGATGCAGGCGCCAGCATCACCAGCGTCGAGGCTGCCCTGTTTGAGTTGCTGCGGGTGGCGGAAGGGCCCAGGTTCAAGGAGATCATCAAGGTCGTCAAATAGCCCCGGATGCCTTTGGTTTCTCCATTTTTAGATTTCCACTGACAACAGGGGTTCCCTTTGAATTGCGCTGTGGGGTTTCAGGAGACTATAATTTCTATACAAGGCTGCCCAAGGTACCAGGTGATTTTACCGAAGTCAGAGATTGAAGACTCTTACATTTTCTTACTTCCACCGAGCCTCAGCGGAGTTCTCTGAAGGAGATAGATGACGTCTTTTCCATCATTGTTCCAACCCGGCAAGATAGGTTCACTGCAGTTGAAGAACAGGCTGATTATGCCTGCCATGGGCACGCAACTGGCTGATGTGGATGGGAGGGTTACCGACCGCTTAATCGGTTACTATCGAGCCAGGGCTGCGGGTGGTGTGGGACTGGTTACTCCGCAGTTTGCTGCGGTCAGCCGCGATTCTGCAATGCCTTTCACTATGGCGCTGTGTGATGATATTCATGTTAGCGACTGGAGACGTGTGGCAGATGCGGTGCATGAGGGTGGGGCGAAGTTCTGCATCCAGTTGATGCATATCGGCTTGCTCCTGTTGTATTCAGAGGTTATTCCTGAAGGTGTCTCGATCCTGGTGCCTTCGATGATGCCCTGGCTGAAGAAGGTCCATAATCCCTACCATGAGCTCAGTGAGAAGGATATCGACCGTTACGTGGAAGATTTTGGTGCAGCGGCGCGCCGGGCCAGGGAGGCGGGGGCTGATGCCATTGAATTGCATGCCTGCCACGGTTGCCTTTTAAGCAGTTTTCTGTCCCCTGTGACTAACCGCAGAACAGACCAGTACGGGGGCAGTGTGGAGAACAGGACCCGCTTTGCCCGGAGGGTCATGGAACGGATCAGACGAGAGATGGGGCAGGAGTTCCCGGTATGGGTGAGAATCAATGGCAGTGATGACATCGAGGGTGGTATCACTCTTGATGAGGCGATAAGCCAGGCGGTGATTCTGCAGTCGGCTGGTGCCGATGCCATCAGTGTGGCTGGTGGGCTGGAGTACTGGTCCACCTTGAGCATACCCTGCTATCCCTATCCCGGAGGCCCCATGATACCGCTGGCGGAGAAGGTGAAGAAGGGTGTTAAGGTGCCGGTGATAGCTGCAGGCAAGATAAACGCGGAGCTGGCAGAGGAGGTGGTTGCGAAGGGGAGGGTGGATTTTGTGGCTATGGGACGTCCGCTACTGGCTGACCCTGATCTTCCCAATAAGATTCGTGAGGGCCATGCGGAGGAGGTGCGGCGGTGCATCTACTGCAATAACTGTCTGAAGTCCGATCCTCAGGCTGGGCCTGGTTCCTGTTCGGTAAACCCTTATTTATACAGAGAGGCGAAGTATCCGCCCGTGCCGGCGAAGTCACTCAAGAAGGTGATGGTGATCGGCGGCGGGCTGGGTGGTATGCAGACGGCCCTGTTCCTGGCGCAGCGAGGGCATAAGGTAGCTCTGTATGAAAAGAAGTCCAAGCTTGGCGGCCAGTGGAATGTGGCCTGTGCCACGCCGGGGAAGGAAGACTATGCTACCTTTACTGAATATCTCAAGCGTCAATTAGATAAGTATGGTGTTGCCATTAAGCTGGGGACGGAGATTACCAGAGACAAGGTGATAGAGCTCAAGCCCGATGCGGTGGTGCTGGCCACAGGTGCGGTTCCGGTGGGGCTGAGGGTGCCTGGTGGTGCGGGCAAGAATGTGGTGCAGGGGCATGATGTCATAGAAGGCAAGGCTAAGCCTAAAGGCAAGGTGGTGGTGGTGGGTGGGCGCTTTATAGGGATGGAGGTGGCTATCTGGCTGGCGGAGCAGGGTATGGAGGTGAGCCTGGTCACTCGGGCTGGGCTTGGTGAAGATGGGATCAAGCTGGAGAAATTCAGCTTCAAGACCCTGGCCAAGAAGCTCCTCGATTTACGTGTCCCGCTCTACCTGCACGCTACAGTCGTGGAGATCACTGACAGTGCGGTGATCTTCTCTCTAGGGGGCGAGATCTACTCCTTGCCGGCTGACACAGTGATTATGGCGGTCGGTATGCAGTCGGATAACAGGCTGGGCAAGGAACTTGAGGGTGCTGTTCCTGAATTACATATGGTTGGCGATTGTGTCAGGCCGCGGGATGCGGCTGAGGTAGCCTATCAGGCGGCGAGGGTGGCCGCAAATATCTAGGTCGGCGTAAGCATTTATTTCTTACAGAAGTTGATCCGGAGACGGCTTTGTCTGTCATTCTGGACGGAAAAGGGAAAGGAGATAAAGTGGCAGAGCTAAATGATTTAAGTGGACCATTTAATCCCAATCTGAGGTATTCCGACTTCTCCAAGGAGTTTCTGGTCAAGCTCATTGGTGTCTGGCAGTGGGCCTGGCTACAGATGGACTCAGCCTGGTTTGACGTGGTCAAGAAGAGATATGGTCATCAGGTAGCCTGGGAGTGTGATCTGGAGATGTGGTTCAGGGTGGCGGAGCGGTGCAATCCACGCTATGCCAAGCTGGCCAACATCCCCTTGAAGAATGTCGTCGATTCTCTGAAACTCCTCCAGTTGCCTCTGGACAACACCATGGGAGGGATATTCCCGGTTGAATATGACATAAAGAACGAGAACCATGCCATAGTTACGGTGCGGAAGTGCCCTTCGCTGGAATGGTGTGAAAAGGAAGATGCGGACCGGATAGTGCCGATGTGTCAGGTCAATGAACCGCAGATAATCAAGAAATACATCGTCAATCCCAATATCAAGGTAAAGGCCTTGAAGCTGCCGCCCCGGAAGAGCCAGGATGAAATTGCCTGTCAGTGGGAATATAAGATCACTGTCCCCGCAGGCACCAAGGTTCGAAGCAAGGCTGAAATAGTAAACGAGACAAGCGATATCCCTGAGTTGAACGATTACAGCGGACCATTCTATCCCAGGCTGACCCACAAGAACTTCTCCAAGGACTTCCTTCTCAAGCTGATGGTTACATATCAGTATGCCTGGATCATCATGAGTGGCGGTTATTATGATGCGGTGAAGACAAGATATGGGATGGAAGTGGCCAATGAGTGCGAGCTGGCATCATGGATGAGGGTGGGGGAGCGGGTCAATCCGCGGTATGCCAAGATCGCCAACATCAAGTTGGAGACAGTGCTTGATTCTCTGAAAGCGGAGCAGTTGCCCCTGGACAACACGGTAGGACTCTATCCGGCTGAGTATGATATCAAGAGCCCGAACCATGTCGTCATGACGGTGATGAAGTGCCGCACGCTGGACTATTTCGAGAAGGCTGAGCCGGAGAGGATAATCCCGATGTGCCATCATCTGGAGAAGCCGGTCATCGAGAAGTACATGATCAACCCGAAGATAAAGGTAACGCCTCTAGTGCTGCCGCCGCGGAAAAGCCCGGAAGACATTGCCTGCAAGTGGGAATTCAAGATCGAAAAGTGAGCTTGCATTCCAGGCTCAACCGGGGCGCATAGTTTACATAAAATGTTGAGTGTTTTATATCGGCGCAGCATAGTGGTTTGGGCACAATAGCACTAAAGCGATCCTGTTTGAGATCTCAGTCGGACCAGTATAGTATTTGCCTGGATATGGTATGGTCACATACGTCCTGAATTCAGGCTGACGGAGGAATTGAGGGATGAAAACGATTCAGAATGAGAAAATCCTGATCACTGGCCCCACGGGTCAGATTGCCTTTCCCATGGCTGTAGAGCTTGCCAAGAATAATGAGGTCTGGGGGATAGCGCGGTTCAAAGACGAGGCCAAGCGGCAGCGGCTGGAGGCGTTGGGAATCATCACGCGCGCAGTGGACCTGGCCAATCCGGATTTTCGCGAACTGCCTGATGACTTTACTTACGTCATTCATCTTGCTGCCTTCATAGGAGCCAGACCCAACTTCGATCGTGCCTTGAGTGTCAATGCCGAGGGTACAGGTCTCCTGATGAGCCATTGTCGCAAGGCACGCGCCTTCTTTAGCATGTCAAGCTGCTCAATCTATGGCTTGCCGGAAGATCCTTACCACCCGGTCAAGGAGTCAGACCCACTATGCGGGGACCCACTGCCACAATCTCCTACGTATGCCGTTTCGAAGACGGCGCAGGAAGCGGTGGCAAGATTTGCGGCGCGCCTGTGGAACCTGCCTACCACAATTGCAAGGATGAACGTCTCTTACGGGCCAAACGGAGGGTTACCTGCATACCAGTTCGATTCAATGCTGGCTGATAAGCCAATCCCGATTTTGGCAGATCGGCCTTCGGTGTGCAGTCCCATTCACCAGGATGATATCAATGCCCAGATTGCAGGATTGCTCGCCGCGGCGAGCGTTCCGGCAACGATCGTCAATTGGGGAGGAGATGATCCGGTGGATGTGGAGACATACTGTGGTTACATGGGAGAGATCGCAGGCCTGAAACCCAGCTTTCAGCGCATCCGTGATGCCGTCAGACAGACAGTGACTGACAACACTCGCCGCAGAGAGTTGGTTGGCGATTGCCGGGTGAAATGGCGAGAGGGGATGCGTCAGATGATTGCAGCACGCCATCCCGAACTGAAACTCACAGCCTAGTCGACCAAGAGGCAGGGCCGTTGTGCATCTGGGATGACTTTCAGATCGAATCTGCCTACCCTGCTGAAGGCTTACTATGAACTGAGCAGTTCCCCCAGTTCCTCCAGGTGGTTAAGGAAGAACATATGTCCTTCGTTCTTAAATATCTTCAGGTGTGATCCAGGGATGATCTTTGCATTTCTATATGCATTGCTAACGGGAGCATGCCTGTCAGCAGCGCCATGCCAAATATGGACTATTCCGGAAGGAATTCGCGATAGATCTACATCCCACCCTTTCTTCGCAAGTCTCACCTCTTGGATGTATGCTCTAATGCTATCAGTTCCTTGACGGTAGGCTTCTGCCATTGATCGATGAAACGTATCTCGATTCTCAGATGGGGATGAACGGAACTCTGCATCATCCTTGGGCAGACCTTTAAGGGAATACCTGGTTGTCCAGGGTTCCACATATGCTTCTGAACCATTGACCGCCTCGAGAATTGAGTTCCTGTGCTGCTTGTGAATCCACGTTCCAACAATCGGCATTGTGCCCAGTCTGAACCCAATTCTGAAGATAGGGAGCATCATCCCTGAGGTACGTGCCGGTAGAGACAGTCCACAGATAACGACTGCTCTGGTGATGCGTGGTGCAAGCAATGCGACACAAGTGACTGCATGATGGCCCCCTGCCGAGAATCCAACAAGACTCAAACCTCCCAAGTTTCAGGTGATCGGCTAGGAAACTGACATCTGACGCAACATTATGAGACCCATTATTGGGGGCATAGGTTGACAAACCAAATCCAGGACGATCCACGCCAACTATTTGAAGACGCTTAGAGGCAGCAATTTCCTTTCAGGCACAACAGTTCTAATCGGCTGCTTGGCCAGCCGTGAAACCAGAAGACTGGTTTCCCTTCGCCAACAACCAGATAACCAAGTTGTCTCCCATCAGGCAGGGTAATCGTCTGACCTGGTTCCTTGTACTCTTTAATCATCTCCTGCACTTCCCAGAGTGTAGGCTCATTGGAGTCTGTAAGTGGGAGTAGCCTCGGACAATAGCATACCGAGTCAGAGGGTGTCAACTGATTGCCGATAATCTGGCTATACCGTCGACCGATTCCAAATTATTTTGATAAATGTAGCGTGCGGTGATACCATATTCCTAGTCTTAGTGTACTCACCTTGCAGGCTGGATCTACCCATGGTAAGCCTGTCTTCCTAATTTCGGGATGGAGGTTTGATTGATGATCAAGCATGTCAAGATTCCTGACAGATGGGACTTGGAAGTGGATCTGGTGGCGGTTGGATCGAGCACCGGCGGGCTCACTGCTGCCATCATGGGCCATGATCTGGGTCTCAAGACTGTAGTTCTGGAAAAGGCAGATGTCCTTGGCGGAGGCACTGCCCTTTCGGGAGGCGTCATCTGGATACCGTTCAACCAGCACATGCTGGCGGACGGCATCAGCGATTCCCGTGATGAGGCACTGATGTATATCCGCCGGGTGAGCATGGGACACCATGATGAGGCGCTTCTGGCTGCCTATCTGGATAATGGTGCGGAGATGGTTCGCTATGTGGAGGAACATACCCCTTTGAAAATGTCGGTGGAAACCGATGCCAGTCGCACCGAATATTGTGCGGATGTACCCGGCGGGAAATGCATGGGACGCAAGATCTGGCCTGATCCCAAGATCATGCCGCCGATACTGGAGCAGGCGGAGAAGGCTCATCCTATAGTTGCCAAGGTGCGCAAGGACCCGGTCAAGTATCTTATCGGGCCGCGTCCTCCCTGGGTCCAAGGGAGGGCTCTCATAGGTGGTCTCGTTCTAGGTTGTGTTGACCGGGGAATCGAGATACTCACTAATGTTAGGGGCAAAGAGTTGATAGTCCATGATGGTAGAGTGATCGGATTGCTGGCAGAGCGCGGCGGACGTGACTTCTATGTGAAGGGCAAAAAGGGAGTTCTGCTGGCCACCGGCGGTTTTGAGTGGAATGAGGAAATGAACAAGAGATTTATCTACTCTCCACCCTTGCATGCCTACACAGCACCTTCCAATGAGGGCGATGGTCATATTATGGGAATGGAAGTTGGCGCTGCCGTTGCACTCATGGATCATAGTATCTTCCAGCCCGGGTTCAATGTTCCCGGCGAAGTCGTAGAGGGGGGCAGGCCGTTCTACCGGCCTTTCATCTATGGCTATCCGAATATGATCATGGTGAACCGCTTTGGCAAGCGCTGCTGTGATGAGTCCTTCTATCCGGACATGGGCAGATCCTTCCTCGTCTACGATCGAATCAGCGGGGAGTTTGCGAACTGGCCGATATTCTTTATATGTGACCAAGCCTTCAGGGATTATATGCCGGTGATGAACCTGAAGAGGGGCACTGAAATTGCCGAGTGGATGAAGCGCGGTGAGACACTGCCGGATCTGGCCAATGCCCTGGGCATTCCGGCCGATAATCTGGCGGAGACTGTGGCGCGGTTCAACAAATTTGCCAAAGAGGGGAAGGACCCTGACTTTCATCGTGGAGAGAGCACCTTCGACCATCAGTGGGGCGAAGCCGTGTTCCCCGGCCGTGGGGCAGCCTCTGTCCTGGGTCCGCTGGAGAAACCGCCGTTCTATGGTGTCAAGTTGGGCTTGACCACAGCGGGTAACCTGGGAGGATTGATAACCAACACTGATGCCCAGGTGATCGATGTTCGAGGGGGAGTCATACCTGGCTTGTACTGCACCAGCAATACGCAGGCTATGCTGCCATTGGGTCACCACTACGACAGTGGTGCGGCCCAGGGCAAGAGCATGATCTTCGGCTACGTTGCTGCCAGGCACATGGCCCAGGGAGCAGCGAAACTGAAGTAGTCACAGGTCATGCTCATGATGTGATAGTAAAGGGGGCTATCGTGGCCGATCAGAAGAACTTGGAAGCCAGAATAGAGAGATTGGAGCGTATCATAGCCGCCAGGGAGGATATTGAGTCCATCAGACAACTGAAGTACAAGTACTTCCGCTGTCTGGACACCAAACGATGGAATGAGCTGGCGGAGTGTTTCACGGAAGATGCAATCACCAGCTATTCCGATGGGAAATATCAGTTCCAGGGCGTATCTGCAATCATCGAGTTTCTCAGCGGGGCCCTGAGCCAGACACAGATCACGTTTCATCACGGGCACCACCCGGAGATCGAATTGACCAGCGAGACAACGGCCAGAGGCACTTGGGCCTCTGCAGGACTATCTCGTTGACTGTAAAAGGAACCGCGGCGAGAGAGCGGCTGCCTTCTATCAGGATGAGTATGCGAAGGTGAACGGAAAGTGGAAGATAAAATCCACCGGGTACAGACACATCTTTCAGGAGCGGTGGGACAGGGGGGAATCCAAGAGTTTGAAGCTCACGGCGAACATGCATGCATCGTCAGAAAAGCAAGGGTGAAGGCTGACTTAAGCGCGATTATCGAAAGGGGGAATTGAAGTTATGGCAACCAATGAGGCCTATATCAAGCTGGCGGAGAGAGGTGGGCACGCTGATTCGGAGTTGCTGCACAGGATACTGGAAGCAGCCATGACGCCGGAGGAGGCCCGTTTTCTTCTTGAACTACCGGCACCGAATGCGGACTTGGCGGCCAAATTCAATATGAGCGAGAAGGCTGTTGAGGAGAAGATTCACGTGCTGGCACGAAGGGGGCTGGTAGTGTCATCAAGGAAAGGGTCCCGCTTCCCTCGTGATCTGGGAACGCTTCATGACAACATACTGGCCAGTGATCCGAAGTACATTCCGGCCGGGATCGGCAAACTCTGGATGGACCTCTATGAGGCTGGCTGGTGGCGCGAGATAGTGAACGGACTTACGACACTGCCTACTCCTGCCCTGAGGGTGATTCTGCCCATGAAGACTGTGCCGGCGGGTGTAAAACTTTTGCCTTGCGAGAGTGCTGAGGAGATAATCAAGGCTTATAAAGACCTGATCAGCATACGCCGCTGCTGCTGCCGGGTGGGGGCCCAGATGGTTGATAAGGCGGCGTGTAAACATCCGGTATACACCTGCACGCAGTTTGGACGGAGGGCAGAATATGATCTGTACCGGGGCAGTGGGAAGAAGGTTTCCGTCGATGAAGCTATGACCATTCACTATTCTGCTACCGAGGCGGGATTGGTGCCCACAGTGACCAATATGTCTGTCATGGAGGGTTTGGAGTTTATCTGCTACTGCTGTGGGGATGCCTGTCTGGTACTGAATCCCATTATTCGAGCTGGCAAAGTGGCCCCGGCTCTTGCCCCCAGCCGTTTCCTGGTCAAGGTGGATAACAAGGCCTGCAATGGCTGTGAGGAATGTGTGCCCTGGTGCTATTTCGGTGCCATTGAGATGAAGAAGCCCCGCGGCTTCAACACAGCGAAGGCCGTTATCAATGCTGAGAAGTGCGTTGGCTGTGGCATTTGTGTCCTCAAGTGTGGGCCGGGAGCCATGGCAATGGAGATGGTGAGACCTCAGGAGTTTATCCCTGAGACCCTGACCGGGCCGTCATCTATCATTCACTGATTGGATAGAGGACTTCTTTCAACTTCTGCTGGTTCAGCAGTCAGGGCTCCTGCGCTGCTGAACCAGTTTTCTTAACCTGGTTCTGGCTGAGTTGGGGCTTATCTGATTATCGCCGAGAGATTGGATAATCCTGGCTACCTGGTCTTCTATGCCGAGCGAGTCCAGCCAGCTTTTCTGTCCCACCTTGATCGGGGGTTCGATGAATATTCCCAGCCCCCAGCCCTGCTTCAGGGACTCTGACAGTTCCTTTGCTGGCCTGTTGAGCAATTCTTGTTCTTCCCTGGTTAGCAGCTCATTCTCCAGGATCTTTTCACAGTGGTAGAGCCTGCATTTTGCGGGGCGGTATTCGTATATCGGGCATGTATCGAATCTATCTGAATAAAATTCGCATCCAATTCTGCGGCAGCACTGTCCGTGGCATGTTCTGCATATCTCTGCAGCGTACTTGCTCAGCATCCTGGTGGCTTCAGCCGCCTGTGCCCCAAAGAGGGTTTCAAATTCGTTATCTGTAAGGAATGTGTGCTTTGCTGTGTTTGGGATAGGCATGGTGATTAGTTTAGTGGCAGGCTCCCGTGGGACTGATCAAAGCAGAGACGGCTAAATCTGGCGTCCTGCATCATATCCGGCAGTGATGGCGGCCATAATTGTGCCCTGCCCTTCACCGGCAACGCCGCTGGCATCTCCTATTGTGTGAGTTACAATGCCTTTCCTCCCCGCCACTTCAGCCAGAAACACATTTGGACGTCTATCACTGGCCAGAACAATGGTATCGATCTGCGGCAGTTTCTCCCTCTTGCCGCCACTGACCATCCAGACCTCGTCGTTGGGCAGGACTTCGACCTTCTCGATGTTTTTGTACCGTTTCACACCCTTATCTATTAATCTTCCGATGAGGAAGCGCCTGTCGTTAGAAGCCATTTTCTCGGCGAAGTGTGCCCCTCTCTCTACCACATAGACCGCCTTGCCCTTTTCTGATAGATAGTCTGCTGCTTGCAGGCCGATCTGATCGCCCCCGACAATGAGAACGTTGTCTCCTGTCAATCGTTCTTCCTCTATGAGGTCATCCACCATCACCAGTTCGATATCCTTGATGTTTCCCAGGCCGTCGACGAACCCCAGCGGTACTTCGGGCAGGCTGCCGGTGGCTATCACCAGCACATCAGGTCCAATCTGGTCCAGCAGTCTTTCATTAACCGGCGTGTTCAGGCGGATCTCCACCCCCATTTTGTTGAGTTGCCTTTCATACCAGGGGAGGATATCTCCTATTTCCTGTCTCTGGGGCATTCGGGCGGCAAGGCTGAGTTGCCCACCTATGCGGCCCCTGCTCTCGCACAATATGACCTTGTGTCCGGCGAAGGCTGCCCTTCTGGCTGCCTCCAATCCGGCACAGCCTGCCCCGGCTACCAGGACTTTCTTCGGCGCAGCTTTTCTCTCGCCTTCGATCTCCTTCAAGATGTATTCTCTGCCTACCCGGGCGTTTACAGCGCAGCTTGCCTCCCCATACCTGAGGATTCCTTCGATACACCCCAAACACTCTGCCAGGCAGGGCCGTATATCGGCAATATCCCCCTTTCTGGCCTTTTCTACCATCTCTGGGTCGGCTATTTG
Source organism: uncultured Chloroflexia bacterium (assembly GCA_963720375.1). Taxonomy (GTDB): domain Bacteria; phylum Chloroflexota; class Dehalococcoidia; order UBA2247; family RBG-13-53-26; genus JAPLHP01. Next base: position 27,969 of record CAVRFM010000002.1, on the reverse strand, counting down.
AGCCCTGGCCATGACCACCAGGTCTGCCTTTCCTTCTCCGATTATTCTCTCAGCCACAACAGGGCTCTTGATACGTCCTGTGACTATGACGGGAATGGACACGTGTTTCTTGACCTCTTGGCTGAATTGAGCGAAGATCCCCTGCTCCTGATACATAGGCATGATAGTGTAGTGCAGGGTACCCATTGAAGCGGCCCCGGCCGATATGTTGATGTAGTTGATGCCCTCCTTCTCCAGGATGGGGGCCAATTGACACAATTCCGGCAAACTCCAGGCTCCCTGAGGTATAAAATCATCGCCGTTTAACCGCACGCCCAGAGGGATTCTGTGCCCGATCTTTCCTCTTATAGCCTGTATGACCTCCAGCAGGAACCTGATCCTGTTCTCGAAGCTGCCGCCATAATCGTCAGTTCTGCGGTTGTAGTAAGGGGTGAGGAAGGTATTTATGAGGTAGCCATGTCCGCCATGAATCTCTATGAAGTCAAATCCTACTGTTAAGCATTTTTCTGCTGCTGTGGCGAAGGCAGTGGCATACTCTTTCAATTCATCTCTGGAGGCCTCTCTCAGTGGAAGGCCGAACTGGGCCAGTTCTGGAATCACAGAGGCGCACACGGACTCCTGGGGCAGGTGGGCGAGTCCTCCATGGTTCAACTGAGCTCCGAATTTGACATCATACTCATGAACTGCCCTCACCATCCGTTCCAGGCTGGGCAGGACTCTTTCTTCCCAGACAGGAACCATCTTAATGGTCTTCGGATCGGCTGTGCCGGTGGGGTGCACTGGTGTGGCGCCGGTTATGATCATGCCTGGCCGACTGCGTGCTCTCTCCACGAGGAATTCGGTGAGCTGTTCAGTCACGCATCCATCGTCATCGATGCCGAATCCCGGGTCCATAGCAGACATGACGATCCTGTTCTTCACTTCCATCGAGCCTATCATCAGGGGTTGGAAGAGATGCTTCAGTTTTTCCAGGGGGATTCTCCTTGAATCTGGTCTACCACGAAGTTTCTCAGGGTTCCGATCTTCTCTATCTTCACTTCAACCATATCGCCTGGATTCATGCGGCCAATGCCTGATGGAGTTCCCGTGGCGATAACGTCTCCTGGCAGCAGCGTCATTACTCCTGAGATGAAGCTTATCAGTTCAGATACGCCGAATATGAGGTCGCTGGTACGGCCCGACTGGCGAAGCTCTCCATTGAGGTGGGTCTCTACCTTGAGGTCATCCGGGTCAATATCGGTCTCGATCCAGGGACCTATCGGAGCGAAGGTGTCGAAACCCTTGGCTCTCGTCCACTGGCCATCTGCCTTCTGAGCGTAGCGTTCTGAGACGTCGTTCACACAGGTGTAGCCCAGTACACAATCCTTTGCCCTTTCCCGTGGTATGTCCTTTGTACGCCTGCCGATAACGATGCCCAACTCCGCTTCGTAGTCCACGCGGCGCTTGGGCAGAGACGGAAGTACAATCTTATCGTCAGGGCCGATAACTGCCGTGGACGGCTTGAGAAAGATGAGCGGTACAGGGGGTATGGGCAGTCCGGTCTCTTCGGCATGGCTGCGGTAGTTCACTCCCAGGCACACGATCTTTGAGGGGCTGCAGGGGGTGAGGAGTCTCACCTTGTCCAGACTATGTGCATTTCCGTCAAGCTTCGGGGAATACTTATGAGCACTGGACCGAGCGAAGGGACTGCCTTGGAGACTGCGGATGATAGTTCCTTCCAGTAAACCATATTTGACCTTGCCCTGAACTGCAAAGCGGACGATTCGCAACTTCAGTCCCTCTTCTTTGTTATTTATTATAGTCCCATTCCTGTTCCTGATGCCATTATGAGGCATAGGCGTTTTCTCGATAGACAGTTCGGGGAATCAAAGGTATCATTATTTTGTGTGGTAGGGGTACTGGGCAGGCGCTGGAGACTGCTGGTACCATATGGTTCGGCAAGAAGAGTGCAAAGAGAGCAAATATTGAGGGCAGGCCAGACGTGACGGCTGAGCCCGAAAGGAAGGTGTAAATGGCAAGAGTATTAAAGGACTATAGTGGCCCGGTGTGCCCCGTTATTCACCTGGAAGACCTCAGCAGTGAAACGCTGGCAAAGCTGGCGGGTCAGTTCGCCAGGGCATACCAGCAGATGGATGGCCACTGGTATGATGCTGTGGCCCAGAAGTACGGTCACGAGGTGGCCCGTGAGATGGACAAAGAGGTGTGGCTGAGGAATATTCCCCCGACCGCTCTCCGGACCCTGGAAGCCCTGGGACACGAGGCCAAGGATATGGCCGCCATACTCAAGGTAACCCAGTTTCATCCTGCCGCCGGCGGTTGCCCCTATCTGTATGACTTCGAGGTGGAACTGAAGAGCCCAACGGTTGGAATAGTGAAGGTAACCAGATGCAAGCCCATGCGCGTCTACAGAGACAAAGGAGACATGGAGTTCGTCAGGGTGATGTGCCGTGATTGGGACATCCCCATGTTCGGGCGGACCGGCAGGGCGGTGATTCCCAATGTGAAGTGCAGACCTCTGGTGATCCCCCCATACGATGCTCCATACAATAGAAAGGTGGAAGGCATCGATTGCATGTGGGAGTACACTATCGAACCCGAGAAGAAAGAGAAGAAGAAAAAGTAGATAGCCCGCTAAGGCTAATAGCTCGATGTGCTTGTCAACATTCTGCTGATTGACAGAGGCGAGAGCGTATGCTCTCGCCTCTGTTTAGTGTAAATATATGGAGGGACTTTCCGCACGGATGACCTTTTCGTGCTCAGAGCACAGTTTCAGCGCGGAGTTCCTTCTCCCCTCTGAGAAAGACAACCGTTATCCGGCTGCCGGGTGATAGACCGGACACTGCCTTCTCCAGGTCGTCGACATTATTGATGCGACGCAGGTTGATTTCGGTAATCACGTCACCCTTTTGCAGCCCTGCTCTCTCCCCCGCCGAGCCGGGCTTCACCGCGCCTACGAAGGCTCCGAATATAGGTACAGCCCCCACCTTTTGAGCTATCTTGCTGGCATCAGCTGCCTGTAGCCCCAGGGAGGGGTGCTGACCATTGCCTTTCCCAGCCAGCAGTTGCTCCAGACGAGCGCGGTCGAAGCCGATGACCACCTGGTCATCTATCGTGATCACCGGGACTCCTCTTTGCCCTGTTTTCTCGATCATCTCTTTTGCAGCAGCCCTGTCGAGAGACACATCGAGTTCGGTGAACTTGACTCCTTTTTGCGAAAGAAACTCTCTCGCCTGGTGACAGTAGGGTCAGGTCTGGGTGATGTAGAGTACAACGTTCATTCTGCCCTCCTATGTTTGATAGTCGGTTATCCGCAGTGGTTCTAACCAGCCTTGGCCAGCTTCTTTGATGGTTTCTCTCGACCCTCTTGCCCCTTCTGGTTCTTGCTGAAGACAATCTCGTTGCCCTTAGCCTCCACGACTATCTTATCGCCGTCCTTGAACGTACCATCCAGGACCTTGAGGGCGAGTGGATCGAGGATGCGCCGCTGGATTGTTCTCTTTAAGGGTCGAGCGCCATAAGACGGGTCATATCCTTCGTTGACCATCAGATCCTTGGCAGCCTCTGTTAGCTCGATGCTCATATGGCGAGCGTCAAGTCGCTGCTTCAAGCCTCTCATTTGGATATCGACGATCTGCTTGATCTGCTCTCGATCCAGAGAATGGAAGATGATAACTTCATCAACCCGGTTGAGAAACTCCGGCCGGAACTGGGTGCGAAGATCCTCCATCACATGTTGCCGGATCTCATCTTCATGGCTTGGGCCAAGTTCAGTAAACCAGTGACCACCGAGGTTGCTGGTCATGATGGCTACGGTATTCTTAAAGTCGACTGTGCGACCATGACCATCTGTGAGTCTACCGTCATCGAGTATCTGCAACAGGGTGTTGAACACGTCAGGATGTGCCTTCTCAATCTCGTCGAACAGAATGACTGAGTACGGACGGCGCCGCACTGCTTCGGTGAGTTGGCCTCCTTCATCATAGCCTATATATCCCGGAGGAGCACCGATGAGCCGTGACACCGTGTGCTTCTCCATGTACTCTGACATGTCAAGGCGTATCATAGCTTGTTCATCGTCAAAGAGGAACTCGGCCAGTGCTCGGGCCAACTCCGTCTTGCCCACGCCGGTTGGCCCCAGGAAGATGAAGCTGCCTAAAGGCCGGTTGGGGTCCTGCAGCCCCGCCCGGGCTCGCCGAATGGCGTTGCTCACTGCATTGATTGCCTCGTCCTGCCCCACCACTCGCTGGTGTAATCGCTCCTCCATCTTCAATAGCTTCTGAATCTCGCCTTCCATCAGCTTGCTTACCGGTACTCCGGCCCAGTGACTGACTACCTCGGCGATATCTTCTTCATCCACCTCTTCCTTGAGCAATCTCTGGCCTGTTTGCATCTCAGACAGGCGGGCTTCCTTATCCTTTAATTGCTTCTCTAATTCCACCAGGGTACCATACTTCAGTTGAGCAGCTCTCTCCAGGTTAGCGGCCTGTTCTGCCTGTCCCACCTCGACCTTGGTTCGCTCGATCTGCTCCTTGATCTGCTGGATACTTTGGATAGCCTCTTTCTCCTGTTGCCATTGTGCTCTGAGTCCATTGCCTTTCTCCTTAAGGTCAGCCAGTTCCTTCTCGATGTTGGACAACCGTTCCCTGGATGTGGTGTCAGTCTCTTTCTTCAGTGCCTCACGCTCGATCTCCAATTGCATGATACGCCGCTGTACTTCGTCGAGTTCAGCCGGCACACTATCGATCTCCATGCGGAGCTTGCTGGCTGCCTCGTCAACGAGGTCAATGGCCTTATCAGGCAGGAAGCGGTCGTTAACATAGCGGTTTGACAGTACTGCCGCAGCCACCATGGCCGAGTCTCTGATTTTCACACCATGGTGTACCTCGTATCGTTCCTTTAGCCCACGCAGGATGCTGATGGTATCCTCCACCGTAGGCTCGGTTACCATCACGGGCTGGAAGCGCCGTTCGAGGGCAGCGTCCTTTTCTATATGCTTGCGGTATTCATTCAAGGTAGTAGCCCCTATGCAGTGGAGTTCCCCTCTGGCGAGCATGGGCTTTAGCATATTGGAGGCATCCATAGCGCCCTCTGCAGCGCCGGCACCCACTACAGTGTGAAGCTCATCGATGAAAAGGATAATCTTCCCTTCTGATTCCTGAATCTCTTTCAAGACTGCCTTGAGCCTCTCTTCAAACTCACCCCGATATTTGGAACCGGCTACCAGAGATCCCAGGTCCAGGGCAACAAGGCGTTTGTTCTTCAATCCCTCAGGTACATCACCTTTGACAATGCGCTGTGCCAGGCCTTCGGCAATAGCTGTCTTGCCTACGCCGGGTTCTCCGATGAGAACGGGATTATTCTTGGTACGGCGCGACAAAACCTGTATTACTCGCCTTATTTCCTTATCTCGGCCTATCACGGGGTCCAGCTTGCCTCGCCGGGCTATCTCCGTGAGGTCGCGCCCATACTTCTCCAGAGCCTGATATTTGCCCTCAGGATTGGGATCGGTAACTCTCTGGCTGCCCCGAATGGTGGTGAGAACCTGATAAATGCGATCTTTGGTAACCCCACGGCTCGTCAGAATACGGCTGGCGGTGCCTTTATCTTGATCATCGACGATAGCTATGAGCAGGTGCTCTGTGCTCACATAATCGTCCTTGAGCCTCTCTGCCTCCTTTTGCGCAGCATTGGAGACCCGCTCCAGGCGTGAAGATGGGTACAGTTGCACCGGCCCATACGCCTTGGGAAGACGGCTGATCTCGCTATCTATCAGTTGCCTGATCTGCGCTGGGTCAACACCCAGTTTGCGCAGGATCTGGGGAACAACGCCTTCGGTCTGATCCAGCAAGGCAATCAGGAGGTGCTCGACATCAAGCTGGGTATGGTTATTGTCCTCGGCTACCCGCTGTGCCGCCAGAACTGCCTCCTGAGCTTTCTCAGTGAATTTGTTAATATTCATCCCCTAACGCCCTCCTTGATGGTTTGATGCGGTTTGTATGAATATCCTGGTTCTTGGTGAATTACCTGCCGGATGCCGAGCGCAGTCTGGCGAACTCTTCGAACAGCTTTCGCTCTTGCTCTGAAAGTCGCTCTGGTAGAATCACCTTGACCTCGGCAAATAAATCACCGTGTTGCTGGGGCGTCTCCAGCCTTGGCATTCCTTTCCCTCTCAAGCGAAATACCCGGCCATTCTGTGTTTCGGGAGGAACTTTTAGCATCACTCTGCCGTTGGGAGTGGGTACATCGACTTCTCCCCCCAGGACAGCAGTGGTTAGAGGGATATTCAGTTTGAGATACAGGTTGCCTTCCTTTTGCTCAAAGAGATGGTGATGGGAAATATGCACTACGAGGTACAAATCGCCAGCCGGCCCTCCGCCCATGCCCGGCCCTCCTTGCCCTGCCAGCCGCACTCTGGAGCCGTCTTGCACTCCGGCGGGGATCTTAGCCTCCAGACGACGGACTCTGCCGCTCGCATCCTCCATCTGGAGGACTCGATTTGTGCCGTGGAAGGCTTCCTCCAGGCTTACCTCTATCGGCTGCTCGAAGTCCTGACCTTTGCGAGATCGGGAGGCAGTCCGGAAGCGCTGTCTGGTCCCCATGTCAGGTTCCTCACCACCGAAGAAGCTGTAGAAGAAGCTCGAGAAAGGACTTGAATCCCCAAAGAGATTCCTCATCTCTTCCTCTGTCATAGTTCTGGTCTGATAGCTACTGGTCTTGCCTGATCCGGGTGCAAACCCGTATTGATGCCAGTCGAATGGTTGGCCGCTGGCTTCACCACCTGCCTGCCGCCACTGCTCATAGTATTTCCAGTTCTCGCCCAGCTCGTCGTATTTCTTCCGTTTTCCCTCGTCCCCCAGCACCTCATAGGCCTCGTTGATTTCCTTGAACTTCGCCTCGGCCTCTTTGTTTCCCGGGTTGACATCGGGATGATACTTACGTGCCAGCTTGCGATAAACTTGCTTTATCTCTTTGGCTGTGGCCTTCTTATCCACGCCCATAATCTTGTAGTAATCTTTGTAGTCCATATTCTCAATACTCCATGGCTATGCCATATGTGACGACATGGTGTTCACAGTTGATATTCCAAATGGACATCCAGGAAATCCTCAACTACTAATTTTACCATGCCCGGAGCTCCCCGCTTCTCATCTAGCCGCTTGCTCATCGCCTTTTTCTAGGTGTGAATGGTTCTACTCAGACTCAAGGCCCTCTTCCTTTTGTAGCTGGCTGGCGATTGCACATTCATACAGCCAATCAACCTGTCTGCAAGGTCCTGACAATCATCCTGGAACTCGCAGCTGCGGCAGTCATTATTTATCTTACTACATGCCTGAGCCCAACGTTCAATCACCAGGTCGTCATGCTTCTTGGGATACCACCTGGACCATCTCCGTTGTGTCTCAGGGCGTTCTCTTGTTGCCTGCATCATTTCATTCACCTTGCCCGGTCTCAGTCAGAACATCCCACTTGGCTCCCTTCCCTCTTTTGGCAGAGCTGTGTCTGGCCAGCCATTCCTCATACTTCTCCCTGTCCATACCTGCCAAGCAATCAGGCAGGTAGTTCTTGAACTTCTTGTGAGCGCCACATAACTGACATATGCCATCACTTACAGCGTCCCTGGCCATGTCAATCACCCAGTAATGCTGACATACCGCATTCGTTGTGCGTTCTTGTACCACATGATCTCTAGATATTGTTGCTGCTTCTCGTGTCATTTTTATCCTCTTTGTAACCGTAGTTATTCTAAGATAGACAATGATATATGTATGCGACTTTTGTCTCCAACATCTGCAGGGCATATGGTGGCCCACAAAGTGACCAGGCTTATTTGTGTATTTGCCGTTTGAGCAGAGAACGGGAATACTGCTGGGTTCATATTGACATTGGAGATAGGCAACCCTAGAATCTAGCTGATACGATGAAAAAGAGCAGGATAGGGATTCTCACGGGTGGGGGCGACTGCGCCGGGCTCAACCCGGCTATGAAGTGGGTAGTCAAAACTGCACTGGACGACCGCCTGCAGCAGGAAAGAGGCATTCAGTACGATGTTATTGGTATCCGGGATGGATGGAAGGGGCTGATCTACGCTGACCCTTCACGTGGAGATTTACAGGAATACCTCGTGCCTCTGGATCAGAATGTGGTGCGGACCTGGGATAGACTGGGCGGGACCATGCTGGGAACTTCACGAACAAACCCCTATAATCCGAAGGATGATCAGTCAAAGAGGGTGCTGGATAACATCGATAAACTTGGGCTTGAGGCCCTGGTAGCTATTGGCGGTGATGATACTCTGGGAGTAGCCTCCAAATTGGCCCAGCAGGGTGTGAATGTCGTGGGCATCCCCAAGACCATTGATAAGGACCTCTGGGGGACTGACTATACGCTGGGATTTGAAACGGCACTGAGCGTGATCACAGAGGAGATTGACAGGTTGCGGACTACGGCTGGTTCTCATAAGAGGATGTTTGTAGTCGAGACTATGGGGCGGACTGCTGGCTGGTTGGCTCTGGAAGGCGGCGAATCCAGTGGGGCATTTATCATACTGATCCCGGAGTATGACTTCTCTATTGAGAAAGTGAATGAGCTGCTTCTGGAGGGAAGAAGGCAGGGTGCCAGATACGAGATTATTGTGGCGGCGGAGGGTGCCAAGCCGGCAGGAGGCTCCGAGTTTGTCAGAGAGGCTGGTGAAGACAGTTTTGGCCATAAGATCCTCGGTGGCATCGGTGAGTTCCTGGCCAAGGAAATTACCAGTGCTACTAAACTGGAAACAAGAAGCATTGTCCTCAGCCACCTGCAGCGCGGTGGTGCTCCTTGTGCCTATGATCGGAGAATGGGCAGATATTTCGGCATTGCGGCCGTTGATTTGATTGAGAAGAAAGACTTTGGGAAGATGGTAAGCTACAAAAATGGCCGGATCACCTCTGTCCCGATCAAGGATGTTTTGGGGAAACTGAGTCTGGTGGATGTGAAGACACAATATGACACTGAGCGGTACAATGGTCGTAGGGCCATTCTTACTGGTTAGTGTCCCGATGCTCAGGGATTCCGGGCCTGCTGAGAAGGACTTAGTGGGCGGAATACGGCGTGCCCCCAAGATTGGAGAAAGAGATGTCCATCACTTCTAAGAACATTGATACTCTGGTGGAGAGGGCTGTCTTTGCACCTGAAGAGGAGATCAGGGAGGAACATCGTCGGGAGATACGTAAACAGGCTTCCGCTCTGGGAATCTTCCCGGCCAGCATTCAAGGGCTGTATGAAGCTGCGGGCAGGGGGCTTTACCAGGGCGTTACGGTCCCGGCGATAAACATCCGTGGCCTTACCTATCAGGTAGCCAGGGCGGTTTTCCGGGCTGCTTCAAAGCAGAAGGTTGGGGCCTTTATCTTTGAGATTGCCCGTTCCGAGATAGGCTACACCAAACAAAGGCCTGGAGAATACGCTGTCTGTGTGCTGGCTGCTGCTGTCAAAGAAGGGTTTAAGGGGCCGGTGTTTCTTCAGGGCGATCATTTCCAGGTCAATGCTGGCAAGTATGGCTCAGAGCCAGGAAAAGAATTGAAGGCCATTGAGGATCTGATACGGGAGTCAGTGGGCGCCGGATTTTTGAATATCGATGTGGATGCTTCTACCCTGGTGGACTTGGAGCAGCAGGGCCTTGACAAGCAACAGGAGAGGAATTATCTCGTCACGGCTAACATGACCAGGTTCATACGCAGCATTGAGCCCAAAGGAGTGACTGTCTCTGTCGGCGGTGAGATCGGGGAGGTGGGAGGTAGAAACAGCACGGTGGAAGACCTCAGGGCGTTCGTGGCCGGCTATCGCAGGCTTCTGGGCTTGAATGTCAAGGGCATTTCCAAGATCAGCGTCCAAACCGGGACCACTCATGGCGGCGTGGTCTTGCCTGACGGATCTATTGCCAAAGTTGAACTCGATTTTAAGACCCTGGAGAAGTTGTCTAAGGTGGCGCGAGAGGAGTATGGCATGGCCGGGGCTGTGCAGCATGGGGCCTCCACTCTCCCTGACGAGGCATTTGGCCTTTTCCCGCAGGCTGGCACGGCTGAGGTGCATCTGGCTACGGGATTTCAGAATACCATCTATGATAGCCCTCATTTCCCCAAGGAGCTGTTGGACAGTATTAATAATCACCTCCTGAACAACTACAGCAATGAGAGAAAGTCAGGGGAGACCAACGAACAGTTCCTGTACAAGACCCGAAAGAAAGCCTTCGGGGATTTCAAGAAAGAAATCTGGGCCATCCCTGAAGGCAGCATCGCAGGGATCGGGGAAACACTCGAAAATCACTTTTCGTTCCTATTTAAGAAGCTCAATGTGGTCGGGACTGTGGATCTGGTCAATAGGTTTGTTGTCGATCGCTCCTAATCCGCATGATAGTCTACTGCAGACCTCTCCCCCGCCGATCTTTCGGGGAAAGCATCTGTCCATTCTATCTTCATAGACTATGAGAAACGTACGCAACTTCTGTATCATTGCCCACATCGATCATGGCAAGTCCAGCCTGGCTGACCGCATACTGGAACTGACCGACGTTATTCATACCTCTGGAAATGAACAGGTTCTGGACAGCATGGACCTGGAGCGCGAACGCGGCATTACCATCAAAGCCAAGCCCGTCAGGATACCCTACAGATCACGCAGTGGTGAAGACTACATTCTGAACCTTATCGATACTCCCGGTCATATCGATTTCAACTATGAGGTCTCCCGAAGTCTCAAGGCCTGTGAAGGCGCAGTCCTGCTGGTGGATGCCTCCCAGGGCGTGGAAGCGCAGACCATCGGCAATGCCTACTTTGCGGTTGACGCCGGGCTGGAGATAATCCCTGTGATTAATAAGATCGATCTTCCCAATGCCATGATCGACGATTGCCGTCTCCAGATTGAAGAAATGCTGGGTCTGCATGCTGACGATACGCTTCTGGTTTCAGCCAAGACGGGAAGCGGCGTGCCGGAACTGCTGGAGGCCATTGTTTCCAGAATCCCGCCTCCAGAGGGTGATGGAGATGCGCCTCTAAGTTGCCTCATCTTCGATTCTCATTATGATGCCTACCGTGGTGTCATTATGCATATCCGCATCTTTTCCGGCAGCATTAGTCCTGGTGACAGGATCATGATCAAATACACCGGCAAAACCTTTGAGGTGGGGGAGGTGGGTTATTTCACTCTCCAGGTCAAGCCTTGTGAACGGCTTGTGGCTGGCGATGTGGGCTATCTGAGTGCCATGATCAGGGACGTTGCGGAAATCCATGTTGGCGACACCATCATATCGCCGGAGCACCCTGAAACCCCTGGCATCCCGGGCTTCCGGCGCTTGCAGGCTATGGTCTTCTGCGGGCTATATCCGATCAACACCAATGATTACGAAAAGCTCATGGTAGCGCTGGAGAAGTTCCAGCTCAACGACTCGTCCATTGTGTATGAGAAGGAAAGCTCTGCAGCATTGGGCCATGGCTTCCGCGTCGGCTTTCTGGGCATGCTGCACATGGAGATCACTATCGAGAGGCTGCGGCGGGAATATGAGCAGGACCTGATTGCCACCATGCCGTCGGTAGTCTATAAAGTGGTGACCACCAAGGGCAATGTCCTCATGATTGACAACCCGTCGAAATTTCCCGACTCCTCAGGAGATCGATCATATAGAGGAACCCATTATCCGGGCTCATATCGTAGTTCCCACCGATTTCGTGGGGCCGTGTATGGAGCTCTCCAACGTCAAGCGGGGAACACTGGTAGGCCTGGAGCACCCTGACCAGAGGAGGGTCATCCTGACCTATGATTTCCCGCTGGTGGAGATCATTGCGGACTACTACGATCGGTTGAAGAGCGTGAGCCGGGGATATGCCAGCATGGACTATGAGTTCGTCGGATATCGCCCGGGCGACCTGGTTAAGGTGGACATTCTGGTCAATGGCGAGCCGGTCGACGCCTTTTCCTATATTGCCATCCGTGAGAGTGCTGTCGCCAGAGGCAGGGCGCTGGTCCACAAGCTGAGGAAGCTCATCCCCAGGCAGCAGTTCAAGGTGCCCCTCCAGGCAGCCATCGGCGGAAATATCGTGGCCAGAGAGGATATCGTTCCAATCAGGAAGGATGTCCTGGCCAAGTGTTATGGCGGCGATGTGACACGCAAGAGAAAACTCCTGGAGAAGCAGAGAGAGGGTAAGAAACGGATGAAGATGGTCGGCTCGGTGGAGGTGCCCCAGGAGGCCTTCCTCTCGCTGCTCAATCTGGAAGAGGATAGGTGAGGGGACTCTACGTTCACGTCCCCTTCTGCGTCAGAAAGTGCGCCTATTGTGACTTTTACTCCCTGGCGGGCCGACAGGATCTCATCAATTCCTACGTTGATGCTGTTCTGATCGAAGCCAAGGCGTACGCGGGACTGTCATTCGATACCCTCTATTTGGGAGGTGGAACACCGAGCCTGCTCGGTGCTGGATGTCTAAAGAGGCTTCTTGATGGTCTCCGAGGTTCATTTGGCCTTTCCAGGCTGGTCGAGGCTACCATCGAGGTCAACCCGGAATCGGCTACTACAGAGTTGCTTCAGGCTGCTTTGGGCGCAGGTTTGAACCGTGTATCCGTCGGCGTACAGTCTCTTTCGGATGACGAGCTTCAGAGGGTGGGCAGAATTCACTCTGCAGCACAGGCCGTCGAAGCTGTAGCTCAAGCCAAGAAAGTTGGCTTTGCAAATGTCTCTGCTGATGTGATTGTAGGTCTTCCTGGTCAGCGATGGGAAACACTACGCGCCACTCTGGGGAAGCTGGTTGAGTTGGGTGTGAAGCATCTCTCTGTGTACTGCCTGTCGCTGGAGCATGGCACCCCCCTGGCAATGAATCCACCGGATGATCTGCCCTCGGATGATGAGCAGGCTGAGCTATTTGAGCAAGTGTGTTCATTTCTTCAGGAGAAAGGATTTACTCATTACGAGATATCCAACCTTGCCCTTAAGGGATTTGAATGCCTGCACAATCTCAACTACTGGCGCGGTGGTGAATACCTCGGCCTGGGGCCAGCGGCTGCCTCGCACCTTAACGGCAGGCGCTTCAAGAATCGCGGTGACTTGGAGGCTTACCTTAGCCATCCCACCGGAGTTGTGGAAGAGGTGGAACAATTGGATGCGAAAGAGAAGGTGGCAGAAGAGGCCATGCTGCGATTACGGCTGCTTTCAGAAGGGCTGTCGGCTGACGATCTCGTCGCACGATTTGGAATTGATAATACGAAGGACCTCATGCACAGGCTTGACCAGATGGTTGCGGATGGCCTGCTCACTCACAATGGTTCAAGATACCGCCTGGTGTCCTCTAAAGTCCTCACCTCCAACCCCATCTTCGCCAGGGTGTTGGGAGATTGAATCCCCTGGTTGCCTGACTGCAAAGAAAAGATATGTGTTTGGAACTGGCAGCGGACTCCTGATGATTTAAGCTGGGCAGGTATCTGAGGCTGTTCCAGCTGTTGTGGTAGTGCTACTCCGGGTTTATCTCGTAGCTTTCCTCGATGACTATTTCATAGGGACACTGGATGGCTCCGGTGGGGCATACAGCTTCACATTCTGTGCAATAACCGCACTCGTCTGTATCGACAATCCTGATTATATTGCTCACAAGGACAAGGGCTCCGCACTCACATACACTGAGGCATAGCCCGCACCCATTGCACAACTCGCGGTTTATAATGGGCATTTCAAACATAGAGAACCTCGCATCCAAACTTATGCTAGCACTCCCATCAATTTGCGGTATGTGACCTTTGTCGCCAAATCACTCGGTCACCCCACTTGCCTCCTCGAGCACTTTCTTATTAGTGATCACAATACGGTGTCGGTCCATCCTGATAGCGCCGCTCTCCTCCAAGGCTTTGAGTGATCTGCCGACCACCTCTCGTGCCGTTCCCACCATGGCTGCCATCTCTTGTTGGGTCAGTTTGGGTCTGGCTTGCGGTTCTTCGTCCTGCACTGCATGGTTTGTAGCATATTCCAGAAGGAGCTTGGCTATTCTACTGGTTACATGCCGGAAGGAGAGGTCTTCGACCAGAGAGACAAAGTGACGAACCTTCTTCGATAAAACCTTTATCACGTTGTTAGCGATGACTGGATGTTCCCTCAAGAGGGCCTCCATGTCAGCCCTGGTTATGCCATAGAGGGTGACTGGGGTCATGGCTATAGCGCTGGCAGGATTGGGCCCGCCATCGAACACGGAAACATCGTTGAAGGACTCGCCGGGCCGTATGATACATAGAATCTGCTCCCTGCCTTCAACAGAAGTCTTGAATACCTTGACTGCCCCGGAAACCACACAATATACCGCTTCGGCAGGTTCACTCTCCAGGACTATCATATCGTTCCTCTCGGCTGACTGCTCGAACACATGGCGTTTGATGGCTTCCAGTTCAGGCAGATGTAAGCCGGAGAAATACGGGACGGACTTCAGGAGCTCAATTTCTATAGCCATTATTATCGAACCATCTCGATGATAGGCAAGATTATATCCTATGCTTGGGTGATTAGGCCAGCTTATTCTGTTCTAGGACTCAGATGACCCTAGTATAAAGCGGGTTTTGTCTTGGTTCAGTTACCCTCCGTCCAGTCCCCAGCGCTCTTTCTTAGTGAACCACCCCTGCGGGTTCAAGAGGTAGTCGTAGGCATCCAGCAGGGCAAGGTAGTGGACTCTCTCCTCGGCACTCAGAGCCTGGTAAAAGGCTTTCTCAGCAGGAGAGGCTGCTTCTTCGTTGCGGCTCCTGTAGAAGCTGTAGCTCTTGTCCTCCATAGTCATGGCCATCTTCAGCGCTTCCAGTTCGTCGGCGGTCGGCTTGGCAGGCTCGGCATCCAGATCCTCTACGCCCTCATCGAAGACGCTTCTCAGGCTTATTTCATGTTTGAATTTGGTCTCCTTGTCAGGCCATCCCTTGTTGTCCTTGATTACGTCATAGACCTCTTTTACCTTCTGGGCATGCAGATCTTCGTCAGCGGCCAGACGCCGTAATAGCTTCCTGGACAGCGGGTTGCTGCTCTTCTCTGCCGATTTCTGATAGAATTGCTTCCCTTCCATCTCCATTTGGAGTGCTGCCTCCAAAGCCTGGGTGATTTTGTGAGTATGCTCCGTCATTTCCTGGATTTAGCCTCCTCTAGTATTACCGATTATTCTTGTGCTTTGGATGAGTTGAACTAGCAGTGACCTGCAAGCCTTGCAAGGCCTACTGGCACTTGCAGTCAAATCCTACACCTTATCTGCCTTTTGGGCTAATCTTTTACCCAGCTCAAAAGCGTCCTTTAGCGCGGTCGGGTGCTTCTTAATCTCTCCCTTTTTATCGACGTCTCTGACCAGTAGCTCTTCTGCGTACTGGATGCCAATCGTTTTGAAAAAGTATCTGATTGTCAATATTGACCCGTCGAAAAGGTTCTCTCCTTTGGTGGCCCCGACAGCAATGAAGGCCCCCTTTCTATTTGGGTTTGGCCAACTCTGCTTGAGAACGTATTTCCTTGCCCACAGAGCCTGGCATCGATCGATAAGGGCCTTGAGTTGGCTGGTAATCCCATAGAAGAACATGGGCGAGGCAACTATGAGGCCGTCGGCTTCGAGCAGCTTGGGATAAACAGCATCCATGTCGTCTCTGATAATACAGTTCCCATCCTTCAGGCAGCCATAGTATTCACGGCAGGGAGCTATCTGGAGCTTATCTACGATAATCTTCTCCGTCTCCGCTCCCTGGCTCTGGGCTCCCTTCATTGCCTCGTCCAGGAGAAGGTCGGTATTGCCTCCTACCCTCGGACTTCCCATGATCCCCAGAACTCTCAAGCATAACCTCTTTTAAGGAAAATAAAGAAAACGAATGTGCCTAATCAGGCGGAATAGAATCCAATCGATTTGCTTGGCATCCCCACACGGAGTTGAGCTTAATCGATTCGTTTAACATCTCCACGAGGAATTGAGTTTAATCGACTCGTTTGAACATTTTAGCGGAGGCCCCGCATATAGGGCACTTATCTGGAGCCGAGCCTTCCACTGTGTTGCCGCAGACCTGGCAGACGAAGAAGGGTTTGTCATCCACAGCCTTGCCCTTGTTCAGGTTATCGAGAGCAGCCTGGAACAGGCCATGGTGGATCTTCTCTACCTGGTTGGCCATGTCGAAACTGCGTTTGGCCTGAGTCTGGCCTTCGGCATCGGCCTCCTTGATGAAACCGGGGTACATCTGGGTGAATTCGTGATGCTCACCACTGATGGCTGCCGCCAAGTTATCCTTTGTGGATTTGATGCCCTGCATTACCCTGAGGTGATTGCGGGCGTGCACTGTCTCTGCCTCTGCCGCAGCACGAAACAGTCGTGCTGCCTGTTTGTGCCCCTCTTCTTCGGCCTTGTCGGCGAAGAAGAGGTACTTGCGGTTGGCCTGGCTTTCGCCGGCAAAAGCATATTGCACATTCTCATTTGTCTTGGGCATCATTCGCCTCCTCGTTCTGTTTGCCTTCTTTCTCTCGCATCTTCAGGTGCTCTTTCCGCATGCATCTGTCCATCACCACCATAAGGCCGGCACCCCTGGCCCTGGCAGCCGCCAGCTCATTTACTATGCCTTCCTGCATCCATACCACTTTGGCCCCGATCCTGATCGCCTGCTCGACTATGTCCGGTATCTCGTCAGCCCGGCGGAAGACATCGACGACATCTACCTTCTCCGGGATAGAGGTGAGGTCGGGATAAGAGGTCTCCCCTAGTATCTGGGCAAATCTGGGGTTCACAGGTATGACCTTGTATCCTTGCCCTTTCAGGTATGATGCTACCCTGAAGCTGGGGCGCTCTTTATCTGGCGAAAGCCCTACCATAGCCACGGTTCGGCTGGTCTTCAGGATATTCTCTTCCTGGTTCGTTTTGCTCATTTCCCCCTGCACTCTAGCTTCTCGGTTACAGGGTCAATGACCTCGATTTTCCCATTGCTCTTTTCGCATTACTTCCTGTAAAACGGTTCTCAGTGTTCAGCCTTCTTTCACGCCTCCGCAGACCGGACAGTTTGGGTTCTTGATCAACTCGCGGAGGCAGAAATCCATGTTTGCTTCATTGATGTAGAGCATCTGCCCTGCGAGCAAGCGGCCAAAGCCGGCAATGATCTTGATGGCCTCGACGGCTTGAATCATGGCTATTAAACCCGGGGTGACACCAAAGACGGGGAACACCCCCTGATCCACCGGTTTCTCGGGATAGATGCACTCAAGGCAGGGTGTCTCTCCGGGGATGATGGTGGTAACCTGGCCGCACAATCCCCACACTCCGCCGTGTACGAAAGGGATTCCTTCAGAGATGCATGCCTGGTTCAAGATGGCCCTGGTCTCAAAATTGTCCATTGCGTCTATCACAACATTGGCCCCTTTTATCAGGCGTGTGGCATTTCTGCTGGTGATTCTGGTTGCCTTAGGAAGAATCTGTACGGACGGGTTCAGTCTGGCCAGCTTGGCTGTGGCTGAGGCCACCTTCTTCTGCCCGATATCCTCTTGCCAGTGAAGGATCTGCCGATTGAGATTAGAGAGATCCACGATTCCGTCATCTATGATAGTGATAAGCCCTACACCAGCGCAGGCCAGGTAAGTTGAGGCTGGACATCCCAATCCTCCGGCACCGGCTACGATTACATGGGAAGTCTTCAGCTTCTCTTGCCCTTCCTTGCCGAACCCATCGTATCTTATCTGCCGGTCGTACCTTTCGAGATCTTCTCTGGTGAGTATGCTCTGTGCTGGCTTCTTACGCATGTATACGCTACCTTCTCTGCTATAGTGCGGTCTTCTCTAATGGAATCTACGGATAAAAACAAGGCTTATCATCACAATCAATAATAACATGAGAATCAAACCTATGGCTAAAACGCAATAGTGTATTTGTGCTTATAGATCAGGTTGTTAATGTGAAAACATGGATCAGGGAGGGCTACATAGAAAGGGCAAAACTCAGATAGAGTTGGGCTGCCTTTACCACCTGAGAGAAGGCTACCGATTCCTCAGGTGTGTGTGCCGTCTCCAGTTGACCGGGCCCCAGAATAATGGGGTCTGTGCCTGCGGCCCAGAGCACGTTGCCATCCGAATGACTTCTGAATATCTGAGGCTCCCAGGCGAGGGACATTGCTCTGTAGGCTTCTTTCAACTTCTTCACCAGAGGCCTCTTCTGAGAGATGAGGTAGCCTGAGTGTGCATTCTCGAACCTGATATAGGCATCCATGCCGGGTATGTTCTCGCTGGCCTCTTCTACCAATTGTTCCAGTTCTGCCTTGAGCAGGTCCATCCGGGAGTCAGGTGGCAAGTGAAGGTCCAGCCAGGCCTCACAGCTATCGGGTACTACAAATCCACCAGGAAACCCTGTAAGTTGCCGGATGTTATAGACCAGCCCCTGCGGTGCGGATTCAGCATATTCGGTCAGTTTCAAAAGAAGCTTCAGCATGGTTTCGATAGCGTTCTGCCCCAGTTCGGGCATGGAAGAATGAGCTCTTTTACCCCTGGTGCGTAAGCGGACTTCCAGGTAGCCGTAATGGCCCAGGCAGGGAATCATGTTGGTGGGCTCACCAACGACTGCCCAGGGGAAGCTGTGTTCTCTGGTGAGGGTTTTGGCACCATCGCTTTCTTGCTCTTCGCCTACTACCAGGGCAAGGCCCACGGATGAGAGATTCTTCCCTCTTTCGGCCAGTACAGTGAATGCTTCTATCATGGCAGCACAACCTGCTTTCATGTCTGTGACGCCCAGTCCGAAGGCAGTGTCTTCTTCCTCGTAGAAGCCGTAGTCCTCCAGGTCGAAGGCGACGACTGTATCCAGATGTCCCACGAAGCAAAGGTCTACTTCATCCAGTTTCTCGGGCAGTACCACCAGGTTGAAACGGTTTTCATCGACTTCTTGCCTTTCTACGGTCAAACCATGTTTCTTCAAGTAATTCTCTGTATATTCGAGTATCTCCTCTTCCTTTCCAGAGGGACTATATATATCTATGAGATCCTTGAGCAGGTTTCTCAGCCTCTTGGGCTGTACGTCTGCCGAAGCTTTAGGAGTGGTTTCCATCCTGTGCCTTCCGTCCGGAACCTCGCGTTTTCCTCTGCAACTGTCGATGTGTCTTGAGGTTCAGGGTCAGAAATATCCGCTCCTCAGGATTGCCGAAGCCCTTCTTTCTGAAGAATTGAAGGGCCGGCAGATTGTTTGCCTCTGTGTCCACCAGGAATATGCGTGCTCCGTCCTTGCTCATCTCTTCAGCCAGTTTGTCAAATAGCCTGCTGCCGATGCCCTCACGGTGCCACTCAGGCAATACCCCCAGCCAGACGAGGTACCCGTACTTCCATGGCGACTTTGTTTTGGTTACCGTTGTACCTAAGGCAAAGCCCACTATTCTATCATCGAGTTCTGCCACCAGGCAGTATTCGGGATCGGAGTTAAATAATGAAGTCACCTCATACTCATCCCACGTACGGTAGAGGGTAGGCACCATCTCCACCGTGAAGATTTGTTCACCCAAATGGAAAACTTCGGGGATGTCGTCTATCTCCATCTCCCTGATATCCAGTTCGAGTCTCTTTTTCTTGTTGGAAGCATTCTTCAAGGGGTTGTGTTTCTCTGTATTGCCTGATTTCCCTTGGTGATCGGGTTCACTGGTTTCCATCAAGCCTCCATTTGATTTATAAGATAATGTCCTAATGAAGCATTACCTCAGCATCAACTCAGGGTATGATTATACTTGCTCGATATCTCTGATACAAATCGTTGCGAGAGCCATTGCCTCTTTGGGGAAAGACCAGCATGGTTGAGTTAAAGGGAAATCCACCCAACGGACTGCTGCGGAGGGTTCAGGCCCAGTGCCAAATGAAGCCGTTGGATGAAGGCTCAGGCTGCAGCCATCTGTTCTGCGATAGCCTGCTGATCTCCTGACTGGTCACATCAAGCGGAGTATTCAACTTCTGGGCCACCACTTCGATCAGCTTGGTTTCGGCCTGTTGCGGCGTAGCCGTTCCTCTTACTTTGCCTAGTTTCTCAATGGCATCTTCCTGCAGAAGCCTCCAAACGAAACCCTTGGTCTGCTTATTCCGCAGACGGTCAATACTGTCTGCGTCGCCTGTAGCGGCGTTTTTGCGGATGGTCTCCCAGGCCATGGCAATACCCTCATCGTAGCGAGCCACTATCTCTTTCGCTGCAGCAAGGCCACCTTTTGAAGCCTCTGTGATCGGTTCGTTGGCATTGTAACGGTTCCAGTTCCTGGTCAAAAAACGAAGTCCCAACTCCTCAGCTTGCTCGAAAAGCTCCGTCCCGGGGAACGGCGAAAGGTAGTGAAATCCGTACTGTGTGCCCCAGCGTTCCGCCAGCTCCATTGCCAGATCCAGCGTTTCGCGAGCTCTCTCAGGAGTCTCTCCAGGCAGACCCATAATGAAAGAAGCAAAGCTGCCGATGCCGGCTGCCGTGGCCAGCTTCACACCGTTTCTGACCTTCTCCGGGGTGATCCCCTTTTTGACGGTGTTGAGGACCTCCTGGTTGCCGGACTCCACGCCAAACAACATGTAGGTGCAGCCGGCGTCACGCATGAGATCCAGAAGCTCGGGCGTCAAGGTGTCCACGCGGGAGAAGATGCTCCATTTGATGGGCAGGTTGCGGCGGATCAGCTCGCGGCACAGCTCTGTGGCATGGGGATGATTAAGAGTAAAGCTATCGTCCACCACGTTTATCTGGCTGAAGCCGTATTTCCGGTATATCACCTCGATTTCATCGACCACCAGAATAGGCTGGCGGAAGCGCACTTTTCGGCCAAACATCCGGGGAGTGGTGCAAAAAATACAGCCATAAGGACAGCCGCGACTGCTGATGACGGAGCAGACTGCACCCAGTGCCTTGTACCGGGAGAGCGGCAGAATATCCCATGCCGGAACAGGCAGGCTGTCCAGCGATTCGATGGGAGAACGCCGTTCTGTGGTTACTATCTTCCCGTTGCGACGAAAGGCAATACTCTTGATTTGCCCGAAGTCTGTGCCTCTCTGCAGAGCCGAAGCCAGCTCAACTATAGTGATGTCGCCCTCTCCTATAGCGATCACATCTATCCAGGGGGCGCGCTTGAAGGTATCCTCGACGGCGAAACTAACATGTGGCCCGCCGATCATAGTAGTTATACTGGGGTCGAATTCCTTGCATATCTTCAAAATCCTGGCTGCTGGCAGGAAGTTGAGCGTAACGCAGGAGATCCCGACTGCCTGTGGTTGGTACTGTTCGAGCTTGCGCCGTATCTTTGCTGGGGAAGGCTTTGATGTCAATAGATCCAGCACTTCGACTTCGAAACCATTGGCCGTGAGGCTTGCAGTAAGATAGCCTAAAGAAAGGGGCAGAGTGGGGTATTCATCCAGGGGATATGGTGCGGCGATTAACAGGACTCGCATTACTCTGGTCTTACCTCCTGTTGTTCTAGTAAGCTTTGGCTGCTTTATCTATCTATTATCATACGCTTAAGATGGCGGAAGCGCACTTTGGTTCCAAACATGTTGGGCGCTTGAGCAGAATGCAGCCAAAAGGATAACCACAGCTGAGTGGATTCAACAGGCCATCGTCGGATTAGCTTGTTAAATGAGTTGATATGTCAGTGGTAACCTTCTGTTTGTGGAGATGGCGAGAAATAGAGGCGTGATGTGTATCAGTTACCGCTTTGAATCAGCCCATTGTATAAGCTATGATTGATGTGAAAATGAACAGCGATGAGAGTAAGGTCGTGGTCTTCGTCACCGCGGCTACCCGAGAGGAAGCAGAGCGGATAGCCCATCTGCTGGTCGAGCGGAGGATGGCGGCATGTGTCAACATCGTTACCGGGGTGAATTCGCTTTTCTGGTGGCAGGGTAAGCTTGATTCAGCTCAGGAGATTCTCTTGATTGCGAAGACCCGGGCCTCTCTGATGCCGCAGGTTATCGATCTGGTGAAAGAAGCCCACAGCTGTTCTGTACCAGAGGTAATAGCCTTGCCGATAGTCGGTGGCAATGAGGACTACCTCAGGTGGGTAGATCAGGAGACAGATAGCGGCTAGGCAGACCTTGAGGGATAGGCAGGAGATCGGCGCAACTTAGTGAATATACATCTATGGCCGGCAAGGCTGGTGGTGTTTTAAGGAAAAATTGGGAAGGACTAGAGCGTTGTTGTTGGGTTTAGCTTTGTGTATTGTGGTGCTCATCTTAGCTGTTGGATTTTCGGTGATGGTGGAAGCAGAGGATGAAGCACCCTCTGTGAGCCTGAATACCTATCCCAAATACACTAATGTCAGGGCAGCTACTTTCACGGGGACGGCGACACAGGCCAACAGTCCTGTTGCGTCTGTTGAGTATACGATTGATAGTGGTTCATGGAACCTGGCGACAGCCGTCGATGGGCCATTCGGTGATTCGACCACCGAGCCCTATAGCTTCACTATCGGTGCGCTCAGTGATGGACCGCATACCGTCCAGGTCAAGGCTACCACCAAGGCAGGGTATACCACAGCACTAGCCGACTATGCTACTGCGGTTTTCTGTGTAGATACGGTGAAACCGTTGATAAGTCTCATGCCACTCTCCCCTGACCCGTGTGCTGATAGTACTCCTACCTTGTCCGGGACAGCGCAGGATTCCTCCAGCCCAATAGCGGCAGTAGAATATCGGATTGATGATGGGGCCTGGACTTCAGCACTGGCTGTCGATGGGGGCTTTGATTCCATGAACGAAAATTATACCTTTACCACACTTGCTCTCTCTGACGGTTCACATGTTGCGCAGGTTAGAGCTGCGGATGCGGCGGGGAATATGAGTGCTTCAGCGAATGATGACTTTGCCATAGATGCTACAGCCCCTTCGCTGACTATCAATACTGTCCCAGAATATGTTAATAAATCTACCCTTGTCTTCAGTGGTACAACCACGGATGCCCTCAACTTGGTATCCTCAGTGCATTACTGCGTTGATAGCGGGTGCTGGCTGGCAGCGACAGCTTTGGATGGTGTTTTTGATGAGATGGCTGAGGAGTATACCTTCACTGTTGGTTCACTTGTTGACGGTTCGCATACCCTGGAAGTGCGGGCTCTGGATGTTCTGGGGAATGTCACTGCAGCATCCGACTCTCCTTCGGCTCACTTCATTGTAGATACCACCGCTCCATTGGTGTCTGTTGACAACATCCCGGATTCTGTTAACCAGCTAACTGATATCAGTGGCACTGCCTCAGATGCTCCGCCCGGCGTTGTTAAGAAGGTAGAAGTGCTGATCAGTAGAGGCGGCGACGAGGCTGTCTGGGATGGCTCAGCCTGGGTGGACAGCGAAAGCTGGCTTGAGGCCGTTGGGGCCACTGGCTGGAGCTTCCCTATGCCTCCGCTGAGCGCAGGCCAGACTTACACAGTCAGGGCAAAGTCCGTTGATGCGGCGGGAAACGAGTCAATTGAAGCTTCAGACAGTTTCAATGTTGTTGCCATACCTGAGTCTCCTAATCCAGATGAAGGTGCAGTTTCTCATCATTCCACTGCTACATGGATTTGGATACTCTTCTCAGGATTGGGAGTCCTGGCACTGGCTGCGGTGTTTGTTGTTGGCAGGAAGGTGAAGGACAGATTTTGATAGTTCATGGGGAGTGTGATGGAGAAGGAGGAGGGTAGTCGATGCAGTTGGCGTTCTATTTCAATCAGACAAGATGTACCGGTTGCTATACCTGTGTAGTAGCCTGTAAGGACTGGCATGATGTGCCCGCTGGCCCTGCAAGCTGGATGCGAGTAGCAACTCTGGAAAAGGGTAAGTACCCGCATCCCTTTGTGGCCTTTCTGGCTACCCCGTGTTACCACTGCATTAAACCGGTCTGCGTCCCGGCCTGTCCGGTGGATGCCATAACTAAGAGACAGGAGGACGGCATAGTGGTTGTGGACAGAGAAATCTGTTTGGGCAAGGACAACTGCGACCGCTGCCTCAAAGCCTGCCCCTATAAGGCGCCTCAGTTTGGCGCTGAAGACAATGCCAAAATGCAGAAATGCGACTTCTGTCTGGAGAGGTGGTCGGAGGGCAAACCACCCATTTGTGTTGCTGGTTGTCCTATGCGGGCTCTGGATGCAGGTCCGTTGGAGGAGATAGTGGACAAACACGGCCATATTCACCACGCTGTGGGCTTCACTTACAACGACAGGATCAGGCCGGCCGTCGTGTTCAAGCCGAAACATGAAGTTGCTGCCCTGCTCCTCTAGACAAGGATATCCTGTAATGTCAGAACAATCTGTGTCGAAAGTGAAACTACCTCCGGTAGAACAGATAGGTATAGTGGTCGAGGACGTGGAGAAAGCAGTAGAGTATTGCAGTTCCACCTTTGGCTGGGGGCCATTTCAAGTTCGAGAGGTGGAGATGGAGGGGTTTACCTATCGGGGCCAAACTGGGAAATGCCGCTTGAAGATGGCCTTCAGTCGCTCCGGCCCCATCGAGATCGAGCTAATTGAAGTTCTGGAGGGCGAAACAGCTCACACGGAGTTTCTCAGGCAGAAGGGTGAGGGCCTGCACCATCTGCGATTCCGGGTGAGTGACTTTGACAGTATGGTGGCTACTCTAGCCGGGGAGGGCATTTGCCCTGTGTTCCACCAAAAGTTTGCTGACATAGCTTCCTTCGCCTACCTGGACACCGATAGGATCGGCGGCGTCATTTTCGAACTATTCCAGTTAAACCAATTTGGGAAAGGCGAAAAATGACTGTTCATAAGGGCAAGGGTGTGTCTGACTCTGAGAAGGGTGTCGTATCTTGACATAATGCCGTGGCTTGGATAGCTGAAGAAATGAGGAGACGCAAAAGATGGGAAACGAAGCCGCGATAGTGCTGCCACCGGTAAGTCAGGTGGGCATTGTGGTCAGAGACCTGGATAAGACAGTGGCCTTCTACCACTCCACCTTCGGCATAGGCCCTTTCTCCATAAGGCCGGAAGTCAAGTTCGAAGGCGTCATCCTGCGGGGCCAGCCCACCAATGCTAAAATCAAGGTGGCCTTTGCCCAGTCGGGTTCACTCCAGATCGAATTGATACAACCGCTGGAAGGAGAGAACATTTATACGGAATTTCTCAGGAGCAAAGGCGAGGGACTGCACCATCTGGGCTTTCAGGTGGATGATTTCGAAGGCATGCTGGCCAAGTTCAAAAGCAGGGGTATCGAACCCATATTCTGGCTGAACATGGGCTTCAGGGCCTTTGCCTATCTGGATACGGATAGGGTTGGCGGCATCATAGTTGAGCTGCTCTGGTCAAAGAGGCAGGGGAAGAACGAAAAAAGATGAGTGATGGGAAGGGCGGCAAATCGGCTAAAGCAGAAAAGGTAGTCCATACTGTCTGCGCCAGCCACTGTGGCGGGGCCTGTCTTCTCAAGGTCCATGTTAAGGATGGTGTTATCACCAGAGTAGAGACAGACGATAGTAGAGAGCCACAGCTTCGCGCTTGCCTGAGAGGACGTGCTTACCGGCAGAGGGTGTATGCTCCTGATCGCCTCCTGTATCCTATGAAAAGGGTGGGCAATAGGGGAGAGGGCAAATTTGAGCGTATTTCCTGGGATGAAGCCCTGGACAGAGTGGCGGGCGAGTTGAAGAGAGTCAGGGAGACATATGGGCCGGCCTCTATACTTCTGGCCCAAATGACGGGCGATGTTTGTTCCTTGAACAATTTTGGGGCCATGGACAGGCTGCTCAGTATGGCCGGGGGCTATACCTCACCGTGGGGAGTCACTTCCTTTCAGGCTGGTGTCTATGCCTCACTGGTTACCTATGGCACCTGGTTTGCCAGTAATACTCGCGATGACCTCGTTAACTCCAAGTTGATCATTATGTGGGGCTGGAATCCAGCTAGTACCATTGCGGGCACTAATACCTCCTGGTATCTGGCCCGTGCCAGGGAAGCGGGAGCCAGAATTGTGTCTGTGGACCCCCGCCATACCGATAGTGCAGCTGCCTTTGCTGATGTATGGATTCCCATCCGTCCGGGCACGGACACCGCTATGCTGCTGGCTATGGCCTATGTCATGATAAAGGATAAACTCTGCAACGAGGCGTTCCTCAATACGCACACCATTGGCTTCGATCGATTTAAGGACTATATCCTGGGCCTCGAAGACGGGACTCCCAAGACGCCAGCGTGGGCGGAACCAATTACCGGTGTTCCATCAGCCACTATTGAGCAGATGGCTCACTGGTATGCCACTATCAGACCGGCGGCATTGATGACCGGCATCGCGCCTGGTCGCACTGCCTATGGTGAACAGTATCATCGTGCCGCCATTACCATAGCTGCCATGACAGGTAACGTTGGAATTCATGGTGGCGATGCCGGGGCAAGGGCCTGGGAATCAGTGATGGGCGGATTTCCTTATCCGGTCAATTCGATGACCAGTGCTATTGAAAGAGCGCCAAATCCGGTAGAGAAGGCTTTCCCCTCTGATAGAAGAGGCCCGTTGTTCTACAAGAAGCCCAGAATACACTTCTCTAAACTGGCCGATGCCATCCTGAAGGGCAAGGCAGGTGGCTATTTCGCTGACTACAAAGCCCTTGTTGTGGCCCAGTGCAACTACCTAGTTCAGTTTCCCAACAGCAATAAAATAGCCGAGGCCCTACGCTCGCTGGAGTTTGTTGTTGTTGAGGAGCAGTTCGTGACGCCAACGGCCAAGTTTGCTGATGTCCTGCTGCCTGTAGCCACCTTCATGGAGAGAAATGACATTACTCCGGGGGTAGGGTCGGCATGTATTGGCTGTGTAAACCAGGTAATTGAACCGCTCGGGGAATCGAAGCCGCCCTGGCGGATTGCAGCCGAACTGGCCAAGCGGATGGGCATTGATGGCTACCTGGACAGGAGTGAAGAGGAAATACTGGAGGAGAGAGCGAGAAACAACGGGGTCTATGACTATCACAGGTTCAAGAAGAGAGGTGTCTACAGGCTGAAGATGCTGGTTCCCCATGTTGCCTTCAAAAAACAGGTAGAAGATCCGGCCAATAATCCGTTCCCCACACCTTCGGGGAAGATTGAGATATATTCTAAGCAGTGGGCCGATTTGGGCATCCCTGGTTTGGCACCGATCCCGAAGTATATCGAAAGCTGGGAAGGCAGGAGCGATCCCTTAGCGAAGAAGTATCCTCTTCAGCTTATTACCACCCACCTCAAGAGGCGGGCCCTCAGCCAGTTTGATAATATTCCCTGGCTGAAGGAACTCCAGGACCAGGCAGTCCTCATAAATACGGAGGATGCCCGAGCGCGTGGCGTCTGCGATGGGGATATGGTCAGGGTTTTCAATGACAGGGGCGAGATACTTATTCGCGCCAAGGTGACGGAGAGGATAATGCCAGGGGTGGTGGATGTGCCGCACGGTGCCTGGTATGCCCCGGACAGGAATGGGGTGGACAGGGGAGGATGTGCCAATGTCCTCACCAGTGAAGAGTATTCACCGGGGGGCTCTTTTGCCTACAATACTGCCCTCGTGGAAGTGGCAAAGGCAGCTTGAGCTTGGTTCTTGCCTGACGCCGTCGTTTTCCCAGTGACAGTCAGTTCGAGATTCCATTCAATTTTGACCTCACACTTGCCGAGGACACCAAGTCAAGGTGTCGAAGTCACAGTTTTCGGGGCTCGCTAGATACAAGAGGCCGACTCCACAACTATCTCCACACCGAGAAATCCGGACATTCATCGAAGTTGCTGTGTGGCAATGACTCGAAAGATAGTTGGCTAAGTACCCAGAGATAGCCATCGAAAGGCAGGCTTGGGCGGTGGCAAAGTTGCACATTTTGGACATCTGTGACCCATTGCAGGCGATTGTTCAATGGATGGTTAGCCCCACACTGTTTGGACAGGGAGTCGGAGCAGAGAGCCTTTCTCATGATTCAGTCCCTGTCATAAGATTGGGCCAGTTGGGAGGTGGCCACGATGCCGTTAGGTCTTTTGAATCGCGACCAAGCATGACTACTACCTCCGACTCTGGAGGAACTGATTCCGGAAGTCGAAGAAGTTCTCTTGCTTGTTCGTATATGC
>CAVRFM010000001.1:0-63863 GCA_963720375.1 uncultured Chloroflexia bacterium | reverse complement strand
ATGAGGATGTTTGTGCCGACTTAACAACAAGCCATAACGTTCATCACACAACAGCTTCAGCAGGTCACACTTGTCTTGTTCAGGGGAGTGATATCTTAATCAACTGCCGCAAAGGTCATAAACTGAAAGCCAATTCAAAAGTTCGAGTTCTGTCTTCTGTACAGTACTGCCCACCACCAGTTTCCGTGCCCCCCTGCTCCAGAGGTTACGCAGCTGCGTTATACATGACAGCAGGCCCAACTATTGAGGTGATACAATAGGCGGTGGTATCGAATAGACTTAACGATGGGAAGCAAACCTACGGAGTGAAGACAGATGAGAAGCGAGCCTTTCAAGATTAAGGAAGTAAAGAAGATTACGGCGCTGAGGCCCTACGAACGGTGGAATATCCTGAAACAAGTGCATTTCAATACGTTTCACGTTTGTTCCGATCATGTTGCGTTTGACATGGTGGCACGAGGTATGTCGGCGTGGTCCCACTTCCAGAAGGCTGGACTGATGATCGGTGACGAAGCTTATGCCGGTGCCAAAAGCTTCATGCGGCTGGAGAGGATTGTCCAGGAGGTACTTGGCATTAACCGGCTGGTGCCAACGCACAATGGGATCGGTTCAGAGAAGCTCCTGGCAACAACGATGATTCAACCGGGCCAGACTGTTTTGCACAACCGCGGGCGGTGTGAAGGTCTGGTACTTGCCAACAAGGGACGGAGCGTTGACGTCAGCGTCAAAGATGCCGCCGACTACAGAGGCCCGGAGAATTTTGGCGGGAATCTGGATGTGGCAAAATTGGAAAAGATATTGAAGGAACTCGGAAGAGATGGAGCCGCATACATCCAGGTTGAAACGTGCCCCGATGCGTGGAACGGCCAGCCTTTATCGCTGGCCAACATTGAGGCGGTGAGAAAGCTCGCGATCGCATACTCGGTCCCGCTGGTCGTGGATATTTCAAACGTTCTCGAAAACGCTTATTGGATCAGGAATGTGGAGGCTCCGGATCAAGAGATAGTGGACATAGCGAAAAAGATCATTCAAGCGGCGGACATTGTCTTGATGGATGCCAGCCAGGATCCGAGATCGGACGTAGGCGGATTCATTACCAGCCGCCGTGATGAATACTTTGAGAGATTGAGGAACGAGGTCGTGGTTTTTGAAGGCCTGCACACTTATGGTGGCATGTCGGGAAGGGCGATGGAAGTTTTTGCCGTCGGCGTTGCAGAAATGAGGAAAACGGAATACACCGAATGGTATCAGGAGCAGATTGGCACACTTTACAATATGATCAAAGACGAAGGCGTGCCGGTGTTCAAAGGCACAAGAGGCTTCGCGCTGGATGTAAAGCAGTTCCTGCCCCACATTCCGAGTGAGGAATCTCCAAAGTTCGTTCTGGCAGCTTCGCTGTATATCCAGGGCGGCATGCGCGGCAAGATAGAAGGGCTGTGGGATTATCACTCGAAAGGCGAGGGGACAAAAACCCTGATGTTCGAGCTTCCCAGGTGCGCATATACGATAAACCATCTGAGGGAGGTTGCGGACGTTGTGGTGGCGGTATATAAGAACGGAGACGATTTGACAGGTCTTTCGCTGAAGAACAATCCTGAATTTGTTGACGAGGCCCAGTTCGAGCCCATGAAACAGCGCCTGTTTGTGTCATTTCCGCGGGTCGAGCGCTCAGAAAAACGGATGTACGAGCCATATAAGATCGCGATTTTCGAACCTGTAAGGATAGTGGACAAAGAATACCGCAAGAAGGCCATGGCGGAAGCCGGATACAACACATTCCTGCTCAAATCGGAAGATGTGTATCTGGATTTCCTGACCGACAGCGGCACGTCGGCCATGAGCTGCTACCAGTGGGAAGGGATGACCAATACCGGTGACACTCCATACAGCAGCCGCCATTACCTGAATATGGTAGAAAAGTTCAAGGAGATTCTGGGTTACAACTATATTATTCCGACTCACCAGGGCAGGGCCGCTGAGCACATTATGTCCCAGTGTATGATCAACCCCGGGCAGATTGTGCCCGGAAACATGTACTTCACCACAACAAAGCTCCATCAGGAGATGGCCGGCGGGGTGTTTGTGGATGTTATCGTGGACGAAGCTCATGACCCCACCAATCCGTTTCCGTGGAAAGGTAACATAGACTTGAAGAAACTGGAGGGTGAAATTCTGCGTGTCGGATCGAAAAATGTGGCTTATGTGAGTTTCGAGACCTGTGTGAACATGGCTGGCGGGCAGCCGATATCCATGCAGAATGCCAAAGACGTGGCGAAGCTGCTTCATAAATACGGTATTCCGAATATGTATGATGCCACAAGGTGCGTTGAAAATGCCTATATGATCAAGTGGAAAGACCCTCAATACCATGACAAATCCGTCAAAGAGATTTTGCGTGAACTGCTGAGCTATGGCGACGGTTGCACCATCAGCGCCAAGAAGGATTTCCTGGTCAACATGGGCGGATTGATCGCTTGCAACAGCCCCGACTTGAACCGTGCTTTTCTGAGGATGTTGCGGGTATGGGAGGGTGATGTGACAAACGGAGGCATGGACTCCAAAGATATCGAGGCGCTCCATCGGGGCTTGATGGATTCTCTTGATGATGATTACATCAAGATGAGAATAGATCAAACCCAGGAATTCGGCCGCAAGCTTCAGGAAGCCGGTGTGCCGATTGTTGTACCTCCGGGCTCACATGCCGTCTTCATTGATGCCAAACGGTTCTTGCCCCATGTAGATCAAGATGAATACCCGGCGCAGGCCTTGACTGCGGCAATATATATTGAGACCGGCGTGAGGACGATGGAGCGCGGGAACGTCTCAAAGGGTCGCGAGCCGAAGACCGGCCAGAACTATAGGCCGAAGCTCGAACTGGTCCGATGCACAGTCCCGCGGAGGGTCTATACCAATTCCCATATAGACTACGTGGTTGAAGGGATAGCGGGACTTTATCAGAAGCGCGACAGGGTCACAGGGCTGAAGTTGGCTTATGAGCCAAAAGTCCTGCGGTTCTTCCAGGGCAGGTTTGAACCGTTGAAGGAGTGGGAATTCTGAAACATTTTGCCGCCAGTCAGAAGGTCGCGGGTTCGTGTCCCTTCTCCGTTATGGCCCCCAAGAAACGTGCCTCGGTGCAACACTATTATCCACGTTGAGCCCAGCGATCAGGAAGCGTCCCGATATTGCCTCACAACCCTGAAAGCAAGGAATACTGGGTTGCGAAGTGCAGAAGGACCTTGTCAGGAGCGGCCGACTGCCGAGTGAACCTGTCGGTGGGCCTGTGTTGAGTCTGACTATCCTGTCTTCCCTCATCTTCACTGACGTTTGCTTACTCATATCGCAGTGCCTCGGCTGGATAGACCTTCGACGCTTGGCGGGCAGGAAGGAAGGTGGTGATCAAGGAGGCCAGATAGGCTACCACCGCTATGAAGGCTATGCGCGCCCAGGGAATGACAAGGGTGACTCCGGGCATCTGCTGGGACATGGTGTCCATGATACTGAAAGACAGCGCATAACCCAATAGCACACCCAGACCGATGCCGAGCAAGGCTACGAAGGATGACTCTATAAGGAAGGTGAATTGCACCGCCTCGCGCTGGAAGCCCAGAGCACGGAGAACGCCAATCTGCTTGCGTCGCTCCACCACTGATCGTGCTGCAATCACACCCAGAGCCGCAATCCCTACGATGAGACCCAGACCCATGAAGCCCAACAGCAGGTTATTGAGCATGATATTGGCTTTGCTATAGTCGCTCACTTCTTCGGCTATTAACACGCTGTCCATACCATTCTGGATGAAGCCCGTTTCCAGGCTCTTCGAAATGGCTTTTACATCAGTGCCATCCTTGACTCGGAACATGTAGGTGGTGGGCACAATGGGCTGCTGAGCCAGGCTGATTAGGCTGGTCTGTGAAGTCATGATTCCGGGCACGTATACGGCGACATCCTCCAGCACTCCGATCACGCGCAGTCTCTGGCCCGTCGCCTCTTCCTCCACGTATACTTCCGGCAGCACCTTGTCCTCCTGCATGAACCCCTGAAGAAGCAAATCAGGCGTCGAGGACCCCAGGCTATAGTTCACCTTCCTGGCGACGAATGAAGAAGGAACTAAAGCCAAGCCTGGTTCGTGGGCCATTGCCTGCCATACTTCCTTCGCTGAGGTGTAGCCCTCGGCCATCATATTGAAACCGTACGAAACGTTGTTGGCATAGGCGTCATCTATTCCCTGCACTGGAATAGTGACATATTCTGCTTCGGTGCCGGTTTGGCGAAGCTTGAGCGCAGTGGTGCTGATGGAGCCGACAGCTTCGAAATCCCTCGGGTCAACGCCGCTGGTGTTTTGAAGAGCGGCGTTCATATCGGCCACCGGATTGATGTAGCTGGTGGTGCTTATGATGTCGAAGCCTCCGCTCAAGCGGCGGGGATCTGAGTACAAAGATGCACCTGACGAGTTGATGATTAACATGACTACCAGAGTAAAGATGACCAGGCAGAACATGGCCAGCGCGGCGCCAGTGCGGAATCTATTGGCCATGGGATAGGAGATGGCTGTTCGGAAGACAGCGGTGAAGCCGCGGATGCGACCGAAGACGAAGACCACTCCTTTCAGCATCAGGTCCATGTTGTAGATCGCCAGCAACGTGACGCCCAGAACGAGCATTATCCCCGACAGGAAGAACATCTCCATTCCCCGTGTCATGTCCTTGGCGCCCGAAAGCGATGGCGGCAGCAGCCACCATGCCACCAGTCCGACGCCTGCCAAGCTGAAGGCCAATCGGTCAGGCAGCCCAAATCGTCTGGCCAGGAGGCAGACGCCGATGATGGCCAAAGACACGCCCACATAGTAAAGAGTGCCGCTATTGCCACTGAAGCCGGCGTAGGTGAAGAAAGCGCCGAAGGCAATTGCCAGAATGCCAAGCACCAGTCCTTTCCAGTCACGCGACCGTGAAATCTGTGGCTCAGGGATATCCCTGATAGCTCGAATGATATTGAGCTTGCTGACACGCCAGGCAGAAAAGGCCACTACAGCCAGAGTGAGCAGTACTCCCAGGCAGTAGGCGATTATGAGGCTTCCAGGTCTTGAGTGGAAGGAGAATTGCAGATCAAACTGGCTGAAAGCAGCCGCCATCACTTTCACCATGCCCCAGCCGACAGCCAACCCCAGCGCGCTGCCGATGGCCGAAGCCACCAGAGCGTAAATAGCTCCCTCGTAGGTGAACATGCGGATGATGTGACCGTGCTGCGTGCCCAAGGCGCGGGCCGTGCCAAGCTCCGTTTTTCGCTCTGCGGCCAGCATGACGAAGATTAGGAATATCAGCAGAATGCCGGCGGCCACCGAGAACTGCGCCATTATGACGAACACGGACATGAAGGTGTCACCGGTGTTAGTGGCCTCATCCAGAGCCTTTTGCTTTACCGCCTCGGCAGTAAGTCCGGTCTCAGCCAGCGCCGGTTCCAGTTTCGCCAGCACCTCATCTGTGTGGGCTGCCCCATCTATGGCGTTGCCCGTGTTGGTTATGGCGATGACGTTGATCTGTCCCGGATGGCCGACGATTGTTTGTGCCTGGGCCAAGGGCATCACCATCGATATCTTGTCGCCAGGAGCGCCGTCTTTATATATGCCGGCGATGGTGATGGGGATCGGCTTTCCGTTGACGAAGATGTTGACTGTATCTCCCTTCTGAATATCCAAATGCTCCGCTGCCTTGGAACTCAAGTAGGCTTGCCCTTCCTCCAAATCCGCAATGTATAGTCGCTCACCGCGGCTGTCGATTAGTGGGTCGAAGTGCTGCTCCCATGTCTGGTCCAGCCCCCAGAGCCCGACGTTGGGCTCGTTCAGCATGCTTCCCGGCGAAACAACGGGGATGCCCGCGCTTATTGCCGGGGTAAGGCCTTCGAAATTCGGGTCATCGGCGAGGGTCTGGCCGAATTTCGCTACATAGTTTTGATCGAAGTAGCTTTGTGAGCCGGTGGCGTCCACGGATTGACCGTGCACAGTGATGTCTATCTGGCCCAACTGGTCTACCGCCATGTTGCGGATGGAATAAGATACCGTGTCTCCGATGGTGAAGGAGGCGGAGAACAACATGGCTGCCAGCATGAGTCCGAGTAGTATCAGCACGGTCTGCGCGGGACGGCGCGGCACATTCCTGGCCGCCAGCTTAAATATCACCCGATTGCGGAGGCTGCTGATAACCAGCACCGCCACACATATACACAATATGATGGCCAGTCCGCCGGTAAGAGGTCCTATAGGTAAGCCAAATAGCTTGTTCATTTCGTCTCCTTTGCTATCTTAGGAAAACCGTTCAATATCCTAGTGTGATGCCGTAACCTTGCTTCCGTTCTGCTGATCGCTGGCTATGAGTCCATCACGCATGCGGATGATGCGATCCGCGTCGGCGCCGACATCGGGAGAGTGAGTGACCAGCACAAAGGTCTGGCCCTTCTCCTTGTTCAGCTTGCGCAGAACCCGCATGACCTCGGTGGCCGTCTCCGTGTCCAGGTTGCCCGTCGGCTCGTCGCCCCACACTATGGCCGGCTCGTTCACCAAAGCCCGGGCGATGGCCACCCGCTGCTGTTGACCGCCGGAGAGTTCAGAGGGCCGTTTCTTCCCTTCACCGGATAGACCCACCATGGCCAGCGCGTTAAGTGCCTTCTGGCGGGCTACCTTCGGAGGTGTATCGGATAGCAAGAGGGGCAACTCGACGTTCTCCACCACGTTCAGAACGGGCAGCAGGTTGAACGACTGAAAGATGAACCCCATGCTCCGGGCCCGAAAATGAGTGCGTTGCCGCTCTGACATCTGTTGTATTCGATTACCGTCGATTATTACCTCTCCCTGGTTGATGTCATCCAACCCGGAGAGACAGTTGAGTAGAGTGGTCTTGCCGCAGCCGCTGGGCCCCATGATAGCCACCATCTCTCCCCTCTTGATGCTCAGATCAACACCGCGCAGCGCCTGCACCTTGACCGCACCGGTGTCGTAGGTCTTGTGTACTCCTTTGACCTCGATGATGTGTCCGTTTGTGTTTACCATTTCTTATTCTCTCCTATCTTCTCTGTGGTAGACCATGCCTGCGGAGTCCTGATGTGGTCAGACAGCCAGGGCTTTCCTACTGATTACTTGATGATCACGTCCCCGTTCGAAGTCTCGATGTAGAGGCGCGCTTCTCCGGCGCCAATTGTCCCAATAACATGGTCTGTGTCGGTGTTTGGTGGCCAGTTATGGCCAGGTCGCTGGAGACTTTGCCGTTGCTGGTGGATGCGTCGAGATTGATGCTGGGCGTTCCCTGCAGTTCTACGTTGACGTCACCGTTGCTGGTGATGAAACGGTTATTCCCGCTCGGAATCATCTCGCCGCTGAAGGATATGTCGCCGTTGCTGGTGGAGGCGTCGAAGCTGCCTTTGACGTCACGCAAGTCCACCTTGCCGTTGCTGGTTCTGAATAGACCGCTGCCTTCCATGGTGTTGGCCTCAATCGCTCCATTGCTGGTTCTTGCATCTAAATCGCCTTTCACGTTGTCCAGGACTATCTTGCCGTCGGAGGTGTTCAGGGATCCGCCATTGGTCATGCCAGTGATTTCGATGTCGCCATTGCTGGTTTCAAGACGCAGTGCTATGCCCGCAGGTGCGGTCACATGGACGTCGGCCTTGGCAGAAAAGCCGCGGGGGAACCACCACGACCCCGTCCTTTCAACATTTACAGTGACGACGTCGCCGTTCTGATGTGCTTCGTATTTCAGCTTGTGGGAGTCTCTCAACTTAGTCTCGACATGAACCTGGTTATCCGTTCCGGCTTCTACGTGAACCCATCCATCAAAAGTCTTGACGATCAGAGTGGCCGACTCTCCGACGGTGAAGTTGTCGTCATAGGTCGTCACGGCCGAGATGGTGGTGCAGGCGGAGGTTGCCAGAACAATGACGCCGATCAGCAGGGTGCAGATGAGCATGATTGAGATGGGACCCAAACGTGGGCTAATTCGGTAAATCCAGGGTTTCTGATGGTTGCTGCGCTTGCTATCTTTGGCCGAAGGGCTGGTCATCAACTCTCTCATTAGTGTTCTCCTTCTCTGTTTACATACAGTCGCATTCCAAATACGCCACAGCCAGGTCAAGCCTTGTTGCTCACCAACATGATCTTGGCCAGTGCGCCATGCCATCGGCCCACCAATTTGGCCAGGTGCATGGTTGCAGTCATCAGTAACACACCGGCCAGTAGGAAGAACGGGATAGACCAGGCAACAGCCGTGTACTCGGTGTCCCCAATGATCAGGTATGACGGCATGTTGAAGATCCATACCGTGATCGGCATAGCAATGCAGTACAGTGAAGTGGCAATCAGCGTCACGAACAAGGTGCAGTAGATAATGCCGAGCGGCAGCTGCAATATGGAATAGGCCAGGGCTGTCCAGGTGATACGTTCCGAAAACAGGTTCTTGATCCTCTGCCACCATCTAATGGTTCGATCCGTGTAGCGTGGGCGTCGCGGCATGCGCACGCCGAGCAAGGCTTCCACCAGGCGACCCTCCACGAAGCCTATGACTCTGACGGACAGGAGGAATAGGATCAGCAGCGGTATTCCCACGATCAGCACCATCAGTCCCAGTGAGACCGAGATGCCTGTTACCACCCAAGTGAAGTAGATGATGCCTGTTACCAGAGCCAGAAGCATGTATAGGAGAGACCCCCAGGCCTTGGGGTCGGCAAAGACTCCGAAGATGCGAGACAGAAGAGGTGCCTGATGTTCAACTTCTTTCGAATCTGGTTCTCCACCGATGGCGCGAGGTAGAGGGGTTTCTTTCACTGGAGACGCCGGTCTGCCAAGACCGGAGGGAACACGGACTTCCATTTGGCGGTATGCTGTGGCCACCTCTTGAGGAGAGCCATACTTGTCTATAATGGGCGGGATGGCATCGGCCTCTGAGATGTTTGGGTTGGCTTTGTAATCCTGAGCGAGCGCCGTTCTGAGATGTTCCTCAGCATCAGAAACGGCATCCTGGATTAGGGCGGCGTCACTACCGGCCAATTCTTTTCTAAGCAACTCCAGGTACTCACTAACGCTCTTGATCATTTGACTCTCCTTTCATGATGGTATCCACGAAGCTTCTCATCTGATCCCACGTCTCTCTCCAGCGCTTCAGGGTACTGCGGCCCGCATCGGTGATCCGGTAGTATCGTCTCGGTGGACCGGATACGGATGGCTCGACCTCGCTTTGCAAGAGACCGCTGCCTTCCAGAGACCTCAGCACTGGATATAGCGCGCCTTGTTTGAGCATGGGGACCTCTTCTCTCTGGCCTTCGATAAGCTTGGCCACCTGGTAGCCGTACATGGGCTCTGTAGCATTGTTCAGAACGCTGAGAAGGACCAGAGCGGAGGTGCCAGAAATCAACTCCTTCTGAAACTTCTTGTCCGCCGATTCTATCTCATCTACCATTTTTTGCTCCCATCTGCAGAGTTGTGATTTATCTCCTTTGCTGCCGGTTGCTTAAGTGCCATATTGTTAGGTTTATGCTATTACTAACTTAATATTACTAACGATCTGATAATATCATGAGGTTGCTAACTTGTCAAGTCCCCTATTTATGGGCCTAAGTGAGTATTGAAGTGCGGAGGGCAATAACCAACCAATCGATAACTGGCTGCCGACATGTTGTTCTGGAAGGAGGACGAAAGACTCGATGGCGCTCAGACTGGTTGGTGGCATTGTACTTGACAGTCAACTCAACAAAACCTAAGCTGAATCCGGATCTGGCATGAGGTGCTTGCATGACGTTCGGGCAACGATTGAGGGAACTGAGAAAACGCAAAGGTATTACTCAAAGAGAACTAGCTGATAGGGTAGGTATTGGCTTCACATACGTGAGCAAGCTTGAAACTGGCGCTTCGCCTCCCCCGAGAGAGAAGACTATCTTGGCTTTAGCCGACATTCTTGATGGGGATCCGGACGAGCTGTTTGGTCTAGCTAAGAAGCTTCCATCCCACTTGCTTGGGCGGATGAGCCCTGAACTGACAAGGGCGGTAAGGTCGATTCTGGATGGAGAGAAGCCGTCCACGGACGAAGGAGCAGCATCAGCAATCGCATTCACGAGGTCAGATGAGGTGCTGAGGCAAAGTGAAGAACGGTTTCGAGCCCTTGTAGAGAACTCCGTCGACGGCATTATAGTTATGAATGATGATCTCGAGGTCATCTATGAAAACCCATCCTCGGCATGCATGCTTGGCTATGAACCGGGAGAACTGGGCGGCAGGGATCCGCTGAGGATTGTTCATGCAGAGGACGTGTCAAGATTGGCCCTCGAGTTCACCCAACTGATGCACAACCCGGGCGGGACTGCTCGTTCGGCAGTGCGTGTGAGGCACAGGAACGGCACGTGGCGCATAATCGAAGCTGTCGGTGTGAATCTTCTCCATGATCCTGTGGTTAATGGTATCGTTATCGACTTCCGAGACATCACCGACCGTGGACGTGAGGAAGAGGAACGATTACGGGGTGTGGCGATTCTGGCAACAGCGAAGAGGTATGCCTTGACGAAGAGTGAGGAGGAAGTGCTTAAACTCATCGTTGAGGGCAGGAGCAACCTTCAGATAGCTGAGCGGCTGGTGACAAGTCCCTCTACCGTGAAGTTCCACGTCAGCAATATCCTCGGCAAGCTGGGTGCCACTAACCGTATTGAGGTAGTAGCTCTGGTGCTACAACACCAGCCGACTGCCTGACCAAAGAAAGACTACCCATCTGTCCAGGTATAAACCCGCCGCATGTCTGGTGAACGGCAGATGATTGTGCGGTATCTTCTATGCCAACCTGCAGTAGCTCTTCCTGAACTGAAACTGGTTGCAGGACGCTGCTGAAGTTGGTAGATAGACTAGCAAAAAGGGGGGTGTGAAATGGCTGACTATGATGCGATTGTAGTAGGCGCAGGCCACAACGGACTCACAGCGGCAACAGTCCTAGCCAAGAACGGACTCTCTGTTCTGTGCGTCGAGAAGAACAACTGGCCCGGGGGCATGGCAGCGACCAAGGAGCTCTTTGATGGGTTCAAACACAACGTGGGTGCGTGGGGCATGCTCGTCTTTCGAGATGAGATGCTGAAACGCCTCGAACTCGAAAAGTACGGTCTCAAGCTTCACAGGCCCCGCAGTTCGTATTGCACCTTCGGGGCACCCGAGGATGTGCCTTTCGTCGGCTACACGGATACAGCCGAGATCACTGAGCATCTGATGAAGGATCACGGACCGGATGCCTTGGAAGGACTGGCGGGGCTGTACAACTTCCTGCAGAAGTTCAAGGCTGTAGTGGACAGGGACCTCTTCATGGAGCCGCGCCCACTGGATAAACTGATCGCCGAGGCGCCTGACGACGAGACGAGGAGTATCCTTCTGAATATCTTCCAGGGGAGCGCGATAGGCATACTCCGCCAGTTTTTCCCTGACCCGAAAAAGCACCGCATTATTCAGGCCTCACTCTGTGCTTCAGCCATAGACGGAACCCATAAGGGTCCGTTCACGCCTGGGAGCGGGCTCTCGCTGGCATACCACTATACGATGGGTGATGCCTACGACTTCCGCACCCCCAAGGGCGGAATCGGGGCTTTCTCGCAAGCGCTGGTAAGGGCGTTTGAGGATCATGGCGGCAAGATCCGGTACGGGGCTCCGGTGAAGCGACTCCTGATCGAGAAGGGTACGATTGCCGGCGTGCAGCTCAGAAATGGCGAAAAGATCAGCGCCAAAGTCATACTGTCCAATCTCGACGCTTACGCCACGTTCATGGGCTTGGTGGGTGAAGAGTACCTCCCCTCCGATTTCGTGCATGCAGTCAAGGAAATCGAGTACAAGAACGGGTACATTCAGATCCACATGACGCTGAAGGAGATGCCGGAGTTTACCGGCCATGTTGCCTTCGCTAATGAGAACAATATCCGCTGGATCATGGCCTATATCCCCTCGCCGGAGCATCTGGCGCGCTGCTGGGAGCAGTACCGCCAAGGCCAGGTTCCTGATGATCCTGTCGCCTATTGCGGATTTCCCAGCGTCCTAGATCCCAGTCTGGCACCTGCGGGCTACTACACTTGCACGCTTTTCTCGCAGTACTTCCCGTACGATACCCCGCCGGGCAAACACAAGGAGCTGAGCCGAGTTATGGCTGAGCGAGCGATCGATCAAATAGCGAAATATGCCCCTAATTTCCGCTCGGCAATTATGGATAAGGTGGTCCTTACGCAGCAATACTTCGAGAGCACCTGCGGCGCTACCGGCGGCGACTACGCCTCGGGTCTGATTCACCCCGGGCAGATGTGGGACAACCGGCCTGTACCCGGCTGGGGAGGTTACACCACCCCGATTAAGAATCTATATATGTGTGGTTCTGCCTGTCATCCTGGCCCGGGCATAACCTGTGTACCGGGCTGGAACAGTGCGCACCGGGTACTGGAGGACTTGAAGAAGTAGACCTTCTACGGCTGGCATGTCTAGTGGTGCAGTAGAAGGTCGGAGCTGGCGCTCGCCCCTGGAAAGCCAAACGGCCTAAGTCCTGAACAAGGGGGGTAAAAAACACGCATCATGTACGAAGGTATCTAGTCTTGGCATGTTCAGGTGAAATCGCGTCATTAGAAGGGGGTGTACCAGTATGTCTAAGGAGCGAAATGATTTCAGCGGTCCAATCGGGGACAGGGTGCCGTGGGAAGAGTTCTCCAAAGAGTTCTTGTTGAAGATCATGAGATTATGGCAGGAACAGTGGGAAGCGTTCAGCACTGGTCTCGTGAAGATAGGCTCGGAGATGGAAGGAGTGGGAGTAGTGAACGCCTCGGAGCTGGTGGCCAGGACCATGGAGACCATAGCCCCTCCAATATTCGCTAAGATAGCAGAAGTGTGCAAAGTTGACGTGAATACTGTTGAGGGCAGGGTGAAGGCCGGTGGCCTGTGCATGGACAATATGTACGATCACTATCCAGGTCAATATGAGGTGAAGAGCGACAAGGAAGTCATACTGCGCTACGACCGATGTGCTGTCATGGACAAGAAACTGGTGGGTGACCTGGACATCTTGCATTATGTTTGTCAGTACGTAGAGCCCAGGTACGCGATGACTATGCTGAACTATCCTGGCCAGCGCAAGATAAAGGTGGAACTTCTGAAGATACCCGAGAGCATGACGAAGAAGCCGGGTGAGCCAGTCTGCATTTGGAGATTTGCGTTCGAGGAATAGTTTTACCTTACGACAGTCAATTCATGACAGGGGAAAAACAGGGGGACAGCCTCACACGGGACTGTCCCCTTTAAGAATCTTGCTCCATAAGGGTAGGATTAGATCTTTCTGGCTAGTTCGGCGGCCTCGGCGATGGCTTCCAAGGCCCTGCGCGGCTTCTTGGCATCCCCGATAACGTAAACCTCACGAACCCTGTCCTGTAGCTGAGCGCTCAACACATCAACCGACCTGGCACCCATGGCCAGCACTATGGTCTTTATCCCACGGATGGTTTCCTCCACTTGGCCTTCTTGGCATACCACTGTCCGGTCTGGCTTGGTCTCTATGATGGTGTTGACGATTACCGCGCCATCCTCAAGTATCTGCCTGACCTTTCGGCACGTGAGGATTCTGACCCCATTTTCATGCAGCCTCTCCATGAGCAGGGTCCTGGCTTCCTGCACCATGTCCATACCCACATTGCCGAGCATCTCGACTATGGTTACACTCGTGCGTCCAATGACCGGATTGTGCCCGGGGTGCGCCAGGAACTCAGCCGTCTCCAGACCGACCATGCCGCCTCCAATGATCAGCACGTCACCGTGGGGCCTCCGCACTTTGCCGGCAAGGACATCATGGGCAGAGAGAACGTTCTTCTGCTTTATGCCCGGAACATTAGGAATAAGGGCCTCACCACCTGTAGCCACAATCACGACATCCGGCTTAGCCTGCTCCACAACGGCCTGAGTGACCTCGGTGTTCAACTGTACCTGAACGCCAGCCTTCACTATCTGGCTTGAGAGATACTGGGTAGCTTTCGTTATCTCCTGCTTCATAGGAGGGACCACGGCCAGGTTGAGCTGCCCTCCCAGCTTTGCCTGCTTTTCAAACAGTGTCACCTGGTGTCCTCTGAGTGCGGCCACCCACGCTGCTTCCATGCCACCCGGGCCGCCCCCCACCACCATCACCTTCTTCGGCTTGGCCGCCCGAGTGATCACCATTTCCCTCTCTCTACCCACAGCGGGATTCATAACACAGGTCATTGGTGTTCCGGATGCTCGTGAGGCTATGCAACCCAGTCCGCATCCGATGCACGGGGCGATATCATCAAACTGGCCTTTGGCAGCCTTGTTGGGTAAGTCCGGGTCAGCCAACAGCGCCCGGCCCATGACGATCACATCAGCCTGGTTCCTCTCCAATATGTACTCGGCCAGACGGGGATCGTTGATCCTCCCCACTGTGAAGACTGGGACGTCGACAACCTCTTTTACAGCAGCGGCGTAAGGCACGTTCAGCCCGAGAGGGGTACCGGTGGGCGGCAGTATCCGCCATGATTTCTCAGGGAACGTCCCGCTGGAAATATGAAAAGCGTCCACCCCGGCTTCGACCAGTATCGGAGCTATGTACTTCGTCTCGGCGATGTCACGACCACCCGGTGTCAGCTCGTCACCCGAAAGTCTCATGACTACCGGAAAGTCCCGGCCTGCTTTAGCTCGTATGTTCTTGAGGACCTCGATGTGCAGCCTCAAACGTGACTCGATCGACCCGCCGTAAGCGTCAGCCCGCTTGTTCCGCAGAGCCGATATGAAAGACCCCAGCAGCATA
This sequence comes from uncultured Chloroflexia bacterium, assembly GCA_963720375.1. GTDB lineage: Bacteria > Chloroflexota > Dehalococcoidia > UBA2247 > RBG-13-53-26 > JAPLHP01. Next base: position 49,074 of record CAVRFM010000001.1, on the reverse strand, counting down.
TAGCAGTGAGCCGAATGCAGCTCTAACCCGTCGCAGCCTGCCTCTCTGGCTCGCCTGGCCGCATCTCCAAACTGCTCCACGATTCGGCTGATCTCCTCTACCGACAGTTCCCGGCACATGGTCTTGTAGCTGAAACACATGACGACGGACGGGCCCACGGGCTGGACCCCTTTCAGAAACGAAATGGACTCAGGCCCGGGGTGAGAAATCTGTGGAATAAGCTTGGCACCATGCGCATGGACGGCATCCGTCAGCCCGCGCATGCTGGTGATGTGCTTGTCATCCCACATGCCCACTGTATTGGGCACATATGGGAATTGCCCGTCGATTGTAGTGACCTCCAGGATGATGAGACCCGCACCACCCTTGGCCCTGGCCTCGATGTACGCCTTGTACTGCTCGGAGATGGTACCATCATGGTTGGTATAATTCGTGGCCATCGGAGCCATGGCAATGCGGTTCTTCAGTTCCATTGAGTTGATCTTTATGGGTGTGAATAGCTTCTTCAGCGGCTTCATGGATGACTCTCCTCTTCCTAATAACTCTGTGTAGAGTGGTAATAAACCACAACCCTTCTGTGCAGGTTAGTCTATATTTTACAGGCGATGGTCATACCATCACCAATAGCTCCCCTTATCAATCCCAGCTTCTTGCAGTCGCCTATCACATACAGCTCGGGGACCTTCCCCTCGAGCGCCTTCTGCAGATCCAGGTTCGGCTCGACATTGCCGGCAATCACCACAGTATCGGTTTCTATGGTCTTCCTGCCCCCATCTTTTGTGCTGAAAATAACCCCCTTCGGGGTTATCTCTTCGTACACTGCCCCGTTAATGACGGTGATATCCGATTCCTGCAGACTCTGCCTCACTTCCGCCCTTCGCTTGCTTCCGACCTCAGGGGCGATTTTCCCTCCGCTATCCAGAAGGGTGACTTTTCTGCCTCTCTCTGCCAGAAACACAGCCAGCTCGCAGCCTGCCAGGTCACTGCCTATAACTGTGACCCTTTTCCCCAGGGGCATCCAGAACCGTGTCAGCCTCCTTATGCGCGGAGGATTCAGGCAACGCCGCATCAGCGGGCCGCCCAGTTGCAGCGCCAGTCTCTGCCAGGCAGGCAGCTTCTTGACGGCGGCTCCCTGCAGATTGCCGCCCAGCAATTTCTTCAGTTCCGGGCCACTCAGCACATTGCGGCCGTCCGATCCCCTTATGGAGGGTACGGACAGGTTCGGGCCCAATGCCAGGATGACTGCATCAGGCTTGGCGGCACTCACCAGGGCAGGGGTGACTTCCTGCTTTAGCTTGATGTCTATTGGCAGACTCTTGATCTCTGTGGTGAGGTAGTTGAGCAGATTGTCGTTGTCGCTATGAACAGTGTCAGCGAAGAGGAGTGACCCGCCCAGTCGCCCTTGCTTCTCATACAGTGTGACGGAGTGTCCTCTCAAGGCTGCGACCCGCGCCGCTTCCATTCCCGCTGGCCCGCCGCCGGCCACTATCACTTTCTTGGTCTTCGCCGCCCGCTCCGTGTTGAGCTGACGCTCTTTCCCCGTAGCAGCATTTACTGCACAGTGCATGTTGGTGAAATCACCCTCGGCTATCGAGTCGAAACAGTTCTCGCAGGAGATACATCTCCTGATATGATGGAACTCTCCCTTCGAGGCTTTGTTCGGCAGATCGGGATCTGCCAGCAGCGGTCGCCCCATGACTATCAGGTCTGCCTGGTTATCTTGCAGTATCCTCTCTGCCAGGACCGGGTCGTGGATTCTGCCCACCACCATCACGGGTACATTCACCGCTTTCTTTATGGCTGCGGCAGTCGGCGCGTTGAAACCAGGTCCGAAGCTCGAACCGGCGATAATACCTGTGCTGAGCCTGTCGATAACGCCTCCGGAGACGTGAAAAGCGTTTACCCCGGCCTCAACCAGTTTCGGGGCTATCTCCTTTGTCCCTTCTACGTCGCGGCCGCCGGGCATCCGTTCGTCGCCTGAGATGCGGATGGTCAGAGGGAAGTCGTTACCGGCCTTGGCCTTCATCCTCTTGATGACTTCTATAGGGAACCTCAACCGCCCCTCGACCGTGCTGCCGTTGTATGCATCCGTCCGCTTGTTGCGCAAAGCCGAGATGAATGATCCGCACATCATGTAGGCATGGGCGCAGTGCAGCTCCATCCCATCGTAGCCGGCTTCTCTGGCCCGCCTGGCTGCCTCACCGTACTGCTCGATGATTATTTCGATCTCTTCGAGCGTGACCTCGCGGCACATCTGCGCGGTTACTGCGGACTGGAAAGGCGATGGCCCCAGGGGTTGCAGCTTATTGATGAACGGTGCAAATGACTCCGGCCCGGCATGCGAGATCTGCGGCACTATCTTGGCCCCGTGGGCGTGCACGGCCTTGGTCAATTCCCGGTGATTAGCGATAAGTTCGTCACCCCACAACCCTACCGTGTGCAGTTGGTAGGGGTACTGGCGGTCCACAGTGCAGACCTCGAAAGTAATCAACCCGACGCCGCCCTTGGCCCGGGCCGTATGATAGTCTATCAGTCGCTGAGTGATAGTATCACCCGGTCCTGCCCACTGAGTAGTCATGGGTGCCATCACAAGGCGGTTCTTTACCTCCATCGATCCGATCCTGACCGGGCTGAAAAGCTTTTGCAGAGATGTCACTACGTACCTCCTGGTGTCAACGGCGTCGCCCGCCCATTTCTCTCAATTCTACTCTCTCGTTATCCTCATCTTCAAACAGAATAACTGCACTGGGCTTCAGTATCATGGTGGGCCATAGCCCTCTTTTCAGCAGGCAAAAAGTGTTGCCCTGGTGGGGCATGTCGGCAGGCTCGCGAGTTAGTGGTGGGCGCGTTTGCGGACTATGCTGTGGCAACGAGGTCATAATGATATTTGGGCGACAGTCCCCAATCTGATAGCGGCCAATAAGTCAGCCAGCTCTTGCCGATGATGTTCTCACGGGGAACCGTCCAACCACCATAGGTAGAATCTTCGCTGTCACCGCGGTTGTCGCCTAGAACAAAGTAGTGGTCTTTCTCAACGCGCACTGAGATATCACGGATGCATCAGGCCCTTGTCAGGGGTTTCCTCCAGCAGGCTGCCATTTATATATACCTGGCCATTCTTTACCTCCACCAGGTCTCCGGGTACGCCGATTACCCGTTTGATAAAGGGATAATCAGACTGGAAGGGGGGCCAGAAAACAATGACGTCACCTCTGCGCGGATCGCTGAAACGGTAGGTGAGTTTATTCACCATTAGGTACTCTCCGTTGTGGAAGGAGGGCAGCATGCTGGGCCCGTCTACCCTGAAGCTCTGCACGCTGAAATGCACTGCGGCAAATACCACGACGAATATGAGTATGATTATCAGTAATTCACGCCAATTGATTTTCATCGTCCTGGTTTCTTGCCCTCTATAGGATTATAGTCGTTTTGCCTCTGTTATTCTAACCATTTTGATTCGAGCATCCGACCTGAGCGGAATAGTAGTTGACGCGAACCGACGGCCAGCATTAGACTCTATGGCATATCGGTAGCATGGCTCTTGCTCACATAGGAGGGTCGTAGTGAGCGATCAGCAGCAGCGAAGCTATCCGAATGTATTTGAAGAAAGCACGGCTAGGGGGTGTGAGATGATAGGAAAAGTAGAGATTAGGAACTTCAAGTCTGTAAGGGAGCTTGTGCTGTCATGCAAACGGATAAATGTCTTCATCGGCGAGCCAAATACCGGCAAATCCAATGTGCTTGAAAGCCTCGGCGTGTTCTCTTTTGTAGCCTATGGCGACTATGGCAGCAATAGCCTTAAGCAGTTTGTCAGGTTCGAGAGAATAGGCAACCTTTTCTACGATGAGATCCTTGACGAGGACGTTCAAATAATACTTGACAAACACGCTCTGAATATGAAGTTTAGCAATGGACAGTTCAGAGGGGTATTCGAGGAGACAGACAGGCCGAAAGCACCTCCTGTATTGGCACCTGCATTGGCAATAGTTGCCGGTCAACACGACGACCTCCATGTTCAACAGGTGTCAAGAATAGAATCCTTCCGTCGCGTTAAGTCCTATAGATTTGATGAGAACCTTGTGGTATTCGACAGACCAGAGGCGGAGTTCCTTTTGCCGCCGTCTGGCAGAAATCTTATGTCGCTGCTGCTCGGTCACAAGGATTTGAGGCGTATGGCTAATGACATCTTTGCCAGGTACGGGTTGAAGGTGAATGTCCGCCCACAAGAGAACAAGATTGAGATCATGAAGCAAGCCGAAGAGATTACGGTTACCTATCCATATTCGCTTGCCTCTGACACTCTCAAGAGGATCATCTTTCATCTCACTGCTATTCTATCCAATAAGGACTCCATCCTTGTTTTTGAGGAACCAGAATCTCATGCCTTTCCATATTACACAAAGCAACTTGCCGAAACTATTGCCCTAGATGAGAAGAACAATCAGTATTTTATTTCAACTCACAACCCCTATTTCTTGCTTCCACTTCTAGAGAAGGCTCCCAAGCAAGATGTAGCCATTTTCCTCACCTACTACCTAGATCACCAAACCAAGTGTAAGTCTTTGAGCGAGGCAGAGATGCAACAGGTCACGGAGATAGACATATTCTCCAACCTTGACAAGTTCCTAGATAGAAGATGATTTACATTGAATGCGATTCGGACTTCACGCTCCTGAAGTCCGTGAGTAGCATCCCAAGAAGCCAGGTCATGCACGAGCTTAAGGGAAAATCCGAGATTTGCAGGAAACTGGCAACCCATGCCACGAATTGCGGGGCGTTGATAGATGAAGACCCCAACTCCGTCCAGCCACCCTATCTGCAAGTGGTCAGACAAAGAGGAACGGAGCAGACCTTCCCTGAGCACGGCTTTAAGGTGTTGCATGACAGCAAGCTCAACAACTATTTGGTAGTCCTATGTCCAAAACTTGAAGACTGGTCTCTCAAGCTCGCCAAGGATGCTGGAGTAGACATTCTTAACTACAACTTACCCAGCACTCCGGGAAGTCTTCACCATGTCATTGGTCAGCGCCTCGGAAACTATGAGAGACTACTGGAAGTCATCAAATCGAAGGGCTCAGAGCGACTGGTGCTGCTCAGGAATCTTGTGGGAACAGGACGACCTTAAGTGTAGTATTCCTGAGACCATCGCAGTATTACAGTTATTTTCAGGATTAATTCTGAGGAAACCAAACTTAACCCAATTAAGATGTGCGGATATTTTTATCTTAGTGTACGAGCCTAAGGCAGGTGAGGGATGATTGAACTTGATAACAAGCAGATTGCAGAGTTCCTGTACCGGAGCTATACCACAGTTGATGGTCTGTGGTTCATGAAAGTGGAAGAGAAATACGGCTTCGATGCTGCCCTCGACCTTGACAATGATGTCTGGAAGGTCTTTCCCAAGATACAGGCCCGCATGCTCAAGAGCATGGGGAAAATGACGAGCGGGGTGGATGCGCTCTTCGAGTGCTTTACTACCAAGCTCACTATAGAGGGCTTCGGGTTCCGGACTGAGAGGATTGCGGATGGTGGCTTCAGGATAATTATGAGCAGGTGTCCCTGGCATGATGCGATGGTCAAGTCCGGCAGGGAAGACATGTCCGGGAAAGTAAGCAGCCGCATCTGCCATACGGAATGTTCGGTCTGGGCTGCTGAGTTTGGCGAGAAGTTATCCTTCGAATCTAATTCTCAGATCTGTAAGGGTGCTGAGCGCTGTATTCTGGAGTTCCGATAGCCTGCCTTTGCTAATTCTCCATTTTCTTAAACTCGCTCTTGCTGGCTCCACAGACCGGGCAGGTCCAGTCGTCCGGTAGTTTCTCGAAGGGGGTTCCTGGTGCTGTACCACTCTCCGGATCGCCTTTCTCCGGGTCATAGATATATCCACAGACAGAGCACTGGTATTTGGCCATTTTGACTTTGACGACCTCCTTCTTTTCTTCGACGTAGGATGGGGCTGTCTTGGGGGTAGTGCCTCGCTTGACCTGATGATAATAGGCATAGGTCATTGGCTCGCCTTCCTTAAGAATCTCGGCCCCAATAAGCTCACCTACGAAGTCGGTATGCGTTTCCACATCCAGTTCCTTGGTTACCCTGACCTCCAGATAAGCCAGAGTGTGGTCCAGGACTATGGGTGCCTTAGTCTCGCCTGTCTTATAATTGACGCCCTCAAACTTGTTGATGTCCCTCCCTGATTTGAAGCCAAACTGGCCGATGAGACTCAAGGGGGCATCCTTAGAGATTATGGAGACCGTAAATACCCTGCTGTCCTTGATGAACTCATGCGTCAGATTTCCCTTGTTGATGCAGACAGAAATAGTCGGGGGTTCTGAGGATGTTTGAATTACGGTGTTGGCAATCTGGCCGTTGATCCTGTCTCCCTTTCTGGAGCCTATGATGTACAGACCATAGCTTATCTGTTGCAGAGCTTTTGTATTCATTCGTTGTTGTTCTTCCCTCCCTCTGGTTAAAATCCGGTTCTAGAGAAGTTCTTTCTCACTCATCTCGACTGCCTGTCTCAGTTCGGCGGCCAGTTCCGGCGGCAATCCTTCGATGTCCACCCGCAGAAAACCCCTCACTATCATTGCGGTAGCTTCATCACGTGTAAGTCCACGGGCCATCAGATACTCCACCTCTTCCTCAGCAATCTTGCCTACTGCGGCTTCATGCGACAGGTCTACACCGGCCAACTCGCCCCTTAGTTCCGGTATGGCATGGATTATTCCCCGCTCGGAGAGAATCAATCCCCGGCATTCCAGATGGCCTTTGACATCGGGGGCGCTGCCGGCGATGTAACCTCTGGAGATGATGGTGCCTCCGGTAGTGATCGTCCGTGCCACGATCTCGGCCCGTGAGCCTCTGGCGTTGAGGAGTACGCGGGAGCCGGTGTCGAGATTGGAACCCGGAGTGGCAAGCAGAATGGTGTTGAACCTCACGATGGCTCTTTCCCCCACACAGCGGGCTACCGGATACATCTGGATGGAGCGCACCGGCTTCATGCAGACATAGTTGCTGAGGAATACAGCGTCTTCTTCGACAATAGCTCCACTGCGGGGACGTACTGCTATTTCGGGGGCCCAGTTATGGATCATGGTGAAGGTCAGTTTGGCCCCTTTCTTGATATAGAACTCCGAAATGCCTATGTGCAGACCTGAGGCCTGCATTGGCCTGGTGGCACAGCCGGTAATAATGTGTAACTCGGAGTTCTCCTCAGCAATGATGATGTTGTGCACCTTCTGCGCCAGATTTTGGTGGGCCAGGTAGAGGCATGCCTGAACCGGATAGACGACCTTTGCACCGGGCAGCGCCCTGATGAAATAGCCATTGTCCAGGTCAACCTCAGCGTGGGCGGTGAATTTGTCGGTGTCAACACTCACCGCGTGCCACCAGTAATCCTGCAGCCAGGCATAGGTCTCTAATGCCTTGGTGATGCTCATTACCTCCACCGTGTCCTGGCTCGAGGAACTGTGAACGACGGACTGGTCCATCTGGACAAAAGTGCCTGACCGCTGGCTGGTATCGTCGAGAGTGACTCCTACCTTCAACATGTTCCCCTTCTCCTCGGATGGGATCTGGGACGGTTCTTGTTGGTAGGGATGTTCCTCAGCAGTTTTGGAATAGGTTGACATGTCGATGTCTTCACCCAGGGCGGCTTTCTTTTCCAGCGCCTTTTCGGCCAGGTCGCGGGTTTTCTTTGATGAAACTACTTTTGACATTCGACGCACCCCTCATAGCCCCTTTTCTTGATGCTGTCCAGGCATTCATGGGCATCTCGTTCGCACGTGATCCTGCCATTCAGGAGAACGTAGCCTTTGCTGGCATTGACGTAGTCCAGGATATGACCGGTGTGGGTAATGATGAGGCCGGCACGCGTTCGATTGCGTTTCAGGTCTTTCTGCAGCAGTTCGTTAATCATCTGGCCGATGAGAGCTATATTCACCAGGTCAACCCCGGATTCCGGCTCATCGAGAAGGACCAGGTCAGGACTTTGAGCCAGAAGTTGCAGGAGTTCTGAACGTTTGATCTCGCCGCCGGAGAACCCGTAGTTTATATCACGGTCCATCATGTCGCCCATGTTCAGCCTCTCTGCCAGTTTTCCGACGATATCGCCATCCTCGCGGCCTTTCAGGCAGGCGGTGACCATGTCCCGGGTCTTTACTCCGCGGACTATCGGAGGGCGCTGGAAGGACATGCCGATACCCAGACGCGCCCTCTCGTCCAGAGAGGCATTGGTGATGTCCTGCCCTTTAAAAACAATGTGCCCTGCTGTTATCTTGTATCGTGGGAACCCCATTATCGCCATCAGCAGCGTGGTTTTGCCGCTGCCATTGGGGCCAAACAGGGCATGGGTTTCACCGGCACCGATGGAGAGATCAATACCGTGGAGTATCTCTTTGCCGCCGGTCTCTACGCGTAACCCTTTAATTTCAAGCATGGCCTTCTCCTTAACTATTTGGATTTCTTGATATATACCTTGTATTCCCCTGCTTTCTCCTCAATGCCCAGCAGTTCGTTTCCGGTAGCCTTGCACCAGGCAGGGGCATCTGCCTTTATTCCCTCGTCGCTGGCTAAAACCTCCAGCACCTGGCCGGGTTTCAGTTCCTTGAGCTTGTTGGCGGTGTTGTAGATCGGCATGGGACAATAGAGTCCGACACAGTCTAAAGTAGCATCTGCTTTCATAGCGATGTCTCCTTAAACAAACAGATTGATCTTCCCTTCTTTAGCCTCACCGAGATAGGTGGCTACCCCGGCATAGCTGTCCACCTCGGGAATGAAGGCGTCCTTGGAGATGCCCATTATTCCCATGGAGGTGGTGCAGGCTATGAACTTCACCCCTGACTGATGGGCCAGGGCGAGCAGCTCCTGAGGGGAAGGGAAATTGACATCCCGCATCAGCCTTCCCATCATCCACTTGCCCAGGCCGAACATGTGGAATTTGGAGAGGGGCAGCCTCTTGGAACCACCCCGGTTCATGAAATTGAGCATCTTCCTCATTATACCCTTGCTTTTGATCGAGCCCTGGTTCTTCTTGATGAGGTTCAGTCCCCAGAAGGTGAAGAACATACTCACCTCCATCCCCATTGAAGCTGCCCCGATAGCGATGTTCAAGGCAGCCAGGGCCTTATCCATGTCACCGCTGAAAACTACCAAAGTGACTTTTTCTGCCATGATGATTACCTCACTTCCAGACTAGCTGGCCACCGCACTGGGGGCATACTTCTGCATTCTGCGCCACCGCTATCTGGCAGGTGACACAGTAGCGCAGGGTCACACTGCAATGCCGGCAGTAAGGCAGAGCGGTGGTAAATAGCTCCTCTTCACAGTAGGGGCAAGAACATCTCACCACTATGCCCTTTGGCGCTTCACTCTTCTTTGCAGGTTTCCTCTTCTTCATCTTCTGTCCTCCTTTCCTCGGTCTTCGGCGCCTTGCCCTGTTTTACTAAATAGTCATCGATGGCCTTATTCAGAGCCTGGGCGCCGAGGTTGGAGCAGTGGAACTTATTCTTGGGCAGTCCTTCCAGCTCCTTGGCCACTAGATCCGGGGTGATCTTACGCACCTCTTCCAGGGTCTTTCCCATGGCCATCTCGCTCACCATGCTGGAAACGGCAATGGCAGCGCCACAGCCAAAGGTCTTGAATTTAATATCAGCCAGGCGATCGTCCTTGACCTTAATATAGAAGGTCATCATATCACCGCAGACAGGGTTGCCTACTTCTCCGATGCCGTCAGCGTCCTTTATCTCCCCGACATTGCGGGGATTCATAAAATGGTCCATCACCTTGTCGCTGTAAATGGGCATACTATTTACCTCCCCTCTTCTTGTTTCAGGAACTTGTCGTACAATGGCGACATCTTCCGCAGCCTCTCCACAATAGGTGGCAGTGCTGCCAGTACGTGATCTACATCCTCCTCTGTATTCCCCAGCCCAAAGCTGAAGAGAAGTGAGCCGTGAGATAGCTCGGGAGGGATTCCCATGGCGGTGAGCACGTGAGAAGCCTTAAGTGCTTTGGAAGTACAGGCCGAGCCGCTTGATGCTGCTATCCCCTGCTGGTTCAAGAGCATCAGCATGGATTCTCCTTCGATGAACTCGATGGAGAAGCTGGCGTTGCCGGGAAGACGCTGAGTGGGGTGTCCGGTCACCGTTGCATACTGTATTCTGGATGGGAGGCCCTTGATCAATCCATCCCGCAGGGCTGAGAGGCGAGCCATCCTGGAGTTCATCTCTGCCTTGGCCAGCTCGGCAGCCTTTCCCAGTCCGACTATTGCTGGGACATTCTCTGTGCCGGCCCGCCGTCCTCCCTCTTGCACTCCGCCGTCGAGCAAGGGGATGATCCGTGTCCCTTTCTTGAGCCAGAGGGCACCCACGCCTTTGGGGCCATAAAACTGATTACCGGCCAGGCTCAATGCATCTATCCCCATCTTATTAACGTCTACAGGTATGGTGCCGGCGGTAGCTACAGCATCGGTGTGGAAGACAGCGCCAGCCTCCTTCACCAGCCTCGCTATTTCACCAATGGGCTGAATAGTGCCCACCTCGGCATTAGCATGCATAATGGAGACAAGGATGGTGTCCTTCCTGATGCTGCGTGCCACCTCTTTAGGGTCCACCAGACCGTACTTATCTACAGGGACTGGAGTTATCTCAAACCCGGCTTTCTCCAGAGTCCGCGCTGAGTGCATGACGGAGAAGTGCTCGATAGACGAGATGACAATATGCTTGCCCTTGGACTGCTGGGCCGTGGCCAGGCCTTTGATAGCGAAGTTGTTTGACTCGGTGCCACTGGAAGTAAAGATAACCTCCTCCGGCTTGGCGCCTATGAGAGAGGCCACTAATCCTCGGGCATCTTCTACGGCTTCTCTTGCTTCATCTCCCCAGTTGTGAATAGACTGAGGATTGCCATAAACGTCCTTGAGATAGGGGAGCATAGCCTCCAACACTTCGGGCAACAGTGGAGTAGTGGCGGCATTGTCCAGGTAGGTTTTCCTCATTTCATCCTCCTAGGTATTCATCTCTCCAGAGATGCTGCAGAGGTCTTGGGAAGCATCTTGCTTCGGGATCTGACACGCAAATTGGCTTGGCTCATGCTGAACCCTCCAAGGTGCGCAGTTGCAGGCGTGTACCTACGACTACCAACTCATCTCCCAGTTCCAGAAGTGTCTCATCTGGAGGGTTAGCAATGAGAGATCCATCCTTCTTCTTTACGGCGAGCACTACTGCTCCGCCGCACTGGCTTCTTCCTTCTCCCAGCGTAGTTCCTGCCACCGGGGATCCGGGGCCGACCTTTACATCCTCTAGAACCAGGTCGCGGTCACGACTATGCATGGCTGTGTCAATGAAGTCCACCACCAGAGGGCGCACTGCCAGCATCGCCAAACGCCGTCCGGCGAGAACAAGAGGCAGTATGACCCGATCGGCACCTGCTCGCTTCAGCTTTGAATCTGCATCTTCAGCACAGGCACGAGCGACCACGAAAAGGCCGGGGTGCAGCCCTTTGGCCGAAAGCGTTATAAAGATATTGTCGGCGTCGTTGCCGACTGCTGCTACCAGCCCCCGCGCTTGCTGGATACGTGCTTCGTTCAGAATATCATCGCTGGTGGCGTTCCCGAGCACGTGTGGGTAGCCATCACTGGCGGCCCTGGCTATGGCCTCCTGACTGGCATCGATGATAACGAAAGGAACCCCCTCATTTTGGAGAGAGCGTGCCACCTCGCGTCCCATCTGGCCATAACCGCACAGGATAATGTGGTCTTTGAGCTTAGCGATCTTGTCTTTCATTCGGCGACTCCCTAATAAGTCTCTTATCTCACCTTCGACCAGGTATTGGACCATAGTGGTGAGGGCATATAACATGACCCCCACTCCACTGATGATAAGTATAATGGTGAAGATTCTTCCTGCGTTGGATAGGGCATGAACCTCCTGGTAGCCGACAGTGGTCATGGTAATGATGGTCATGTATAGAGCGTCGAGAAATGACCAGTCTTCGATGGTCATGTAGCCGATGACGCCCATAGCTATGACCAGGATAAGGGCACTCACTACCCACAGCAATCGCCGTCGTGGGTTCATTTAAATATGCTTACCCTCCATAACGACTGAATTATTAGTTCGGAAAATGATCAAGGTACTGGAGTTGAGCGTTTTTTGGCTCTATTTGAGACGGCTCTCTACGGCAGCCCAATCGATGTTCTTGAAGAAGGCCTCGATGTAGTCGGCACGTTTCAATCCATAATCGATCATGAAGGCATGCTCGAATACATCCAGCACCAGTATGGGAACAGAACCGGCCAGGTGGCCTGTTTCATGTTCGTTGATCCACTGGTTAATTAACCTTCCTGTGATATTATCCTGATACAGGATGGCCCAGCCAATGCCGCGCATTGTTCCGGTGCCTTTGAAATCCTTTTCCCAGTTTTCGTAGCTGCCGAAGTCCTCGGCCATTTTCTTGCCCAGCCTTCCCGACTTGTTTATGGCGACCTTCCCGCCAAGATTTTCGAAGTAATACTCGTGGAGCCTCATGCCGTTGAATTCAAAACCCAAACGCCTCTTCAACTCGGAGTATTCAGGTATACCCACTTTGCCATCCTTCAGCATCGAGGCCAGCGTGTCCAGCAGCTTGTTGGTATTGGTTATGTAGCCCTGATAGAGAGTGAAATGATTCTTGAGCAATGTCTCGCTGAATCCCTCCATCCCAACCAGCTTTGTGTAGTCCTTTGCGGTGTAGGCCATTGTTCTTATCTCCTTTCTGCTCTATCGTTAGTTGCCGAGGCCTTTCCTGAGATCTGAGAGATTGGTAAGATGAGATCTCTCCTCTTCGATCACTTTGCCTATCAGCTTGCTGTCTGTCCGGCGAACGAGATCTCGTATCGCTGAGTAGAAAAGGATCGAGTCCTTTTCGGCTCGGATACCGATTTCAATGGCCTCAGCCTCGTTGGCTACCTGTCTTGCCATTTTGCGGGCAGCCTTATCATTGACGAAAACGGCAGAGTCAACCAATGTATCCAGGTAGTCAGCGTATTCTTCGGTGTAGGATTCCGGTGACGGATACTCGCTTGCTCCCGCATTCATGTTCTGGAAGATCTTGATGTGTTCTCTTTCATTATCAGCCAGATACTTATAGGCCTCGCGTGCCTTTTTGTCTCCAGCCGAGTTGGCCAGTACATCGTAGAATGCTGCCCCGCTTTTCTCAATCCCTACGGCAATGTCAATAAGCTCTGTGCTCGAAAAAAAAACCGCCATATTCCTAAAATAATCTCCTTTCTAAAGTCCTCTTAATTCCTAGCAGCGTAGACGGCTACAGCCATTCACCTACCGATAACGATTTATCAGAACGTAATCCGTATAAGATTATAACATGGTTGAGGGATGAACATTCTTGGCAGTAATCATTTCACGGAAGGCCGGACCTCCTTTAGGATATATTTATATTATCTTATGAACATGAGATAACTATTTGATGCGACTTTTATCTCATTAGTCGCCGGGTCGTAGAGCCGGCATCTGATCTTGTGGCATTCCTGTCCCCAAGATGCTCCATCTATTCTCTGTATGGGCGGGTTTGCGAACCTTGGGCTTTTAATTCCTGTTGCAGGACGTCCGGATCTGTTATCGGAGCCTGGCAGGAATATTTGGTGCAGAGATAGACTGTAGAATGGCCCTGGAACGCAGTCCGGTCCTTGAAGAGGACACCAGCGCGCTGCGCGTATGATTTGCCAGGATGGACCCCCGCTATAACCTTATTTGGTAGGTATCGGTCGTAGATTACCTGTAGCAGGGCTTGGGTCTCTGGATTATCGCGATTGCCAACCATTACAATCTCCATCGGGCCAGCCAGGTGGAAGTCCAGAGCGCAAAGCCAGTGCCCGGACCCGAGAGGATAGGCAAGCATCTGCTCCCGCATCACGCCCAGCATTGCCGCAGCATTTCTAGAATAGCTTTCTTCACCAGTGATGACTGCCAGGCGTAAAAGCACTTCGGCAGCCGCCGAACTGCCGCAGGGTTTCACCGAATCCTGTGTATCTCGAGAACGGACAAACAGGGCATTATGATCCTGCCCGGTATCGTAGAATACCCCTTGTTTGTCTTTGTCAGCGAAGCGGTAGTTCATGACGTCTGCCAGGGAAGCAGCCTCGTCCAGCCAGCGCTGCTCGAAGGTTGCCTCATGCATAGCCAGGAGCCCACTGACAAGGAGAGCATAGTCATCCAGGTACCCCGGTATCTTCGCTACGCCATCCCTGTAGCTATGCATTAGTCCGTCGCCATGGCGCAGCTCGTGGAGCAGGAAGGCAGCACTGGCTGTTGCCACTCTTCGGTAGTCCTCTCGTCCCAGAATACAGGCTGCTTCGGCAAAGCTCTGCAACATCATCCCGTTCCAGGAGGTCACTATCTTTCCGTCGTGGTTAGGCTTCAGACGCTGCTGCCTTGCAGCGAGGAGTTTCCTTTTCAATCGCTCGATAGTGGTCTCGAATTCTTCCTGGCTGATATTGATCTCCCTGGCAAAAGTCTCCATATCCTGGGGTACATGGAGTACGTTTTCCCCCTCGAAGTTGCCTTCATTGCTTACGCCGAAATATTGACTTGCAAGCTTGCCATCTTCATGTCCGAGCAAGTTCAAGATCTCCCGGGCTGTCCAGAGGTAGTATTTGCCTTCTCCACCCTCGCTGTCAGCATCCTGGGCAGAATAGAACCCTCCGGACGGGTCGGTCATTTCCCTGGTGACGTAGTCTAGTGTCTCCTCTGCGATGTGCCGATACAGGGGTTTTCCTGTCGCTTGGTAGGCGTGAAGATAAAGTCGGCTCAGCAGTGCATTGTCGTAGAGCATTTTTTCAAAGTGGGGGACAGCCCAGTGAGCATCAGTGGCATAACGGTGGAAGCCGCCCCCAACCTGGTCATAGATACCGCCGGCCGCCATCAGGTCCAGGGTCAACTGCGCCATGCTGAGTGCATGCTGCTCTCTAGTTCGGTGATGGTATCTCAGCAGAAACTCCTGAACTAGGGGCTGCGGGAATTTGGGTGCTGAACCAAAGCCGCCGTTTTTGCGGTCAAAGCTTGTTGACAGCGTATGGTAGGTCTGGTCTAGTATGTCGACTGTCAGTGGCTGTGGTGCTGCGATGACCGCTGACTTTTGTCTCAGATATGCTGTCAGTTCCTGTACAGTAGCTGCTATCTGGGAACGTCTTAAGTTGTAGGCCTCCGATACAGCCATCAGGACTTGAGGAAGTCCAGGCAGGCCATGACGATCTTCAGGAGGGAAATAACTGCCGCCGTAGAAAGGCCCTTCCTGAGGGGTGAGGAACACCGTCAGCGGCCATCCGCCTCCGCCGGTCATTACTTGAACAGCCTCCATGTATATATGGTCTATGTCAGGGTGTTCCTCGCGATCAACCTTAATACAGATGAAGTGCTCGTTCATGAGAGCGGCGATGGCTGTATTTTCGAAGCATTCCTTCTCCATGACATGGCACCAGTGGCAGGCGGAGTAGCCTATGCTTAGCAGGATCGGCTTGTCCTCTTTACGAGCGCGTTCCAATGCCTCATTGCTCCAGGGATACCAGTCAACAGGGTTGTGTGCGTGCTGGAGCAGATAGGGGCTGGTCTCGTTTATCAGTCGGTTGGTGTGGCTGCTGTTCACTCTTTCGCCCGATGCGCCTTTAAACTGATTCTCAGGCTCTCTATCCTGTTTACCCCCTTCAGTGAAGAGATAAACCCGGTTACCGTGTTGGCAATAATATCGTTGGGAAATGGTGTAAGGGGGAGTTCCTTTTTGTTGACCGTTATTTTTACATCCCCGTGATCCACGTGAAGCTCGGCGGTCTGTATGGTTTCAGCCCCTTTCAATGAGCTGATTGCACCAGCTACAGTGCCGGCTAGGATCTGCTCCACGAAAGGATTGAGCTCCATCGATGCATTGTTGACCCAGAGCTTTACTGCGAGGTTGTCCTGCATGATATGCCTCCTTATTTTGATAACACCGAGCCTAGTGGATCTCACTGATGGCTCGGCTCTGCATGCGGTAACGGTTCATAAGCAGGGAGTTGGTGACTACGGACACGGAACTGAAGCCCATGGCAGCGGCAGCTATGATGGGATTCAACTGCAGATCGAACGGGGGATACAGGACTCCTGCTGCGATTGGTATGCCGATGATGTTATAGAAGAAGGCCCAGAACAGGTTTTGCCTCACCTTCCGGATGGTGTATCGGCTCAGCTTTATTGCCTCCACTACGTCCCTGAGATCATCCCTCACCAATACAATGTCACCGCTTTCCATGGCCACATCAGTACCGCTACCCAGTGCTATGCCTATATCGGCCTGGGCCAATGCCGGAGCATCATTGATTCCATCGCCGACCATAGCCACAGTGCTGCCGGCTTCCTGTAGCTGGCGGATTTCCCTGGCCTTGTCCTCGGGTAGAACCTCAGCCATGATTTTCCTGATTCCGACCCGGCGGGCGATGGCTTCTGCCGTTCGTCTGTTGTCACCGGTGATCATAACAGTCTCTATGCCCATTTGATGAAGCTGGTTGATGGCTTCGGCGGCATTCTCTCTCGGGGTGTCAGAGACGGCTATGAGTCCTGCCAGTTTCCTGTTGACTGACATGAACATGACCGTCTTGCCTTCGTTCTCCAGTTCGCGTGTCTTCTCTTCGAGGGAGCTATTCTCTACGCCGTTTTCACTCATCAGGGTGCGGTTTCCCAGGAGTATTTCGGTGCCACTTACCTTAGCCAGAATACCGCGACCGCCAAAAGCCTCGAAGGACTCCGGGTCGGCGAGTTCTAGATTCTGCTTCGTGGCGGTATCTACTATAGCCTCACCTACAGGATGCTCTGATCCTTTCTCGGCCAGAGCAGCCAGTCGCAGTACCTCATTTCGGCTGAAACCATTGACGGCTATAATGTCAGTCACCGCCGGCTTGCCCTTGGTCACGGTGCCGGTTTTGTCGAAGACAATGGTCTTGACACGGTAAGCCCTCTCGAGGGCCTCAGCGCTCTTGATGAGGATGCCATTTTGGGCTCCTTTCCCGGTTCCCACCATTATGGCTGTTGGGGTTGCCAGCCCCAGAGCACAGGGACAGGCGATAACGAGCACTGAGATAAATGCGGTGAGGGCGAATACGAAGGATTTGTCGCCGATGAAATACCAGGCGAGGAAAGCCAGCACCGCGATGCTGATAACCACGGGCACAAAGACTGCGGCCACGGAATCGGCCAGACGTTGTATAGGTGCCTTTGACCCCTGAGCCTGCTCCACAAGCTTGACTATTTGAGCCAGAACCGTATCCTTGCCTACTTTAGTGGCTCGAAACTTCAGGAAACCGTTCTTATTGATGGTTGCTCCGGTTACCTGGTCTCCTTCCTTCTTATCCACTGGCATGGATTCACCGGTCAGCATTGACTCATCGACGGCGGAGGCCCCCTCAATTACTATGCCGTCAACGGGGATTTTCTCCCCTGGCCTGACGACCAGGGTGTGGCCCACCTCTACTTCTTCGACGGGTGTCTCAACCTCCTTACCATCCAGAATGATGTGGGCTGTTTTGGGACGCAGGCCCATAAGCCGCTTTATGGCTTCTGACGTTCTCCCCTTGGCCCGGGATTCGAAGTAGCGTCCCAGCAGGATGATAGAGATGATGAGAGCTGCTGTATCGAAGTACGTATCACTGCCGAACACACCAGGCAAGACGGTTGCCAGCAGACTGTAGATATATGCGGCGCTGGTACCGAGGGCAATAAGGGTATCCATATTGGCCCGGCGGTTGCGTAGGGACTTATAGGCCCCGACGTAGAATTGCCACCCGACAATGAATTGGACGGGAGTGGCCAGCGCCAGAAGAATCCAGTTGTTAGTGCTGGCTGCAAAAGGCATGGCAAGAGACAGGATGAAGGTGGGTATGGCCAGGAGGAAGCTGAATATGAGCAAGAGTCTGAGCCGGCGGGATTGACGTTCCCTGGCTTCACCTTCGTGGTCCTTGATTGACTCATCAGCAAGCACTGCCTGGTAGCCAGCGTCACTAATGGCCTTCTTCAACTCGGCAACAGTAATTACCTCGGGGTTATAGCGGACTATGGCTTTCTCGCTGGCGAAGTTCACGGTCGCCGAAATCACACCATCGAGCTTGTTGAGTGCTTCCTCTATGGTATGAGAGCAAGTGACACAGGTCATGCCCGTGATTTCGAAGATGGCTTCGCTGGTTACCACTCCATATCCGGCGTCTTCAACTGCAAGTATGAGATCATTTTCTGTGATAACAAAAGGGTCATACTCTACAGTGGCCTTCTCCGCAGCAAAATTCACGACTGCTCGGGATACCCCGGGTTTCTTAGAGAGGGCCTCCTCGACAGTGCCTGCGCAGGTAGTGCAGGTCATTCCCTTTATCTGCAGACTGGTCTGTTTCATCAGCTTTGCTACCAATTGATACTAATGATGTGATATCAAGGAAGATGCGTATATGACTATTGTCTCATACCCAAAATTGGGGCTGCAACCTTTGTTCTGAATCTCAGGATTGCTCTCCCATGGAACCAGCCAGATAATCGTACCTCATCATCAACATATCGAAATGGCCTATTTCCTCCATGGCGAGAAATTCATACGCGGCTTTAGCTCGGACATCGGTTGCTTTCGAAAACGTTCGGCTGTACAGATCATAGCTCTTGGTCTCAATATCTAAAGCGGAGAGCAGGGTATTTACAGTGCCGGGATCGATGGTGACGGCCTTACTCGGAGCCTTCTTGCCTTTGGAAGGGAGGGGTTTATCTGATTTTACCTGTTTTCTCTTGACTTTAGGGACCTCGATCCAGATACCGTGCTCTTTCAGGGATGTACATTGCTTGCGCAGCATGTTCAGATGGTTCTTTTCATCTTTGGCCAGTGTACGGAAAATCTCTTTGCCCTCTTCATCTTGCGTGGTTTGGACAGCCTTGAGATAAAACTTATGGCCTTCCTCTTCAATCAGTATGGCCTGCTTCAGGGTTTCCAGGGCGTCAATCGAATCTTCGTTCACCGAATTTCACCTCCATCCCCAGTGTACATTTTGTCATTTGAAATATCTATGGGGCGTAGACGGCTGGTTTGAGATTCAAGCAGCAGCACTCCGGATTGTAAGCGGATATTGTCCATGCTATTCTTAATTGAGAGTTCGTCCTGTGGCTGCACAGAGGGAACGGGAAGGGGGTGAGAGCGATGACGTGGCTTCACACGCCCATGGTAACCTGAAGCTGAGCCGGAAATCGGCTCGGTGCAGGTTCTGCATCGGTCATTTGCTCTAGTAACCTCCATCCCCGAGGAGGTTGGTTGGGCACATAAGGTAATGCCATAATCCCACATGCGCGGTCTTCCTGGAAGGCCGCTAGGCGATGGTGCGGAATTTGCCTGGAAACGTGACCATCGCTTTTTTGTTACTCAAAAATATCGTAAAGGAGGCCAAAAACTAAATGACTACTGATAACCGGCAAATGTGGAAAGAGCTGGGAATAGACCTTGAGAGCCATGACGCGCTTCTAAGCGGTCTGGGGCCCGTATATCAAGAGATATATCTCTCCCAGAAGAACCGCCCGGAGGGCATGGGGTTCTTTGACTTCGTGGTGGGAGATATTCATGGTATCAGGGTGAGAGAACTAAGGCAGCATGCCAAGAACGGTGGAAAGGTAGTGGCTACCTACTGCGTATTTGTTCCTGACGAGGTTGTACTGGCTGCCGATGCTATCCCGGTAGGGCTTTGTGCAGGGGCCCAGTTTTCCGTACCGGTGGGTGAGGAGGTTCTTCCCAGGAATACCTGCGCTCTGATCAAATCCTCCTTCGGATTCAAGCTGGGGCGCATCTGCCCCTATGTGCAGACAAGCCATCTCATTGTTGGTGAGACCACCTGTGACGGCAAGAAGAAGATGTTCGAGATCCTGGCCGAATACCATCCCGTTTACGTTATGGAGGTTCCCAACAAGAAGAACCGCGCCAGTCTTGACCTCTGGCGGAGTGAGGTAGTGGACCTCAAGCAGGTTATTGAGAAACTAACAGGCAACAAGATCACCGCAGATAAGTTGGCCCGCGCTACTAAACTCGTTAATGCCCGACGGCGTGCTCTTCAGCGGCTGTATGAGACCAGGAAGGCCAGCCCGGTGCCCATAAGTGGCAAGGATGCTCTGCTGGTAAGCCAGGTCTCTTTCTATGACGATGTTTCGCGCTGTGCCCAGCAGGTCAATGCGCTTTGTGATGAACTGGAGAAGCGGGTGGCCAAGGGTGAAGGGGTTTTCCCTGCTGACGTTCCCCGCATACTCATTTCAGGCAGCCCCATGGCTATTCCTAACTGGAAACTGCCCCACATTATAGAGTCCGCCGGGGCTGTAGTCGTCTGTGAGGAATCATGTATCGGCACCAGGGCCTTCACCAATCTGGTTCCGGAAACCGATGGTACGGTGGAGGCACAGCTGAAGGCCATAGCCGACCGCTACATGCAGATCCACTGTGCCTGCTTCACACCCAACGACGAGCGTCTTGACGATATCGTAAGACTGGCCAAAGAGTACCGCGTTGACGGCGTGGTTCACTACAATCTGCAATTCTGCCACACTTATGCTAATGAAGCGGTGAAGGTGGAGAAGAGATTGGAGAAAGAGGGAATCCCTCTCCTGCGAATAGAGACTGACTATGGTGACGATACGGGTCAGTTGAGAACCAGGATTGATGCTTTCCTCGAGATGATACGGGGATGATCTGGGTCAGCAACCCGACTGCAATTGACCTCCATGTCGTCTTGCTCTCATCAGGCAGGTGATGACAACGGTAAAGGCGCGGGCAAAGACAATATTGCCCGCGCCGAGGATCGCCCGGCGGGGGCTTAACATTGCCTTTTCTTCAATACCTGCTCTGCTCTTTTCCGCGTACTGCTTCTTGGATTGTCCAGCTGTTTTCTGATGAGATCGATCACTGGCTGTCTCTTCTCAATGTGGTCAAAGAACTGATCGAATGAGTCAATGGCAAGTCCCAGTGCCACATTACGACACTCGGCGGTACGGTATTCAGCGTGTTCGACCTTCAGGATCTCCGCTGCGATTCTTTCAGCCAGGTATGGTTTTGCAGAGGCTATCTTAGCTGCCCCGCCGATCACATTTGCAGCTGTGATCAGAATGGGCCCTGGAATAGGTTCAAGATACTTGTCGAGGATATCATCGATTTTGTTCTCCGTGTCGACGATAGCTAGATTACCGATAATATGAATTCCGTCCCACTTCATTATGTTGCTGTCGCTGTCAAGGAGTTCAATAAAAGAATCGATGTGGCAATAAAGAACTTCGGGTCGTTTCTCGCTGATTATGCGAAGAACCTTGGCACAACCGTATTTTAGGGAAGCTTTCTTAGCATCCAGTCCGCCGAGTACTTCCATGACTAGTGCAGGATTGTCGGCAATCCTGTCCGCAATCTCTCTCTTATCAACGTCCTTTTGCCCGATTTGCTGAAGTAAGGCGCTGTCTTTCATATCTGGACTCCTCTTCCCCTCGAGGTCACTCCGGCAACTTCTTTCATCCTGCCGCAACAGCCGTGCGAATCGTACAGCGCCGTCGGGGAAAACGTCAAGTCAATGAGCGGCGGTTACGGCATGCGGGTGCTGGTGGCGGGTGGGGGGCTGTGACAAGACCCCATGATGTTTGACATATGCGGGCTCTTGACGAATGGGACAGGACAGGATATAAGCAGAGAGGAAGGAAGGAACAAACAACACCCCATGCTTCGGATGTACGTTGTTTTTCGCCTCAGAAAGAGCAACCCATTTCACGTCTCTTTGAGAGAATTATTTCAAAGGGGTGAAGTATTTAGAGGTTCCTTAGCCTTAAGGGAGGGAGGGCAATATGATTGAGAGTGTGAAGACGGAGCGGACCTGGGTTTATGAGCACAAGGTGGACTATGTTAGACGTCTTTGGGAAGCAGCTCAAAATAGTGCCCGAGATCGTGCCAGGGAGGCTGGTGAGGAGAAGCAGTTGCTGGTGCTGGGGCTGAAGGCTTTGTGGAGGATTAGCCAGACGAAGGGCCATGACGAATATGTGGCATGGGGTGAGATCGTGAGAGAGGAGCCCTCTGTTCGCACCAGTCCCACTGGGGGACTCTGGGCGTGGTTGGATGAGCATGGCGGGAAGATGGGGGCCGGAATTGTGGAGAGGAAGCCGCTTAGCGTGATTCGTCAATACAAGATTAGGAAGGAGTTCCGGAAGGCAGTGGATGAGGTGGTGGGTGGGGCAGCTTGACCATTTGCTGAAGTAGAGCTAGGATGTGGGCGTTAAAGACGCGGTCAAAGGGGCCAGCCAATGGTCCCTTCCATGATCCGTGTAAATGTATCAGGTAATAGAAGCCAATATTGGCAAAAGGGGGGGTATTATGAAAACGCTGGTCACTGGAAGCACTGGATTAGTTGGAAGTACTCTCGTTGAACGTCTCATAGCCAGGGGCTATGAGGTTCGTGCCCTGGCCCGCAAGACCTCTGATCTTAGTCATCTCAAGACCACCAAGGCCGAGATTGTCTTTGGGGACATCACAGACTACAACACTCTGCCACCGGTCGTGCAAGGCATTGAAATAGTCTTCCACGCAGCGGCCAAGGTCACACCGGGTTGGGGGGCCTGGCCGGAGTATGAGAAGGTCACCGTCGAGGGCACCAAGAACATGTTGAAGGCCAGCGCTGAGGCAGGAGTGAAACGTTTTCTGCAAGTCAGTTCCCACATGGTCTATGGTGATGCCTGTCAGAAGGGCGACACCCCCGCTGACGAATCCACGCCGTGTGAAGCACTCAAGACCCCTCCGACCTACTATGACTACGCCAAGATGCTGGCTGAACAGGCCTGTTGGGAATACCATAGGCAAGGCAAGATCCAAGTCTCTATGATAAGAATAGTCTCTGCATATGGTCCCAGGGACAGGCTCCTCGCTGATCGAGTGTACAAGCAGACCTCCTTTCCCATTCTGTTCTGGCCGGGTAGTGCCAACCCCCGATATGCCATCACCTACGTCAGTGATATAGCTGAACTGGCCATCCTGGCTGCCACCAATGACAAGGCCATAGGCCAGGTGTACAACGTAGCTGGACCTGAGATGGTAAGGCTCAAGGATTTTGCCGAGGCCATGATCCGCGCTCGGGGAGCGAAGAGGCTCCACGCCACTATGCCATACTCTGTAGCCTGGGTGTGGTGCTATTTGATGGAGACATCTGCCAAGTTGATGCGCTCCAAAAAGATGCCGTACCTGACGCTCGCAAGCCTCCGCAGCATCAACAGAGAGGGCTATATCGATGGCTCCAAAGCCAAAAACGAGCTGGGATGGGAGCCGAAGGTTTCAGTAGATGAGGGCACGAAGTTATACGTGCAGTGGCTGAGATCTCAGAAGAAGAAGATAGTCTGCTTGCTTCCTGTAGTCAAACGCGGAGAGGAAACTTAACACGGAGAGTTCGCCAGCTAGAGGCTGAGATCCGAACTGAGCGCCATGGGGACAAAGCGAATTCCGTTCTTAGTCTGCTTGGAACCTTCGATTTTAAAACCCATGGTTTGGTATGCTCCGACAGCATTAGGCGAGGAATTGACTGTGAGCTTAGCCATGCCAGCCTGATTGTGGATGCGGATTTCTAGCGCCCTTCGGAGTAATTCCTTGGCAATACCCTGCCGCTGAAGGCGTCCTTCCACGAAGAAAAGGGATATGTGATTGCTGTCGCGTACCTCGATCATGCAACTATACTGCCGTTCAGTTCTGCGACCAAGACGAAGTGATTGGCTTGGGTACGAGTAACCATCGCTTTGGGTTCAGCAGCGTATCTTAGAAACTCGTCAACACCCTCTTGAGAGTACCGAGGTGCCACAAAGCTCTTGAAAACACGGGTGACGAGGCTGCAGACCTCATTCTCTTCGCCTGGCTTCATGGCTCTGTATATCAAGTTCTTCCTCTCTAGAGTCACCTGGTTCTCCTGGCTGCAAGAGCAGCGGCCAAAACCACCAGGCCGAAGAGAGCAAATGCCAGAACCAGCAGCACACGCCCCGGCACCCACTTAGCCAGGAGGGCGATGCCATAGCCCACCCCCAGCACCAGGGCCCATGCCAGAAGGCCCAGTGCTGCGTCCGCAATAGTCCGTCCTACCCTTCGCACCATGTTTCCCCCAAATCTGACCTGGTGGCCCTTCTCCTGGTGCCGCCCATTGTAACACACCAGGATACAGGCTCACATCTTCGGTCAGTTCGGCAAATACTAAGTCAGGCAAGTGATAATAATACCGACAACGACAAAGCGGTGTGAGACGATTCTCAGAGCCAGCGCCTGAGCCGAAAGAAGGCCAGCATGAAGATGATAATGACGACCATGAGGAGCATTACGATGAGGAAGGCAGCAGGGCTCTGGGATAGAGGGAGGTGTTCCAGATGCATGCCAAAGATGCTGGCGATCAGGGTCAAGGGCAACATTATGGTGGAAATGATGGTCAGCGCCCTGACCACCGCATTGGTCTGAAATGAGGTGAGAGTATTATGGGTATCGCTGAGCCCCTCAATCACCTCTTTATAGTCATCGAGTTCGTCACGGATCTTCTGGCAGTGGCCCGCGAGGTCACCAAAGTGAACCTCAGGCTCCCCTTTCAGGATCGGCCAGTCCCTTTCTTCCAAAAGCTCGAAGACCTCTGTTTGAGACTTGATGATGCGGCGAAAGGAGATGATGTCCCGGCGCAGCACCGATATATCCCGCACCGTCTCCCGGCCGGCATGGCCGAAAACCTGCTCCTCCACCGCCTCGATGTTATCCCCGATCTTATTCAGGATGGGGAAGCAGTAACTGACCAGACGGTCGAGGATGTGGTAGAGGAGATGAGCCGAGCCACGGCCCATGTACTCCACCCGGGTATCCTGGTCTCGCTGGCAATCCTTGAACAGCTTGATCAAGGGTTCAAGGTTGCCTTCGTGCAAGGTAATGAGATAGCCCTCGCCGAGGAAGAATGACACCTGGCTGGGGAGGGTCACTCGGGCCTGTTTATGAAATACCGGAAAGTGGGACATCATGAAAAGGTATTTCTCGTGTTCATCGATCTTGGGCCGATGCACCCGCCTCAGACAGTCGTCCAGCTCCAGATCGTGAAAATGGTAGTTCTGCTTCAGATACTCAATCTCGGCCTGGGTAGGCTGTTCAATATCGAGCCAAGTCAGCTTTTGCCAGGTGACCGAGTTGATATGCAGATTATCTTGAGGCAGGTGTGAGTCAGCCATAGAATCACTCCTTCTGTTCCAGCAATCTGTCCACAGAGAGGACAGCGAGAGCGCCATCTCCGGCAGCAGTTGTCATTCTTCTTCCTGAGCCGACCCGGATATCAGGGGCAGACCAGCTGCACAGTTGGCTAAGTTACTGGCGAGATTATACCACCCACCCTCATCTTGTGATACAAGTGGGACTGGTTGATAAGCGCGGGAGCGAAGCGAAGGCCGCGCGCACTTGGACGGGGTCGTTCTCCCGTTCCTGGTGGAAGTGGCGAGTGCCCCCAGGCACGAGCAGGTGGTGGGTGGAGTGGGGAGGTGGGGCAGCGTTCTGGAAGATGGTGGGCCGAGCCCCTACTACAACATCACACTGTCAGGGAGCATCATTAGCTGTGGAAAGCAGGGGCAGCATTGGCTCAGGCAGAGTAATGGCAGCAGTGACCATCGGCAAGCCTCGCTTCGCCCGTGCCACCCGCCAATAGAAACCGAGGCTTAACGGCCGACAATCCTCATGGTCGGGTTGATTAATTGCTCGGTATGAAGAATCTGTGTTTCTACTTCTTCTTCACGCTCTCGCGAATAGCCGCATACAGCAGAATATTCAGGAGAGTAGGCCCAAAGCTTTCCCAACTCAGTGAACGTCCTGACACTACATCACCTAGATGAATCTGGGCGTGATCTCTGCTGAGCAGATGGGAGGCCAGCGAGCGCACCTTGCACAAGACTTCTGCACGAGGAATGCCAGATTTTTTCCCATCGTGTGTCAGTCTATAGCTATTGCGGTTGGGGCAGAGTGAAGTATCTAGACACATCTGCAACGCATTATGCTTCTTGAGGTCAAAATCATCAACTGCCACGACCAATGTGGTTGTACCTTTTCGGTTACCGAGCTTCGGATGATCCGTTGTCTTAGCCGTAGCCATAATGGACATCCAGTATGTCTGGTAATCCCCTTGCAGATCACGGACGAGGAACCCTCGATACAATCCTCGCCAGCCACCGCCCGATGCATTGCCGTATGTTCTGTCAGAGTATCCCAAGTCTTCGAGAACAGAGATGCCGTAGTGCTCTACTGGAAAATGACTTCTGAATTCATGGCACAGCAGAAAGTTATCGAGTTCCGAAAGGGTGGCATTAAGATCCTCGGGCGTATCAACTCCTATGACCGCGAACTCATCTTTTTTGAGCTCACTCAGGTAAGCCTCATTGGTCAGATCTGAATAGGACAATCGCTTGGGCGACTCATCAACTTCATCTGCCTGGCGACAGTAAGACCCCAGATCAGAATATTTGAGGTCATTGTTGATCTGAATAGCTCGGAGTCCCTTCACGCTATATGACCGCGTTTCGGTGCCGTTGGTAATCACTAAGTACCTGGCATGAAGCAACTTCTGGTACCTCATCACTTGATCGAGTGTCTTATCATCATCCAATGATATATCGGGCGATTTTATTTCAGCCAACAGGAGAGCTTTTTCATCCCGTCGTTCCCAGACGATAACGTCTGCCCGTTCTTTGCTACCTTTCTTCCTGCCTAGCGGAGTACGAGACAAATGGTATTCGGTATCTACTATCGTTGCTGGAAACTTCTGCTGATCAATCAGTCTGTTGACAAAATCTTGGCGGACACGCTCTTCAAGCGTATCTAAAACCAGTAGTTTCCTCACTCTGTCGAGAAGCGCAGACTGTCCACCTCTTGAATACTGCCTCATATTGGCCTCCATGTTTGGATTGCCCCGAATGACGGCCTACACAGCACTAATACTGTTCTGACTTTTGCCATTTCCAGCCCCCCAACTTTGATGAGTTTGTTGCGCCTGCATATATAGCTATTGAGGGAATCATTTAGGACAATACCAGCAGAGGTCAAATGATGTCAACCTCAGCTTGGATACAAAAGGGACCCCGTAGAGGAAACCATAAGGGTGGACATCTCTGCCCACCCTATCGAGTCTTGCTGTTGGGTTTGCTGCTACCTTACTACAAGCCTCCTACGAGTAGATAGTGTAATTCAATGTCCAGCAAATTGGTGAGAAGCAGGATCCGCCGAGTTCTCTCAGGAGATCAGCCGCGAGCATGGTACTGGCAGCTTCTTTCATGTGCCGTATACCTCCCTCCGTCATACCGGAAAATGCGGAAACGCAACCCTTGTCTATCGCCTGGGAGGTGTTGCCCACCCTGTACCGTTGCATCTCTCGCACCGTTGTGTCCCAGACAATGGTGAGAAAACCTCGCCACTGCCCTTGCATGGCTTGCAGGGTACAGCAGTGCTTGTCTTCGTTATGTAGCCAGTCCCGTTGCACACATCGCAATCCTTTGGGTAGTAGTAGCTACCCCACTTTCCTGTACCTTTGCACCGAATGCACTCCTTGTTGACTTGCCCCATACCATACCTCCGTTCCTTCCTCCTTGCAGTTGTGTCCATATGGTGATAGACATGAATCTCGTCATCTGGATGATCTCCAGACCCATCGTGGTCAACTGGTTCAGGACTCGTCTTGTGTTTTACGTAGGCCCAGATGCAGATGCCTACAAAAAGACCAAACACTATCAGTACTATGAACTTCACGATGAAGTAGACAACCACACCCAGAATAGCTAGAATCGTCAGAACAAGCAGAGCCGTACCCCACCAAGGCAGCCCACTCCGAAGTTTTGCCATTTCCAGCCCCCCCCTTATTCTGATGAGTTTGTTGTGCCTGGATGTAGGTATGAGGAACTCATCTCGGACAATACCACTAGAGGGCAGAGGCTGTCAACCTCAGCTTGGACGCGAAGGGGGACGTTGGGGAACACGCCGCAGAATCTACGTCCAGATAGCGATCGCCACGGCATCGGTGGGGTGTGAGTCGTTGAATGATGCCACGGCGCAGTAGCTTCCCACTCCACAATCTCCTGCCGGGATGGTGATAGGTGATAGCTCATAGGTCATAGCAGAGATTGCTTCGTCGTCCTTCTGCGGAAGGACTTCTCGCAAAGACACGGCGGGCATCATCCTAGCTGTCCCTCGACCCTGAAGTCCGGGAAGGCTTTCGGGCAAAGGTTGACGGTCATCTGATAGAGGCTTCTGCGGTTGTGTTTGAGAGTATTCCAAAAGCGGCGTATTAAATATATAATAGAACACACAGCCCCGGGCCTCTGCGAGATTCTGCAATGGTTTTGTACGTGACTTCTTGGGGAGATAGAGATGGGAAGACCTCTCTGTGTGCTGGCATCGGCAGATGGCTGCAGGATAACGGCAAGAAAGTCGGTTATCTAAAACCTTTGACTCTTGCCGATGCAGGTACCGATAAAGATGGCCAGTTCCTCAAGCAGGCTCTCGACCTGAAGGAATCCCCAGAGGTTCTATCTCCAATTCGACTCAGCGACGAGGCACTGAAGGCTGAGTTAGCTGGTGGTACTCTTGGTGTAAAGGTGAAGCAGTCTTACGGCGATGTTATTGAGAAAAAGGATGTTGTTCTTCTAGAAGGGTTGCCTAACCTGGCTCTGAATGGGTATCTTGCGGATGCTTCCCAACAGATAGTGAAGACCCTTGATGCTGATGTGCTGATTGTAGTCGCCTATTCATCTCACCTGCCCTGGGATAGGATAGCTTCTTCCGGACAAAGGTTTGCACGGCACCCGGTCGGGGTGGTAACTAACAGGGTTCCTCAGAACAAGATGGAATCGCTGCGTTCTGAGATAGCCTCAAGGCTTGATCAAGGAGATGTCAAGATTCTAGGCATGCTGCCTGAGGACAGGCTGCTATCCGGTATCGGCGTTGGTGAGCTTGCTGAACGGCTTCAGGCGAGTATCCTCTGCTGTCCTGAGGGGGCGACTGGATTGGTGCAGAATGTGATGATCGGGGCATTGACTGTGGACTCCGGCGGGGACTATTTCAGGCGCAAAGATAGCAAAGTAGTGATCGTTCGTGGTGATCGCCCTGATATGCAACTGGCTGCCCTGAGTACTCCGATGAAATGCCTTGTTCTCAGCGAAGGCGTATCTCCAATGCCCCAGGTATTGAACTGGGCTGAGGACAAGGGAGTGCCTCTGCTCTTGACGAAGCTGAATACACTCTCTGTGGTGGCAGAAGTAGAGCAGGCTTTTGTACAGGCTGGGTTTCGGCATAAGGAAAAAGTGGAGAGAATGAGACAGATTCTGGACCGGGGATTTGACTTCCGACCACTGTTTCGGGGCCTGGGATTTAGTACGCTGAGTTAGCTTTCTTGCAGCAGACATCGATGTTCACCCATCTCCATGTTCATACGGAATACAGCCTCCTTGACGGGCTGTGCCGTATTCCCCGATTGGTTTCCAGAGCTAAGGAGCTGGGCATGGATAGCCTGGCTATCACCGATCATGGTTCGCTGCACGGGGCGATCTCGTTCTATCTTCAGGCCAAAGAGGCTGGGATAAAGCCAATTATCGGCTGTGAGTTCTATGTAGCGGCAACAAACCGGCACAATCGCACTGCGGCTGACAAGGAACCCTACCACCTTGTTCTGTTGGCCAGGGACAGAGTGGGCTATCGGAACCTGCTGAAGCTGTCCACGAAAGCCCACCTGGAAGGTTTCTACTATAAACCAAGGGTTGATAGGGAGCTTCTAACCCAGCACCACGAGGGACTGGTGGCTCTCTCGGGCTGTCTTCGCGGGGAGGTATCCCGCTTCATTTTGGAAGGCAGGAGCCAGGAGGCAAAGGAAAGTGCGCTGTGGTACAAGAAACTTTTCGGTGACTACTATCTGGAGATCCAGAGGCATCCTATCCCTGAGATAGAGCAAATCAACCAGGGTCTTCTCTCTATTGCTGCGGAACTGGATATACCCGTGGTGGCTACTAATGATGTCCACTATATAGACAGGCAAGATGCCCGCTGGCAGGACCTGCTCCTCTGCATACAGACGAATGCCTCTGTTCATGACGAACGGCGATTGAAGATGGCGGGAGATACCTTCTATCTCAGGAGCCCTCAGGAGATGCAGGAGCTTTTCTCTGATGTCCCACAGGCCTTGGAGAATACTGGGCGCATTGCTCAGTTGTGTAATCTGGACCTGGAGTTTGGACGTCTGCATCTTCCCGAGGTTGGTCTGCCCGAGGGCAAAACAGGTGATGAATACTTGGCTGAGCTTTGCAGGCATGGTCTACCACAACGCTATGAGCACCCCGCCCCTGAAGTGGAGGCTCGCCTGAAATATGAGCTAGAGGTTGTTCGGCAGACGCAATTTGCCCATTACTTTCTCGTAGTGTGGGATATTGTCTCCTTTACCAGGCAAAGCAATATTTTCTGTGGGGTGCGTGGGAGTGCTGCTGCCAGCCTGATTCTTTATTGTCTGGGTGTCACTGACATAGACCCTCTGAAACACAGGCTTGTTTTTGAGCGCTTCCTGAATGTGGAGCGTAAAGAGATGCCGGATATTGACCTTGATTTCCAGGACGACCGCCGCGATGAAGTCATCTCCTATGTGGCTCAGAAATACGGCCATGACCATGTAGCCCAGATCATTACTTTTGGTACTCTGGGGGCAAGGGCAGCGCTGAGAGATGTGGGAAGAGCTCTGGGTATGCCCTACAGTCAGGTTGACCAGGTAGCCAGGCTGGTTCCTTTCGGGGTGGGAATGACCCTGGAAAAGGCTTTGGAGGAGAATAGCGAACTACGCCGGATATATGAAGGAGACTCCATAGTGCACGAGCTGATTGACTCAGCCATGAAAGTTGAAGGGGTCTCTCGGCATGCCAGCACTCATGCTGCCGGGGTGGTTATCTCCAAGGAGTCTCTGGTCGAGTACGTACCTCTTCAGCAGGCGAGCAAGGGTGAGGCTCAGGGTATGGCGATGACCCAATTCGGCATGGACGATATCTCCAAAGTTGGCCTGCTCAAAATGGATCTGCTGGGGCTGGCTAACCTGACGACGCTGTGTAGAGCGAAGGAGATTATAGCTAAGAGTCGAAATATCAATCTTGACCTGTCACACCTTCCTTTGGATGATGCTAAAACCTTTGCCTTGCTTTCCTCAGGGGAGACCGGCGGTGTCTTCCAGTTGGAAGGGGCGGGAATGAGGCGTTACCTGAAGGAATTGAAGCCGGCTACCTTCAGTGATCTTGCCGCTATGGTAGCGCTTTATCGCCCTGGCCCAAAGGAACATATACCTACTTTTATTCGAGCCAAACAGGGGCTGGAACCCATCTCTTATCCCCATCCGGCTCTGGCGGGAATACTGGAGGAAACCCATGGTGTCATCGTCTATCAGGATCAGGTTCTTTTCATCGTGCAGACCTTTGCCGGTTACACCTTGGGACAGGCTGATATAGTCCGTAAAGCGATGGGGAAGAAGATTCCCGACATAATGCGGAGAGAGCGAATGCGCTTTATCGAGGGGGCGGAGAAGAAGGGCTTCTCCCGTGAAGTAGCTGAACAGGTCTTCGATCTCATCGAACCGTTTGCCGGGTACGCCTTTAATAAGGCCCACAGCGTTAGTTATGCCATGATCGCCTACCAGACGGCCTACCTCAAGGCAAACTACCCTGTGGAGTATATGACTGCCCTCTTTATTACTAACAGCGGCCAGCAGGATAAGGTGGCTGCGGCAGTGGCCGACTGTAATCGGCTGAGCATCAAGGTCTTGCCTCCTGACATCAATAGCAGCGAGGCTAACTTCAGCATCGAGCGCAATGGGAAATCAGCGATACGTTTCGGGCTGGCTGACATAAAGAATGTGGGCGTCAATGCTGTTATGCCTGTTCTGACGGCTCGAAGAGCAGGCGGTCCTTTCAAGTCCATTGAAGACTTTTGTCGGAGGACTGACCTGCGAGGTACAAACAAGAGAGTGATAGAGAGCCTGATGAAGGCGGGGGCGATGGACTGTCTGGGGAGTCGCGGGGCATTGCTCCAGCAGATCGACCGTATCCTCTGGCTGTCCCAAAATGAGCAGGGGCTGCGGGAGAAAGGGCAGACGACTATGTTTGACCTGTGGGGTGCCAGCGTTGCTGCCCCCATGCCGGAGATAGGGTTGCAGGAGGTGGATATCCCTCTGAAGGAAAAACTGGCCTGGGAGAAGGAATTGCTGGGAGTATATCTCTCAGAGCACCCTTTCCATCAGGCTGCCCTTCAACTGTCCTCAAGTACCACAGCTCTTTGCGGTCAGATTGATATTGAGATGGTGGGGCAGGTGGTGACCGTGGCTGGCATGGTTAGTTCGGTGAGGCAGGGATTTACCAAGAGCAGGCGTCCCTTTGTCAGCGCGACTTTGGAGGACCTGGTGGGAAGCATTGAGGTCAGTTGCTGGGCTGATCTCTATAACCAGACAGAGGATCTCTGGGTGGAGGGCAGTATACTCTTGATTCAAGGACGGGTAAGAGCGAGGCAGGAAGGGGTGCAGTTAGTCTGTGAGCACGTTCAGCAATACCAGCCTAAGACAACGACGGAGCCGGTTTCCG
The DNA here is from genome assembly GCA_963720375.1 of uncultured Chloroflexia bacterium. Lineage (GTDB taxonomy): Bacteria > Chloroflexota > Dehalococcoidia > UBA2247 > RBG-13-53-26 > JAPLHP01. The sequence continues at coordinate 16,453 of CAVRFM010000001.1, read as the reverse complement.
AGGGCCCTCCTCTGAAGAAAGCACGAGCCCATTTGCTGATCACTATAGCTCAAACGGAGAATAAGGAGGAAGATCTGGCACGGCTTCAACACATTCTGGATGTTATAAAGAAATATCCCGGTGAGGACAAGGTCTCTCTGGCAGTTGCGAGCGGTGCGGGGCAGGTCAAACTGGAGATGCCCAATTTCTCCACGGGCTATTGTGATGAACTTCACCAGCAGTTGGCAGGCCTGGTAGGAGAAGAGGGTCTAAAGTTAGAGACATGATGTGTGAGAGGTAGTTGCCTGGCTAAATCCGGGCAATTTTCCTGGGGGTGCCCGACTCTGCGCCATGGTCATCTCGATAATTAAAAACCGAAGGGATACTCAGTATCCCTTCGGTTTTTCTGTTCACTTCGTTACGGCAGATGACTTGGCTGCCGTTTGGTTGATGGTCTAGCTTGCCGCCCATGTGAGGGTGTAGGTTTCGGGTACGGTTTCCGACTTACTGGAAGCCACTATATCGACGCTCACATCCCAGTCGGCTGTGCCAGCTTGTATCTGACCCCAAACATCGGCTGCCAGTGCCATGGCCTCATCTGATTGCTTACCGGATATGATCAGCGAGGTAATCATATCCATAGTCTTCACCGGAGCCAGGACTGGGACTGTGATTTCTTCGTTGGCCGGGACCCAGATCTTTTCAGTGAGGGACTGTTTTGCTGCCTCAACGGCTTCATCTGTTGTGCTGGACTTCACATAGCCAATGAGGTCCAGTTTGTCCAGGCTGATCTCGTAGTCGTTGGGGTTAGTGATCTTCAAGTCAAACTCAGCCACACCGAGCTGAATATATACAGCCGTAGCAGCTGACTCTGATACTGTCTCCTTGGAGAGCCATCTGTAGAAGGCCTGATGCGGATCCACTCCTGCATCTACATCTGCTTTCCAGTGGTTGGCTGCTGTGGTTGTCACGGTGCTCTGGAGGGTCAGATAGCAGATGGTCTGATCCAGAGCTACCGCATCAGTCATCTCTGCCTGCACCAGGCTGAACATCCCTGGGAGTGCGGTATTCTGGACGTAGCCCTGTTCGGCAGTGCCTATGGCTGCCCAAACCATGCCGCTTGACTACCATCTTCTCGTAAGCGTTGCAGACAGCATATGTTGAAGCAGGTATATAACGCAGCACTTTGTCAGCCACCTGGGTCGGGTAGAAGCTGGCGGCGGTGCCAGCCAGAAGCTTTCGTACTCAGCCACTTGTAGAACGTCCATTCCATGTTTTTGCCTGTGGCCACATCCGCTGCCCAGCCAGCCGTGGCGACGGGGGCCGACACTGCTGTTCAGTTCCTGCCAGAGCACATTCGAAGTAGTGGCATGGCTGGTGACCTGCTGAGCAATGGACAGCCCCATCATGCCCAAGTCTGCCTGAACAATTACTGCCTGAGAATTGGCTGACAGGGTACCGAAGTAGGCTGCATAGTACTGTTGTGAGTAGCATGGCCCTCCACGTCTTGGCCACCCAGGATCTCAGCATAGCAGGCATAGAATTCCGTTGCCTCTACCGTGCCATGCACCGCCAGCCAGTGGCTGCTGCCGGGATCGGATACTGCTCACCAACCTACAGGCAAGTATAGAAGCGTGTTGTAGCAGACATTGGATATTAGGGGGACTGCCGTTGTACTGAGCCGTTGCCAGGGTGAACAAGCCAGCGACTGGACTATTGACCACTGCCTTCTCGGCTGCTGTCAACTGGACCAGACTATGGCATCAACCACTGGCTGCTCCACACCGTCAAGCTGCATAGGTCTTGCCAGGATACGAGCGGCTGTCAATCGCATCCCGCTCATCCGGATACGCGGCCGATGCAGTGCCGTTTCTGAAGGAATCACTGGCCATGGCGCGGTAGAAAGCAGTCTCTGGGTCTATGATTGTCATAGCACTTCTGACAGCCGCCTTCTCTGCCAGCGTCAACTGGGCATAGCTCTCGCCATTGTAATTGGCAGCGGCATATGCATTGAGTGCTGCCATCCAGGCAGTAGCATCTGCTGCCCAGGCATCTGCTGCGGCTGTTGTCACACTGGCGGCAAGGATGCCGTAGGCCGTGTTTTGCTCCATGGACTCGGCTGAAGATGTGTCTATATCCTGTCTATTGAAGAATCCGGCGACGGAGTTTATAACGATTTCCTGCTCGGTGGCCGATAATCCTGCAAAGATCGCCAGATCGACGGTTAGCTTGTCACCATCTGTTAACTGTGCATAAGTCGTTGGTGATACCCCGTCTCCGATCTTATATACTGATCCGAACAGGGCCTGTGCCATCTGGTCTCGTTTTGCTGTTGAATAGTACATTGTGGGATATATGGCTGCTGCCGTGCCTGTCTTGAATCCCAGTTCCCCACTGCTCTCAGATATCTGGTTGATGGTGGTCTCATCAAAATCAACCGCAGTGCCCTTTGAATACTGGGATAGATCTACAGTGGGCATTTTCAGCTCAGCCTGCCCTTTGCTACAGGCTGCAAATGCAGTACCTGCCATGATAGCCAGACTCAGCATGATCAAACCGGCGACTCTAACAAATTTACCCATTTTACTCTCCTTTGCTTTCTGAATAGGGCAACAGACCTATTTGCCCCTTTTGTTTCCTCTCTGAAATACCGTGATCATTCCCCTGAATTATGTGATGGTTTTATACTATTTGCATCCGTGAAGTCAAGTCACTTGTGTTTTTTCCCTTAAGATATTCTTAACCTGGATCGATTATATCATATATATGGGAATAAGTCCAGTAGGATTTAATATCAATGCGAGCAACACCATTGGTACCTCCTTACTTACGGAATTTGTATCTTGGACGAATCAGTTATCCTCGTTCGCATATAAAGGGCCTCCGAAGCCTCGCTATGCTGAAACAAATTGTTATTCTCTCGGATTTTCGTCCGGGGGAGCACTGCTGTCTCTGAATTGCAGGTCTGCTTTTCTCACTGGCTCTTGCAGGGCCTCTTTCAGCACTTTCTGAATCATCGTATCACAGTTGCTCCTCTCTTTCATGCCCGCTAGGCTTCCCTGTTGGCTTGGCTTATGTCTGGCTCCACGGACTGAGGTGACCGGTGATTATATTGACTGAGATGGTAGAATAGAGACTAGGATACATGTCTGCCGTTATCTCTTTTGTGGGGCGGTCCAACTCTGGCAAGACTACGTTGCTGGAGAGCCTTATCGGTGAACTAAAGCGACGGGGTCATAGTGTGGCCGCAATAAAGCATAGTGTGCACGATCTTGAGTTGGATCACCCTGGCAAAGATAGTTGGAGGTTTGCCGAGGCAGGCAGTGATGCGGTGGTACTTGGCTCGCCGAAGAAAGTTGCTCTTATAAAAAGGGTGGATAGGGAGGCTACGTTGGAAGATCTGCTTAAGCTCATCGGTGATGACTATGAGCTGATCCTAGTCGAAGGATTTAAGGACAGTAATACCACCAAGATTGAGGTGCATCGGGAGGGTTTGGGCGGGCTGGTCTGCTCACCGGAGGAACTATTTGCTGTGGTCACTGATGAACCTCTGAATGTTTCTGTCCCGCAGTTCTCTTTTGATCAGAGTGTGGCGTTGGTCGATCTTATTGAGCAAAGGTTTCTCGCTTTGGCAAAAGTCTAGAAAGCTCGGTTTTACGACTAATGATCTAGTATCTCTCCCTCTATTTGGTAATGGTAAATCCCTTAGTGTGTGTTTGGTGGGGATGGTGTAGGTTTCAAGAGGTTCTGTGGACTTGGATATAAGATATCTTTGGGTTTCGTGGCGAAGAGGATAAACTTGATTTTTGGTGCTGGTGACTTTGCGTTCGAGCTACCGCCTCGCGTTAGATGGGCCAGACGGATTCTTATTAAGCCGTGCGCCGGTTATCCCCTACCCTACCCGATAAGTACCAGTAGAGAGCTCTTGCAGAAGGTTATTTCCTCTATTAGGCAGGTAAGTGAGGCTGATATTATTCTCCTTGAGGGAAGTCCTTGCCATGAGCAGATGAAACCGATTTATCGGTCTTTGGGCTATGATTTTCCCAGGGTGCTTACATTGGATGTCAAGGATTGTGTTTTCGTAGAAGTGGAGAACCCTCTGGTACGCCCCTTTGCTCTACCTACCTTCTGGCTGCCTAATGTGCTTCTGTACTGTGACTACCTGATAAGCATTACCCCCTTTAAAGTCTTTGCCAGTCAAGGCGACTTCAGCATAAAGAATCTGCTTGGCTTGCTTCCTGTGAACAGGTACCAGGGGCAGGATGGTTCTGAATGGGGAGTTTTACACAGTCTCGGGATGGATAAAGCCATTGCTGACCTTTATTTTACCTTGCCTTTTGACATGGGAATTATTGATGCTCAGAAGAAGTTTATCTGTACGACTGAGCCGACGGATGGGGAGTCTGAAGACTGTGGTAGGATCTTTGTCGGCGAACCGTATGAGGTGGATTGTGAGGCCTCCCAGTCCGAAGAAGTAGCGACTGGGTACCTGCAGTGGATTGAAATAGCTAAGGCGCAACTTGAAGGCCAGGGGAATGATGAATAGTTCACTAACGGAAGCCCTGTCAGGCCTTCGCTGACTTAGAAGACCCTGATTTTTGTTGGAAGCCTCTCCATAATTTTTGAGAACTTACAGTGTGATTCACTGTGTTTTGCTCTGGCAAAGTTGCAGCCAACTCTCCAGTCCGCACACATTACATTGGGATTTGCAGTCGGGAGTTCCTTCGGCCTTGAATGTATTGTGGTACTCTTTTTTCAAGAAGGCAGGACTTACCCCTGTATCTATGTGGGACCAGGGCAATGTCTCTTCTAAATGACGTTGGCGATAAGCATAAAAAGCAGGGTCAATCCCTACTTTATCGAAGGCTCTCAACCAATTGTCGTATCTAAAGCACTCGCTCCAGGCATCGAAAGTGCTGCCGGTTTGCCAGGCATGGTAGATTGCTTTACCGAGCCGGCGATCGCCGCGCGCCAATACGGTTTCTAATATACTTGTCCCTGGGTCCTCCCATGAGAGATGGACTCTTAAACTGCGAAGTCCTTTACTCAGTATTTCATATTTTAATCGTAGCTCTTCCTGCTTATCTTGAGGGACCCATTGGAAGGGAGTATGTGCCTTGGGGACGAAGTTTGATACGCTGAGCTTTATTCTTGGTTCATGTCCGCTTCTCGCATGACGTAGTTTGCTTACCAAGTGCACAATGCCTTCAACATCCTCTAAGGTTTCTGTCGGCAGACCGATCATGAAGTAGAACTTAAAATTTGTCCATCCTTTATCCATGGCAATGGCCACAGTATCGACAATTTGTTCATCGGCAACAGCTTTATTGATAGACTGTCTCAAGCGTTCAGAACCTGCCTCTGGTGCGAAGGTGAGCCCCGGTTTCTTAGCGAAGCGAAGAGAATCCATTAGCTTAACGGAGAAGCCGTCGATGCGCAGGCTAGGGAGAGACACCGCGAGCGATCGATCACTATAGTTTTGTGCCAAAGTGTTCAATAAGGAGTCAATGTCTGGGTAGTCATTGGTGGTGAGTGAAACCAGGGATATCTCGTTGTAACCGCAATTCTGGATTAGTTCTTCTATTGCCTTGGTTATGTCCCGTTGACTCCGATGGCGCTGGGGACGGTAAACAAAACTTGCCTGACAAAAGCGACAACCACGTGTGCAGCCACGCTGAATCTCCACTGCACCTCGATCATGGACTACCGCTACATAGGGGACCACGGGTCTGACTACAGGGGGAGGCAACTCTGCTATTATGCGTCGCTGGATTGTTGACTTTGCCTGAAGTGTCGTGGTTCTAATACCAGCAATGCTGCCATCGGGGTGGTAATCTGTTTTGTAGAGACTGGGTACGTATATCCCTGGAATAGTGGCGACCCCGGATAATAACTCATCCTTTCTATAGCCTTCCCTTTTGTATCTCTGAAGAGTCTTTACCAATTCTATGACCAGTTCTTCCCCATCCCCGATTGCAAAGAGGTCAATGAAGTCTGCCATGGGCTCGGGATTCAAGGCACAACTGCCTCCAGCTATTATCAAAGGGTGTGATTCATCCCTATCACTGGCCATAACCGGAATACCGGCAAGGTCGAGCATATTTAAGACATTGGTATAGGTGAGTTCATAGCCTAGAGAAAAGCCGATAATGTCAAACTCAACTAATGGGCGTTTGGATTCAAGGCTGAGAAGAGGTATATCTGCCTGGCGCATCGCTGCCTCCATATCAGTCCAGGGGGCATAGACCCTCTCAGCAAGGACTCCAGGTTGCTTATTGAGCAGCTCGTAGAGGATGGGCAGGGCTAAGTTGGACATGCCGATTTCATAGAGATCCGGATATGCAAGGGCGACCTTTACCTCAGTGGTCTGCCAATCCTTCTCAAGGCTATTCCATTCGCCTCCAGTGTAACGAGCCGGCCTGCTAACTTTACATAAAATACTATCAGGGTAAGTCATTCTAACCTTATTTGGGGGTAATTTGCTGGATGTCTTGAACCAGCTATGAGTCGGCTATGACTCATCTACTTGCTTATCTTGTATTTCTGACGGAATGCGGGTAGACAAACGATTGTCAGCATTGTTCAAAAAAGATACTAGCTCATGTTTCCTGTCAGATTCGGTCATGCATTGAGTGGAAAGACGTAATCACTCCTAAATTATATTCCTCTATGCGAATCGAACTCAACCCATGGCTTTATGTTTAGCCAGGCTACCGTAGGGCTTGATTCGGAGAATATGCCTAATAAAGGCAACTATCATTTTTCTCACAATTTCTCTGCCACGCTTGATCCAAGCTCAGTCTGTTCTTGACAGCGTGCTTCATTAGAGTTTAGCATATGTCTAGCGTCGGTGTACTTTTTGCACCTATCAGATCATAAGTTATAAGACAGGAGTAAGCAGACTTGCTGACCCAGAAACAAATGGATCAGGTTGCTGATCGTTTTATCGAACGCTTGAAGTCTCAGGGGTACGTGATAACAGAGGATTTCACGACTGAAGGCAAGTCTGGCATTGGGCGCACATTTGATTATTTTGTAAATCGAACATATGGCTTCCTAACCTATACGGTTGCTATAGATGTCATTACTAATGCCGAGGATCCAGAAGTCAGCCTGCAGAAGCTCTTTGCTTTTGAGGACAAGTGTTCTGACTGCAGCATAGAATACCGGGCTATCATTGCTATCCCCCGTCTCAGCGTTGTGGCCGCTCAGTTTGCGCAAAAGGATGGGGTGAAAGTTTTCGACCGTCAAATGATGGAAGCGTTTCTAGCCCGGCCGCCCTTGACCCAGCAAGCGCCAGTGGACTTGCCATCCAGATTTATGGGAAAGTCGGAGCTGGCTGAAGCCATGAGACTTTTTGGTTATCAGGTGGAGGAAGGCGCTAAGCTTGTTGGCAGCTCAGGTACACAATACGTGTTTGATGTCCTAGCTTCTTTGGATGATGGTTTCTTAACCTCCAGACTGGGTATTGACTATGTCGTTGGTGATGGCGTGGATTTAGGGCAGGTATCCTTGTTTGATGTTAAGTGCAGTGACGCCGGCATTAAGGAAAAGGCTCTCCTGGTTTCGGGAAAACTCACTGCTGCAGCCAGAGAGTTTGTGGAACAGCATGGGATACAAGTAGTTGGTCTGGATAAGCAGGCTGAGTCGGCTGAGACTCTGGCAAAAGCGACGCAGTCACCCAAGGGCTTCACTATGAGGAGTGTTATTGATCAGCTCTTGGTATCGCAGAAGAAGCCAGAGACAGTGGGCGAAAAGAAAAAGTCAGTATCGGTGAGGGGAAATGCAACAGCTCCTGAGGAAGTGCTGGGGGCGGAACCGGCAGTTGAAGAAGCAATGGTTATGGAGGCAGGGGCGGTAGTTGAGAAGCCTGTGGTGGCGCAGGAGCTTTCGAAACCAGAGGTTGAAGAGACGGTAGTCGAGAAGCCTGTAGCAGAGGCAAAGGCGCAGGCCGGGCCGACAGTAGTGTCAGAGCAACTGAGACCACTGAAACCATTGAAACCAGTGGTTAAGAAGCGGCCAGTGTCAGACGTACAGGCCAAGAAAGTGGTACCAGAACCACCAAAGCCGGTGGTTGAAGAGGTGGTAGAGAAGCCAAAGGTAAGACTCCGCAAGGCGGCCCGTCCGGAAGCCCTGAGGCTAATTCCTGAAAGCACTGCCAGAAAATTCACGGTCATACCACTCAACATCGCCGACAACATCCTGGAAGTAGCGATGGTTAATCCCAGTGATATGATGACCATCCAGATTCTGGAACACCAGAGCAAAATGAGGATAAAGGCTGTTGCTGCTGACAAGAAGGAAATCCAGGAAGCTATTGACTTCAATTACAAGGGATTTGGCCAGATTGCAGAGCAGATATCTCGTATTGATACCGGTGCTGATGCTGCCGGCGGTAATGTGGATCTGGTAGCGGCTACTGCTAATGCTCCTGTGGCTGCCGCTCTGAATCTTATTGTGGAAGAGGCGGTCAAGGCCAGGGCGTCAGATATACACATTGAACCGGAAGAGAAACGGTTACGCATTCGCTATCGCATTGACGGAGTTCTTCACGAGGTGATGTCACTGCCCATTAAGATACATCCATCACTGACTTCCCGGGTGAAAGTGATGTCTGATTTGAATATTGCTGATCACCTCCGCCCGCAGGATGGGCAATTCTCTATAGAGGTGAAAGACAAGTCGATAGATGTCCGTGTGGCTACCAGCCCCACTGTTCATGGCGAGACTGTTGTAATGCGCCTTCTGGATAAGTCTGTAGCTGTTATGGATTTACCTCAACTGGGTTTTTCACCTGAAGCTCTGAAGAAGTACGAGAAGATGCTGGAAGTTCCCTTTGGTATGATCCTGATCAGTGGGCCTACAGGGTCAGGCAAAACTACTACGCTTTATGCTTCAGTTAATACGCTGGACAAGGTAACGCGGAATATCATCACTGTTGAAGATCCGGTAGAGTACCGCTTTGAAAATATTAAACAAATCCAGGTCAATCCAAAGGCAGGGCTCACCTTTGCCAGTGCCTTGCGTTCTATGATGCGTCTTGACCCTGATATCATACTGGTGGGCGAGATTCGTGACGCAGAGACTGCGACCATTGCAGTCAAATCTGCCCTAACAGGGCATCTGGTTCTATCTTCTATCCATGCGAATGATGCGGTAGGTGTTGTCTATCGCCTACTCGACCTGGGTGTGGAGCCGTTTATGGTTGCCTCGGTGATTACTGGTACAGTTGCCCAACGCATGGCGCGGCGTATTTGCCTCAACTGTGCCACCGAGGTCAAGGCTTCTCCGGCAGAGCAGGCGGCTTACCATAGTGCTACTGGTGAGGAGCTGGAGAGTTTCCTTTCGGGTAGCGGGTGTGATCTCTGTTCTTATTCTGGCTATCGGGGAAGACTGGGGCTTTATGAAGTACTGATAATGAGTGATACATTGAGGGCCATGATACTTAAGGGAGCCCCTACGTCCGAAGTTAAAGAGCAGGCGATCCAAGAGGGGATGACGACTCTGTTTAAAGATGGGATGATCAAGGTAAAAGAGGGAAGAACGACTGTTTCTGAGGTTTTGCGCAATGCATATTCCATGGAGTAACGGGTGGTCTCGTGTCGAGAGTTTATGCTTGCTTGAGATATTATGGGAAAGCGGCAAGGCAAATTGTTAGTGAATGAGCAGGGCAATGGCTCAACATACTGAGCTATGCTGAGGAGGACCAGATGGATTTTCGTTATGTAGCTTACAACCAACAAAAGGAACTGGTGAAGGGCAAAGTCGATGCGCCGAGCGAAGCGGTAGCCCTGGATTTGCTTAGTTATGGTGGGCTGAAGATACTGAGTTTGAAAGAGTCCAAGCCATTTCTTGAAGTACAGAAGATCAAGTCGGCATTCTACAAGATAAGCCCGCGAGAAGTGATAATGTTCTCTCGGCAACTTGCCTTACTGATAGATTCAGGCTTTGATATTGCTGCCTCTCTTGACTTGTTGGAGTCACAGATCACCAATAATGCCCTCAAGAAGGCCGTGGGCGACATAGCTAAGGATATCCGTAACGGGATGAAGCCGTCTCAGGCCATGGCCAAGCATCCCACAGCCTTCTCACCACTTTATTGCCGTACCATCGCCGTTGCTGAGGAGACAGGCTACCTGGAAAGGGCATTGCGCCAGATGGCTGATCATATTGAGAAGAACAGTGATGCGGCGAAAAAGGTGCGTGGTGCCTTCATCTACCCCATCATAATTCTGGTGCTGGCGATCGGGGTGGTTGCTGTCCTGGTCACATTTGTGGTGCCCTCGTTTCAGACTCTGTACAGTTCACTCTCTGTGCCTTTGCCATTAATAACCAGAATCCTGCTGTCTATAACGCGCTTCCTTTCGCACTGGGGTGGATATATGTTGCTTATGCTCCTTGGTTTGATAGTACTTGTTTTCATTCTTACCAGATCAGAGGATGGGAAGTATCAACGTGACAAAATCATGCTTCGGCTACCTTTGTTCGGACGTATTATCATTTTGAGTGAGCTTTCGCGTTGTGCGCACACCATAGCCACCCTGTTTCGTGCTGGAGTGCCCCTGCCGGAAGTAATTACCTTGGCTGCTAACAGCGCCACAAACAGAGTCGTTGTTCGGGCCTTAACCGAGGTTAGACAGGAAATGCTTCAAGGCCAGGGTTTGGCCCGTCCCATGTCGCAGAGGCCGGTTTTCCTTCCATTGATGGTACAGATGGCGTCGGTGGGTGAGAGTACAGGTAATCTGGATAATACTATGGATACAGTGGGAGTGAGCTACGATATGGAGGCCACTGAACGCATCAGCGCGATGACTGCAATGATCACACCGGCTACCACCCTGATCATGGGAGCCATGGTGGCCTTTATTGCTGTCGCACTTGTTTCTACGATGTATGGTATCATGGGTGCCGTTGGCGGCTAGTAAGGTGCAGTTTAACTGAATTCATGTTTAGAGTTGTTAAGGGGTTCGAAGCTAACCTCTGGACATGTGCGTTTTAGGTTTCTTTCTGGAGGATAACCTAGTTAGGTTATCCTCCAGATGGGTGTATTACCTCTCTTCTTCCTGTCTTCAGCAAGATTAACTTTGGTCATTTGTCTGCCGCCACATAGGCAATTGCGAATTGTTGACCAAGTCGGTGCAAAGAGTTAGAATTCAGGCAAATACTACAAGGAGTGCTATGCAATCCAGCCTCATCGGCAAAATTGAAAAAGCGAAGCGCTACGCTCAGGAGAAAGACCGAATTGCCTTCACCGAGTTCAGGGTAAATTTCCGCGGAGACAATGATAGCTATATCCTCACCTACAAAGAGGGGAAATGGAATTGCTCCTGCAATTTCTTTTCTACCCAAGGGCTGTGCAGCCACAGCATGGCTTTACAGAGGATCCTGGGTGAGATGTTGCCGGAAGAGGCCCTCTCGCCGCAACTCGGCGGATGATAGGTTCTTGTGTTGTTAGCGCTGGCCCACTAAGGGCTAGCTATTGTGTGTGACTTAGCCCCTTTGCGTATTCAATCACCTCAGCTACTACGAAGAGTGATCCGGTAGCACAGACAAGGTCTCTTGGCGTGGCTTTGGCTAACGCCAGGTCTACTGCTGAAGCCACATTCTCTGTTACCTGAGGTGTTAATCCCCGCTCTGAAAATACGGCCACAAGCGCAGAAGTGGCTGCGGCGCGAGGATTGCGTGAACGGGTGACGATGATATTGTGGGATAGGTATGAAAGCTCAGCAGCCATACCAGCGATGTCCTTGTCCTGAGAGGTGCCGATGATAAGAACTACATCATCGAATTGAAAATACTGTTTCAGTGCCTTCCTGAGCTTCATCACTGAATCGGTGTTATGAGCACTGTCAACAACAAACAGGGGACTATACTGTAGAATCTGGAGCCGTCCTGGCCAGGAGACCCGTGATAGTCCGGCCGCTATGCCAGCGGGGGAGATCCTTGCTCCCAACCCAGCCAGCACCTCCAAGGAAGCTACAGCAACAGCGGCATTATCCAACTGGTGCTCTCCAAGCAGTGGAATGGTGAGATCATAGTTATCTCTCATTCCCTCTAGTCGGAATGATTGACCCGAATGGCTACTCTCTTTTCTCTGCCATCTGATTTCTTGCCCTACCCTGATCAGGCCGGCACCTTTTTCATGGCAGGTCTTTTCTATCACTGTTGATGCCTCTGGGAGCTGGGGGGCACAAACTACGACGCTTCCGGGTTTGATAATGCCAGCCTTCTCTGCGGCTATCTTGGCGATAGTGTTTCCCAGTATCTCAGTGTGGTCGAAGCTTATGGAGGTGATGGCGCATACCTCTGGCATTACAACGTTAGTAGCATCAAGGCGACCCCCGAGGCCGGTCTCCATCACCTGAAAATCCACCTTTTTCTCTTTGAAATAAGCAAAAGCCAGGGTGGTCAGTATTTCGAAGGTGGTCAATTCTCCAAGACCATCTAAGCGATTCAGAGCTTCAACCTCAGGCTTCAACTTCTCGACCAGGTTGGCGAATTCATTTTCTTCAATAGGTTTGCCGTCAACCTGTATCCTTTCTCTGATTGTATGGAGATGGGGTGAGGTATAGAGCCCTGTTGTGTAGCCGGATGCTGTCAGAACGCTGGCGATCATGGCCGAGGTGCTCCCTTTTCCCTTAGTTCCAGCTATGTGGACTGACTTCGCTGCCAGGTGGGGTTCCCCCAGGATTCTCAGCAGAGCCTCTATACGTGACAAGTCAAAGACCACTGCTGAGCGGGAGGCCCTTTCGTAGTCTGCGAAGCTGAGAACATAGTCCAGCGCAGCCTGGTAACTGTCATTATTCATCGGCCTGTCTCTGCCATACAACCTTCCCATCAACAATGGTCATAGCTGCCGCTATATCTTTTATCTCTTCTGGTGGTACTCTGGTGGGGTCTTCGCTCAGAACTACCAGATCAGCAAGCTTATCCGCGGAGACTGAGCCCTTAATGTTCTCTTCGAAGGAAGCATAGGCTGCATCTATGGTGTATAACTTCAATGCTTCCATACAGGAGATGCGCTCTCGGGGTATTAGACATTGGCCTGTCTCGGCGGTTCTGGTGACAGCGGCATAGATGCCCACCAGAGGGTTCAGGGGTACTACCGGTGTATCTGAACCGGCAGCCACTCTCAAACCGTTGGAAAGGAGTGAGCCAATGGGGTAAAGCCAAGTCAAATCATCCGGTGGCACTGTTGCCAAATACCGCTCTCCACTGTAGTAAATGAAGGAAGGTTGGGTAACCACGAGAGCTTTGACCTTTTTCAACCGTCGCATCAGGTGTGGAGGGCATACGGAGCAATGCTCCAGGCGGTGTCGGTGGTCGGCTCTCGGGGTTTGGGATAGAACGCCTTCCAAAGCATTGATTGCTGCTTCCACCGTCTTTTCTTCATCAGCATGGAAGGCTATTTGATATCCGAGATTGTGCGCCTTGTGTACCAGTTGATTTAGCTCCTCTTGAGGTGGATTCAAGGCTCCGGTAGCGGTATGAAGGACAATCTTCACCCCTCCCAGGTGCAAACTGCTGTCCAGGCTTCTCTGGTGGCATACGTTTCCTTCCTCGAATTCCTCAACTTCATCCATACCTATCATCATTGACACGCGTGGCATCAGTTTTTGCTGCTCCTTGGAGCGGTGCAGGATTTGCCATCGTCTCATGCTGTCACTCCAGGTGGCATCCTGCACAGATGTAATGCCGTGGGAGAGAAACTCTTCATTGGCGAGCTTGATCCCGTCTTCCAGTTCTTCCTCCGACAAGGAGGGCATTAACTTTTCGATGTAGGGATTCATCTCAAACAGCAGCCCGTTTGGTTCGCCGGTCTCCAGGGCTCTTTCGATTATGCCACCCTGTGGTTCGGAGGTTTCTTTGGAGATTTGCAGTAACTTGAGAGCCAGGCTGTTGAGTACGCAAGCATGGCCGGAGCGGTGGGATAACTTCACAGGGTGATCAGGTGCTGCCTTATCGAGGTCCCAACGATTTGGATGCCGCTTTTCGGCCAGATAGAACTCGTTGTAGCCGGTTGCCCTGATCCACCTGCCAGTGGGGGTCTGTTTTGCCCGGTGATGGATTTGGGTCTGAATGTCACTGATGCTTCTTACCGAGGAAGGTCTGCAGTCGACACTCAACAAGCTGGCAGCCAGGGCAAGGGGGTGGCAATGAGCATCGTTGAATCCCGGAAGAACTGTCCTACCGTGGCAGTCTATGATCTCGGTCCTTGTCCCCTTATGGGATCTGGCATCTTCGTCTGTGCCAACATCTATGATTCGACTGCCTTTAACCGCTACCGCAGTCGCCCTGGGCTTTGTTCGGTCCAGGGTTATCACATTGGCATTGTACAGGATGAGATCTGCCGCTGAATTCACGATCCTCTTCTTGCTCTTTCCATGTGAACTAGCAGAACAGATATGTCTGCTGGTGTGACACCGTCTATGCGGGAGGCTTGACCCAGTGTCGCCGGGCGAAGTTTATTAAGCTTTTGGCATGCTTCAAAGCGTAGACCGGCGAGACATCCGTAATCGATGTCAGGCGGGATACGCCGTTCTTCCAGGCGTCGGATTCGCTCTACCTCCTTGCCCTGCTTCTCGATGTAACCCTGATACTTGATCATGATCTCTACTTGTTCCATAACATCTGGGCTCAGGTCAGTTGATCCCAGGCCGATGGAAAGCAGGGTTTCGTAGCTAACCTGAGGACGGCGGAGAAATGCTGCAAGACTGATACTGTGGGCTTCCTTTGAGAGACTAAAGTGTGTTGTTTCCAGTCGTTTTATCTCCCTGGCGATAGCCTCCCTCTTGGCTTCCACTGCCTCGAATTGAGCTTTGCTAACAAGACCTGATTCGTAGCCGATGGACATCAGTCGCAGATCGGCATTGTCCTGACGTAGTAAGAGGCGGTATTCTGCTCTGGAGGTGAGCAAACGATATGGCTCCATAACTTCATGGGTTACAAGGTCATCGATCATCACTCCGATATATGCCTGATCCCGCCGCAGAATCAAGGGCGGTTTCTTCTTGACCGCATTGGCTGCGTTGATACCTGCAATCAATCCCTGCCCCGCTGCTTCCTCATAACCGGTAGTGCCATTGATTTGACCGGCGAAGAACAGACCGGGAATAAGCTTGGATTCCAGAGTGGCTCCGGTCTGAGATGTGGGCACATAGTCGTACTCAATGGCATAACCTACTCTTACCATTTCTACGCTCTCCATGGCTGGGATGGAGCGAAGCAGTGCCAACTGTACATCTTCAGGCAAGCTGGTATTGGCACCTTGAACATAGACCTCGCCGGTTTCCCAGCCTTCGGGTTCCAGGAAGAGGGGGTGTGCGTCTTTATGGGCGAATTTAACAATCTTGTCCTCTATGGAGGGACAATACCGCGGGCCGATACCTTTGATTACGCCGGTAAACAGGGGCGCACGGTGTAGATTGGATCGAATGATTTCGTGGGTTTTGGGGCTGGTATAGACAAGGTAGCAGGGCAATTGAGGTCGCCATGGAGTGATCTCGCCCCTGGGGTAGACAGGGTTGGGTGCCGGGAAATGGGCATTATCTGTCCTGTCGCTGCTGAAACTGAAGTAGATGGGAACTTTGCTGCCTGGCTGAAGTATGGTCTTGCTGAAATCGATGGTTCTGGCATCGACACGAGGCGGGGTGCCGGTCTTAAGCCGTCCTAAGGTAAAGCCCATATTTCGCAGACTCTGGGACAGCCCATTGGCAGCAAACTCCCCTGCCCTTCCTGCCTGGTAGGTGGTATCCCCAATGACAATCCGCCCTGCTAAGAAGGTGCCGGTAGTCAGTACCACCGTTTTCCCTTCGTAGACCTGTCCCAGATTAGTCTTCACCCACAGGCCGGGGAGATGACATTCCTTGTTTCCATCACTCGTTGTTCCAATCTCTTCAACCAGCGCTTGTTTCAGATCGAGGTTCTGCTGATGCTCCAAAGTGTGCTTCATAAGCAGGCTGTAGAGCCTTTTATCAACCTGAGCCCTTGGAGCTTGAACGGCAGGTCCCTTCCCCGTATTCAGCATTCTTATCTGGATGAACGTCCTGTCTGTGGTTTTCCCCATCTCGCCACCCAGAGCATCGATCTCGCGTACTACATGGCCCTTGGCTGGCCCTCCAACGGAAGGGTTACATGGCATTAGCGCCACATTATCCAGATTCATAGTGAGCAAGAGGGTCCTGCAGCCCATGCGAGCTGCTGCCAAAGCAGCTTCGCAGCCAGCATGCCCGGCCCCGACAACGATTACGTCATACATCTTAGCCTTCATTTTACTATACAGGTTTGTTCTCGGTCGATGAAGTCCTCGTGTTTGACACCTAATATTTGCTTGTGTTAGGCTTTCTCTCTGTGGCAGCGTAGCTCAGTGGTAGAGCAGGGGACTCATAAGCCCTTGGTCGCTGGTTCAATCCCAGCCGCTGCTACCAGCTCCACTGCTTAACACTCCGCTCAACGCTTTACATAACTCCAAGCC